>NZ_JBHUXS010000016.1:0-164935 GCF_042669245.1 Streptomyces sp. NPDC057249 | reverse complement strand
GTCGACGTGCTCTGGGCGATGCTGCGTGACAAGAGGCTGTTCACCTCCGCCCCACCGGTCACGCAGACGGCTTGACTTCATCATTGAGATTCCTCTTTCGTATGGGTGGGACGGGAGGTCGCAGCAGGACTGCCGCTCGAGTGCTGACTCCAGCGTGAGCCGCGGCGGAGCGGTTTTTGGGGCCGTGCCAAGCCCTCTGCGCCCTAGGTCGCAGCTGACTAGGCAGGGCCTCTCGGATCATGGCGGGCGCGTCGCCGGCCTGTCCGGCCGTAAGCACGAACGCCAGCGGCCGGCAGTTGCCGTTCGCGGCGAAGTGGATCTTTGTAATCAGCCCACCTCGGGACCGGCCGTTGGCGTGGCCCGGTGGCTCGCCGGTTGGAGCCCTCTTTCTGCGGGCTCCAACCGCACGCTGATGTGCCCGAACGACCGTGGAGTCGACGGATACCACCCGGCCCAGGTCCTCATCGTCGTCCGCCTGGCCAGCAAGACGGTGAGCGATCGCTCCCAGGCCCATCGATCGCCCAGTTCCGCAAACGGCTGTAGGCGCCTCGTCACGAGCCGGACTCCGCAGGCAGATCCATCCGCGGAGAGCCAGTCCGGTACTTCCGGGCGATCGCGTCGGTCACCTGCCGGTGATCACGGCATCTTCCCCCCTCGGCGGGGAGTCCGGTCCGGCCACAGGGGCTCGATCCTGGTCCACTGGGCGTCGGTCACACGCTCAATACAACGAGCGGTCGTCTGTGCCGCAACGCCTCAGAACCCAGCCATGGACTTGTCGAGCACTCCGCCCAGCGCACCGTAGAGGCTGCAGCGAACCGAGTGCTTCGCCCTGCGACGCAGCGCGTACCCCACGATGAACGACAGCGCGAAGAGACAGCCGAGGGCCATCGCCACCAGCGGGTTGTAGACGAAGTACCCGAAGCACGCGACTCCGGCCCAGACCAGGATCGGCATGAGTGAGGCGCGCAGCACCGTCCCGAACCTGATCCGTTCCGGCCCCGACGGCAACACTCGTTCTTGCCACACCTCGATGTGGTTCGTGGTCACACAGTGCTCAGGCCGCATGAAACCATCACACCACCAACAGCTCGGGTCTCGTGTGAGTGATCGATAAGAAACTGCCTAGGACTGACAGACCCAGTTACAGCGGCCACCAGCGATTATCGTGCCGCAGACTTGTTCCCATGGCTTCCGTCAACCGAGAAATCGCCGATTTCCTCAAGCGCTCCCGTGCCCAGTGCGACCCCGAGCAGGCGGGGCCGCCACCGGACGGACGGGCGCGGCGCGTACCGGGTCTTCGCCGCGAGGAAGTCGCTCTTCTGGCTGGGGTCTCCGCCGACTACTACGCGCGTCTGGAGCAGGGCCGCCCCATCAATCCGTCGCCTGCCGTCGTCGAAGCCATCGGGCACGCCCTGAGGCTGGACGAGGCCGGCCTCGCGCACCTCAAGAACCTGATCGGTTCCACCGCCGCCCGCCCTCCGGCACGGAAGCCCGGCGTACAGCGTCTGCGCCCCGGGCTGCACCAGCTCCTCGACTCCATGGACCACGCCCTTCCCGCCCTCGTCCTGGGACGTCGGTCCGCCGTACTGGGGGCGAACCGGATGGCCAGAGCCCTGTTCGCGGACTTCGACGCCATGCCGGCCACCGAGCGCAACTACACCCGCTGGCTCTTCCTCGACCAGGACGCGCGCGACCTGTTCGTCGACTGGGAGGTGCAGGCCCGCGCCGCGGTGGAGAACCTGCGCCTGGACGCGGTCCGCGGGTCGGAGCGGCAGGCCACGGAGGCGTTCGTCGCCGAGCTGCGGGAACTGAGTGACGACTTCGACCACTGGTGGCAACAGCACCGCGTGCATCAGCGCACGCACGGATCCAAGCGGCTGCGGCACCCCTTGGTCGGCGAGCTCACTGTGGAGTACGAGACGCTCGCACTGCCCGGGGACAGCGAGACCACCCTGTTCCTCTACACCGCCGAACCCGGATCGGCATCCGCCCAGGCGTTGAGCCTGCTGCGTCATGGGCCTTGGCGGAGCCGTCGGCCTCCCCCGACAGCGGAGCCAACAGGCGAAGAGCGTGATCAGTGCGGATACGAGCCGCATCGGCCGATGCGGCTCGGGAACGGGCCTTCTGCGTTGAGGTTCACGGTCCGTGCCCCCATTGTCCAGCCCGATGACCCGCTGGACGCACTTGTCGACGGCTGGGAGCGGGGGTGCTGCGCTGCCCGCTGTCGGACTACGTGGGACGTGGGGCTGGAACAGTTGCTGTTCACCACAGCGATCCACCGCCAGGGAACGTTCGAGCCGTCCTGGGTGCTCGGCCGCAAGGTCGGGATCAGTCTCCGGTTCTCCCTGGACGCTCTGTGGCTCCAGGGAACCTTGAGGTATTCCGATCCGGGCCAGGTGGGCGCGCCTTTCGCAGGGCAGTGGTCTCCGAAGACAGCGGCCGCGTACCGTTGGCCAACCCCCGTGCCCCCGGCTGCGGCACCATTCCCTGATCGCCGCCCGTGCGCTCGGCTACGAGGAGCGGGTGCACACCCCTGAAGCTGTCGAACGGGCCCTCTCGGCCGCCGCCGACCTGGGCGCCGCCCTGCTGATGTGGCTGTCCCGTCACGTCGGCCGCACCGCCCGATATCGCTTGGCCCGTGCGAGCGCGGAACCACGCTGTGATCCCGGTTCCGACGCATCCACGCGGCCACCGGCGGCGGCGTGGCAGTCGAGGCGGCACACCACCCGCCGTCCGGCTCGCGTCGGACGTCAACGCGCACGCGGTCGCCCCCACGTCGAGCGCGCGCTCGGCATAAAGCCGGCAGGGTCTCGCGCAGAGCGTGCGGCCGCCGCAGCCGCTGGTCAGTGTCTCTACGGGACGGCCGTGGCTTCGTCCGGGTCGAGGATCGCGGTCCATCGGCAGCCGTCCAGCGGGGTGCGGCGGTGGCGGATCGCGGCGTCGCGCAGGCCCGCCAGGGCCTCGTCACGGTAAGGGCTTGTGGCCAGGGCGCTCTCCACGACGGCCCGAAGGTCTTCGTCCCGGCGATGCGCGGCAGCCAGGTCGAGGGCCTTCTGCAGCACGGAGAGCGGGCCGTTGGCCAGGCCGGTCAACAGCGTCTGCCACTGGGCCGGATCGGTCGAGGACGCGAGGCGGGTCAGCGGCTTCTGCCACATCCAGCCGAGTCGTGTGACGTGGTGCGGGTCAAGGGCGGTGGACGAGGCGGCGGCCGCGCGCCTGGCGACCATGACGGTCACCGCCACCGCCGCGGCGGGATCGACCGCGCAGAGTCGCTCGGCCAGGAATCCCGCCCCGGAGTCGTGGATGTCCGCAGTGGTCCGGGACCCGCGTACTTCGGCTCGGGCGGCGGCCAGCGCCAGGGTGACCGCCTCGGCGTCGGTGAGCGGGGCGAAGCGGCAGCGCAGGTAGGACCGCAGCGGTGTGAGGGCCGACGCCCGGCCGGGGAAGGTGTCGGCGGCCGTCTCCAGTGCGGCGTCCAGAACCGCCCATTCCGGGTCGCCGCCGCTCCCGATGCCGGCGCTCGCCTCGGGCCGGTTCCAGTGGCGGAACACCGCGACCGCACCCACCCACCCCTTGTCGCCGAGAGCCCCGGCGAGCTCGGCCTGCCGTCGCAGGGGCGGTCGATCGACCGCGCCCAGGCGCACCAGGTCGCCCCAGAGCCTGAGCGCCGCCGCCTTCGCGCCCACGTCGGGGCACGGCAGAGTCCTGTCCCACAGATCGGAGCACCAGTCGGCGAGGTCGGGACCGTATCGGGTGAGCACCGCTCTGCTGCGTGTGGCGGAGGCGGTGTTGGGCTGGTCGGCGGCGGCCTTCGCGAGTCCGGCGAGCCAGGGCAGGTCGGCCGGCGGGACTTTGTGGCGCACGGCCTCGGCGATCAGGGTGTGGTCGTGTGCGGCGAGTTCGGCGAGCGCGGGGTGGACGAGCTTGAGGACGTCGCTTCGCGCGGTGCCGTGCCAGGGGGCGTCGTCGTGATAGCGGGGCCAGTCGTTCCGGCCCCGGACGAGTTGATCGTGGTGGGCCCGTTCGAGGGCGCGCCAGCGTTCGAGGCCGGCGGTGGCCTGAAGGTCGCCGGCCGCCGCGAGGGGGACGAGGAGGCGGGTGGCGCTGTCCGGGGCGAGCCACACGGCGTCCGCGCGGGTGTTCCCCCACGGGCGTCCTCCGGCTCTGCCGGACGGACGCGCCGCCGCGGACCACGGCACGAGGCGTGCGGCGTGGGCGGGGGTGAGCCGGGCCAGGCCGGCCACGGCGAACCGTACAGCGGTCCCGGGTCGTCGCCGCCGGGCGTGCTCGGTGAAATCGGCGAGGTGGCCGGCACACCACTGTTCGGCGGCCCGGGCGCCCGTGCCTGGCTCGGAGGAAGCGGGGTGCGTGAGGAGGGGCGGCAGCAGTGCCCGAGCGACCTGGTCGACGCGGCCGGAGTCCCCGCACAGCCTCACCGCCTCGTCCAGGAGACCGTGCACGTCGTCCGGATCGGCGTCGCGCAGCCGCTCACCGAGCCGGTTCAGGACGCCGCGCAGGCGCGGTGGCGGCGCGTCGAAGGGGGTGTCGCCTTCACGGGACAGGGCGCGCAGCACATCGAGGGGTGCCTGTGCGGTGGCGGCGGTTTCGTACCAGTAGGCGTCCAGAAGCTGTTGGGCGCTCGCGGTCTCCGGCTCCTCGGCCGGCGGGCGGACGTCGTCGTCCTTTCGAGGGCCCAGGCGTGCCGCTGTCTCGGCGGCGGTACGCATCAGCGTCGACCAGTCCGCCGTGAACCGGTGGCGATGGATCAGCGGAACGCATTGCAGCACATGGGCGCGCGAGCGGTGCTTCTCGGCGAGGGCGAGCAGTTCGTGGGTCCGGGCGAGCGCCCAGGGGGCGTGGTGCTCGGCGAGTACGGAGACCAGTCGGGCGGCGAGGTTGCCGTGGCTGGTCGCGCTGTTGCTGTTCAGCCGGACGAGCCAGGACCACAGGCACAGCTCGCCGCCGCACCCGACCGGTACCGGATCGTGGGCGCGCGCCGGCCGGGTCAGGCAGCCGCGGTGGTCGTCGCACAGGTCGTGGAGCAGCGACCAGACCGCCCCGGACGCCTCCTCGCCGACACCGCCGAACCGGGACAGCAGCTCCAGCACCCGTTGGCGCAGTCGGGGGTGACGGCGCAGGATGTCCGCCAGGTCGGCGGTGACGACCTCCGGCTTGGGGTGGCGGCGCGTCGGCAGTACGGCGAGCAGTTCCTCGGCCATGGACCGGGGTGCCTCGTCGCGCAGGTATGCCTGGACCTTTTTGCGTTCGTGGACGTACAGGTGCGGCAGGAAGGCGTAACAGCGCACTGCGATGACCTGGAGGTCTACCTCCGTGCTGCGCAGCAGCCGCAGGAACAGACCGATGGCCTCCTCGCGTGCCGCGTCCTTCGAGCGCACGCCCTGTACGATCGCCTGTTCCGCGACCGAGGCGCGCAGGAAGTCGTCCGGGTGTGCCGTGAGGTGTTCGCCCAGTGCTTGGTAGTACGACAGGCCGGCCTCGTTCGCCAGGCGGGCCACACAGCGTCCGGCCGCGTACTCGTACAGCGTCTGGTGGAAGAACTGGACCGATGTGCCCTGTCGTTCGGACGTCGCGCCGGCCGTACGTGTGAGCACGCCCCGGTTCTCCAGGACGTTCATGTGCTCGGCCGGGTCCCCGGTGTCCGGGCCGGCGTCGGCCGCCGGGAGGCGCCGGGTCAGGTCGGCGGCGGGCAGCGCCGCCACTCCGTCGTGCACCATCAGCCGGGCGGTGGCCTGGGCGGGCCACGACAGGTCCCTGGTGTCGGCCGGGACCAGGCGTTCCTGACGCATGTCCTGTTCAACCCGGCGTTGCCAGTAGGTGTCGTAGACCAGAGCCGCGTCGACTTCGCTGGTGTCCATGCCCTTTATGCCTGTGTCGTAGACCTGCAACAGCATCCGCAGGGTCAGGGGCCGTGCGACGACCTCCCGTACGGGCAGGCCCCGCACGGCGGCGTTCAGCAACGCGGAGGCGGTCGAACTCCGGATGTCGGCCGGCAGGTAGTGGCGGCAGTAGGCGTTGACGGCACGCTGGACCTCGCCGTCGAAGCGGAAGTCCTCGATGCGGGTGGAGAAGGCGAGCGGGGCCGGGCCGAGGGCGTCCGCCAGCTGCGAGCGGTCGCGGGTGCGGCAGGTCAGGACCAGGGGCACGCCCCGGCTCCGGCAGAGCGCGGCCATCCGTGCCAGCCGGTCGCGCCCCTCGTCGGCGTGCAGGAGCAGGTCGGCGCTGTCCAGGAGGACGACGCGACCGGGGCGGACCTGAGCCTGGCTGATGTCCTTGCCGAGCGCCTCCAGCAGCCGTGTTCCCCCGTCGCCGTCGAGCAGGTCCTCACCCCGGAGGAAGCAGGGGGTGATCACCGCCCCTCGACGGCGCTCGGTCGACGGCGGGCCGGTGCGTTCACCGGTGGGCTCCGGCGCCGCCTTGCGTCCTTGGAGGATCGTCGCCAGGTACCACAGCATGCTGGTCTTACCGGTCCCCGGTTCGCCGAGGACGACTTGGACCGGCTGCCCCGGGGCGCGTGCCGCCGCCTGCTGTTCGAGCAGTCGGGCCAGTGCCTCCTCCTGCCCCCGGACCACGTACACGTCGCTCAGTGATATTCCACCGGGACCGCCGATGGCGCGGACCTGGTCAAGCGCCGCGGTGGTCAGGTCCTGGACGTAGTCGTGGTGCTTCTTCCCTCCGTCGCCGGCCCGGCGGGCCGGGGGCGGGTCGGCGGCCAGGATCCTGTCCTTCCGCTCGATCCAGTCGACCGGCAGCCTGTGGCCGGAGCGTCCGAGGTCCAGGACCGCTTCCAGGATCCGCACCTGGTCCCTGCGCAGTGCCTTGCCGGCGTCCAGGTCCCAGCGGAGGGTGCGGAACGTCTGCGCCGTGAACACGGGCGTACGGTCGGGCGCCGTACTCCGTCCCTGCTTCCGGCTCAGCTCCAGCTGCGCCGCGATCTCGGTGCGGAGCCTCCCCCACACCTGCGGGTCCTTACGGCTCGCGAGCGAGGGGTTCATGCGATCCGTCGCGGACGAGCCGTTCAGGTCGTCGTACAAGTAGGCGAGCGACCGGAGCAGCAACTCTGCCGGGCTGGTCCGGCGCTGCTTCCCCGGTCGGCCGGACGCCTGCTCACGGGGCCGGCCTTGACGGTGCCTCACTTCATGACTCCCGGTTCCGCAGTGGTCGGTCAAGCCTAGGACAGCACCGGGCCCGTGTGCGTGTCTGCGGTGAACGAGACCTCGCGCGAGTTACGCGTCCGGCCTGGTGGTCCCACGTTTTCCTGCCGCTCCCCCGGACGAGTTCGGGCCCCCGCGCGGCGCGTCCAGGGTGAAGTCTCACGCCGGCAACAGCCCGGGGTGCGGGCCCGCACCTCACCGACACCTTGGTGAGGTCCGCATGCAGCAGTTCCTGATGTACCTGTTCCATCTCAGTACGTGGCACCCGACGCCAGAGGCCGCGCTCGCCGTCCGTGCCGTCGTCGACCTCGTCCGCGATGAGGGGGTCCGCATGTGGGTCCGCTGGACGGCCCGGGTCCTCTGGACGAGGGCTCTCGGGACCCTGTCCCGGTACCAGCGCCGGCGCCGCCGCTGACCTGCGCCCGGGGGGGCGCAGGGGCCCGGTGGCGGTGTCTCCTGCGTACCCGTCCGGGGTGATCCGGCCATCCCCGGGCGACCGCTAGATCGCGGGCAGCGCAGCGTTGTGGTCCCGGTCACGCCGAGCCGTGTTGGCGTGGGCGCCTCCATCAACACGTGCAGGCTGCGGTGGCCACGCCCCCGGCCGAGGATTACGGTGCAACTCCCCGTGCTCGATCGCTGAACCCGGGCCTGAGCGCGCAGCAGCACTGCGCCGCCGACGCTGCCGTCGGCCGCGCCGGCGGCCACCCATGTGGACGGCTCCATCGCTGCCTGGGTGCGGTCGGACGGGAACCGGCCGCCCCGCCGCTACCAGGTCCACCTCTCCCTTATGCACGCCGCCGACCAACTCGCCGCAGGCGACAGCTGGCGTCCGTCGGCCATCCGGCGCGGCCCCGACCTCCCGCTGTGCGGACCAGCGGGTTCCCGGCCGTCGGCTCCTGATGCTCCGCAGCGCACCGGTGCGCCCGCCGGACTCAGTGTGTCGGTGTCGGTGTCGGCACGGTACAAGCGTCGGCGATGGCTCGCGTGTCCCAGTAGAACGGACGGACCTCGGTGATCCGCCGGTCCTTGACCGTGATCGCTTGCAGAAGGGGGAAGCTGAGCTCACGGCCGGTCGCGCGAGCGCGCGCACGGATCTGTGTGAGCACGACTGCGGTCTCACCGGTGGCCAGGAATTCCTGTTCCACCATCTCGAATGACTCCCACGCCTCTGCCATCGCGAGGAAGAACTGCGTCATGCCGTGGTGCCCGCGCCAGATCCCGCCGTAGGGCAGTGCTTCTGCTTGATGCAGTTCGACATCCGGCGCAAAGAAGGGGGCCAGGAGGTCGAACGAAGCCTTTCCAGGACCTCCCGCCGCCAGGTACTCCGCCTCAGCCGCGTACATGCGCGTGAGAACTGCTACGGACTCAGTAGTGGATGGCATCGTCATACCGCCAGCATGTTCACCACAGCAGGTTCTTGCTGGCGGCAAACAGACATCGTCTTGCTGCACGGTCGGCATCTCCGGCGCGCGTCCAAAAGGGCTCGCAGACCTTTGCAGTACCGCGACCGGGGCGGCACGCCCGGACCGCGAGGCCGAGTCGACCCGGGTGCACAGCTCCTACCTGCGGTTTCCGCCGGACGTGCCGAGCGGGGATGTCTGGTGGTCCGCCGGCTGCGAGTTCGGCGGTTCTTCTGTCCGGAGCCTTCGTGTGTCGGCGGACATTCGTTGGGCAACCGCCGGACTGACCCGGGGGCACAGCCGGTGGTTCGCCACGGCCGGTGACCGCGCAGCCGCCGGGACCCCGCGTGGTGTCGCGAAGGCCTCCAGCCGGCCCGAGACGCTGACCCCGGACAGCCACCCATAGGGTGACGAGGACGAGAGAAGAGCACGATGGATCCCCGCATACCCCGCCTGCGCCGCAAGCTGGCCGCGATCCCCTTCCAACCACTGCGCAGCCACTCCTTCGGGGAAGAGCAGCACAAGTTCTGCCTCGGCTCGAAGCTGGCGGAACCACGCGTCGCGGCGTTCGAGGCCGAGCACGACATCGTCCTGCCCGACGCCTATCGGCAGTTCCTCACACACGTCGGCGGCTCGGGCGCGACAACCGGGCCTTGGAGCTCACCTCACCGAGGCTTCGCGCTCATCCAAACCGCCATCGTCTGGCTCCCAGGATCTGACTCCCCGTAACCACTCCACGGAAGGCGAGCGAGACCGCTCGAAGTGAACGAAGCCGGCCGCTCCTCGCCACCATCGGACATGGCGCTGTCGACGAGCGTGCCGTCGAGCACAAGTGGTCGCGCTCTGGTGATGGCCAGGCCCACGGGGCGGGACTCATCGGTGGCCGTCCACAAGCCGGAGGTCTCGGATACGCGCCTGCCCGGCGGGGTCAGAACACCGACAGCCCTGTGAGCGTGGTGAAGCGGTCCAGCGCCGCCACTCCGGCGACGGAGTTGCCCCGTTCGTCCAGGCCGGGGCTCCATACGCACAGCGCGCAGCGTCCGGGCACGACGGCGATGATGCCGCCGCCCACTCCGCTCTTGCCGGGCAGGCCGACGCGGTAGGCGAAGTCGCCTGCGGCATCGTAGGTGCCGCAGGTCAGCATGACGGCGTTGACCTGCTTGGCCTGGCTGCGGGTCAGCAGCCGAGTGCCGTCGGCGCGTGTGCCGTGCCGGGCCAGGAGCGTGGTCGCCAGCGCGAGGTCGGCGCAGGAGGCTGTGACCGAGCACTGGCGGAAGTACTGGTCGAGCAGGAGCGGAACAGGGTTGTCGATGTTGTTGTAGGAGGCCATGAAGTGGCCGAGGGCGGCGTTGCGGTCGCCGTGCGCGGCCTCCGAGGCGGCTACCTCGGGATCGAAGTCGAGGCCCGGGTTCCCGCTTTCGGTACGGAGCAGCTGCAGGAGCTCGCCCGCCGCGTCACCGGTGCTGGTGTGGAGACGGTCGGTGACGACCAGGGCGCCGGCGTTGATGAACGGGTTGCGCGGGATGCCGTTCTCGTATTCGAGCTGTATCAGGGAATTGAACGGGTTGCCGGACGGCTCGCGACCCACATGTTCCCAGAGCGCGTCACCCTCGTGGGCGAGGTCCAGGGCCAGGGTGAAGACCTTGGTGATGGACTGCGTGGAGAACGGCTCGTGCCACGCGCCCACCCCGTGGACGGTACCGTCCAGCTCGGCAACGGCCATGCCGAAGGCGCGCGGATCGCGGGCGGCGAGCGCCGGGATGTAGTCGGCGGACCGCCCGCGGCCGGGCGTTCGCGCGATCTCCTCGGCGATCTGTTCCAGAATTTGCTGATAGTCCATCGTCGACGTCACGGCGTCCATTGTGCTCACCGGGACCCGTGGGCCTGCGGCGAGGCATCGTCGGCGGTCGCGCGAACCGCCGGCAGCCTACGATCTCTGCCGGGATGACGCGCGAGGTGTGCTGCCGGTACGGGCCACATGAACGGCGCCAGGACACTGTGGCGGCTGCGGTCCGCTCGTACCTGGCGTCACTTCACTGGCGGGAGCGTCGCGGCCTGCCGACATTCAGTCGAGGGCCGGGTGCAGCTCCGGCCGGGACTCCCACCAGGCCTGAAAGAACGTGTTGGCCGGGATGCTGTCGAGGTACGCGCGGGCCGCCGCCCGGAACAGCAGGCCTGCACGCTCGTCGGAGATCGCGGACCGGTTCCAGGCGAGCCGGATGCGGCCGGTGACCGGGTCGCCGGCCAGCGGTCGCAGCACTGTTCCGTCGACGTACGGGGAGGTGGGCTGGCACAGGGAAACGGCCCGTCCGGCGGCGATCAGTTCCCACCGCATCCGGCGGTCGGCGATCCGGTAGCGCAGCTTGGGCGTGAAGCCGGCCCGTCGGCAGGCGTCAGCCATGGCCTCGGGGCCGCCGTCCCCCTCGTCGGTCAGCGTCGTCCAGGTCTCGCTCGCCAGGTCGGCGAGTTCGATCTCCGCCTGCGCGGCGAGCGGGTGGGAGGCCGACAGGCGCACGCATGCGGGTTCCTTCGGTACGAGGGTGCGCGCCGCCACTCCATCCGGGAGCGGCACCTCGTGGTCCGCGACCTCCCCGAACAGGATCGCGTCGTACTGTTCCGCCCCGAGCAGGCGGACGAGCGCGGTCGCGGAGTGCTCGATGGTGATGTCGATCTCGTGGCCGGGCAGTTCCGCCTCCAGGTGACCGAACAACTGGTCCACCAGGACGAGCAGGATGCACCCGAGCCGCAGTGCCGGGTTCGGAGCGACGGCGCGGGTCCCGGCGGTCAGCGCGTCCATCTCGCCGAGCACCCGGCGGGCCGCCGACAGCACGAAGTGCCCCAACGGCGTCGGCTCGACCCCCAACCTGCTGCGGACGAACAGCTCCCCGCCCGCGACCCGTTCGATACGGCGCAACTGTGCCGAAAGGGCCGGCTGGGAGACCCCGAGCCGCGCCGCGGCACGCCCCAGGCTGCCCGCTTCCGCCACCTGGAGGACGGCTTCCAGATGTCTCAGCTCAAGCTGCATTTCTCCAGCATATGCAGGCATAGAAACCGAGTTGAAGGGTTCCGGCGAGGTAATCCATAACACCGGTCTTATGGGCGATGAGATGTCCCCTTCATGGCATGCGCACGCCCATACTCGGGCCCATCCCCGCCCCCCCTGAGCACCCGGAGCAGAAGTGCAACCCACCAGACTCACGGCGGCCCTCGCCACCCTCGCCCTGACGGCGAGCCTCGCCTGCACCCTCGCGACCACCGCCACCGCAGCCGACCGGAACGCCGACAACGCCCCCCGAGGCCTGCGCCACGGCGCGCTGGAAGCCGAACTCAGCCCGGCCGAGAGCAGGGCGCTCGTCCGCAAGGCCGAGAACAGGACCGCCGACACCGCTCGCACCCTCGGCCTCGGCACCAAGGAGAAGCTGGTCGTCAAGGACGTCGTGAAGGACAACGACGGCACCCTGCACACGCGCTACGAGCGCACCTATGCCGGCCTGCCCGTCCTCGGCGGCGACCTGGTCGTGCACACCGCACCCGCCTCGAAGGCGTCCGGCACGGTAGCCACCACCTTCAACACCAAGCGCGACATCCGCGTCGCCTCCACCACCGCCACCCTGACCGAGGCGGAGGCCAGGGCCAAGGCGCTCAAGACGGCCCGCACGCTGGACGCCCGGCAGCCCGCCGCCGAAAGCGCCCGTAAGGTCGTCTGGGCCGGCAGCGGTACTCCCGGACTGGCCTGGGAGACCGTGATCGGCGGCCTCCAGGACGACGGCACCCCGAGCCGCCTGCACGTGATCACCGACGCGGACACCGGCAAGGAGATCACCCGCTACCAGGACATCAAGACCGGCACCGGCAACACCCAGTACAGCGGCTCCGTCACCCTGGACACCACACGGTCCGGTTCGACATACCAGCTCTACGACACCACGCGCGGCGGCCACAAGACCTACAGCCTCAACAACGGCACGTCGGGCACCGGCACCCTGATGACCGATACCGACGACGTCTGGGGCACCGGCTCAGGCTCCCACACGCAGACCGCGGGAGCGGACGCCGCCTACGGCGCGCAGGAGACCTGGGACTTCTTCAAGAACACGTTCGGCCGCAGCGGCATCCGCAACGACGGTGTCGCCGCCTACTCCCGCGTCCACTACGGCAACGCCTACGTGAACGCGTACTGGGACGACAGCTGCTTCTGCATGACCTACGGTGACGGCTCCGGCAACAGCCACGCGCTGACCGCGCTGGACATAGCAGGCCACGAGATGAGCCACGGCGTCACGTCCAACACCGCGGGCCTCACCTACAGCGGGGAGTCCGGCGGCCTCAACGAGGCCACCTCGGACATCTTCGGCGCGGGCGTGGAGTTCTACGCCGGCAACACCACGGACGTCGGCGACTACCTCGTGGGTGAGAAGGTCGACATCAACGGCAACGGCTCGCCGCTGCGCTACATGGACAAGCCCAGCAAGGACGGAAACTCGGCGGACAGCTGGTACTCCGGCGTCGGCAATCTCGACGTGCACTACTCCTCGGGCCCCGCGAACCACATGTTCTACCTGCTCGCCGAGGGCAGCGGCAGCAAGACCGTCAACGGCGTCACCTACAACAGCCCGACCGCCGACGGCGTCGCCGTCACCGGCATCGGCCGCGACGCCGCCCTGAAGATCTGGTACAAGGCGCTGACGACGTATATGACGTCCAGCACCAACTACGCCGGCGCCCGCACCGCCGCCCTCAACGCTGCGTCCGCGCTCTACGGCACCGACTCCGCCCAGTACGCGGCCGTCGGCAACGCCTTCGCCGGCATCAACGTGGGCAGCCACATCAACCCGCCGGCCAGCGGCGTCACGGTGACCAGCCCCGGCAGCCAGTCCTCGGCCGTCGACACCACCGTGAGGCTCCAGGTCCAGGCGAGCAGCACCAACAGCGGGTCCCTGAACTACAGCGCCTCCGGCCTGCCCACCGGCCTGTCGATCAACGCTTCGACCGGCGCGATCTCCGGAACGCCCACCACGGCCGGGACCTACACCACCACCGTCACGGTGACCGACTCCACCGGTGCCACCGGTACCGCGACCTTCACCTGGACGATCAGCGCCGACGGCGGGGGCAGCACCTGCACCGCGGCCCAGCTGCTGACCAACCCGGGCTTCGAGTCCGGCAACACCGGCTGGACCAACAGCGACATCATCAACAACGACCTCCGCGAGCCGGCCCGCAGCGGCTCCTATACCGCCTGGCTCAACGGCTGGGGCTCCGCGCACACCGACACCCTGTCCCAAACGGTGACGATCCCCGCCGGCTGCAAGGCGACGCTGACCTTCTACCTGCACATCGACACCGAGGAGTTCTACGCCGGCGTCTACGACAAGCTGACCGTCACCGCCGCATCGAAGACCCTCGCGACGTACTCGAACACCGACGCGGCCTACGGCTACGCCAAGAAGTCCTTCGATCTCTCCTCGCTGTCGGGCCAGACGGTGACCCTGAAGTTCACCGGCGTCGAGGACGCGTACCTGGCGACCAACTTCGTCGTGGACGACACCTCTCTGACGACCAGCTGAGCGCTCGGCCGGCACGGTGACGTGCCGGCCGGTGGCACGCAGGCATGCCCGGGCCAACACAGAGAGGTACTGCCGCGGTCATGCCTGCAAGGTCCCCCGAAGAGCCTGACAACGCTCTCGTCTCCCCGGTGCGAACGGCCGGGGCCATCCCGCTCCTCGTACGGCTCTGCCGAGGCGACGCCCGCCGTACCGGTCAGATGGGCCGCAGTACCTGATCGGGCTCTGCGGAAGCGGCCCCGGCGTACTCTGCGAAGTCCGCGTTGCCGAGCGCCAGGTCCACCTGGACGCCGTGCACCGCAGCAGGCAGAGCTCGAAGCTCCCGAGGCTCGGGCGACTCGACGAGTTCCTGGTAATACACGGGGTCAAGGCCACTCACGTCTTCCCAGACGGTCGAAAGAGCCAGCAACGCCAGCACCGGCGATTGCATGGCGTCGCGGTCAGCGATGAAGACGACACTCAGTCCTCATCCACCACGGCGGCAAGAACCTCGTCCGCCGTTGCTCCTGACCAAGCAGGCTCATCCACCAGCTGCACTGCTGCGGCGAACTCACCGCCTGGCCCCCACGGCCGGTGCAACTCCCCCACCACCGCGTTCCACGACTCGTCGTCGCTGAAGTCGGTCCTGACGACGAGGACGTCGAACAAGTCGCGTCCGATCTCAGGCAGCACTCGCTCAGGATTCTCCGGAAACGTCATGCTCAGGACTCTCCCACCCCGCACCGACAACCAGCTCCTGCGGGAGTGATCCAGAAGAACCGGCCAATAGCCCCTGTCACCGAGCAGAACCTCGGGACGCCGTCTCGGGCGGCCGGGGGCGGCCCGAGACGGCCACGTCGATGGTTCGCACTCGACGGGCGCCGGTGCCCCGATGGCCCCGCGCCCGTCAGAGGCGGGTTGTCAGGTGCCGATCTGGTCGAGCTCGGCGAGATCCGTCGCCGACAGCACGATGCCGGCGCCGGCGATGTTCTCGCGCAGGTGTGTCACCGACTTGGTGCCGGGGATCAGCAGAATGTTCGGGGAGCGCTGCAGCAGCCAGCTCAGCGCGACGGACATCGGCGTGGTCCCCAGCCGCTCGGACACCGACGTCAGAGCGTCTGACTGGAGCGGGGTGAAGCCGCCGAGAGGGAAGAACGGCACGTAGGCGATGCCGTCTGCGGCCAACTCGTCGATCAGGGCGTCGTCGTGGCGTACGGCGAGGTTGTACATGTTCTGCACGCACGCGATCGGGGCGATCGCCCGGGCCTCACGGATCTGCGCGGGGGTCGCGTTGCTCAGGCCGAGGTGGCGGATCAGGCCCTCCTGCTGGAGCTCTGCCATCGCCTCGAAGGACTCCGCGATCGACTCCTCGACCGGCCCCTCGGCGTCACCCAGCCGCAGGTTCACCACGTCGAGCGCATCGAGGCCGAGGGAGTCGAGATTGTCCTGCACCTGCCTGCGCAGATCATCGGGCGTACGGGCCGTGGGCCAGCCGCCCTGGGCATCGCGGGTACCGCCGATCTTGGTGATGATGGTGAGGCCGTCGGCGTAGGGGTGCAGTGCCTCGCGGATCACGTCGTTGGTGAACCGCGGGCCGTAGGACGCGCTGGTGTCGATGTGGGTGATGCCCTGCGCGACCGCCTCGCGCAGGACGGCGATCGCGCCGTCATGGTCGGCGGGCGGGCCCATCACCCACGGACCGGCGAGCTGCATGGCGCCGTAGCCGAAGCGGGTCACAGTCAGATCGCCCAGCGCCCAGGTGCCGCCCGGGAGCTGGATCGAGGTGGTGCTCACGGTTGATTCTCTCCTTCGGAGGCTCGTCCGAGCCCGTCTGACATGCAAGAATGCTGGAGTCGGTTACTAAAAGTAAGAAGGCACCTCTGAGTGCCTAAGTCACCAGGGGGGCCCGGCGATGGGGACCAGGACCGCGGAGCAGCGGCGCGCGGAAGCCAAGATCGAGTACGACGCGTTCTTGTCGGTCTGCCCGAGCCGGCAGCTGCTGGACCGGCTCTCCAACAAGTGGGTCACCCTGGTCCTGGCCGCGCTAGGCGATGCCTGCGGCACTCCGGAGCCCGAGGCGCGGGCCATGCGCTTCTCGGAGCTGGCCCGCCAGCTGGCCGGGGTCAGTCAGAAGATGCTGACGCAAACGCTGCGCTCGCTCGAACGCGACGGCCTCGTGACACGTACGGTCACCGCCACCGTGCCGGTGACCGTGACCTACGAGCTCACCGAGCTCGGCCTTTCGCTCCAGCACACGATGCGGGCGCTGAAGTCGTGGGCCGAGACCCACATGGACGACGTATTCGCCAACCGTTAGGAATACGACGAGACCAGCACCGGCCAGCCCTGAGCTTGAGCTCAGGCGGCGGTGAAGCCGAGCTGCGTCAACGCGGCCCCGACGACGGTCCTGTGGGCGGCGGCGGTCCCCGCCTTGTCGACCGCGACGGTGTGGCCGAGGAACGGCGCACCGTCCATGGCCTCGAAGGCGAGCAGGTGACCGGCGGCGTCGGTCACGGCGATCGCCAGGGACACGTCCTGCCCGACGGCGGCCTCGGGGGCGACACCGATGAGACGGGAGGCCCCCTCGCGGCTGATGGACGGTGCGGACACAGTGGTGGTGACGATGGCAGCGCTCATGCACCGTTCTCTCAGTTGAGACCCGGAGATGGGCGTGGGGCGTACGCGGGTGACGACGGTGTGCTCCGGGATGAGCAGGCTGTGCACGACGGGCTGGGGGCTGGATGACGTCGCTCCATTCGGACTCCTCGTACGTCGCGGCGTAGCGCGTGATCCGGTCGTCCTCGTTCTCGAAGCGGCGGATCCACACGCCCCCGTCCCCGTCCTCCTCGTCGACGAACAACGCGACGACCGTCATGCCCTTGCTCTGCTGGTAGGGCACGATGACGTCAGGGGACTTCCAGCACGATCTTGCCGCGGGTGCGGTTCGTCTCACCGAGTTCATGGGCGGCGGCCGCCTGCTCCAGCGGGAAGGTCGCGGCCACCTCGACCCTGACGGCGCCGTCGGCGATCAGCCCGCCGATGGTGGTCAGCGCGGCACCGTCGGGCTCGACGAGGTAGGCCGACGCCCGGAAGCCGCCCACGGCGGCTGCCTCGGCCAGCTCGCCGGACAGGCCCGAGGGCACGGCGACGATCAGGCCGCCGGGGCGCAGCACCGAGGCCGTCCGGACCTGGTCGAGCCCGGTCAGCTCGACGACGACGTCGATGTCCTTGATCAGCGCGAGGTGGTCGGCGTCGTGGTAGTCGACGACCTCGTCGGCGCCGAGTTCCCGCAGCCAGCCATGGTTGCGGGAACTGGCTGTGGCGGTGACGCGCGCGCCGAGGTACTTGGCGAACTGGACGGCGAAGTGGCCCACGCCTCCGGCCCCCGCAGTGATAAGGACCCGGTCGCCGGCCTGGACGCCAGCGGTGTCGACGACGACCTGCCAGGCGGTCAGCGCGGCCAACGGCACCGCGGCGGCTTCGACGTCGCTGACCGCATCGGGGGTCTTGGCGAACTGACGCGCCGGCGCGGTGACGTACTCGGCGTAGCCACCGGCCTGGCGCGGGAACCACGGCATCCCGAAGACCCGGTCACCGGCCTCCAGCGTGGTGACGCCGAAGCCGACCTCCTCGACGACGCCGGCGACATCCCAGCCGAGCACGAACGGCGGCTCACCGAGGACGCCGGCCATGCCGTGGCCCTGGCGGGTCTTCCAGTCCACGGGATTCACGCCGGCCGCGGCTACGCGGACCAGGACCTCGGTCGGCAGTGGGACCGGACGGGGGACGGTAGTGAGGACGAGCTCGTCGGCAGAGCCGAAACGCTGCTGGGTGATGGCACGCATGGGAGGGGTGTTGTCGTTCATGGCAGCAACTCTCGCGGCGCTCGCGCAACCCCTGTGAGTGGCAGAAATGTCAGGATGCATAAACTTCCGGCCATGACGCATCGCGTGGCCGTTCTGGCCCTGGACGGGGTCCTCCCCTTCGATCTCGGCATCGCCGCACGGGTCTTCAACGAGGCCGTCGACAGCTACGGTCGGCGGCTGTACGGGGTGGTGACTTGCTCGCTGGGCGGTCGACCGGTCCGGACCAGCGAGGGCTTCCGCATCGAGGTCGACCACGACGAGACCATGTTGCGCACCGCCGACACTGTCGTGATCGCCACCCAGGAGCCCACGCCTGAGCTGCTGGCCGGTCAGGGGCTGCCCGAAGAGCTGAGCACAGCGCTGGCCTCGATCCCGGCCGGCACCCGCATCGTGAGCCAGTGCACCTCGGCGTTCGTCCTGGCGGCCGCCGGTCTGCTCGACGGGTACGGCGCCACCACTCACTGGGCCCTCTGCGATGCGTTCTCGGCACTCTTCCCGCACATCGAGGTCGACCCCGATGTGCTGTTCGTCGACAACGGCCGCGTGCTGACCTCGGCGGGTGGCGCGGCCGGGATCGACCTGTGCCTGCATCTGGTCCGCCGCGATCACGGTGCCGACGTCGCGAACGGCGCCGCGCGCCGCTGCGTCGTCGCACCGTGGCGCGACGGGGGCCAGGCACAGTTCATCGAGCGGCCGTTGCCCGAGGACACCCAGACCTCGACGGCGCCGACGCGGGCGTGGGTGATCGACAACCTGCACCAGCCGATCTCGGTCGCCGACCTGTCGGCGCACGCACGGATGAGCGTGCGCACCTTCGCCCGCCGCTTCCGGGCCGAGGTCGGCGAGAGTCCCGCGCAGTGGCTGATCCAGCGGCGCGTCGAGGCCGCCCGCCGGATGCTCGAGACGACCGACCTCACCGTCGACCAGATCGCGAGCGCCGCCGGCTTCGGCAGCGCGACCCTGCTGCGCAAGCACCTGCATGCCAGCGTCGGGCTCCCGCCGGTGGCGTACCGTCGCCGTTTCGCCGCGACGGAGTGAAGCGCCTGTCGCGATCGGACAATCAGGTGGCGCGCTTCGCCGCTGTCATGGCGGACGACCCTTTCTAGATTCGTCCCCATGACTCACACCATCCTCATCACCGGCACGTCGAGCGGCCTCGGCCGGGCGAGCGTCCGGCTCTTCTCGGCCCGCGGCTGGAACGTGATCGCCACCATGCGTACACCTGAGGCGGAGACCGAGCTCGATCGGCTGCCGAACACGCTCGTGACCCGGCTCGACGTGCAGGACCAGGCCTCCGCACACGCGGCCGTCGAGGCCGGTCTCGCCGCGTTCGGCCGCATCGACGTCCTCATGAACAACGCCGGGTACGGCGCCTACGGTCCTCTTGAGGCCACGCCCTTGGCTGCCGCGCGCCGCCAGTTCGACGTCAACGTGCTCGGCCTGCTGGCCACCACCCAGGCGGTGCTGCCGCATTTCCGGCAGAAGCGCGCGGGCACCATCCTCAACGTGTCCTCCGTCGGTGGCCGGGTGGCCTTCCCGCTGGGCACGCTCTACCACGCCAGCAAGTACGCCGTGGAGGGTTTCTCAGAGGCCCTTCACTACGAGCTCGCGCCACTCGGAATCCGCGTCAAGATCCTTGAGCCCGGCGGGATGAGGACCGACTTCGGCGGCCGGTCGCTCGAGTTCAGCAACGACCCCGGCCTGGTCGAGTACCAGCCGCTCGTCGAGAGCGTCCTCGGCGTCCTGGGGCCGATGATGGAGCAGGGGTCCACCCCGGAGGCCATCGCCGAGGCCGTCTTCGACGCGGTCACCGACGATCTCGACCGGCTCCGCTACGAGACTGGTCCGGATGCTGTGGAGCTGCTGGCAGCGCGGCGCGACTCCGACGACGACACGTTCCTCGCCGACGTCCGGGCCCTGTTCGAGGTCGCCACCACGCCGTCGCCGCCGACCCAGGCAGCGGGCGTGCGATCCTGATCCATGCCATGAGCACCCTCTCCACCGGTGGCTACGCCGTCGACACCACCTGGCGCCTCCTGCTCAGCAATCTGGGGCTCGCCGCAGCCGACGTGCTGCGACGAGCCGGGTTGCCCGACGATCTCCTCCGGCATCCGGCGGCGCGCGTCGCCACCCCGGACTACTACCGCCTGTGGGCCGCCGTCGAGATCGAGCTCGGGGATCAGCCTCTTGCGATCCGGCTGTGCGAGAAGATTCGAACCGAGTCCTTCTCGCCGCTGCTGTTCGCCGCGCTGTGCAGCCCCAACCTTCTGATGGCCGTGCGGCGGATCGCCGCATACAAGGCGCTCGTCGCACCGATGCGTTTCGAGGTGGCCGAGCAGGGTGTGCGGGTCGCGGTGAGTTACGAGTGGACCGATGCCCCGCCCGAGCCGCCTGAGTCACTCGTCATGATGGAGCTGCTCTTCGCCGTACAACTCGCCCGGATCGGGACGCGGGCGCGGATCACCCCCGTCGAGGTCACCGCCAGGGCGTTGCCCGCCGAACCGGCGCCGTACGAGGAGTTTCTCGGCTGCCGGCTCCGATCCGGACCCGCCCACCGTGTCGTGTTCGCGACCGCCGACGCCCAGCGCCCGTTCCTGACCGGCAACGAGGGGCTGTGGAGCATCTTCGAGCCCGAGCTTCGGACCCGGCTCGCCGAGCTCACCGGGCCGGTGCCGACCAAGCAGCGCGTCCGCGCCGTCCTGTTCGAGGCGATCCCCAGCGGGCTGAGCAGCCTCGACGCCGTCGCGAGCCGGCTCGCGATGAGCCCACGCACCCTGCAGCGCCAGGTCAAGGAGGAGGGCACCACGTTCCAGGATCTGCTCCGCGAGACCCGTGAATCGCTCGCCCGTCACTATCTCGAGCGGACGTCGCTTCCGACCTCGGAGATCTCGTTCCTGCTCGGTTTCGAGGAGCCCACTTCGTTCGCGCGGGCCTTCAAGGCCTGGACCGGCACCACGCCCGCGACGCTGCGTCGCACTCCAAGACGTCAATCGGAGCTGGTGGCGGAATGAGCTCAGAGACACCCGGGTTCTTGTCGCGGCCGCCGACCACGAGCCGCTCCTCGTCGAACAGACGCGCGATCTCGGCGACCTGGAGACCGTTGGAGCTTCCCTGGATGTTGATGCTCGGGGAGTTCGAGACGGTGATTCCCAGACGCGCCGTCTCCTGCGGGCGGTACGGGGCGAAGAGCAGGCTCACCAATGCGTATGGGTGATCAGGGAGAGGAGATCCTCTTTACGATGTCTCGGGAGGAGTTCTTCCTGTCCAGTCGTTGATGAGCCCCTGTCCGGATAGTTGAGGGAGTCGGCCGGTGTCCGCTTTGGACTTCTACGCTCACGTCGCCGCTTGCGGTGAGGTACTGGGCGTTGGCCTCGGTGCCGACCCGGAAGCCTGGGAATCCGCCCTGGGAATCACCTACCTCGATGTTCCCGGTGGTGGCCTCCTGCGGCGGGACTACGGGCTCGTGGAAATCAACTTCTCGCCCGACCGGCCGGGGCGGCAAAGGCAGATGTCATGCTTCGGATTCGGCGTGAAGACTCAACGACTGCTGTACGACCAGTCCCCCAGCACCGTGCCGTCCCCGCTCTCGCGGGAATACGGGAAATTCGCCCCCAGAGTCCCATTCAAGGAATTGCAGACCGCCATCCGGGCCCTGGGCCACACCATTGAACTCGACGAGCACAACACGTCGAGCGACATGAACTGCTACCGCGTATCCGCGTCCGCCGCCCGCATCCACGTCGTCGCTGACCCCGACCCGTACGGGTCAGGCGACCCAGATCCAGACGGCCATCGGAGGGGTGACGTCTGGTCCGTCGACGTGTGGTGACCAGGATGGAGGCCTCCCGGGCAGTTTCGCGGTGTGCTCCGGGCAGGCGGCACCGACAGAGCGCATGACGCTCCGCGCTGGAGGGCCGCTTGGGTCATGCGCGGTTACCCGCAGGCAGACACCCGATTGACCTGCGTGCATGCAGATTGAGCGCTAGTTGTCGGCGGCGAATGCGTCATGCGCGAGCTTCGGTCACACAAGCCGGGTGAGATCTCGAACAGAGCCTCCGTTTGTGGCGGGATCGGAGGGTCAAGGACGTTGCGGAGGCGGGTGATGTCCTGCCGCCACTTCGACCAGTTCGCAGCCTCGGCCCACAGCTCGGCGAGTTCAGACCGGTTGGAGACCACGTGGTCCAGGGCGTCGACGGCGAGCATCCGAAGGTCTGCAGGCAGCTCTGGTAGCGGCTCTGAGGGGCCATAGTTCGAACACGCTGGATCGCCGTCAGGATGCTGGGCGACGACCAGGGCCGCCGCACCCACGGCTCGCTCCCCGTCGTAGATGCCCAGGAAGTCCGCCGGCCCGGCGGCGCGCCTGAGCACGCCGCGGATCATGGCTTCGCGTTCTTCCTGCGCTGCCGCGTCCAGGTCACCGGCGAAGTCGGCGGCGGTGTCGTTGTCGAAGGGGCCGATGTCCCAGGTACCCACGTCTCTCCTCGCTCAGTCGTCTGGGTATCGTCGCACCGGCCACTGACAGTGCGCTCAGGAGGCAAGCAGTATCCGCTTGCGCAGGAGGCTGAAGCCAGCGCCTCCATACATTTGCCGCTTGGTCATGCGCAAGCTCACGGCGCTGCTGGACGCACACGGTGCGACGCTGACCGTAGGCAATGTCTGGGCTCGTCGCTAAGCGGCCAACGCCCCTTATGCGCCGCCCCATAGCAACGGCACCCACGAGACCTAGTCGCCGTCCTACGGCCGTGGCGGAGCACGGGATGCCAGTCAGTGTCGAGCGGACTCCGGCAAGACGGGGGATCGTTGCTCAGCCTTCTGCCTCAGGATCGGACGCCGCAGGGAAGCCCAAGCGATCCAGAAGCGTATCGAAGAGGTCTTCCGCGAAGGTCTCGTGGTAGCGCAGGACTTCCTCGATCGCGGCCACGTCCACACCCCCGGCCGGCCCCCGCGACCTGGGCCCAGGTAAGGACACGACGGGCGTCGCCGGGCACGCAGGCGTCCATCTCGGACAGTGGACGGTCCGAGATTTCTGCGGCGATCGCCAGATTGAGCCACGCATCCCACCGGCCGCCTCCAGGTTCCAGGCCCCAGACCAATGCGACGCTGCTGTCGTGCACGGACGCCACACATGCTGGGGCTCCAGTCCACTCGACCACAGCTCGCAGGACCTCTTCCGGCTTTGCCGGCGGCGAGGACTTGTGGTGGAACTGCAGCGTCTGCCATCCGCCAGGTCTCGGCCACCAAGCGGATACGCCACCATTGTCGTCCTCTTGTGCACCACCGAAGACCGGGGCCTCAAGCAAGGGACGCTCGCTACGGCCGAAGACCAACTCACCTGAGAAACCCATCGCCACCCCTGTCCTGCACTGTTTCCCGCACGATAGGGGCGGCCTCTGACAGCAGGCGCGAGTCCGTACTGGTACAGGAGGGCGTGGTCAGCGTATTCGTACGGTGGCGCAGGTGAACGTCGTGTTCCGGAGCAGTGCCGGGGTGACGGCGACGCCGGTGAGGTGTTCTGCCAGGTCGAACGCCGCCTGCGGGGAGAGGTCCGGTTCCGGGTCATCCACCTCGAGATGGAAGCCGACCCGTCGCATCACGTCAAGGAGTTCGTCGGGCTCGTCGCCCCAGCGCTCCTCCGGGAACATGGGGTCGAAGCACAGTCGCAGTACCTGGTCCTCTGCCCAGAGGAACGTGCCGACGGCGTTGATGTTGGTGAAGTGAGAGATCCAGCTCGTTCCGGCGGAGGCCGGCAGCGCTTGTTCTTCGGTGACCCCGAGGTAACCGTTGGGCTCGATCATCAGCGTCCAGGTCCCCACAGTCGTCATGGCGACCAGCTGCCGGCTTCCCTCTTCCAGGTAGTACTGAGCGAAGGCACCGTCAACGACTGCGTCGATGCCTTGGAAGACCGTCTGCTCGTCGGCTCCCCGGTGGAGCGCATCACCACGATCGGCGACCACGTCGCGGTCGAGACCAGCGAGCACACCGTCGAAGCCCGGTACGTCATCGTGACGGCATCGCCGGCACACCGCTCGTCCGTCGAGTTCGCTCCCCCGCTCCCCGAGCGTCACTACGGGCTCTCACGCAGCTGGCGGCTGGGAGCCCTCAGCAAGGCCTTCGTCGCCTACAACCGCCCCTTCTGGAGAGACGAAGCCCTCTCAGGGAGGGGATGTCCGACGACGAGACCGTCTTCCTCACCTTCGACGTCAGTCCTGACGCCGACGGCCCCGGCATCCTCATGGCCTTCTGCGACGGACGTGGGTTCGACGCGTACGACAAGGACGAGCGCCGCCACCGTGTCCTGCGGCACCTCGTCCACCTGTACGGCGAGCCCGCCCGCCACGCCATCGACTACACCGACTTCTCCTGGGGCAACGACTCCTTCGCACCCGGCGGACCGAACCCGGCAGTCGGCCTGAAGACATGGACCGCTTTCGGCCCCTTCCTGCGCGAGCCGGTCGGCCTTGTCCACTGGGCCGGCACCGAAACAGCCGACGAGACATCCGGCAGCATGAACGGCGCAATCCTCTCCGATCGGCGCGCGGCGACCGAAGTGGCAGAACGCCTGAGCACCGGGCAGTGACGACATCTGCCCGCCCCGAGTGCGCCCCGGCCGCACCTCAGCCGCATGCCCCGGACCGGAAGGCCGTCCGGGCCTTCGCAGTCACAGAAACGCACGCCACGAGCAACAGCCGTTGGCAGAGCAGGGACCTGCCTCCGCACAGACGGACTCCCTGCCCCTACCCGCACGCATCACGCCAACGCACGTACCCGTAAAGGCACTTCCACCACCTGCAATGTGAACCGCTGGCCACGTTCACCCGCGTCAACGAACGTTTCACCGCCCGAGTGGCCGAGCTGGTGAACCGAAGCGAAGCCTAGGGCCGCACCATCGCGGAGATGCTGCGGCAGGCGCTGACCGAACTCATGCCGCTCGACGACGCCCGCCGCGCCGAACTCCTGGTCCGTCGCGCCTTTGCGGACCAAGCCGCGCACAACGCCCGTCTTGCCGCCATCCAGAGTGAGACCCTCGTGGGCATCCGCTCACCTGTCACCCAAGCCATCAAGAACGGCATGGTTTGCGGCGAGGCCCCTCAGGAGATCGACGCGGCCGACCGGGCCCTGCAAATCGTCGCGTGCACCGAAGGACTCGCCCTGGACACGCACATCGACCCCGACGGCACACCGAAGGCGGCGGTCCTCGCCGCGCTGGACGACCAACTCGGCCGCATTTTCACCGGAACCTGCCGACACGCGCAGCTCGGTTGGAGATGCGCAAGGCGGCACCCCTGGGACACAGCGCCGGCATCAGGGTCCAGCGCTGCTCAGAGGCGGGGATCACGAACACGCACTCACCTTGTTCACTTGTCTTCGGCCGTCGGCGGCCGGGTAATACGGGCCCATGGAGGCGTCCAGATCTTCGATGATCTTTCGGAGTTCGCGGGCTCCGCGAGGTGACATCGCGCGGATCACGGCGTCGAGTAGGGCCCGGCCGTCGAATGGGTTGCCGCAGCAGTACCAGTGCACGTTGCCGAACTCGTCGTCGTGCCAGAGTTCGCGTGCGGGGCGGTGGACGTAGTCCTTCCACATGCGCAATGCCGCGGTCGTGTCACCCGGCCGGAGATAGTTCCGAGTGCGTTCAAGGCGAACGATCTCGGTCAACGCTCGCGAGGAGAGGCGGTCGATGGCCGGCCTTGAGTGCCGTGAGTGCTGCCGGTCCGGGATGCCGTCCCGGATGCGTCCTGGCCGTCTACGCGGCATGGGCCTTTCGGCTGGTCGTCATGCCGTACATGGTGCCACGACCTCGAACTGGCGCGACGCCTGATCGCCCACCTCGGCACCATGTTGGTGGGTGCTTCTACGCTTCCGATATGGATATGGACGATCTTGTGTGGCAGGCGAGCAACTATCGCGGAATACCTCCGAGAAGGGTGCGTCTCCTGTTGGAGCACGGTCACCTGAATCCGGTGGCCCAGGTGGCAGTGGATCGTGGTGAGTGGTTCTGTGCTGAGGGGGCGATGGAGGAACTGTGCCAGACGGGGGACTTCGGGCGCGCGCTGTCCGTGATGGAGCCGTTCGTCGCGGTGGGATGGCGGGCCGCCTTGTATGCGAAGGCCGAGATCCTGCTCCGAGCGGGCTGCGGAACGGAGGAGGCTTTGGATCTGGTCCGTACGGGCGACTCCGGCCGGGCCTCCGGGACCGAGATTCGTGCTCTGGCTGAGGTGCTCGGCAAGGCGGGGCGCATCGACGAGGGGATCGAGCTGCTCGTCCCGCACCTCGACAAGTCGTGGCTTCTGTCCGTTCTGGTGGATATCACCGATGGGCAGGGCCGTGACGAGCGGGTGCTGGAGCTGATTGCCCCGCTCGCAGACCATGCACGTCAGGCCCGCGGCGATGAACACCGGGACTACGCCTTCTCCGAGGCTCAGGAGATGCAGGCCCGTGTGCTGGAGCGGGCGGACCGTGCTGATGAGGCAATCCAGATCCTCGGCCAGGACATCGCCGGGCGCCGGTTCCTCGCTCATAACACCCTCATCGCCTACGCCGAACTGCTGGCGCGGCACGGGCGGTTCGAAGAGTTGCGCGAATTGGTCGGCAGCCAGGATGCACACACCGTCTTGGACATCTACGCGGATGCGCTGCGCCGTCATGGCCGGGTCGAGGAGGCCGAAGGCGTGATGAGAGACGCCATCGCCGCCGACGATTGGGTCGGGTACCGTGCCTGGCTTTCCTCGATGTTGCTGGAGGAAGGCCGGCTGGACGACGCGATCGTCGTCGCGGAGCCCGGCTTCGGCTGGTACGACTGCTCCAACCTTCTGGCACCACTCGTCCACCCGCTTTTCGACCGCCCCGAAGAACTGCTCTATCTGGTCGAGCACCCACGGGTTGTACCCCACCACGGTCACGAGGAGTTCAAGCACGGGTGGCGGGCCTGGGCGCTCGCCGGCCTCGGCCGCGTCGACGAGGCCCTCACCGTGGCCCGTCTTGACCGCCCCTGGACCGACCCCCGTATCGTCAAGGCCAACCTCCTCAGGCAAGCTGGCCGTCTTGAGGAGGCCGCCGATGAACTGCGAACTCTGGGCACGGTCAAGGCACGCGAGGAACTGTGCGAGGTCCTGGTCCTGCAAGGGCGGGCGGAAGAGGCGATAGCCGTCCACCCCACAGTGGCGGAACAGCGTGCTGCCGAACCGAAGCCCGAGCCCGTCCCTCTCGGCGAGAACGGGTACTCCCTGGAGCCACCTTTCTAGAGAGTGCCCCCTCGCTTCACGCCCACATGAGGAACGAGGCGAGGGTGACCGCTGCATCGTAGGACCGGGCGGTCTTGTCGTATCGGGTGGCGATCGGCTGGGCAATCCCTCTGCAGCAGGCGCCACGCAACAGGTGAGGCAACGTCCTGCCAGCGCAGGGGCCCGAGCGATCAACGTGCGGAGCGGGCGGTGAGATGCCGTCCAATTCACCGCTGTGGGTGGTGTGTTCCGCCGAAGACTCGATGCTCCCGGCGATGGCCGGTCGTCGAAGGGAGCACCGCCCCAGTCGTCTCGGGCGGCGCCGGCGCACTATCGGCAATCGTCTGGTGCGGGGGCAGCAGTTGCCGTAGGGTGCCGGACGATCCATGGGAGCGCTCCCAAACGTCCGTCCGACCTCACCCGATGGGAGAACTTCGCATGCCCTATCCCCTCCCCTCCGTACGGCGGCTGCCCCGGCTGCTCGTCGCCGTCGCCTTGACCGGCGTCACGGTGATGGCCGCCACCGGCGGCGCTCCGGCCCACGACCACCACGGCGGCCAGCCGATCGGCAGTTGCGCCCCGGACCCGGCGTTACTGTTCTGCGAGGACTTCGAGGACCTGCCGCGCGGCGCGGGCACCAGCCTGCACTGGGGCGTGGACACCCGGAACGGCGCGCTGTCCGTCGAACGCGAGCGGGGCCGCGGACACGGCGGGAAGCGCGGCGCGGACCAGGTACTCCGGGTGCGCACCGAGGGTAACGGATACGCGTTCCTGGAGGTCGACGAGTTCTCCGCCCCGGACAACAGCTTCTTCGGTCGGATGCGGGTGAAGGTCGACAACTTCCCCACCGCTCCGGACTGGGCTCACTTCACCCTGGTGGAAGCCACCGGCCGGGGCGACGGCAGCGTGGTCCGACCGATCGGTGGCCAGTACGTACCAACCGTCGGCAACGGGGTGCAGCTGTGGGGCATCGGCTCGGACGGCGGCCCCACGGGCGACTGGACCGACTGGCGCGAATCCGCTCCGGCCGAATCGGGGAAGTGGACCTGCCTGGAATGGGAGGTGGACGCCTCGGACAACCGCGTGGCGGTATGGATCGACGGCGCGCCCCAGCCCGACATGACCGTCACCACCACCCGGCACGGAGGCAATCCGGTGGACTTCGTCCTCCCTGCCTTCGACACCGTTCGCATCGGCTGGCAGCTCTACCAAGGCAATCCCACCCCGGACTCCTACGACCTGCGCCTGGACGACCTGACGCTGTCCACCAAACGCGTCGGGTGCGATCGCTGACCTGACATCCGCACTACAGCCAGGCGTTGGAGTGCCGCACCTGGGACAGGGTGCTTGCCTCGCGACGCGCGCCCGCGTGGCCGATCCGGTTCTGCCTGGACGGGGCCGGCGCGACTGCCTGGCGGCGAGACGGCACTTCCCTGCTCCCGGTGCCGCTCCCGCTGCTCGCGCAGCCCGTTGCTTCTGTCCGCCTTCGGCTTGAACTTTCCGGGCCGCTTCCAGACCGGCTGCCACCCAGGTCCTCACCGAGCGCGGCGGCCATCTCCGACCGGGCCTCGCGGGCGCGGGCGAGTCCTCGTCGGGGTTGGGCAGTTCTTTCGGGGTACTCATGGGACTCCTCCTGGGTCCCACCTCGGGGTGTGCTGGGTGCCGGGCTGTCGGGTGTGCTCCCGGGCGGACAGAGCGTCGGCGGCGAGGTGGCCCCGCCGGCACCGGGCCGCAGTGAGTGAGACCGCGATGGACGGCGAGGCGGAACCAACGCTCGCGCAACTGGGCGCATGGATTTCAAACACGTAATCCAAGAGGGGCCGGCTGGATGCCGACCAGCTCGCTGCCAACGGCTTCCCCGGCCGGGCTCGTCGCCGGGTTTGTGCTGCTCCTGTTTGCTCACTGCCTTCCAGGGTTAGGCGGTCACCGGTAAGGAGAAACAACGCCCTTAACGCATTGGAGAACACTTCCATGCAAGCCGACTCAAAATCCACCGGAGCGGACCCGCAGATCACCTCGGAGCCCGTGCCGCCCTATCCCGAGCAGGACCAACAGCCGCCGGGTCTCGAGCGGGACATGGATCCAGCGCCGCGTTACCGGGCCGGTCGTTACCGGGCCGCCGACAAGTTGCGCGGCAAGGTCGCTCTGATCACGGGCGGAGACTCGGGCATCGGCAGGGCCGTGGCCGTGCTGTACGCGCGTGAGGGTGCGGACGTGGCCGTCGTCCACCAGCCACAGGAGCAGTCCGACGCGGAGGAGACCCGCCGCGCGGTGACGCAGGAGGGCCGCAGGTGCTTGTTGCTCTCCGGCGACCTGGCCGAGGCATCATTCTGCCGGGAGGTCGTCGAGCAGACGGTGCGCGACCTGGGCGGGCTGAACATCCTGGTGAACAACGCCGCTCATCTCAACAGCCAGCTAGACCTGTCGCAGCTTTCGTACGAGGACTGGGACCGGTCCTTCAAGGTCAACGTGTATGCCTACTTCCATCTGGTGCAGGCCGCCCTCCCGCACCTCAAGGCCGGGGACGCCATCATCGCCACCGCGTCCGAAGAAGCTCTCAAGGGCAGCGACACCATGATCGACTACGCAGCTTCCAAGGCTGCCTTGGTCAACTTCACGAAGTCGATCGCCTCACACCTGGTCAAGGACGGCATCCGGGCGAACGTGGTCGCGCCCGGCCCCACCTGGACCGTACTCAACGTGGCCGACCCGAACATGCCCACGGAAGATCTCGCTCAGCTGGGTAGCGAAGATCCCTTGGGGCGCGTGGCCCAGCCCGAGGAAATCGCGCCCGCGTACGTCTACCTGGCCTCCGACGCAGACTCCAGCTACACCGTCGGCGAGATCATCGCCATCACGGGAGGTCTGACCAACACCCGCTGAGGCCGGCTAGACCGCCACCTGGTTCGATTCCACCAGAAATCTCTCTCCACGCCGCGTCTGCACCCTTCTCCGATGCGGGGACGGGAAAGCATGTGTGGCGTGCCGGCAAGGGCTTGTGGTGCTGGAGCCGATGCTGTCGGCCGGGGTGCGGGGCCGGCCAGCAGTGGGTCGGCGAAGGCGTCACTGATGTTCGTCAGCGCACCATCGTCCGCTCCGCGCCCACCAGACCGAACTGCGGAGCACGCAGGGGCGCACCTCCGGCCCCAGCTGGCGGCCCGCGACGATCGCCGACCGTCGCCAGACGATCGGCTTCTCAAACACCCCTAAGCGCTTGGCGGAAAACGGCGGTCGCTCGGCCGGCACCACGAGGCGATGACAGGGAGACCCGTTCAAGCAGCGGGCAGCAGTCGGGCGAGGGCGAGGAATTCGGGGCGGAGGTCGGCGGCGACCGCGAGTAGGCGTGCCGGCTGGGGGTGCAGTCGGACAACGGTGATGTGCCGCCGTGTCGGGCCGGCCGCTTGTTGAGGAAGGAGGAGGTGAAGGCCGGCGACGTCCATGAAGAAGGCGTGGCGCAGGTCCCACTGAAGGTCGCTCACGTGCGGCGGGAGTACGTCGGCCGCCGCCCGCAAGGGGGCGAGGGTGTCGGCGTCGATGTCGCCGGACGGGGTGATACGTGCGAACGTGCCGTTGATGGTGGTGGTGATGTTCATGCTGGGCGCGCCCCCTTCCGGGGGTTGGTGAGCCCAAAGGCGAAGCGCCCCCGGAAGGGGGGCCACGACGATGGCAAAGGGCCGGATGCCCGGGGTGGGGGCAACCTCCGGCTCCCTGAAAGGCCGTCACCCCTGGAGGGTCGGTGACGGTCGGTCTCGTTGTCCAGCTACCGTCGCATACTCGCACCCCCTGACGCGAGAGCCCGCACGTCCGCGCCCGGAGCTCAGTCCTGGCCACGGACAATCGTGGGCTGCTCAGGCAGGTCCTCTTCCTGCTCCAGCTCGGCCGGGAGGGAAACCGGCGCTGTCGCCGGCTCGCACGTGCGAATCGGGTCGCCCACCACATGCACGCTCTTGATCAGACCGTCGTCTGCTGCACCGCTCACGGCAGACCTCTACTTCCTTTGTAGCTTGTCGGCCGGACAGATACTGTCGGCCCACTGTTGCGGATACCCCACCCTCCTCGCCGCACCAGGAACCGCCCGTCCGATCTGCAGCAGGCACACCACCGGTGGACAGTACGTCTCGGGCTGAGCACGACCGATGCCCTTGTCGGCGTTCCGGGCCGTCAGTGCTTCCTCCTGGCAGCGCTGACGTTCCCCCGATCGCGCCGTGCAGCGCCTGTGATGACTCGCGCGTCCGGGCAGCGGGCAAAGTACGGTGCGCTGTGATCAGCCGACCGGGGGCGCCCGCATGTACCAGCTCGGACGAAGCCACCCGGGTTCTCCGGTTCTAAGGGCGGCGGAGCAGGCCGACGGCGGCGCGCCACACGAGCCCATACGGGATTGCGGGGTCCCACGGCCCGGCGAGGGAAGCCGAGCCCTGCTCTCCGCCTCCGCAGGGACTCGGCCGGTGACGCCCGCGCCGCAGCGACGGCGCCACTCGTGGGGCATCAGGCGTGAGAGAGCGCGAAGGAGACCAAGAAGCCCGACACCACGATCAGCCCTATGGCCAGATGCGCGTCTTCGAACGCTTCGGGGATCATGGTGTCGGCGAGCATCGCGAGAATCGCGCCGCCGGCAACCGCCGTCACGGCGGCGATCACACTGATGGGCATGCCGCCCACGACCGCGTAACCGAGGACTGCGGCCAGGGTGCTCGCGGCCGCGATGCCACCCCACACCCCGAAGACGTATCCCTTGCTGCGGCCGGCCTTGCGCATCCCAGCCGAACTGGACAGCCCTTCCGGCACGTTACTGATGAACACCGCAGCCACCGTTACCATGCTCACCGCGCCGCCGTCGAGGAGGCTGACCCCGATCACCGCCGATTCCGGGACACCGTCGAGCAAGGCGCCCAGGGCCAGCGCCATGCCCGAGCCCGACTGCTGCGCCTCGGACGGCTGCGCCTGCCCATGCCCCGACCGTTTTCGGTGCCGGGCCCCTCGGCGGGCCAGCACGACGTTACCGAGTGTGTAGGCCACCGCTCCGGCCACCGTACCGATCGCGGCCGGCATCAGACCGGCCTGTTCGTAGGCTTCGTCGACAAGCTCGAATGACACGGCCGACATCAGCACTCCGGCTCCGAAAGCCATAACTGAGGCGATGACCTTCTGCGGCACACGCAGCCGGTACCCGATCCACGCACCGACCAGCAATGCCGAACCCGCGAGAAGACCCCACGCTCCGGCTTGAACGATTTCAGGCATGTCAGGCTGCTACCCGATTTCTTCCACTCGTCTCCCCTCCGCCGCACACGGCCGTACGGCCACATGGGTCCCGCAACGCCTGCCTGTAAGAGGATCTAGCGCCCGAATGCGGGCGGGGCACGCTTCACGACTGGTCGGTACGAGTGCGTGGCCGTCCAGCATCTCCTCCACGCAGTCGAGCAGACGCATTCTTCGGTGTCCGTCCTACGGCCGCATCAGATTGTTGCGGACAGCGTCGGCGCGGAGGAGGTTGCCGGGGCCCATGCCGTAGGCGCTGCCCGCCGGCCTGCTGGACAGCGACTTCGGGGCCTGGGTTCGCCAGTAGCTGTCATCCTCGGCGGCGGCTGCGAGTGACCTGTCCCGAGGTGCGCAAGGTGACAAGGAAAGCCTGGTGCGCTTTGGGGGTTCTGGGACGGCCATTTCGCCGAGTTACGCTTTGGTACGGCTCCACATCGGAGGGATCGATGAGTGGTCGGACCGGAGCATGCAGTGCGCGAGAGCTGGGCCCCCGAAGCCCGCACTGTACGGTTCTCGACGACGGCCGACCGGGTCACAGTTGAGCATCTGCGGCGCAATCCGCGTGCAGCCCTGCATGTGCCGGGCGGCGACGTGTGGTCGTTTGCCGTCGCTGAAGGCGAGGCCGCGGTCTCTGCGGGCACGACGGTCTCTGGGGACGCGGTCGGGCAGGAACTGCTCGGGACGATCCCGAAGGCCGGGCGGCCCGAGGACGAAGCGGCGCTCCTGAAGGAATTGGTTGCCGAGGGCCGGGTGGTCATCCGGCTGAAGGTAGACCGACTGTACGGCACAGTGCTCGACATCGACGGCTAAGACTTGAGAAGGCTGAGCCTGCACGCGACGGGTGCCGCTCGCGGTGGTCGGCCGGGTCGAACTCGGCAGCCGATCACCCGGAAGCCGGGTCTCTGACGGTCGCGGAGCCGATTCCAGTGATTCAGCCGTGTTGGTTCAGTGATCTGATCGGTCCCGGTTGCCTTCCTCGCAACATCATGTGCGGCAACGGCCTTCGGGCCGTGCGGACCGAATGGCCCGCCGGGCCGCCACGCGGGAGGCGTCAGCACTGTCGATCCGGCGGGATGACGGTCGCTGGGACGTGGCCTGGTCAAGACCGGTCTTGGGGAGTGTTTCAACGAGCAGGGCCGCCCCGGCTTGGGAAACGACCTGTCGGCCGTCGTCCCGGACACGGAGACGGGGGGAGCAGCGCCCGATATGCTTCTTCACCGGAAGATCGCTCCCTTCCTCGCTTCCTTCCTCGTCGCCGACAAGGCCCTCGACCTGTCCTACCGGTGCGAGCCGGAATACTTCCCGCCCGCTGCGAGCGGTCATCCACATCTCGGGGGGCCTCGACATGGTGCACGCTTTGGCATTCGGGGCCATCGTGGCACTTTTCGGGCTTGCCTTCTGCGCGTACGTAGGCCTCCGGGCACTGCTGGACATTTTCGTCGGCAAGGTACGACTCAGTGCGCAGGGGGTGCGTGTCCGAGGGACGTGTGCCGGATACACGGGCGGCCGTTATGGCACTGGTGTCGTGGTTACGTTTGCGGACTCTTCGGGCGCGACGCATCAGATGGTTGCCAATGCCTGGGAGGGTGTTCTGCCGGAAAGGGGCAGCGTGATAGACGTCGTCTACTTGCCGCGGGACCCGAAGGTAGCGGGGGTCTGGCCGGTTCGCGCACTCATTCCCAACGCCATCTATATGACAGTGGCCGTTCCGGTGCTCCTGGCGGTGGGCACGGCGTGCTTGTCGGCCACAGCGTGGATCGCGAGAACTGTGTGGTTCTCCGGTTGACCCCGATGCCGGGGTAGATCCTCCGCCTCTGCCGGCGTAACGCTGCGGGTACACACTGATCGACCCCTGACGCCAAATGCGCCGTTTACGGCTGCCACCGGGGAGCTTACGGAGGCCGCCGTGACGCTCATTCGGTTAGTCACATGGGCATCGTCAACCGCAACCCCGCCTGCCCAGTTCAACTGCTCGTCCGGGGCTCCTGCGGGCCGCGGGCCGGCAGCGTCCGGCTGAGGACGAGGTTGGTGGTCGTGCTCCCGAACTCGGCCAGCGCGTCGATGACTTCCTCCAGGTGAGCCATCGACGTGGCCGCCACCTTCAGGACGTAGCAGTCGTCCCCCGTGGTGCGCAGGCACTCCAGGATCTCCAGGCGCTCCCCGAGCAACCTGCGCAGTGGCTCGTGCCGGTTCCCCGGGTATTTGAGGCGCACCACCGCCAGCACCGGGTATCCGGTCCGCTCCAGATTCACCTGCGCCTGGTAACCGGTGATCACCTCGGTCGCCTCCAGGCGTCGCACCCGTTCCGTCGTCGCCGACGCACTCAGGTTGACCCGCCGCGCCAGTTCCGTGAACGCGATCCGGCCGTCCCGCTGGAGCTCGTCCAGGATCGCCCAGTCCGTCGAGTCAAGATTCTCGGCCATCCGCCCAGATTACCGGGGTATCAACGGGCGAACGGCCCCCGAACAGGCAGAGATCCCTTCTGGCAACCCCCGGGGCCTGGCTAGGCTGATCTCCATGAAGATCGGCGTCAACGTCCTCAACTTCGGCCCCGGCACCGACCCCGGAGTCCTTCGGAACTGGGCCCGCACCGTGGAGGGCCTGGGCTTCGACCTGCTGATGGTCTCCGACCACATCGCCGTCACACCCGACGTCGCCGCGCGGTATCCGGCGCCGTTCTACGAGCCCTTCACCACCCTTTCCTGGCTGGCCGGCCTCACCACCCGGATCCGGCTCGGCACGACGGTCCTCATCGCCCCCTACCGGCATCCGCTGCTGACCGCCCGGATGGCGGCCAACCTGAACGCGCTGAGCGGCGGCCGACTGGTCCTGGGCGTGGGAGTGGGCTGGGCCCGGCAGGAGTTCGCCGCCCTCGGGATTCCCTTCGAACGCCGTGGACAGCTGACCGACGGGCATCTGCGGGACTTACGGGCGGCCTGGGCGGACACCGCCGACTACGGAACGCAGAAGATCCCGGTGTGGGTCGGCGGCAACAGCGACGCGGGACTGCACCGTGCCGTGCGGCTCGGAGACGCGTGGCACCCGCTGCGTTGCACGATCCCCTGGCTGCGCGAAGCCGCGGTCAGGCTGAAGGCAGCCGCGGACGAGCAACACCTCCCGGTGCCCGCCCTGACTCCCCGGATCGCCCTCGACGTCACCGCGGCGCCGGTCACCGGGGAGCAACGACTCGCCGGACAGGGCACGATCGACCAGATCATGGACGACCTCGACCAACTGCGACTGCTGGGAGCAGAGACCGTCGTCCTCGACCCCTACAACGGCGACCCCCGCGAGACGTGCCACCCGCAGGCGGCCTGGCAGGCACTCGCCACAGTGGCCGCGCGCCTCAACCTTTCACCCACCCTGACCACGACGGAGCAGACATGAGCACACCCGACGACCACACCCTCCTGAGGCAGGCCATCGCGCTCGCGGCCAAGGCACGGGCACGTGGCAACCCCCCGTTCGGGTCGCTCCTGGCGGGCCCGGACGGCGCGGTGTTGGCAGAGGCACACAACACGACCCTCACCGACAAGGACATCACGGCGCACCCGGAACTGAAGCTCGCGAGGTGGGCCGCACGGGAGCTGGACACTGCCACGGCGGCGGCAACCACGATGTACACGAGCTGCCAGCCGTGCGGGATGTGCGAGACGGCCATCGAGCGGGCCGGGCTGCGGCGGGTCGTCTACGCCCTGTCCAACGACCAGCTCATGGACATCAAGCCGCCCGGCAGCGGCTTCCCGCCCGTGCCACAGGACGGTCCCGCACTGCTGGACGAGGTGAAGGCCGTGTTCGAGGGCTACTACGGCGCGTGAGGGCGTAATGCGGCGCGACGGCCGAACCCACACGCGATCGACGCGTCGGGCCGGGCCGGGCGCACCCTTGGTGCTCGCGGGGCGCTCGGCCGGAGGCTTCGCACAGGGCCGGGCCAAGGCCAGAGACCGGGGTCAGAAGCCGTATCGCGCCCCCGGCTGGGCGTACTTCGACGGAACATGCACGGCATTCCTGATCTGCTGGACCCAGCAGCTCTGATGCCGTGCGGCGGGGAACACCGCCACCACCAGCGCCCGCCACGGCCCCATCGCACCGTCGCCGTTGACCAGCTCCGGGGCGCGCATGCCGCGGCGCCGGCAGTCGCGCAGCAGCTCCGCCCACGACTGGGTCGACTCGCGCAGCCCTCCGCCACGCAATCAGCTCCCTCGCGCCCTCGATGCGCACGCCCATCAGCGCCAGAACACGCACGTGTGCCCGGCCGAGGCGGACCTTCGGGTGCACGCCGTCGGCCCACACGTACGCGTGGTCGCCGCCCGGCAGGTCGCACTGCTGGAAGGCGGCGTGGTCATCGCTCCCCCGCATGGTCGGACGAGTGACGGTCGGCACGGACAGGCCGGTGGCCGAGCCGTGGAACTGCTCCAGCGCGCACGAAGGCGCACCGGACAGGCGACACTGTCCAACGGAGCGGGACTTGGCGGCCCCTCTCGGCGGTGACGGGCCATCAGCGAACGGCGAGGAGGCCGTCCACCAAGGCTCGGAGCCCATCCGAATAGGTGTCTTCAGCGGTCAGCGACGCCCAGCGTTCCGCAACCTGCGCCAAGCGGGGAAGCTCGCCCGGGTCCAGATCGGTGAAGACTCGCTCCCGGTAGGTCGCACGGTCGTCGTCTGCGCGGCGCCGGGCCGCTGCCGCACGGACCATGATCTCTCCGGCGGTGTAGTACCAGATCGCGCGGTAGCCGCGCACGGCCTGCTCGGGGGTCAGTCCGCACTCGACCAAGCCATCGACGATCTGCTCGACGAACCACAGCGCGGACGTGGACATCAAGTCGTCGGCGGTCAGCACCTCCGTGACCCACGGGCAGGCGGCGAGTGCCTCGTGGACCGCAATGGCGGCCACGATGGTCCGCTCGCGAGGGCGGTCGGGCAGTTCGGGCCGGCGCAGGGTCCGCATGGCGTAGTCGTCCAGCAGGAGGACGAGCAGCTCCTCCTTGTCGCGGACGTGGTGGTAGAGCGCCATCGGCGTACTGCCGACCTCCGTGGCCAGCCGCCGCATGGTCAGCCGGTCCACGCCTCCCTCATCCATGATGCGACGGGCCGTCTCGATGATCTCTTCGCGAGAGATTCGAGGAGGTCGGCCCCGGGTTTTGCGCGGCGCGGACGGTTGCGGCATGCCTCCCATCATCCCCCAGGTCTGGACAGCGGCATACCCCGCCGCTACTTTTTCTTACATGTATAAAAATTCTGGAGGGAAGCCGGGAGTGGTGCTGGCGGCAGCTGCCGTCGCCCAGTTCGTCTTCGCCTTGGACATGTCCGTGGTCAACGTCGCCTTACCCGCGATCCGCACGGCACTGGGATTCGCACCGCTCGACCTGTCGTGGGTCGTGCACCTCTACGCGCTCACCTTCGGCGGATTCCTGCTACTGGGCGGCCGTGCCTGCGACCTGTACGGCCGGCGCCGGATGTTCGTCCTGGGGCTGACCGTCTTCGGGCTGTGCTCGCTGGCAGGCGGGCTGGCCCAGACCCCCTGGCACCTGATCACCGCCCGCGCCGGGCAGGGACTGGGCGCCGCCGTGGCCGCGCCGGCCGCACTGGCGATGCTCACCACCACCTTTACCGAAGGCCCCCGACGGGTTCGCGCACTTGGCGTATGGAGCGCGGTGAACGCCGCAGGAGGCGCCCTGGGCGTGCTGGCAGGTGGACTGCTGACCGACTACGCGGGTTGGCGCTGGGTCATGCTGATCAACCTGCCCATCGTGGCGGCGGCGCTCGCGCTCGTCCCTGCGGGGGTGCCCGCCGGGGAGTCACCCGCCCGGCGCGAGAGGCTGGACGTGCTGGGCGCCGCCCTGGCGACCGGCGGGGTCGGACTGCTGGTGCTCGGTGTCGTCCGCACCGACACCGTTGGCTGGGGCTCCCGTCCCACGTGGGTGACCCTCGGTGCCGCAGCCGTGCTGCTGGTCGCCTTCGTCGTCGCTGAGTCAAGGGCCACCACGCCCCTGCTGCGCCTCGGCCTGCTGCGCAGCCGTTGGGTCGCCGGGGCGAACGCGCTCGTGTTCCTGGCCGCAGCCGGACAGTTCACCGCGTTCTATTTCGTGTCCCTGTACATGCAGCAGGTCCTGAGCATGGGTGCCGCCGCAACCGGCGCCGCGTTCCTGCCCTTCTCCGCAGGCCTGGTCGCGGGGACCGTCGCCGCGACCCGCATCACCGCGACACGCACCCCTCGTGTGTCCCTCGTGCCCGGCGCCCTGCTGGCCGCCGCGGGCCTGGCCTGGTTCGCCTTTATCAGCCCACAAGGCAGCTTCCTCACCGATGTACTCGGCCCGTCCCTTGTCACCAGCATCGGTACCGGACTGGTGCTGGCCCCCGTCGCCGCCGCCGCGACCACCGGCGTCACCACCCGCGAGGCCGGCATGGCCTCCGGTCTCTTCAACAGCTGCCGCCAACTCGGCGGCTGCATCGGCCTGGCCGTCCTGGCCACCATCGCCGCACACCGGACCGGCACGGCCACCGATCCGGCCGCGCTCAATGACGGCTACGCCCTGGGCCTCGCCATCGCCGCCGCCCTCTTCGTACTCGCGGCGGTCGTGGCGATCGGCGCGCTGCCCCGCCGCCATGCCAAAACGCCCGGCCTGTGCTCCGCCGTCCCCGCGGACAACCGACTGGAAGGAACACCATCATGACCGCGATCCCCATCGACCTGTTCGCCTCGGCGCTACACTTCCACCCGGACGGCGACGTCCGAGCCGTAGAACGGCAGATGACAAGCAGCGACTCCGGCGCCTGGCAGATCGCCACGTTCCGCGTGGAGACCGACGCGGACGTGCACGCCGACCACTGGGAGATGCACCCGCAGGCCGAGGAAGCGGTGTGCTGCCTGACCGGCGGCCTCCGCCTCTACTTCCGCCCCACCACCCCCGGCGGCACCGAGGACCTGGTGCGATTGCACGCAGGCACCGCTGTGGTCGTCCCCCGCGGCCGCTGGCACCGTCTGGAACTGGACGCCCCCAGCGACCTGATGTCGATCACCCTTCGCCACGGCACCCGCCTCGAAAAGCGTGCCGCCACGCACTGACCGAACGTGGCCCGGCAGACCTGCTGCCGGGCCACCACAAGCCTCACCAGGCAACCGCCTTGCCCCTGGGGCCGAGCTGGAACTCCGAAACCCGACGTGCCGGCCATCCTGACGTCGCATGCCATCAGGCGCCTGCTTGTCGATCCTCCCCCACCCAGACCGGCCTCCTCGACCCCTACGCCGCCCAGCTCTGGACGGTTCCCGCCAACTCATCGACCAGGGCCTCGGCGAAGGGCTTGTCCGCCGTGGCGGCTGAGCGTGCCGTTTCGATGACGCCCCAGAACTCATGCATGTCCATGGTCGGCAACCCTGCCACCCGGGTACGACACCAGCTCTCTGGGCTGCCGAACGTCAAGCCCGCCTGCAGGCCCAGACATGGGGGCGCGTGCCGGTCAGGTCGAGGACAGCACCTGGCGGCGGGTGATCAGACAGCAGGCGAGCTTGAGGAAAGCTTCGTGGATGTCGGCTCGGCGTTCCCAGCGGACGCGGAGTCGCTTGAAGCCGTGGAGCCAGGCGGAGGTGCGCTCGACCACCCACCGGTAGGTGCCCAGACCGCCGCCGTGGGACCTGCTGCGTAGGGCGATGACAGGGAGGATTCACCGAGCCCGAACTTGATTCCGGTGGACGTCGTGGTCGTAGCCGCGGTCTGCGAAGACCGATTCAGGCTTGCGACGGGGCCGCCCGGACCTGCCCCGGGCTGGTGGAACGGCGTCGAGCAGGGGCATGAGCTGGGTGATGTTGTTGCGGTTCCGGCCGGTGAGGATGACCGCGATCGGGTGCCGTGTCCGTCGGTGATCAGATGGTGTTTGGAGTCGGCCCTTCCCCGGTCGACTGGTGGCGGGCCGGTCTGGAGCCCTCTTCTCGGACACGGCCACAGGACCGATCCGCCTCATTGTGTTAGGTGTTCTCGCCGGATCACCGACATCGTGAAGGCCATGGTCGTACTCCGCCACGACTCACCAGGGGTTAAAAAGGACTCCATGAGTTTTGACATCTTCGTGTGCCGGTTCCAGAACGGTGAGCCAGCGACGCTGGACATGAGTGCCGCACACGAAGTCCTCGACCCCTATGCGGTGGTGCGGGGCCCCGACACCGACTTCCTGCTGGTCAGTGCGGCGGATGGGGAGGAGGCGGGTGTGTACTTCAACCATCCGACCGGCATCACCTTCAACCGCTTCGGAGGGGGCGGGATCATGGACCTCTTGGCCGTTCTACTCCGTCGGCTGGATGCCGTACTCGTGGTTCCGGGCGGGCCGGTCATGATCCAGCGGGACGGGGACCGCGAGCTTCTGCCCGCTGCCCTCAGGGACGAGTGGCCCGTCGTCGTGGCCCGCACTGGCGCGGAGATCGACCGGGTGATCCGGGCTTCCTGAACGAACGGGCGAGGGGACTGCCCCGGTGCACGTCACCGGCACGGCCCTGTCGTCTCCGCACGGACACGGCCGCCGGCCAGTACGCGCCCTTCGGCGATTTGGTTGGTCCTGCAGTGGATCCTTCGCAGGAGGTGGGCGAGCAGTACGTTCAGCACAGTCACCACTTCTGGCTCGCCTCGCAACGTTGCGCATCCCAAGCGAGCTGGGGTCGGGTGCCTGGGCTACGCAGCTGAGGAGAGATCCGGGGAGAGCGTCTTCAGGTCGAAGGGGCTGCCCAGGCTGCGGCACGCCAGGTCGGCAGTTCCTTGTCCAGCCATTCCTCGACGGCCCTCCGCCAGGGGTCCGAGGGATCGCTTTTGGCGACGTCCGCCCAGGCGTCCTCCGCCGTGTCGGGGTCGATGTACAGGCTGTCGAGGTAGGCGTGGAAGTCGTCCGCGACTGTCGTGAAGACGTGGTTGCTCACATACCCCGGCCAGTTGATGGCGTGGACGAACGCGTGGAGCCGGCCGTGAGTGGCCGGGTTCAGGTCCAGGAAGAGGACATCGCTGCCGCCGTTGCGGGCGATGGGCAAAAGGCCGGTCAGCGGCAGGTTCTGGGCGAGCCACCCGTCACGACTGTGCTGGTATTCGCCCAGGAGAGTGCCCCAGCCGTACTCACCGGCGTCGTCGCGGCCCAACTGGAAGAGGTTGTCGAAGCTCTGGACCGGTTCTGCTTCGCACGCCGGGAGGCGGACCGAGTAACCCAGTCTCTTTCCGCCGGCAGCTTCCAGGAAGGAGCGGTACGCGGGTGGCAGGGACAGTCCGATCTCCCGCTCAAGCGCAGTGCACTCGTCTGGGTCGAACGGTGTGAACGGTCCGCCCACGAGGCGACCTCTGTACCAACGCGATAGCTCCTCCGACACGGGACTGATTGTCGCATGTGGCCGCGGTCTCGTAGGCGGCTCACCCCTCAGCAGATGAGGCTGCAGGTGAGGGTCCGTAAGAACACATGGCAGGCCCAGCCCTGATGCGCTCGTACATGGTTGGGGCGGAGAGCGTGTGGAAGTTGCGCTCGGCGGTTTGGTCATGTGCCGGGGGCGGGCAGTGCGCGTACCTTCGTGTAGCGGGTTGCTTGTTGGTCGGTCAGAAGCCCGGCGACCGCTCGGATGGTGTCGGCAGTGTGTCCCAGCGGGTGTGGCGTCGGGCGACGGCCTTCCAGTTCTTGAGATGACGGAAGCCGTATGCGACGGGAAGTCTGGCCGAGCAGAGTGCGAAGTGGCCGAGTCCACTGATACGTCCCAGTCGACTCCGCCCGCCGCCGAGCCAGGCCATGGAACTGCGCGCAGACGCGGGCCAGCGGCGGCAACGGCAAGGTGGTGCTGACGTTCCCCGCCTACTCGGACGAGGAGCCCCGGGTGGTGACCTGCGCCCCGGTGGAGCCCGTCGACGCGCCCTGCTTCCTCCGGCGTCGGGATCGGTTCGCCGTCGCGGAGCTGCTGCGCGGCGTGGTCACCGCGCAGTCCGTGGCCGGGTGAGTCCCGGTGGCAACCGCTCCGGCGGAGAGAAGTGTCGCGGCGGAGAGGCTGCCCCAGAGGACGGCCGTGCCGTGGGACGTGAGAGCGGTGATCGCCGCCGGGGAGACGGCGAGGCCGAAGCCCGAGGAGAGCTGGAAGCGGGCGAGGGCGCGGCCCAGGACGCGGTCCGGGGCGAGGACCGTGACGAGGGCCGTGGCGCTTCCCGCGTAAAGGATCTCACCGAGGGTGCAGACCACCGATACCACGACGACAGCCGGGGCGGTCCAGCCGCGGCCCAGGGAGCCGGCCGCGAAGAAGCCGAGATAGGACGCGGCGAGCACGACGCCCGATGCGGCCAGCACCGACCGGCGGGGGAAGCGGGACATCACCACCGTGACCGGCACCTGCAGGGTGACCACCAGCACGGTGTTGGCCACGAAGACGACCCCCGACCACACGGGGGAGGCGTGCAGCTGCGTCACCAGGATCAGGGGGAGCGCGACTTCGGGGACGTTGAGGCAGAACACGTAGATCACGTTGGCGCCGAGCAGCGCGCCCATCCGGGGCGCGGGCTCCTCGCCTCCCTCCCCGGCCAGGGCGGCGGCCGGCCGGGCGCTCACGTGGACCGAGCGGGCCAGGGCCGCCGACGCGAGGTAGGAGACGCCGGTGACGGCCGCCAGGACCTGGAGCGCGGCCGTCCCGCCCGCCATGCACGCGGTAGCCAGAAGCGCGCCCGCCCCCAGGCCGGCGTTGCGCAGGGCACGGCCTCCCGCGAGGGCGGCGTCGCGTTCCCGCCCGTGGGCGATCGTGGCGACGAGGGCCGCGTGGGCGGGGGGCCACGCCTGGTTGCCGATGCCGAGGAAGAGCGCCGCCGCCGTGAACAGCGGGATGTCCCCCGCCGGGGCGCCCAGCAGCAGTGCCACGCCCACCACCCGTACCAGCATCGACGCGGCCACGACGGAGCTGCGCGCGCCCCGGTCCAGCCATCGGCCGACCACGGGCACGCAGACCAGGCCCACGACGGCCCCGGCCGTCATCGCGGCACCGGTGGCCGGGGCGGACAGCCCGAGCACGGACACCCCGTAAAGCAGCAGGAAGGGCCGCAGCAGGCCGGTGCCGAGCGCGTCCACGGCCATGGCGACGGCGTAGCGCGGGCCTCCGGACGCTCGGACGAGATGACGCGGCCGGATCTTGGTGGTTGTCATGGCGTCCACGGTGAGGCCGGCCGCCGGAGCGGCCCCGCCGGTTGACCGACACCGTCAATCGGCGCGGACATCGCCCGTCCGACCGGCGATGATGCGGAGATGACGCTGAGCATCGACATCGCCGGCCTGCCCGCCGGGCGGCTGCGGTTTGCCCTGTCACCGCTGGCCGAACTGACCGCGATGCTGCACGTGCTGGCCGAGCCCGCGCATCATCCGGACCGCGCCGGCTGGGCCGCCGGGGTGCGCGCCGGGCTCCGACCGGAGCTGGCGGAACGGCTCACCGAGGCGGAGTTCCTCTGGCGTTCCTCGCGGGCCGACTTCCTCGTTCCCGCGCGCCCGCGCTCGACGCTCGCCGATGAGCTGGACGACGTGGACCGGATCGACGACGAGACGTACGTGACGGCCGCGCTCGTCACCACGTGCGGCAGCAACCGGGTCCACTTCGGCGCGCCGTCCCCGCTCGCCGACGCGGCGGCGCGCGAGCGGGCCCTGGACCGGGCCCGGGCCCGCGGCCCGCTCCAGGACGCCTTCGCGGAACGGCTGCTCGCGGACCCGACCGCCGTGCGGGCCCGGGTGCGCAACACCCTCGAGGAGTGCGCGGAGGCGTTCTTCGACGCCGCCTGGGCGGGCGCCGCCGTGCGGCTCGCTGACGACGTGCGCCTGAAGAACGACCTGCTGCGGCACCGGGGCGCCGGGGCGGCGCTCGCATCGGTCTCCGGCGCGGTGGCCCTGGACGGCGACCGCATCGTCGTGGACAAGCTCCAGGACAACGCCACCTCCGCCCACGGCACCGGGGTGACCCTTCTCCCCAGCGTCTTCGGCCGCCCGCACCTGGTGGTGGTCCACGCGCCAGGGTGGCAGCCCGTGGTGCAGTACCCCGTGCCCGAGGCCGGTCCGCCCGAGCCGGTGTCCCTGGAAACGGTGACGCTGCGGCTGGAGGCGCTCGCCCATCCGGTGCGGCTGCGGCTGCTGCGCACCCTGGCCCGGGGCCCGCACACCACCGGTGAACTGGCCGACGCCTGGGAGCTCTCGCCCCCGGAGGTCTCCCGCCACCTCGCGATCCTCCGCCGCGCGGGCCTGCTCACGACGCGCCGGCACGGCCGCTACGTCCGCTACACCCTCAGCCTGCCCGCGCTCTCGGGGCTGGGGACGGACCTGCTGGCGGCCGTGCTGCGGTGAGTGCCGTCCTCAGACGCACTGGGATGGCGTCTCGGACCGTGGAGCGGATCGAGACGACGTCGCTGATCGCTGTCCACGCACTCGCCCAAGTGCACCACCGCGTACGACTCCAGCGAGCGGTGAGCGTCGAGCACCACCGTCAGCCGCCTCTCTGCCACCTTAAGGTGACAGCGGCAGACTCACAGCCGGACACCCAGGCACCGCACCAGGAACGGTGCACATCCCTCGTACGACGTGGCGCACGGTCACGGACGCCGACAGGTACCGCCTTGCCGGCCGCACCAGGGCGCGACCCGGGCGCGGTCGGCCTGGATTGCCTGCTCACGGAGATCACCGGGCGACGACGTGCCCCAGCCCAGGGCTGCCCGAGCACACCGCCTCCGCACGGCTGAACCGGCTCCGAAGCTGGCACCCGAGTGCGCCCCGGCCGGTGACCACCGGTTGGCGGCCGGGGCGGCCCCGTCCTGCGCTGCCGCCGGGTACGCGTACGCCCTCACTCAGCGAGGAACGCGGTCACCCGGTCGGTGAACTCGTCCGTCCGCTCGAAGAGCACCACGTGTCCGGCGTCGAGCTCCACGTACGCGCTGCCGGCGATCGCGTCGTGCAGGGCGCGGCTGTGGTCGACCGGGACGGTGGCGTCCTGCGCGTTGCCGATGACCAGCGTGGGTGCCTCGATACGCGGTAGCAGGGCGCGGATGTCGATGCGCAGGTTGAGGTCCACGTGGCGCAGGGTGCCCGGCGTGGGCGGCATGTTGGGGATGAGCGCCTCGACTTCGTCGCGTCCGATGGTGTTGAGGAACGCGCGGCTGAACCCGGTCATCGTCACGCTGCGGCCGAAGGCGGCGGGGTCGTTGTCGCCGATCCTCTGCCACAGCGTGAACAGGTTGCGCAGGTACTCGTCCCCGTCGGTGTGGGCCCAGCCCGCGACCAGCACCAGTCTGCGCACCAGGTCGGGCCGCCGGGCGGCGACGGCTGCGGAGACCGGGGAGCCGAGGGAGAAGCCGAGCAGGTCCACCGGCCCGAGGGCGGCGTCCTCGATGACGGCGATGATCTGTGCGGCGAGCCCTTCGACGCTGAGCGGGCCGCCGTCGTCGGTGGTGCGCTCGGTGCCGGAGAGGTCCGGGGTGATCACCGTCCGGGAGTCGGCGAACCGGGGGACGATATTGCCCCAGGTCAGGGCGGCCCCGGCCGATCCGGTGCCGTGGACGAGGAGGAGCGGGGGGCGGGGGCCGGTGCCGGTGAGGTCGTAGGCGACCCGGGCGGTGCCGACGGCGACGGTGCGGACGGTGCTGGTGGGGGTGGCGGCGGATGTCATGGAGTGGTGCCCTCGTTCCTGTGACCGGATGGTGGCCGGATTGGTTTCACCGGGGCTGTCGCTGCTCGGTGTGCCGATGACTCTGCCGCCGTACGGAAGGGGCCGGGAGAGCCTCGCGAAGCCTGGGACCGGCGGTCCCTGGTTGCGCCGGAAGAGGTCCGGCAGGATGAGCGGCATGACGATCAACCGCCGCGAGCTCGCCGACTTCCTGCGCCGTTCACGGGACCGCGTGCGCCCACAGGACGCAGGGCTGCTTGCCGGTCCGCGCCGCCGGACGCCGGGGCTGCGGCGCGAGGAGGTCGCCCAGCTGGCCGGGATGTCGGCCGACTACTACATCCGCCTGGAACAGGCACGCGGCCCGCAGCCCTCACCACAGATCCTCGCCTCCTTGGCCCGCGCCCTGCGGTTGAGCGGCGACGAGCGGGACCACCTGCACCTGCTTGCAGGCCACCGCCCGCCCGCCGCCGGCCTGGCCGGGGACCACGTCGAGCCCGGACTGCTCCACCTGCTGGACCAGTTGCCGACGACCCCTGCCCAGATCATCGGCGACCTCGGCGATGTCCTCGCGCAGAATGAAGCGGCGCGGACCCTGCTCGGCGGGGTGTGCACAGTCTCGGAGTACGGGCGGAACCTGGTGTGGCGCTGGTTCACGGACCCGGACCAGCGGGCCGCCTACCCACCGCAGGAGCACGCGTACTACAGCCGTCTGCATGTCGCCGACCTACGCGCCGCAGTGGGTCGCCGGGCGGGCGACCCGGCGGCCGCCCGCCTGGTGACCCGGCTCCGCGCTGCGAGCGAAGAGTTCGCCGAGCTCTGGCCGCTGCACGAGGTGGCGGTGCGCCGGCACACCCGGATGCGCCTTCTCCATCCGCTCGTCGGCCCGGTCGATCTGGACTGCCAGGTCCTCCTGGCCCCGCAGGGCGAGCAGCGCCTGGTCCTGTTCACCCCGCCGCCGGGGACGGACACGGCCGGGAAGCTGGCCCTGCTGGGGGCGGTGGGGACGGGGCAGTTCGGCCAGCCGGCGTCTTCTCCGTGAGGTTCATCAACACCGGCTCCACGGCACAGGGCGCGGCCCACGCCTTCGAGGACGACGGCAGCCGCCACCCTGTTCGTCTTCGACTCCTGCGGCCTTGCGGGCTCGCCGGGCGACTCGTGCGACCTGATCGGCACGACCGTACGGGTCAGGCTCGCCGCCCTTCCGGCCGGCCGGGGCGCCGTGACGACGTTCCACGCGCACGTCGAGCGCGGCGTCTCCGCCGGAAGCCGAATGCTCGTCCAGTCGGCTGCTGTCGAAACTTCGGCGCGCAAGGGCTTCAGTCCGGACGTCGCCCGCTCCATCGCCACGACTGCGGAGCGTGAGAGAGCCCTTGCCGCCGTGGCGGGCGCCGCAGCCCGGACAGGGGCCCTGGACCGGGCCGAGACCCTCGTCCGCTCCCTGGACAGCAACGGCGCCCGGCCCCTCGGTCTGACGGCCCTGGCGGAAGGCTCCCGAGCCGCCGGGCTCCCCATCCCCCCATCTGTACGGGCCCTGCTGGCCGATGCCCTGCCTCACGACGGCTACTGGCCGCTTTTGCACGTGCTCGCCCTCGCGTCCCCAACCGCGATCACTGAGAACCTCGAACGCCCGTCATGGGGCAGCATGTAGAAGGGCGACACGTCGGCGGGACGGCGTCGGACTGGTTGACGCAGACCCGCCCGGGCGTACTGCCCAAGGTCGCGGTTGCTCCACAGCATTACACGCACTGGCCGCCGGCCGCCGCGAGAACATCACCCTGGGCCATCCTGGGTCCCGGCGGCGACAAGGCCCTACACACCGCCGCGGAGGCCGCCGGCACCGACCACGTCGACAGGCGCTCCAACTGCGGTTCACGCGGCGTTGTTCGGAGGAGGACCGCTGTGCGGCACCTGCAACAGCCGCAAGGCTGCGCCGCCCCGCCACCCCGCCTTCCTGGCCGCCCTACGCCGCGAACGGGCTCGCATTCGCAGCGGTGAGGGGCCTCCACAAGAGGTGCCCCTATCTCTTAGGTCAAGGTGGATGGGTGCTGGGTCGGGTGTCTGGAACGATATTGCCTGTGCATGCTGATGATCAGGTTGGCGAGGGTGTCTCTGCAGAGCTCGCGGTGTTTCTCCGAAACACTGCCGACGGCTGCCCGGTGAAGGTCGTTCCTTCTGTCTGTGACGGGTGTGGCGGGCGCGTGTTTTGCATTCTCGTCGACGATGTTGAGGGCGGAGCCGAGCGTGTGTGCGTTGGTTGTGGCGGCCGCGCGTTCATCGCGGATAGCGAGGAGTTCTGGGAGGACGCGGATCCTGGCGAGGCGGGCTGTCCGTGCGGGGGCGGGGAGTTCGAGACGGCAGTCGCGTTCTCGCTCGCCGGCGACGAGTCGGTCCGATGGGTGACCGTTGGGCTTCGGTGCCAGAAGGACGGTGCCGTGGGGGTCTATGCCGACTGGAAGATCGATTACGGGCCCACGGATCACCTGCTGACCATGGTCTAGGTCTGCGGAACGACCGCCCGAGCAGGCTGAGGTCCGTAGAAGGTGCCGTCACGGAGCATGGCGGAGAGGACATCGGCTCTGCGGCGCGCGAGGCAGTGCAGGGTTTGGGTGTGGTGCTTGCCCTGGGCAATTTTCTTGTCGTAGTCGGCCCGCGATGCCGGGTCGCCCAAGGCGGCGAGCGCGGAGAGAAGGAAGGCCTGCTTGAGCTGCTCGTTTTCCCTCCCGGAGGGCTGTTCGCCGCGACCGGGCTACGGGTCCCGTCGGCCCCTTTGGCGAGCGTTCCCTGGGCAGGGCCGGCGGGTCCGGCGCGTTCTGGGTGCGCAGCCGGCCCGAACCTTGCCGAGGTCATCGGCGGCCGAGGGCGACCATGTGGTGCATCACGTGGACCGGGATGAGGGGGTTGTGGGCGGCGTGTCGGGCGCTGGAGGTGTCGAGCAGGAGAGGCACGAGCGTGTCCGCCGGGAGGGCCGGGTGCTCCCAGGCCCGGTGGCATACGGCCTGGTCCGGGTCGGTTGCGAGGCGGCGCAGGGATTGCGGTGAAAGGCGACGGTCCGCAGCGGCGGCCCGGCGCACGAGCGGGTGCGCGTCCAGGCTGAGCTGTTCGACCACGGCGTCCGTGGCCTCGGGGTCGTCGAGCGCGAGGGCCCGCAGGCGCGGGTTCGGGTCGGTCGCGCGGCGCAGCAGGCCGTCGCGCGGGAAGTTCGGGTGGTTGTGCGGCCGGCCCGGGAAGGAGAGGCTGCCATCCCACCATGACGCGACCTCCAGAAGCATGTCCGGCGGCGCGTCGTCACAGGACTCGGCGAGAAACAGCCGCACGACACGGTCCTCGTCGCGAGCGAGCAAGGCGGCCACATCCTCGGGGAGACGCGCCGCCCGCGCGACACTGCGGCGCACGAGCAGTTTGGGCGAGGCCGCGAGGCGGCGCATGGCTTCGGCATCGTCGTGGAGGGCGCCGACCCACCACAGCCCGATCGTCCGGCTGTCCGGGTCGATGTCGGGCACCTCGGCGACCGCGGCCTCGATTTCGTCGAGCGTCATGGGCGGTGTGGCGTCGGGGTGCGGAGCCTGTCCGATGCCGCGGCTGCCGCGCGAGAGCCGTCGTGCAGCCCGTTCCTCCCCCGCGTATTCGGTCAGCAGCTCTCGCTCGCGCGGACTCTGCGCGCATGCGATCAGCCGCTGCCACTGTTCCTCGGAAAGGCGGCCGCAGTCGGCGGCGGCGGAGCGTACACGCCGTGCGGTGTGAACGACCGCCGCGTCCAGGACGCCGGGCGGCAGGTCCTCCCGCCACAACAGACCGGGTTCGTCGGCGTCCAGGAGGCTGAGGAGTACGTCCGCGGGCGCCGCGCGGTTGAAGCCGAGTCCGGCGAGCCACGAGCCCGCGATCTCACGCTCGACGTCGCCCTTCGAGGTGAGGACCAACCAGGGGTCGGGTAGGCCGACGGGGGTGTCTGTCACCGGTGAAGGCTAACGCCCGTATGGTGCTGCCGAACCGCCTCGGGTGGCTCCGTCCGGTCCGAGCGGGGAGCCCGTACGGACTCCCCACCCTGCGGCAGCCGCCACCGGCCATCTGTCGTACGGATGAGGAGTCGCCCCCTGCGGTGCGGATGCAGCGTCCCGGCCGCCTGACGAAAAGCGTGACCGTCAGGCGAAGAGATAGCGGGGGTGACCGTGTTCGGCGACGGTGGGGGGTGCGCGGACATGGAGGGGACAGAGCGCGGCCACCTGCGGGATTCGCGGCGCCGAGGACGCCCCTCGGCGCCACGCTCCCTTGGGGCGCCGGACGGCCGTGTTCCGCTCAGGCGCGGGCGCGGAGCGTGACGTGGTAGCCGTCGGGGTCGGAGAGGGTGAAGGTCCGGCCGAACGGGCCGTCGACCGCGACCGGCACGCAGGCGGTGGTGTGGCCGCCGGCGACCAGCGCATCGGGGATGGCCCGGACGTCGACGGCGTGGAGCCACATCGCAGTACCGGTGCAGGGCCGGGCGACGGACGCGAGATCGGTGCCGTGAAAGATGTCCCGGAGTTCGCACGCAATCGGCTTCGTGTGTGCAGCAGTTCACCGACACCGACCCCCGGTCCGGTACTGCCCGGGGCGGCCGCTGAACTGGCAACGCCACTACCGCGCCCTGGCCGATCTCGTCGACGCCGACGACGTCCGGTCCTGTATCGCGCCCGGTGTCACCTTCGAGGGCGACGACACCGGCTGTGGCTTCAGCGGCCGAAGGACCCGAGCACCTGGGTGCACCTGTCGGCCGAACAGCAGCAGCGGCTGTCGAAGCCGGGCGTACGACCCGCCCAGACCCCCTCCCCCACCTCGGCGGCGCCCCGACGAAGGGCCCGACGAAGGCCGGGAGCAAGGCACAGCAAGCATTCCGACCCGGCCGGCCACCCCTTCTGCCTCTGCTACGACGCCTGACGCGTGCTCGACTCAAGGGATGGCGCACCCTGCGCTCCTCGGCCGCCTCCTGCTGGCGGAAGAGGATGGGGCGGCGGGTGCCAGGCCGCCGTGAAGGAGGCGGGGTGCGCGCGGCGGCCGACCCGGGGGGTGGGGTGACGGACGGGGACGGTGTCGTGGCTGTACAAGTACAGGTCACCCTGTGGGGTGAGCGCGACGACGTCGCCGAACGTGGCTTTGCCGTACGTTGGCTCCGCACCCGTGAGACCGACGCCAGCTCCCGGGAGGGGTACGGTTTCAGCCGATCACCGAAGCCTTTCACCCATCAGGCGACGCGGACGCCCTGGGCGATCCGGCCGCCCTTCAGCTCCAGCCGCCTCCCGTCGAACCGCCCCCGTAGCCGCCGGACGCGTGCCATCACGACCACGCGAGAGCGCGAAGGCTCGTACACAGACCGGGACGGACTCTCAGGACTGTTCGACGGCGGTCTTGATCGAGTCGAGCCAGCGCGTCAGCTCGGCGTGCAGTTTTGCTTTGTTGTAGACAAGCCCGAGCAGGGTGCCGGCCATGGACTCCTCGGTACGCAGGAGTGTGGTGCCGTCCTGGCGGGGGGTGAGGAGGTGGCGGTGGGCGGCGCGTGAGCCCATGGCGGTTCCGGTCCAGGTGATCTCGCGCAGCGGTTCGACAACCGCGAACCGCGAGGCGATCTTCGCACTCCCGTTGACCCAGGTGAACCGTGTGTCCACCGCGGGCGTGCCATCCCCGGCGACGGATACTTCGCGGATGGCCGGGTCGAACGCCGACCAGCCGGCGGGGTCGGCGAGCAGTGCCCAGACACGCTCGGCCGGCGCGTTGATGACGACTTCGTGGGTGGAGCGGAAGGGTGCCGCGTCGTCGATGCGGTGCTGCTTGGCGTAGTTCTCGTGGAGCTCGTCGAGCGACGGTCCGCGGTAACGCATCTCCTGGAACATGTTGCCCCTCCCCGTTCATGCACCGTGACCGGTGCTCTCGTTAGAGAACAGTAGTCACGGTTCGACCCTGGCGTCAAGAACACTGTTCTCGTTCCGGGCCGCCGTTCTCGCCTGTGGCATGCTGAAGGGCATGGCAGCCATCCCCAACGCCCGGCAGCGGGCCCGCGCGCAACTGATCGACGACATCAAGGCCGAGGCGTTCCGCCAGTTGTCGGAGCACGGGTCGGCCGGCCTGACGCTCAGGGCCGTCGCCCGGGAGCTCGGCATGGTGCCCTCAGCGCTCTACCGCTACTTCCCCGGCCGGGAACAGCTGCTCACCGCCCTGATCATCGACTCCTACAGCGACCTGGCCGACCACCTGGACGCCGCGGCGGCCGCCAAGGAGACGCCCCGGGAGCGCTGGCTGGCGGTGTGCCACGGTGTGCGGGACTGGGCGTTCTCCCGTCCCCATCAGTACGCACTGCTGTACGGCACGACCGTGCCCGGCTACCAGGCGCCCCAGGACACCATCACCCCCGCCGTCAGAATCCCCATGCTGCTGCTGACCATCGCCTGCGACGCCTGGCGCACCGGCCAACTCACCCAGCCTGCCGACGAACCCTGGTCGGACGAGGTCGCCGCGAACGCCGCCACCCTCGCCGAAGCGACCGGTCTTCTCGACGTCCCGCCCTCACTGCTCATGCGCGCCGTCAGCGCCTACACCCAACTGTTCGGAGCCATCAGCATGGAACTCTTCGGCCACCTCCACGGCGCCTTCGACGACGACACCGTCTTCTTCGAGCACAGCACCACCCTGCTCGCCGACCTCGTCGGATTCCACACCCCCTGACAGCAACGACAACAGGATGAGCGGCCCAACCGGTTCGCCAGGCCAGGGGGGCATCCACTACTGGACCGACAAACGCCGGTCCATGAACAGGTGCTTCACGCCGACCACCGTGACGGCGCCGTGCCGGGCAGAGCGCCGATGCTGTCATCCAGGAGGGCTCGCAGACGTACGGCCTGCATCTCCTGCCGACCGGGCACGGAGCTGGAGCTGGTGTAGGGCCTCAGGGGGTGCGGACGACGGCTCCGGAACGAACCACTGCCCAGGGCGGCTTCGGGAGGGGGAAACGAAGAGCCGGCGGAGGTATGGGCCGCGGGCGGAAGTTTCCGTGGTGGGCGGGGGAAACCCCCGGTCTGAGCGCCTGCCCGGCCCTTTCCGCGGTTGCCGTGCCAGGCCCTCGGGCACGGGCGGACTACGACCACGGTCCGATCCGAAAGTGTGGTCCACGCTCCGACGACGCGGTACGTGCGGGGGCAGCATCGTTGCCCCATGACCATCACCACTACGTCGATCGCCGATCCTCATCCTGTCTTTCCGGGACGCTGGGTGGGCGGCGCCTCCCTCGTCCTCGGCCCTCTGCTGCTGCTCACCGGCGTACTGCTGCGCCTGCGCTTCGACTTCTTCTTCCCCGCGCAACTGACTGCGTACGGGCACCATCCGGGCCTCATGACGGTCTCATACAGCTTTGTGTCCGCCGGGTGGGTGCTGCTCTGGCCGGGAGTCGTGCTCCTCGCTGCCAAGATCGGCGCGAGGTTCCGGGAACTTGCTCTGTGGGGCGGCACACTCACGGTCCTCGGCCTCTTCGCCCGCGCGTTTCACGCCGGTGTGGACCACCTGGCCTTCCAACTGGTGGCCGCACAGGGGGCCGCATCGGCAACGCGAACGGTGAGCGAGGCCTACGGCGCGTTCCATATCTTCAGCACACTCAACGCAGCCATCATGGGCGGCTGGCTCCTGCTGGCCATCGGCGCCTACCGCTCCCAAGTGCTGGGAGCCCTGCGTGCGGCGGCTCTCGCTTTGGCATCGGCGATGCCGCTCGGGGTGCTGAAGGGAACGACCCCTCTGTCGGTCGCGGCCGCTGCGGGACTGTGCGTCGCGCTCGTTCCCTTGGGCGTGGCCGCGTTGCGCAGCGGGACGACCTCGCGGGCGGCCACGGTGGCCGGAAGGCTTCTCCTACTGGCCGCCGCAGGTACCGCGATGTTCCTCTTCGGGCAGGCCGGGTGAGCGGCGATCGGTATCGTCTAGCGATGCACAGAATGGGGCGGCGCCGGCGGGCCGGCGCGCATCTGCTGGCGATCGACGCCTGCGTGGCCGTCGTGGTGACGGCCGGGTACGTGGCACTGGCCGACCAGGGTGCCTCGGACGGTCTGCCTCGATTCTCCGGCCCGTGGTGGCTGGGCTGGCTGGTGGCCGTCTGTGTGGGAGTGCCGCTGGCCGTTCGACGCCTGTGGCCGCTGCCGGCCCTGGCCGTGGTCCTGGGTGCTTCGGCGACGGCGACACTTCTCGACATCACTCGTGACCCGTACATCTCCGTGGCCTTGGCCGTCTACGCGGTGGCGCTCATCGAGCCGACACGCCGGGCTTCGGCGGCGTTCGCCCTGACCCTGGTTGTCTCGGCAGCCGCGGTCATCACCGGTGAATCGGTCCTGACACCCTCCGGCCCGTGGACAGAGGCCGCCGGCACTGCCGCCCTCGTCTGGCTGGTCAGCGGGGCAGCGTGGGCCGCAGGGCGTGTCGTGCGCGAACAGAGATCGCGAGCGGCCCGAAGGGACCGTCGTGTTGCGGAGGAAGCACTGGCCGAAGAACGCCTGCGCATCGCCAGAGAACTGCACGACATCGTCTCGCACAGCCTCAGCGTGATCGTCGTCAAGGCAGCAGTGGCCAACCATGTGGCCGAGGCACGCCCCCAAGAGACGCGCGATGCCATCCAGACGATCGAGCAGACCGGCCGGGAGGCGCTCACCGAGATGCGCCGTGCCTTGGGAGTGCTACGCGGCGACACTGCTGGTCGGCGCACGCGAGAGCCCGCCTCGGCGGAGACGGCTCCCCCTCCCGGTATGGACGATCTGCCGGCCCTCATCCAGCGTGCCGAGCGAGCGGGAGTCCGTACCGGACTCCGCACCCGGCTGGCCGTCGGTCTCCCCGCGGGGACTGCGCTGGCCGTCTACCGGATCGTGCAGGAAGCTCTGACGAACGTGGTCAAGCACGCCGGCGACGGAACGCACTGCCAGGTGACCATCACAGTCGACTCGCGAGGAGAAGTGCGCGTCGAGGTGGCGGATGACGGAGCCGGGAACGCGGCAGCGACCGACCGGGGGGAACTCAAGGGTGGTCATGGGCTCGTGGGGATGCGCGAGCGCGTGATGATGTACGGCGGGACGTTGGCCGCCGGGCCACGGCCCGGCGGCGGGTTCGCTGTATCGGCTTGTCTCCCGCCCGAACCCGCTCACGGCACGGCTACGAGCCGGAAGGAGAAGACCGCGTGACCGAACCGATCCGGGTACTCGTCGCCGACGACCAGTCCCTGCTCCGAGGCAGCTTCCGGGTGCTCATCGACACCGCCCCCGGCCTGACAGCGGTGGGCGAGGCCGGGACCGGGGCCGAAGCTGTCGAGGGCGCACAGCGGCTCTGCCCTGACGTGGTGCTGATGGACATTAGAATGCCCGGGATGGACGGGATCGAAGCGACACGGCGCATAGCCGGATCCCACGAGACTGCGGGGACACGCGTTCTCATCCTCACCACCTTCGACCTCGACGAGTACGTGTACGGCGCGTTGCGTGCGGGGGCAGCGGGATTCCTCCTCAAGGACACATCCCCCGAGCTGCTGCTGGCAGGCATCCGCACTGTCGCCGCCGGAGAGTCGCTACTCGCCCCCTCGGTGACCCGACGCCTGATCGCCGAGTTCGCCCGTCTTCCCCATACGCACCATGCGCCAAGCTCCACACTTGAGGACCTCACGGAGCGCGAGCGTGAGGTCCTGATACTGATAGCACGTGGCCTCTCCAACGCCGACATCTCCGAGTACCTCCACCTCAGCAACGGCACCGTGAAGACCTACATCGGTCGACTGCTGACCAAGCTGCGTGCACGGGACCGCGCGCAGTTGGTGATCAGTGCCTACGAATCAGGACTCGTCAGCGCCGCTCCTCAATCGACCGAGTGTTGAGCAAGAACGGCCCGAGCTGGCCGACGATTCGGTCCGCCGCGGACTTCGAGATGCCGAACAGCGGCGCGATCTGGCGCATCGTCACGTATGTGCTTCAATGGGCCGCGAGAAGCAGAATACGATCCTCAATGGGAGCCCCCATGGCTGCCCAAGGTGAAGCTCGGCAGCGGTCTCGCGCCGCGCGGCGGTCACCAGCCTGCTGAAGCAGCGCGGGCTCAGCCCGGTGTAGGGGCCTATCCAGACACCTCACCGCGCTAAGCCGTCAAGTCGGGACGGCGGGTACGAGCTCAATGTTCGATTTGGAGGGTCATGCCGGTGGTCATCAGGAAGCGTCCTTGATGTGGCCTCGGGCGAAGTCCCATGGAGCGGGTGCATTGGTGGCCGCGTATTCGTCTGCGATGCCGAACACGCTTCCGCATCCTGGGCATTCCGCCTTGCCGAACAGGTGCGTTAGCCCCCAGGCGAGCCGTTGTTGGCCATCCCGTACGGCCGTCTCGTGCAACATCCTCCCGGTGCCGGTCAGCTCGTCCGGGATGGCCGGCCGGAGCGGGACCTGGTGGACATCCCCCAGATTCCAGTCGCGGATCGAGGAGTAGCAGCCGTAGTCGCCGATCGCGATCGTCACCGGCGCGTCGCAGTGCGGACAAGCGACAGTGACGAAGGAGTCGGTGAAGTCGTCCAGGGCCTGGAACCACAAGGGTTGGCCGTCGAACGCGAGCATGGTCCGCAACCAGCTCAGTCTGGCCGGTTGCTTCCACTGGCTGTCATCTGGGCTGTTGCATCTCGGCCCGGTCATCGTCCAGGCCCCGGTGCTTACACCTGTCGAGTGACGCACCCATCCGGCGTGGAATGGCTGACAGGCTGTGCCTATGGACATGGAGGTGCTCAGCGCCGATGACTACGAGTCGGTGCACCGGGCCAGCCGTGGTCTGTCGGCGAGGTACGGGATGGTGACGCTCAACGCCATGATGGAAGCGTGGGAGGCGTTGGTGCAGGATGTCGAAGAGGGCTTCGACGTCGAACAGATCTGGGAGTACGGGCACATGCTTCGTTGCCGCAAGTGGCTGGCGGAGGCATGGCCCGTGTTCACCGACAGGGTTCGGGCCGCGCGGCAGGCGGAACTCGACGTGCTGGATGCTCGCTTCCAACTGGCTACCGTGCCGCTGCGCGGCCAGGGGGACGATGCGCGGTGGCACTCGCGGCGACCGCTTCTGATCGTCGGCGACACGTTGCCGGAACTGCCCGCGTCCTGGGTCCTGTGACACGTCCGAGCTGATGTCCGTCCGTCAACCAGATCACCGAGGAGTGCCTGCGAACGGGGAGGATCGGGCTCTTCTGAAGGGGCTGCAGAAGGACGGGTCTGGCCACGTCGGGGTGGCATTCGACCTGCTGGTTCAGCCTGCCGCCAGGCGACCCAGGCCCTGAATCAGGACGGCACTGTCCTGTTCGAGCAGGATGACGACGGCAGCCGCGGCCGGCCCGAGGCACGGCGCACCGACCTGAGCCGAATGCTGCTGCACCACCTCCCCGCGGGCACCGGGCGGTGGGGCTGCCGCTCCACTGGTGCCACACGCCTGGGTGGACGGCCGCCATGAGGTCGTCTTCGCCCACGGCACGTCGGCACCTCGTTCGTCGTGACCTACCTGTACGAGGCCAAGGCCCGGCACCCGCGCGCGAACCGAGGAGGCGGCCAAGGCCCGCTGAACGTTACGACGTGACGTCGACCAGGACCTTGCCGACCGCACCGCTCTCGACCGCTCGGTGTGCGTCCGGGGTGCGGCTGAGCGGAAAGCGGACCAGTGGCAGGCCGTGCTCCTCGCCGACGGGCAGCGCGCCGCCGCGGACTGCGGCGGCAACGTCCTCAACGGCCGCGGCTCGCGCCTCTGGACCGGCCGTGTAGAGGATCAGGAACTGGAGGCGCGTGTTCAGCGCCATGTTCTGCAGCACGTTCAGTTCGACCGGCTTGCCACCCTCGTTGGCGTAGGTCGAAATCGTGCCGCGGGTCCGCAGCACCGCCAGGTCCAGTGCGAGGTTCGCGCCCAGCGCCACCTCGGCGACGATGTCGACGCCGTCCGTGGCGATCTTGCGGATGTCGGCGGCCGGGTCGCCCTCGCGATAGTTGATCACGTGGTGGGCTCCGGCGGCGGTGGCCAGCCGGGCCTTCTCCGGGCTGCTGATGGTGCTGATCACGGTGGCACCGGCCCATCGGGCGAGCTGGATCACCGCGTGCCCGACCGCCCCGGCCCCGCCCGCGGCGAGCACCACCTTCCCGTCGAGTGCCCCGGGCCCCAGACGGCGCGGCCCGTCCTCGGCGACCGTGAGCGCGCGGTGCGCGGTGAGGGCGGGGACGCCGAGTGAGGCTCCGACGTCGAAGCCGGCCTCGTCCGGCAGCGGCACGGCCTGTCCGGCAGGCACGACGGTGAACTCGGCGGCGGTGCCGGTGGGCCGCCCTGCGGCGGCCATGAACAGCCAGACGCGCTGCCCGACCCGGCTCTGGTCCACACCCGCACCGACGGCGTCGATCGTGCCGGCGCCGTCGAGGTGCGGGGTGACCTCGGAGAAGTGCTTGGGGTGGCCGGCGCCGGAGCGCGCCTGCCAGTCGGTCGGGTTGACCCCGGACACGGCGACCCGGACGCGAACCTCGCCGGGGCCGGGCGCGGGCAGGTCGCGGTCGACGAACTGGAGAACGTCGGGGGCGCCGTTGTCGCGGTAGATGATGGCCTTCATGATCCGTCCTTGCAGCCTGGTGGAGTTTCCCGGCGTGCCCTGGCGGTTCGTCAGGGGCTGCCGGAGTGAGGTGTGGTCGCGACCCGGGCCGCGTTGGTTCCGGTCAGCCGATAGGGACTTCGTTGGACCGGGACTCGATGGCATCGAGGGCGGCGAGGGTGGAGGCGGCCAAGGTGATCTCGCCGACCGCCATGTTGGCCTCCAGGTGGACGGCGTCGGCGGTGCCGGGAATGAGCAGCACGTTCGGGGCGCGGTGCAGCAGCCAGGCGAGGCCGACCTGGGAGGGCGTCACGCCCAGGGACTCGGCCGCAGCCTGAACAGCCGGTTCCTCGGTGACCTTGGGCAGGCCCGGGAAGGCGCCGCCGAGCGGGAAGAACGGCACCCAGGCGATGTCCTCGGCCACGCACAGTTCGAGCATGTCCTCGTCGTCGCGGGAGGTGAGGCTGTACGCGTTCTGCACGCAGACAATGCGGGCCGGCAGGGCGCGGCGCAGGCCGTCGAGGGTGACGCTGCTCAGGCCGATGGCGCCGATCTTTCCCTCGTCGCGCAGGGCGGTCATCATGGCGAGCTGGTCGTCGAGGTCGACGACCTGGTCGCCCTCGGGACGCAGCCCGGGGCCGGTGTCCAGGCGGCGGAGGTTGACGACCGCGAGCCGGTCGACGCCGAGGCTGCGCAGGTTGTCCTCGACGCTGGCGCGCAGTCGCTCGGGCCGCTGCGCCAGACGCAGTGGCAGGTGCCCACCCGGGTCGGGGTCGGCGCCGACCTTCGTGACGACCAGGACGTCGTCCTCGGGGCGCAGTGCCTCGCGGATCACGTCGTTGGCGAAACCGGCGCCATAGAACTCGGCGGTGTCCACATGGTCGACGCCCAGTTCAACCGCGCGGCGCAGCAGCGCAACGGCCTCGCTGCGGCGGTCGTGCAGGCACTCAAGCTGCAACGCGCCGTAGCCGATACGGAAAACGGTGCGGTCGGCGAACCACGCCGTCGCGGCGGTCATGACGCTGCCTCCTCGACCGGTGATCGCAGGGCCACGTACAGCACTTCGGCCTGGTAGAGCGCCATGACCCGATGGGCAACCGGGGCGGCGCGCTCCCGGGCTTCGGTCGGTTCGTGGTGCTCGACCTTGACGAGCCAGGCGGTGACGCAGTCGTGCAGCATGGCGCGCATCCGGTCGGTCATGTCGACGACGATGTGGTGGACGGCCGGGTTGGTGGTCGCCTCACCCCAGGTCTGCACGCCGACCCGGGCCTCGGCGGGATCGATCGCGGCGATCAGACGGGAGAGCAGTTCGTCGGGGCCGGGTGGGGTGTCGCACGCGGCGTACTCGCCGAGGACGTCGGCGCGCTTGGCGAGCACCTCGTGGGCGGTGGCCCGGACCAGGTCGGCCTTGTTGCGGTAGTGCGCATAGATCGAGCCGGCCGAGAGACCGGACTCGGCGGTGATGTCGGCGATCGAGGTCCGCTCCAGGCCGTTGCGGCCGAAGCAGCGCACGGCGGCCTCAGCGATCTGGGCACGTCTGAGTTCCTTGCGCGCGTCGGTGAGCCGCGGCACCATACCCCCCACAAAGAGAATCGCGGTTCTTCTTGTGGGCACATTAACAGAAGCGTTGTTCTGTTTGTAGCGGTGTCACGACGGCCAAGTCCTCGTGCGGGGCGGCCTGTTCGCGACGGTTCTGTCAGGCGGACGGCAGCGCGGCCATCTCTCATCGATGGGCCAGGTGAGTCGATCACCAACTACCGCCGGAGCTCGTGCACAGGTGCCGTCGCGGGACGGTTCCGGCACAGATCTCGGGAGCCGCCGCAGAGCGTTGCCTGGATGTTCGATGGCGAGGGGTCTGGCTCGCGCAAGGCGGTGACGTACACCTTCTGGCCGCGCGGTACGCGCGGCTCAACCGGGCCCCCGTCAGCCCTACGTCAAGCGCGTCGCCGACGGCTCGATACGGCGACCACATCCGCGGGGCCGGCAGCTCCGTCCAGGCCCTGCTCCGCCTCGCCCGACGCCGGGCCGACGTCCTCGTCGCGATGCTCCGCGACGGAACCTCCTACGAACCGCGGCCGACGGCCGCGGTCACATGGCCAGCGGTTCAGCCAGCAGGACGACCCGGTCGGTTCCGACATCGAAGCCGAGCACCGGACGATCGTAGTCGCCCTCCGGAGCCATCAGGACCGGCTTGCCCAAACATCGACCGATCTCCCGCAGGAAGCCGCAGAACACATCGAGTCGTTCCTGACCCTGCAACTCCCGCAGATCAACGTCGAAGTCGATGACCTCGTCGTCAAGGAAGCGGAAGATCGCCAGCACCTCGTCAGCCGGCCAGACCCGCATGTTTGGGCACTCGGCATCCACCGGACGGGCGAGCACGGCCTCCGCCTGGGGCACCGGCAGCACTGCCTCTCCTTCGGAGTACTGGCACCTCCACCTCCTCGTCGCGACGAGGTCGAGGACCGCCTGCCAGTCCTCGACCGAAGCATCGGGGACGCACAAGTCCGGCAACGACCCCATCAGGTCCGGGTCGAAGAAGCACCTCACGTCATCCCACAGAAGATCGGCCACACCGCCATGCTGCCGGTCTCACCGACTTATCGCAGCCTCGTTTCCCGTGACCAAAGAGCTAGGGGCCCCGCCCTGCGACAGCCGACTGCCACCACCCGCGGAAGGGCGCCGGCCAGCCGGTGTCACCCGTGGTAGGTGATGTAGCCGTTGCCGTCGCGGTCGTTGCTCTTCTTCGTGTACGAGTGGACGTCGGCGCGGGCGCCGGAGGGCTTGTAGAGGTAGATGGTGTCCTTGTCGTTGTTCCAGATGAAGTTGCAGTTCTGGCGGTAGACGACGTTTTTGGCGTCGGAGTCGGTGCCGCGGTTCCCGCGAAGCTTGACGTAGTCGCCGGGCTGCAGCGTGTGGGACTTGGTGAAGGTGAACCTGTTCCCCGCAGCGTCCTTGACGACATACCCCTTCAGGTTCACCGTCGTGGTCCGGGAGTAGTTCTTGATCGTCAGGTACTCGCTCGCGGCGTTGCCGCCCGAGCACTTGTTGGAGTCACGGCCCGGGGCGTCGTACTGGACGCCCTTGATCTTCAGGACCGAGGAGTACTCGGCCGCCTGAGCCGGAGCACCGGCAGCGAGCCCGAGCGAGACGACCGAAGCGGTGGTTGCGGCAGCGGCCAGGGCATGACGGATATGCATGAGGAGTCCCCCTCTGTGGTGCGGATGCAGCGCCCCGGAGCCTATCGGCAAATGTGACTATCAGGTGAAGGGAAAACAAAGAAAGTGTGTGCCTCAGTGAGGGCTCCTGTCTGCTGGCGGCGGCAGCCCAACACGTTCACGCCGCCGAGCTGAAACACGGGCCCAGTGGGCGCTGGTGGACCGGCCGGTGCGGGGGCGAATCGGGCCGCATCCGGGACCGAGGGGCCCTGGTGGAACGGGCCGAGAGCTGAGTGTGGCCGGTCCGAGCGGCCCCGGCGGTCCCGGCGGTCCGAGCGGCCCCGGCGGTCCCGGCGGTCCCGGCGGTCCCGGCGGTCCCGGCGGTCCCGGCGGTCCCGGCGGTCCCGGCGGTCCCGGCGGTCCCGGCGGTCCCGGCGGTCCGGGAAGCGTGTGGCCGCGCTCGGGCGTCGGCGCGTGGCCGTCGCCCGAAGTGCGGGATGTGGTGGTTACCGCTACTGGTCGTCGTCGACTACGCCGAGTCCCGTGCCGGGCAGCTGAGCGCGCTCGCCGAGGCCGCCGCCGACCATCCCGGGCGGCACACCCCTTCAAGGCGCTATTGACGGACCGTACCCACGGCGCCTGGTGGCTCCAGGCACCTTCCGCCCCGGACGTCCCGGCCCGCCGCAGCACCGCCGGCCAGGGCCTGCCCAGCCCGCTCGCCGGCGCACTCGTGGAAGCCGAGCCGGCCGCCCTGTCCCGCGAAGTGGCCGCCGCAGCTACGGCACCCACCGCGCCACACCCCCGACCGGACGCTCCGTGATCGGCTGCCCGGGCAGATGCCTGTCCGACAACCGCGGCTGGTTCAATGGGGAGCGTCCGGCAGCCGGCCAGTGCGCCCATACGCTCGCACTTCGGGGCTTGTGTCCTATTCGGTGCGCAGGGCCCTCGCGGTTCGGGCCCGGGCGGCCCATCCGGCGGGCAGGAACGCACCCAGGGTGGCGATGATCAAGCCGCCGAGTGCGAGCGGTAGCAGTTCGGGCCAGTCGTAGACGGCGATGACGGAGGCGGGAAGGCGGAGCCCCACGCTGTCGCCCATCTCGGGGAGGACCCAGCCGTGCACGGCTACCCCGAGCGGTACGCCCAGAGCCCCTGCGGCCAGCCCGGTCACGGTGACCGAGGTGAGGACCATCGCGAGGGTCTGCCGGGGGGTCATGCCGAGCGCCTTGTGGACACCGATCTCCCGGACGCGCTCACGGGTGTCGAGCACCACACCGTTCAGCACGCCGAGCGCGGCGACGGCGACGAGCATCAGCGTGAGGATCGCGGACAGCGCGTTGAGGGTGACGACCATGTCGCTGCCGCCGTCGAGGCCGCCGGCCTGGGCTGAGACCCCCAGCGGTGCCAGGTCCTTGTTCAGCGCGTCGACGTAGCCGGTTACGCCGGTGCCGGAGGCGACCGCGATGTGATGGCTCGTTTCGTCCAGGTCTGGATGCGCGGCCGTGAGCGTTGAGGCGTCGGTGAAGACCTGCATGCCGTCGTTGCGGGGGTCGAGGACTTCGCCGACGATCCGGACCGTAACCGGCTGGGCCAGGCCGTTCAGGGTGAGGGTGTCGCCGATGCGGGTGCCGGTGGCCGCCAGGAAGGGGGTCGGGACCACGGCCTCACCGGGTTCGTCGATCCAGCGGCCCGAGACCATCGTGTAGCCGCCCCAGGAGGCGTCACCGGTGAAGGCGTTCACGTTGATGGTGCCGGTCACGCCGGACACGGTCGCCCGTACCGTTCCGACGCTGTAGTACTTCCCGGTTCCGGCGGCGGACTTGATGGCCGCGGCGACGGCAGCGGGATCGGCCTTGTGCTGCTTCTCGGCAGCAGGGCCCTGGGGTCCGAAGTCCGGCAGCGGGGCGGGCACGGTGACATCGGCGTCGTCGTGGGCCCTCGCATTCATCACCTGGCCGAGCGAAGCGCCCATCCCCACGGTGAACGTGACGGCGATGGTGCCGAACAGGATCGCCGTGCCCATGGCCAGCGCGCGGGCGGGCCGCGCGAAGGGCCGGGCCAGGCCCAGAGCCACCGGCTGCGGCAACGGCAGCCGGCCGGCCAGACGGGCCACCCACCTGCCGCGCCCCGCCGAGGCGGTACGCCCGACGGCGAGCGCGTCGACCGTGCGCAACCGGCCGGCCCGCCAGGCACTCCCCCACGCGGTCACCGCCACCAGGCCGAGCACTCCGGCGATCACCGCCAGGTCGACCCAGGGGTTGACGGACAGGGAGGAGGTGCCGTAGACCTCCCCGGTCTCGGCCAGTACGGGGACGGCGAGCAGGTGGCCGGCGAGGACACCGAGGCCCGTGCCGACGGCGGCCGGGAGCAGCGCCTGGCCCACGTAGGCCCTTACGACCTGGGCCGGGGTGAAACCGACCGCCTTGAGGATGCCGATGCGGCGCGTTCCCGTGCCGACCGCCGACGCGACGACGTTGCCGACGATGAGCACCGACATGACCAGGCCCAGGGCCCCGAACGCGATCAGGAACGGGACGTAGACGGCCGTGTCGCGCTCGGCGGTCTTCTTGACGGTGAGCCATGACTGCTCACCGACGGCCGCTCCGGGCGGCAGAGTCTTGGTCGCGGCCTGGCCGCCTGCCGTGATCTGCGCGGCGGTGCCCGCGTCGGTGAAGCGGTAGAGCATTTGGTAACCGCCGGTGCCGGGCGCGGTGAGCGCAGGCATCTGGGGCGGAACCACCCAGGCGTCGGCGGTCTGCGTGACCGAGCGGGCCACACCGACCACCGTCAGTGCCGGACCGCCGGGCAGATCCGGGAAGGCGATCTTCATGCCCAGGGTCGGGAACAGCGCGGAGTCGGCGGACAGCACGATCTCGCCCGAGTGGGTGGGCCACCGCCCGTCGAGCAGTACCACCTCGTCCACGTTCCGGCCGGAATCGCCCCGGCCGACCACGGTCATCGGCCCCCCGGGGCCCGCCCCGTCCGCTTGCGGGGTGACCGTCGCCGTACGGAACGGCCCGGCCGCACTGCTCACCCCTTCGGCATCCTTGGACTTCGACAGCTGACCGGCGCTCACCTCGTCCGCGTCGAACTGCACGGACAGGTGCGCGCCGTGCTGTCTGGTGAAGGCGTCGTCGAAGGGGGCGCCGGACACCACGAGCAGCGATCCGCCGAGGACGGAGGCGGCCACCGCCATCATCGTGGCGAGACCGATCACCAGCGTCTGCACCCGGCGTCGTCCCACCCCCGAACGCACCACCTTGCCGAGTGCACTCATCGGACGGCCTCCGAGGCGACCGCCCGCGACGGGGTGACTTCCGTGATCCGGCCGTCGGCGATCCGTACCGTTCGGTTCGTGCAGGACCGGGCCAGAGCCAGGTCGTGGGTGACCACGACGATGGTCTGACCCTCGGCATTGAGGCCGGTGAGCAGTGCGCTGACGTCCTGTCCGGCGGCCGTGTCCAGGGCCCCGGTCGGCTCGTCGGCCAGGAGCAGAGGCGGCCGGTTCATCAACGCACGGGCCACCGCGACCCGCTGCCGCTCGCCGCCGGACAGGCGCCCCGGGTAGGCGCGGGCGTGCCGGCCGATGCCCAGCAGCTCCAGGAGTTCCGCCGCCCGGCGGCCTGCCTCGCCGCGTGCCATACCCGCGAGGCGCGCGGGCAGGATGACATTGTCCGTGACGGTCAGGTCGTCGAGCAGGTTGAAGAACTGGAAGACCATGCCGATCTTCGACCGCCGGTAGAGCGCCGATCCGGCCTCGCCCAGCTGGTCCACCCGCACCCCGTCCACGGTGACGGTCCCCGTGTCGGGCCGGTCCAGACCCGCGATCAGATTGAGCAGCGTGGACTTGCCGCTCCCGGAAGGGCCGAGGATCGCGACGGCCTCGCCACTCCGCACGGTCAGCGACGCCTCGTGCAGAGCGGGCGGGCCGTCGTCGTAGCGGCGGCTCACCTCGCGCAGTTCGATCACCGGCATGGTCATGAAAGGGCTCCCGAGTTAGGGGCAGTTGACTGTGTGAACGCTAGGAGCGCCCCCGGCCGCACGCGTCCCCCGCCCGGACCCATTGCGGTACCACGCCGGCATGAGCCCCGGCGACGTCATCCCTGGGATGTAGGCGGATGGTGTATCCGGTGCCGAGGAAATGATCGCGGCGACGGAGTCGGAGGGCCCCGCGTGGCGGCGACAATGAACCGGTGACGGACGTACGTACGACGCTGAAACGGCTGCGGGACGCCGCACGACGGACGATCCGCGACGCCGGGCTTCCGAGCGGTCCGCCTCTGCGGCCCACCCGGCGCGCCTGGCAGTTCGACGCGCTGGTGGCCTTGGTGCTCGGGATCGCCACCGTCTACTACGGCGTCGACAACGCCAATAACGTCGTCGTGCGTGAGATCGCACCCGGAGTGACGGTCGTCATGCCGCGCCCGTCAGGCCCCGTCGGCCTGGCCTTCATGGTGACCCTCGCGTTCATCGCCTCGAGCGCCCTGGTGCTGCGCCGCCGCTACCCGCTCGCCGTGCTGGGGGTGGTGACGGCCGCGACCCTGGCGACACCGCAGAGCGTTCTGCGGCTGACCTTCTACGCGTTCGTCATCGCCGTCTACAGTGCCGCGGTGTACAGCCCGTACCGGGCGGCCGCCCTGGCAGCGCTGCCGGTGTCGGTGGTCCTGGTCGGTACCTCGGGGAACTCGGTGACACCGATCGTTCCCAACGAGTACGTGGTCCTGCTGATCCTGGTCCCGATGGCCGTGGCCGCCGTCGGACTGCGCACCTGGAAACTCCGGACCGCCGAAGGCCGCAGCCGGCTCTCCGCCTTGGAACGCGAACAGGCCGAGGCACTGCACCGGGCCGTCGAGCAGGAGCGCGCCCGCATCGCCCGAGAATTGCACGACGTCGTCACACACAACGTCAGCGTGATGCTCATCCAGGCGGGCGCCGCCCGCAAGATCATGGCAACCTCCCCCGAGGAGGCCGGCGAGGCGCTGTTCGCCGTCGAGGCGGGAGGGCGGGCGGCCATGACCGAGCTGCGCCACGTCATGGGACTGCTCACCATGGCCGACGAGGGCGAGGGGACGGACACGGGTGGAGACCTGGCCGACTCGGCGGCGGAGCTGGCCCCGCAACCCGGCCTGGACCAGCTGGAAGCGCTGGTCGGAAGGGTCCGGGACACCGGGCTGCCCGTCGACCTGACTGTGACCGGCCCGCACCGCCCTCTCCCGTCCGGTCTCGAACTCGCCGCCTACCGCGTGGTCCAGGAAGCCCTGACCAACACGGTGAAGCACGCGTCGGGCGCCACCGCCGCGGTGACCATCGAGTACGGACCCGAGCGGCTCCGGGTGGAAGTCACCGACACCGGTGGACGGCAGGGCGCGGGTGCCGGAAGCGGCCGGGGCCTGATCGGCCTGCGCGAGCGCCTCGCCGTCTACGACGGGACCCTGGACACGGGCCGACGCCTGACCGGCGGCTACCGTGTGGAGGCCCTGATCCCCTTGGAGGCACTGTGACCGAGCCGCTGCGCGTGCTCGTCGCTGACGACCAGACCCTCGTTCGCACCGGATTCCGGTTGATCCTCAGGGCCGATGGCATCGACGTCGTCGCCGAGGCGGCCAACGGAGCCGAAGCGGTCGAATCGGTCCGCCGCACACGTCCCGACGTGGTCCTGATGGACGTCCGGATGCCCGAGATGGACGGCCTGGAGGCCACCCGCCGCATCCTCACCGGCGCCCCCGACGGCCCCCGCGTCATCATCCTGACCACGTTCGACCTGGACCGGTACGTCTACGCAGCGCTGTCCGCCGGGGCCAGCGGCTTCCTCCTCAAGGACGTCACCCCCGAGCAGTTGACCGCGGCCGTGCGGACCGTCCGGACCGGCGACGCTCTCCTTGCGCCCGCCATCACCCGCCGCCTCGTGGAGAGGTTCACCCAGCCCGGCAGCGACACCGCTGCCCTCCACCGCGACCTCGCCGCGCTCACCCCGCGCGAACTGGAAGTCCTCGGCCTGCTGGCCCGGGGGCTGAGCAATACCGAACTCGCCGCCCACCTCCATTTGGCCGAGACGACCGTCAAAACACACGTCGCCCGCATCCTCGCCAAACTCCAGCTCCGCGACCGAGTCCAAGCCGTCATCGTGGCCTACGAAACCGGGCTGGTCAGCGCCGGCCGACACGAGGTTGCGCGGCGCTCCGCCGAGCAGAGATGACCGGGCGGCTCTGCGCGTCAGCTCCCCCGGCGTCGGCCGGTAATGCTCAAGGCCGGCAGCCGTGCTCGCACGGACTCCCCGATCGTGCTGCCCGCCGCGCGCCGGGCCAACGGGCGGGTACGGCTCGTTGCGACGCCGCGGGCCGCGACTGAACAGCGTGGCAGCCCGCGAGCCGGAGTGGCTGCCCTGGCGTGGGAAGGTCGGACGGCCCTTCGGCCGGAACATGAACGCCGGCCGCCAACGTTTGCCCTCACTCCGACGCCCATGTGAACTGGGCCTTCATCAGGTCATGACGGCGCTACTCGGTGGCTTCACGCCGCTGACGCAGTAGCCGCCCGCTGAGCAGCACCATGCAAGCCGTGACAGTCAACAGGCCACCGGCGAGGAATGTGCCGCGCACATCGGCACGCGGCAGGATCAGCCCGCCGAGCGCGGCTCCCGCCGCGATGCCGGCGTTGTAAAGACCGGAATTGGCCGCGAGCGCGATGTCCGTGCGGCCCGGAGCGCAAAGAAGCATCGCGTTCTGAGTGGCCATGAACACCGGTCCGAGTGCACCGCCCATCATCACCAGGAACACCACCGCGGCCACCGGATCGCTGCCGACCGCGTACAGACCGGTCATCCCCACCGCTTGCGTGATCACGGCACTGGTCAACGCGGCCTGTGGAAACCGGTCAAGCACTGCCCCGGTGATGCCCACTCCGGCGAGACACGCCACACCGAAGACCACGAAGAGGACGCTGACCGCGCTCGGGGAGAAGCCGCTCACGTCGCCCAGGAACTTCACGACGTAGGTGTATCCGGTGAACGCCCCGGTGGCGGACAGGGTCCCGGCTGCCAGCACGATCCCGAACCTGCGGGCGTCGGGGCTGGTCCCGTAGGCGGCAGGCTCCTCTTCCGGCGGCGAGGTCGGCAGCAGGACGGCGATCGTCACGAGGGAGACGAGCCCCAGGCCGGCCAGCAGAGCGACGGGGACCTGCCACTCGCTCTGCTGCCCCAGCCAGGTCCCCGCGGGAACACCCAACACGAGGGCGAGCGAACCGGCGACGGACAGCGCTGCGAACACGCGACCACGGACGGCGGGTGCGAACAGGCCCACCGCGACCGGCCCCATCACGGCCCAGAACAGCGCCTGGGCGAGTGCGGTCAGCAGCCGGGCCATGAGGAGCATCCAGTACGAGGTGGCCACCGCCGCAACCAGACTGGATACGACCAGCGCGGCCAGCAGTCCGGTGAGTACGTGGCGTCGGGGCACTGCCCTCATGACGTGGGCGAGCGGCACGGACGCGACGGCCACTGTCACACCGTATCCGGTGACCAGGAGTCCGACCTCTGACACAGACACCCGCAGACTGCCGGAGATGACCTCAAGGAGGCCGATCGGCAGGTTCTCCGCGGTGTTGAAGGTGAAGGCCGCCAGCATCAGGGCCACAAGCACCGCCGGCCCGCGCCATGGAACCGGCCGTGGCGCGACCGTGCGGCCTTTCCCCGACCTCGCCCAGTGCGTCTGCTCCGTGGCACCGTTCATGGACGTACCTCACCGGGCTCACGGGTCCACCGCAACCGCATTCAAGTCCAGCCGTGGAAACGCCTGGTGGGCCCGGGCCCGCAAGGTCCATAACGCGCGGGACGGCACCCGGTGCCCTGATCGCGGACGCGGTCGCCCTGGAGGCCCGCAAAGCCGCCCAGGCCGCAGACGAACCGCGAGCGCCACTCGTGCATGAACGTCACGGTCGCCGGTCCCGGTGCTCCGGGCGGCAGGAGAGTGGCGGGCTGGGTGATCGGCGAGGATCATCGCATGACCTATGCGATCGAATCCGCCCGTCCGGACGACTCCGCGTCCGTGGGGCCGTTGCTGCTGAGAGCTTGGCTGCAGACATACCCCAACTCGGAATTGGGGATCGACGAGGACTGGATTCGTGAGCATCGCGGCTCGTCGGCCACCACGGACGGTGTCGCCCAGTGGCGGGATTTCATCGAGGCAGCGAACCGGCAACCGGACCTGCTGTTCTGCCGTGTCGTCCGTTCCGAAAGCGAGATCGTCGGCGTTCTCTGCGGGCGCCGCGGCGAAGTGGTCACGCTCGGACCGATGTATGTGCTGAACCACGTCCAGGGCCAGGGCCTCGGTGGCCGCATGATGACCGAGTTCTTCACCTGGGCCGGAGCCGCACCCATATACCTATGGGTCACTGACTACAACGACAGCGCGGTCCGCTTCTACCAACGGCACGGATTCAGGATCACGGGCGAGCGAGAGCTCTGGCAAGGAAGGCTGCCCAACCTCCGCATGAGCCGCGAGGCCGCATCCAGCGTCAACCGCAGCTGAGCCGCACGGAACCAGACCCGTCTTGGCCAGCCGGAGTGGACCGACGACTGCAAGTTCCCCGACGGCCGGCGGTGGGCTCGTGAACCAGGGTGTGCCCTGCCTTCTGCCGCTCGACCCGCCGACCCGCCGGCCGGATGGGTGCCGAATCGTCCTGCGGCCGGCCGGAAGCCCGTGCGGTCGTTTCCGGCTGTATGTCGCGGGGCATCGGATCGCGCAGGCAGTGGCGGTGGGCGGCGACACAGGATTCCGCAGCCCGGCCGGGCCCCGGCCACAGATGGGAACGGTCCAGGGCGCCGACTGCTGGAGGGCCGGAATCGGGACAGCCCACGTCCGACGGCTCACCGGCGGACTTCATGAGCTGATGGTTTGCCGCCGTGGCCGAGCGGGCGGTGAGGTTCATCTGCCGCCGGGGGCGAGAACGTGCCAGCCGTTCTCGAGGAGATCGAACGCAACCGTGATCGCCTGACGGGGGTCATCGCGTTCGCGGGCCGCACGGGGCGCTTCGAGGGCGAAGTGGGCCAGGGCCGTGCAGCTGGGGTCGTCGGCCGGCCGGCCGCTCTCCTCGGCGATGACCTGGGCCAGGGCGGTTGTGTGGCGCAGCCACATGGCCTGTGAGTAGTCGCGCAGGGCCGGCGTGCTGTTCACGAGGGCGAGGTACGTGGTGAAGCGGGCGTCGCCGCCCGGCGTGGCCATGCGAGAACGCAACGCGTGCTCGCGTAGTGCCGCGGGGATCGACTGACCCTCGGGGCGCTCGCGTACGGCGGCGAGCAGGTGCGCCTCCCGGTCCGCGTCCTCGTCGAAGACGAGGGCTTCCTTGACCGGGAAGTGCTTGAACAGCGTGGTGGTGGACACATCGGCGGCCTCCGCGATCTCACGGATGCCGACGTCGTCGAATCCGCGCTCCAGGAACAGGCGGAGTGCGGCGTCGGCGATGGCCTGGCGGGTGGCGGCCTTCTTGCGCTCGCGGCGCCCCACCGGTGCGGGGCCGTGCTCGGTGTCGCTCATGCTCCGACTCTACATCGCTGGGTTGCCCAGTTACAAAAGTTGAGCGGTTGCACTTATTGAACCGTTGCGCTCTTCTGGGATGGCCGCCGGGTCGACATGGGCCCCTTCGGCCCCCTCTCGCGCTTTGCTTCCGTACCTCACCTCCGAAAGATCACGCATGTCCACGTCCGGCTCCCTTCGATTTCCGGCCCCGCGTCCGTCCCGAAGAACGTGTGCCGCTGTTCCAGCAGACCGTGCGGGGCGCCTCTGCCACCATGAGGCACGGCAACCGCCCTGCTGCTGACCAGCCTGTGCATGGCCCTTGACGGCATCCGCCTGGGCCTCACCCTGCACATGTCCGGCACCATCGCACGCAGAACAGCGTGTCCCTGGGCGGCTCCCTCGGCGTCGCCGACTTCGGCTCGCTGTTCACCCGCGCCGTTCGAGCGGTCACCGCCGGGCACCGGCCACATCTTCCCGACCGCCGCCCTCCTGTGGGCGCTCGCCTTCCCCACCGCGCTCCTCGTCATCGCCCCCCCCTGAAGAAGGCCGGACCGCACGCTCCTTCGGCCGACAGGGCCGAGAACACCCAGAACACCCCCGCCTCCGCCGCCCACTGACGCGGCACACGACAGCACCGCACCCACGCAACACGAACGGAGCACCACCATGAGCACCATCACCACCCCGCGCATCGCCATCATCGGCGCCGGTCCCGGCGGCCTGACCTGCGCCCGCATCCTGCAGCAACACGGCATCACCGCCACGGTCTACGACTACGAGAGCGGCCCCGACACCCGCAACCAGGGCGGCACCCTCGACCTCCACGAGGACAACGGCCAGATCGCCCTGCGTGAAGCCGGACTGCTCGACGACTTCTTCCGCGTCTCGCGCCCTGAGGGACAGGAGATGCGCCAGCTGGACACCACCGGCACCATCGTCTTCCACCACGTCCCCGAAGAAGGCGAACGCTGCAAGCCGGAGATCGACCGAGGCGCACTGCGCGACCTCCTGCTGAACTCACTCAAGCCCGGCACAGTGCGCTGGGGGCACGCCCTGCGCTCCGTCGAAGGACCCGCGACCGGCCCTCGCCAACTCCACTTCGCCGACGGCACTGTCATCGAGGCCGACCTCGTCGTCGGCGCCGACGGCGCCTGGTCCCAAGTCCGCCGCGCCGTTTCCGACGCCACCCCCCGGTACACCGGCATCAGCTTCCTCGAAGCCTGGTTCCACGACGTGGAAACCCTGCATGCCGAGATCGCCGAACTCGTCGGCCAGGGCAGCGCCGCAGCGGCCGACGGCGACCGCGCCCTGTTCGCCCAGCGCAACAGCGGTGACCACATCCGCGTCTACATCATCCAGCGCGTCGCCGCCGACTGGATCACCGCAGCCGGCCTGACCATCGAGGACACCGACGGCATACGCGCCCTCCTGCTCGACCGGTACCACCACTGGTCACCGACCCTGCGCCGCCTGCTCACCGACAACGACGGCCGCTACGTCGACCGCCCCATCAACACCCTGCCGGTCCCGCACACCTGGGAGCACAACCCCACCGTCACGCTTCTCGGCGATGCCGCCCACCTGATGCCCCCGCTCGGTGTCGGGGTCAACCTCGCGATGCTCGACGCCTGCGAACTCGCCCTCACCCTCGTGCAGCAGGACACCGTCGGCGATGCCGTCCTCGCGTACGAGAAGACCATGCTGCCCCGCTCCTCCCGGATGCAGCAGCTCCTCGACAACGGCGCCGAAGGACTGCTCTCCACCGAGCTTCCTGACTTTGCCCAGGAAGCAACGGCAACGCACTGACGTTCTGCTCGTGTCCCATCCCACCGTGCAGTTGACCGTCCAAGGCAGACGGCTTCTGCTCGACCGGACCGCGCAGGAAGGCCAACCTGCTCACTGCGACGCACCGTCGGGGTGAGGCCGCAGGGCTCGCGCCGAGCAGGACCGTGGACGCCGGCGTCCACGCGATCATCCTCGACACGGTCGCGCAGGCCGGGCCGTGCGGCACGTACAACGGCGGGCACTTCCTGCATCACGTGCCGCTGGTCGACATGTCCTGGCGTCGATGCCCCGCATCGGCGTCAGGACCGCCGCCGTCCTGCTGGTGGTCGCCGTCGGCACCAGCGACTCACGCGTCCGTGAAACGGCTACCGCGTGACCGGCCTCGGACTCGCGGCAGCTGAACCGAACGGCCTCACAGGCAGTCGCATCCCGTGGAGTAGAGCAACAGGAAGAGGGCCGTCGTGGCGGTCGCGGTGAAACAACCAGCGGTCAGGGCGGCGAGGCCCCGACGGCGACGCCCCCTCGCAGAGGTGCGGAAGGACTGCCAGGCACCGTTGGCGAGGAGGAGGCCGAGCAGCCCGGCCCCCGCGATGGTGAAGCGCGGGCTCAAGGACCAGCTCAGGTAGACGACCAGGACCAGGCAGCCGAGCAGGGCACAGGCGAGCAGGTTGAGGATCACCTCGGCGACGGCTTCTCCCAGCATCTCGACCAAGAAGTCACCGACGCCTTTCGCTGCCCTGCGCACCCCCATGACGTTCTTCCCTCTTTCGTCGTGGGCACCGAGCAGGGCCCGGTATGGAGGACCCCCGCCGAGCCGGAATGGTTGCCGGGGTGCTCCAGAGTCACCGCCGGGGGCACACGGTCACACCCTGACGACGAAGCGCCCGCCTCCCGCCGCTGTTGAGCGGATGATCCTTGTCAGTGCACCCGGTTAAGGTGCCCGGCATGACTGTGGGACAGCTGACCGAAGCGCTCTCCGATTCCGTAGAAGATCTCCTTCCGCCCGGTCGGATGGTCACTTCCGATGAAGGCAACGGAGACGTACAGCCCCTGTGGCTCAGTGACGGGCCCGCCACGATCGAGCTGTGGACGCGGATGCACGCCGCCCACACGCGTTCCGGCCTGTGGCCGCTACTGCTCGACGCGCTGGAACCGAACGACGGCGAATTCCGTCCGTGGGGATCTGGAGAGGTTCGTCCCGAGCAGACGTCCTCCCCGGCGAGCCATGCCCCTGCCGGTCTCCTTGCCCGATGGTGGGACGCCTACACGACGGACGACGATGACGACATGCTCGACGCAGACAGGCGCCTCGCCGTCACGGCTCCCTTCGGGCAGACCTGGCCCGGTCTCGCGCCCCATCGGGGGACGACAACGAACCCCGATCGACTGGCCGCCGAATGCGCGCAGGCGTTCCTCGTCAACCGCCCCCAGACACGTCTGGGACTGGTCGCTGCCGCATCCGGTTCCGAGGCGCTGACGTCCGTGGGCTGGTCCGGTCCTTGCAACTACGACAACGACACCGCGAAGTTCTCCGCGGTCGTCCACGACTGGGAGCACCGGTTCGGCGCCCGTGTCATCGCGGTCGGCTTCTCCACGCTGCACCTCAGCGTCGCCTCACCACCTGCCGACGAGGACGAGGCTCTCCTGGTGGCGGCCGAGCACTTCGCCTTCTGTCCGGACAACATTTGGCAGGGCAGCAGTCCGTACACACTGGCTGCATACGCCGGACAGATCACGGGTGCCCATCACTGGGACTTCTGGTGGGACTGATCCACTTCCTGGAAACACTCGCCCGTCCCGGACGAAGCGTCCCTCACGGCCTTGCGCTGCGGTCCTTGCTGCGCCGTAGGCGCCCGCCCTCGCTCCCCGTGGCTTCCCTATAGATCTGACGCGGATACGGCACGACCACTCTTCGTCCGCAATGCTCGGCCGGCCGTAGACCCTTGGGCCGGTGGGCCGTTCGCCTATCAGTCAGAAGGGAGGCTCGAGATCGCCCTGCCCATCGCTGTGCGGCCCGCAGTTCCAGGACTCCTCCAGCAAAGGTTCAACGTCGCTGATGTCGTGACCCCATGCTTGGAGCACCTTCCAGACCATGCGCCGGTTGGGGGCGTCGCCGCTGGTGTTCAGGATGCGGCGCGCGTGCACGGCGAGGTGATCGCGGTGCTGCGCGAGCGCGGGGTGTTCGGCGAGGACGAGCGCGGCGAGGACGGCGGCTTCGCGCACCTCCTCGTGGCTGTCCTGCAGGAACGGCGCGACGGCTCGATGGAGCAGCGGGCGCAGGTCCCGGAACGCCGCCACGCCGGTGCCGGGCGTGAGGAAGCCAGGGAAGTACTGCTCGATGCGAGCGACAGTCTCATCGGAGGCGTCGAAGGCCGTGGAAGCCAACCAGTTCAACAGTGCCGCGCGGACGGGGACGTTGCGATACGGCCGGAGGGTCATGGCTGCCGGGTGGGCGAGGATACCGGCGACACACATGGCGACGGGGGCGGTGGCTTCGTAGACGCTGTTCTGGTGGCCGACCAGCTCGCTCAGTTCCGACAAGGCGGTGACCTGCACCTTCGGATCGGGCACGAGCAACCGTGCCAGGACTTCGGGAAGGCACTCCCCGTTCCCGAAAGCCGTCCGGAGCGAAGCCCAGTCAGTCTCCGCCATGACTGCCTGATAGGACGGCAAGGCCGGCTCGCGGGGCGCCCCTGCCTTGGAGCTGCTGTGGTTCACGGGCCACTGCCGCCTCGCTACGCGCCGGACGACAGGCGGTCCGCGGCCTGCTCCCAGGGCTGAGGCGCCACCGCGTCGTCGCTTTCGTCGGTGTCCTCCTCGAACCAGCCCGTCCCCGCGAGCCACGTCTCCAGCCACGTTGCGAGGCCGGCGGAGTCGAGGAACCAGCACTGCTCCCACGATCCGCCGCTGTACGGGTTCGGATCGAAGAGCAGGACCTGACCGTCCTCACTGAGACAGTCAACGCCTGCGTACATGGCACAGCCCCAGGTCAGTATCGGTACGACGCCCGCGGGCCACTCCGGGTGCTCTGCTCCGACAGATGCCTCACGTCGCGCCAGGTATTCGCCGACGACGCTGGAGCCCGGACCAAGCAGTGGCAGCAGTCGGTAGTCAGGGCCGAAGCCACCGTCAGCGACCTCGCGGTACAGGCGCGCAAGCAGGGGATGCAGCGCGATGCCCAGTTGTCTCTCGGCCTCCGCGATCTGGGCATCGTCGACAGGCTCGGGAAGGCTTCCGCTGTCCGATGCGGCCCTGGTGGCAACACGTTGCAGGAGATCATCGATGTCGGTCATGACCGTGATGCTGTCAGAGCCCACTGACACGCGGCCGGGCGGAGGCGGCCCTGGTTCCGGTCGGCTCCGCCGTATGGATCGGCCCGCCGGGGGCGCGTAAGCCCGGCAAGCGGGCGAGGCAAAGGAGAGGGGGCCCATGACTGACGGACGGCTTGAGGCCGAGTGGCTGCGCGGCTGGTGTGAGCGGACGGATGTGGCGCTCGCGGAGCTGATGCCATCATTTCAGGCACGATTCGGCTTCGAGCCGGGCAGCAACGTGGTCGTGCGCGCTTCTGACGGAAGCCACCGGGCCACCGGTGCGCTCGTCGAGCTGACGCCGATTCCCTCGGACCTGACCACGATGTACTGGATGATCGACGAGGTCTCCTTGCCCGACATCGGCAACGGCTGCTTCGTCCACCCGGCCTCACTGGTCGCGGACCACTTCCGCGCGTACGGTTCCGTCCGGATCGACGGGGAAGAGCCCGCGCTGGTGTTCGCCGGCGATGGGGGCGGGCATCTGTTCGCGCTGGCGGGGTCCGGGCGGGTCTGGAGATCGGCCACCGCTTCGTGGTTCGACCAGTTCGATCTTGCCGCGGCCAGTCTTCAGGAGTTCTTCCAGGGGGTGTCCCGGCAGATCGACGACCAGCGCCCGGAGCTGTCCGGCGGAACATGATGGCGGAGTGTGTCCGTGAGTCACAGCATCTCCCTGTTCCGGTTCATGGACGGCGAGATGGCGGCGTTGGGCACCGAGTGATCTCGGCATGTGACGGAGCCGTACGTGGCGGACGCTGCTCCGACGCCGCAGACTCTACGAGTCTCTGAGCTGCGAGGCGGCAATGCCCCCTGCGAGCGGCTGATCGCCCGCAGGGCGTCCCACTCGGCCGACGACGTCGCGAGGGCCGGCCGACTTGAGGTCGTCTCTGAGGCACACCACCTTCCGCAGAACGAACAGCCAGGAGCCGAGCCACCTTCGCTCTGGTCGACGCCCACCGCGACCGGCACCCCAACAGACCGGATGTCGATGAGGTTGCCGGCCAGCTCGTGGGTGTTTCTGCCGTCATGCTGTTGCAGGACGGCGACGGCCTCCTCGGTGCGCCCGGTGTCCGCGTCCGGGTAGGTCTCGTCCGCTTCGCCGGCGATGACGGCTGTCCGCAGGTCGTCGGGAGCGTGGCCGAGGCGTTCGTCGGCGCGTTCGTGGCATGTGCGCCTGGACACGGCAGCGCTGACGAGCGCTGGGAGCGGATCGCGGCGGAAGCCGCGGACGAGGTTCCGTGCCTGCGGCCCGCTCTGGTCCCCACGGGGTCAGCGGTGCGGAATCCGTTTGACGGCATCAGGAGAATGCCTGGCATGGGTACAGACATGAGCGGCTTCCTGGAATACCGGACGTCGCAAGACGATCAGGAGCCGGCCTGGTACAGCGCGCAAGATCTCAGCTCCCTGAACGACGTCCGCAACTACGACGCGTTCGGTTGTCTCTTCGGGGTCCGCAACTACGCCAACTTCCGGCCGCTGGCCGCAGGCAGGGGGTTTCCCGCCGACGCTTCGGCCACCATGAGCGCACGGTTCGCCCAACTGACCGAGTGGTACGGCCAGGACGGCTTTCACGGCACTACGTGGATCACCTGGGCCGAGGTGAAGGCCGTCGACTGGGATGAGCTCGCGGAGAAGCCCGACAGCCGGCTTCACCAGTACCGCCGGACGCCGAGCGGGCTCAGGAGGACGGGCAAGGCGTCCTGGAGTGGCGCATTCGCCGAGGCTGTGGGTCTCGAAGCCGGCGAGGTCCGGGAATGGCCCGACGGCAGTGAGTGGCTCATCGGGGACACGCTCTACAGATCCGTCACCATGCGCCGGAGAGAGGCCGTCACCGAGACCGGCGAGTGGCAACCCGTCTGGGAAGCGATGCAGGAGCTCGCAGATCGGTACGGTGACGACGCTGTACGCCTCGTCGTGTGGTTCGACGACTGACCAGGCGAGTACCCCGGCAGAGCCCTACCGACGGGGCGTGCACGCGCCGCCGCGGACCGCACGAGACGGCCTGGCCCACCCCGGCATGCAAATCGGGAGACGGGCGAACGGCCAGGTTGCCGTCAGCGTCCCAGCCGCCACCGGCAGCACGCCCCCTCGGCGGGCAGTCCGCCGAGGGGGCGTGCCTGACGTTGCGCGGGCGGGCATGTCTCCGGAGCCGCGGCCGGTGACCGCTGAACGCGCTGCGGGAGCGGGAGCGGCCTACTTGCCGACGATGCTCCACGTGCCGTCGCCGGCTTCGGCGGTGCTGCTGAGGGCCGTCCACTCGGCGCCGTCGAGGCCGAGGGCCGCGCGGAGGTAGGCGGCGATCGCGTCGGCGAGGAAGACGACGCGGGCGGGGTCCTCGTCGGTGGTCTCGGCGACTGCTTCACCGGCGATGCCGCCCATGGTGTGCTCGGCCTCGGCGACCGTGAGAAGGCTCTTGGGCGCCGGGCTGAGGTGGTAGGCGTCGGTGAACCACTCCGGCCCCCGGGTGGAGAGCTGCGACTGGTCCTTCCCGCCCGCGACGACCAGGGCCGAGGTGGCCATGGTGGAGAAGTCCGGCCTCATGAACGGGAGATTCTCGGCGGCGAAGGGGGTGAGCGTGTCCCCGGTTCCGGTAGCGGCGATCAGCACGCCGGCCGACACCGCGGCGTGGGAGAAGTCGTCGCCCGGAACGCCGTCGGCGTCGAGTACGCGGGCGCCGAGAACGGCGCCCGCGGTCTGGGCGCCCCAGGAGTGCCCGGCCACGGCGACGCGCTCGCGGTCGGCGCGATCCTCCAGCCCGGCCTGGACCAGGATGTCGCCGAGGTGGTCGAGGATCGCGTGGAGATCGGCTATCCGGACGCGCCAGATGGTGGGGAAGCGCGGATCGTCCCAGCCGATGGCGTTGCGGCGGGCGTCCAGGTGGGTGGGTTGCACCACGACGAAGCCGGCGGCGGCCCACCGGTCGACGAGCGGCGCGTACCCGTCCAGGGACCACGCGTTGCCGTGGGAGAAGACGATGACCGGCAGGTTCCGGCCCGATGAAGGGGCGGTGACCTTCACCTGCAGGTCGATGCCGCGGCCTGCCGCGGGTACGTAAAGGGGCTTGACCGAGACGATGCGGTGGGCGGAGGAGCGGGAAGACATGGGAGACCTGTGCTTTCACTGCGGATCGGCTCTGCCATAATTTGGCGGAGCGACGTTCCGCCAATTTAGCGGAACATTGTTCCGCGAGCAAAGGGGTCATCCGTGCCGGAGTCGGTCGGCGTACGCCAAGCACAGGCGCAGCGCACTCGCAGTGGCGTACTGGAGGCCGCTGCGGCGGTCTTCGTCGAGCAGGGCGTCCAGGCGCCCGTCCGGGACATCGCGGAACGCGCCGGCGTCGGTGTCGGCACGGTCTACCGGAACTTCCCGACCCGCGCGGACCTGGTCACCGCCGTGTACCGGCACCAGATCGACGCCTGCGCCGCTCTCGCCCCCCGGCTCCTCGAAGAGTCCGCCTCGCCGTTCACCGCGCTGACCCGGTGGATGGACGCGTTCGTGGATTTCCTGGTGACCAAGCACGGCCTCGGCGCGGCGCTCGGGTCAGGAGATCCGGGCCTGGAGAACCTTCACGCCCTCATGCTCGACACCTTGGTCCCGGCCTGCTCGACGTTGCTGGACGCCTGTGCCGCCGAGGACGAGATCCGTCCCGATGTCACCGCCTACAGGCTCATGCGCGCCGTCGGAAACCTCTGCATCACCGGCCCCGACTACGATCAGTCCGACGCCAGGCGCATGGTCGCCCTCCTCCTCACCGGGTGCCGCGACACGGCATGACGAAGCGCCCGGCCGCCTGCGGGCGCGCCTCGTGTCCTTCGACGCCCCGGCCCGGAGCTCCGCGAGCGGCTGTTCGCGGAGCTCCGGGCCGGGTGGACGCGTCGCGCGTCAACGGCCGCGCACCCTCCGGCCGACACGATGTGCAGGCGAGTCAGGGCCCGGTCAGTCGGCCTGTACCCCGCCGAGCACGGGACGGCGGGCGGTCGCGAACAGGGCCGCTGCGAGAAGTGCGGTCGCCGCTCCGAGGAGGGCGACGGCGGTGGCGAGTCCGCCGGCCGGTTTCTTGGCCGCCAGCAGGACCAGGGGGCAGAGGAACTCGCCGAGGAAGAAGGCCGCCGTCCACAGGCCCATGCCGCGGCCCCGGTCCGCGAACTGCAGGAGCGACATGGCCTTCGTGACCAGGGCGGGCAGCAGCAGGCCGGTGCCGACGCAGTTGAGGACGGCTCCGGCGATGAGGAGAGGCAGGCCGTCGGCGAGGCCCATCAGCACGAAGCCCGCGGCGCACAGCGCGAACAGAGCGGGCAGCCGGTGGCGGCGATCCGGGGAGAGACGGGTGAACAGGACGGAGCCGAGGACGGTGGCGGCACTGGCCACCGCGGTGACGGCGCCGATGGTGGCGGTGGAGTCGGTTCCCAGGTCGTCGAGGAGGTAGGCCATTTCGACGGGGACGGTGTAGAAGACAACGGCGCCGAAGACCGTGAGGAGGCAGATGCCCGCCATGCGCCGGACGGGGAACGGGCGGCGCGGCAGCGATGCCTCCGTGCCTCTGCCGGGCGTCGGCGGAAGGGGCGCGGGAAGGGCACGGGCCATGAGGGGCGCCACGAGCAGTCCGACGGTGTAGAGCCAGAAGGGGGCGCGCCAGTCGGCGGCCCCGAGAGCACCGCCGAGCACGAAGAAGACGGTGGCCGAGGTGGCTGCGCACATGGTTTGCAGGGCCAGGTAGCGGTCGCGGAGTTCGCCGCTGTAGTAGTCGCCGATGAGGGTGGTGCAGGCGGTCATGATCGCCGCCTCGGCTATACCCACGAGGACGCGGCTGATCAGGATGGCGTGGAGCGAGTCCAGCCACAGGGGGGCCGTTCCGAACAGCGCGTAGAGGGCGGTGGCGACGACCAGCAGGCGTTTGCGCCCGAGCCGGTCCACGATCATCCCGGCGAAGGGGGCGAGCAGAGCGAGGGCGAGCGCGGGAACGGTGAGTACGACGGGGACCAGTGCTTCGCTTCCCGGCACGTTGTCGAAGTGGTCCTGCATACGGGGAAGTACAGGGGCGAGGAGTACCGCTCCGAGGACGGGCAGGCAGCTGCCCGCCATGAGCACGACGGCCGGAAGTCGCCCGGCGTGGGCGGTGCCGGGGGTGGCGGGCGGCGGTGCGAGTGGGGCGGACATGAGAGCACTCCAAGGCAGCGGAGGGGCACTTCGCCGGTGACGACGCGCCCGGGACGGAGCGATTGTGCCTCGTAGGTGCGTGCTGCGGGGCGTACTGCCCAGTTTTTGGATCATCAGCGAGGGAATGAGCCTCATCCGCCTTTTGGGCAGCGGGCGTTCGGTGGGATGCGGGGTGTCGGCGGGTCAGGCTGCCTGTGTCGCCCGATCCGTCGGGCCCTCGCTTGTCGCCGCTCGGAAGGGTGCGACGGGATCGGGCGTTGAAGGCAGACATGAAGATCAGTGAGGCTTCCGCACTCAGCGGTGTGAGTGCGCGGTCGTTGCGGCATTACGAGGACGAGGGCCTGATCGTCCCGGGACGTCTCGGCAACGGCTTCCGCGACTACTGCCGGTCCACGATCGACCGGGTGCTCGTCATCCGCTCGCTGCTGGAGTCCGGGCTGCCCGTGAGGTTGATCAGGGACGCCCTGCCCGGCCTCACCGACGGAACCGGTGCCGGCACCGAGGTGACGTGCGCCGAGTTCCTGCACGAGGTCCGGGACCATCGCGATCGCCTCGCCGCCCGTATCGCCGTGCTCAGCGCCCAGCGGACGGCACTCGACTCATATCTGCGCGCGGCTCGCCGGACCGGTCTCTGACGTTCACCGGTGTCTGCTTGACCTTGACACAAGTGGCAGGTTTCTAAGGTCGGTTCATGGATATCACCGAGCGGGACAACACCCCCGAGCAGAGCATGCGAGCGCTGGTCCAGAGGTCGCACCGCGGGCCGGAGGACCTGGCTCTCGCCACCGATCACCGCCGCCCCGCCCCGGGGCCCGGCGAGTACCTGATCCGCGTCGGCGCCGCCGGGGTCAACTTCGCCGATGTCATGCAGACCCGTGGCAGCTACGGAGGAGGCCCGCAGGCGCCCTACGTGGCGGGCTTCGAGGCCGCCGGCGAGATCGTCGCGGCCGGCCCGGACGTCGGGAATCCCCTGCCGCTCGGCACCCATGTCGTGGGGGCCGGCCCGGGCGCCTTCGCGCAGTACATGACGATGCCGGCGGGTGGGGTCCTTCCCGTCCCTTCCGGCTGGACCGACGCCCAGGCGCTCGGCCTCGTGCTGAACTGGGCCACCGCGTTGGCGGCGCTGAAGCCACTGGGCGGCGTCGAGCCGGGTGAGACCGTGCTCGTGCATGCGGCGGCCGGCGGCGTCGGGCAGGCCGCCGTACGCCTGGCCCGCCACTACGGCGCGCGAGTGATCGCCACGGCCTCGCCGGAGAAGCACGACACCGTCAGGGCCCTCGGCGCCCACGAGGTGGTGGACAGCCGGCGCCCCGGACTCGCCGAGGAGATCATCCGCCTGACCGGCGGCGTCGATCTGGTCCTGGAATCGGTGGGACGGGCGACGTTCGAGGCCAGCCTGTCGGCTGCGAAGCCGTTCACCGGTCGTGTCGTCGTGTTCGGCGCCGCGTCCGGTGACGCCACCGTGACCACGCACGACCTGGTCTTCACCCACCAGGTGCAGATCAAGGGCCTGCACATCGGCGCCCTGGCGGTCGCGGCCCCGGCCCTCTACCGGTCGTTGCTCGTCGAGATCGAGGCCCTCATCGCTCAAGGCGTCTACCCGCCCGGCACTCCCCGGGTGCGTCCCCTCGCCGAAGGACCTGCGGCGCTCCAGCAACTCGAAGCGGGCCGGACCCGGGGCAAGCTGGCCCTCGATCCGTGGCGCTGACAGCGTCTGGGGGCGGGCGGCACGAGTGGGCGATCGGCAGCGGCACGCTCGACGGCCCCGGCCGGCCGGTCCGCCTCGGCTGGAGACCCCGGCCCCGAAGGGGGCGGCGGAGAAGACTCCGCAGAAGGAGGGGCCTATCTTTTCGCCATGGATCATCAGGAAGAGTTTCGTCGGGCAGCGCTTGGGTCGGGCATCCCGGACGATGAGATCAGCCGGTTCAGCGGGCACCTCCGGCTGTCGATCGGCCTGTACGTGGGCCGCGGTCCGACGGTCGGGCAGCTCGGTGGGGCGCCCGGGCTGCCGGTCGGCATGGCGTGGCCGTCCGCCGGGGACGTTCCGTTGCCCCTGCTCCTCTCCGTCGACTGTGGAGCGTTGCCGAGAGTCGACGGCCTCGGCCTGCCGGTGGACGGGACGTTGCTCTTCTTCGTGCATCAGGAGAGGGACTGGGAGGACAGGTCCGGCAGGTACGCGCGCGTCGTGTACGTACCGGCCGGCACCGAGACGTCGGTCACGGAAGCGCCCGGCCCCGAGTACGTCCGCGACCGGTTGGACGTGGGCGCCGGGCTCGAAGCCGAGCTGCCTCTCTGGCTCCAGGAAGGCGACGAGGACTGGCACGAGTTCTGGGAGGATCTCGAGTGGGAGGACATGTCACCCTTCCAGCAGCAGTTGTTCCGGTACATGGAGCGTGACCTGCCGCACCTGGACGAGCTCCGGGCTCTGGCACACGACCTCTGGCCGTCCGGCTCCGGGGTCGCCCTCGGCGGATACGTCGATGACGAGGTGATCAGCGGCCTCGCGGAGCAGACCCTGGCGGGGCGGGAGAAGGCGGGCGAGATCCCGGCCGTCCCGATCGCGAAGTGGTATTCGCACCTGGAGAAGGAGAAACACCGGTTGGAGAGCGAGTGGATATCGCTCGCCGGTGAAGCCCGGGCTTACGAGGAGTACCGCACGAGCTTCGTGATCCGCCACGACGACTTGGCCGCCGCCCGGGTGGACAAGGCGCTCGCCCTCACCCGCTTCGAGGCCCCGTGAACGGGTCCGGCGTCCCCTACGGCGGGGAATCGGCCGGCGCCGCTCCCGGCACTGAATCGCCTGCGCGGGGAGTGCCGGGAGTGACAGCGGGTACGGGAGTGCGCGGCGCTGAGCCGATCGGTGCCGGTGCGGACGAAAGGTTCTGTGATGTTGATGGCCCACCCCGCGGTGCTGCGGGACCTGATCGAGAATTATGAGGCCCTCGTGGCCGTGGGCGCCGCCGAGGCGGACAGCGCGGAAGTGCGCCGGCGCCTGGACGACGTCGCGTACACCCTGTGCGTGTGCACCGGCACCCGGGACGTCGACGCGGCCGTGGTCGCCGCCCGGCACCAGTTGCCCGGCGCCCGCCCTCTGGACGACTCCGTCCTGGCCGGCAGCTGACGGGCCGTGGGCCCGGCCGTCCGGGCCCACGGACGGCGAGTCAGACCGGCAGCAGGCCCGGGAACCGTCCGTGTCCCATGTCCGGTGCGGTGACCGCCAGCCAGCCGTGTCCCCGTACGACCGTGTCGAGGACACCCACCAGGTCCAGGTCGACCGACAGTTCCCCGCACACCTCACGGACGCCACCCGTGAGGTCGTCGGGGTCCTCCTCGTCCTCGTCCAGGTCGTCCTCGCCCGCGTACTGCTGGACGATCCGGCCGTCCTCGGCCGCGAACCAGATGTCCGCACCGCCGGCGTCGTCCACGAAGAAGAGCTGGGCCCGGCCGCAGGCGGCGCTGACCCGCTCCACCGTCTCGACCATGTCATGCCAGTCGCGGTAGCCGACGAGCTGGCGGAACTGCCCGAACACCAGTCGCCAGCCGTCGAGTTCGGGCGTCACGAAGGCACGGCTGATGCCCCGGGCCGGGTCCTCCGGACTCGGGCTCGGTATCGCCTCGCACATCGCGGCCGCCGCGCCCGCCTGGACCGTCACCGGGCGCGGATCGTGCAGGTCCAGTGCTTCGAACACACCCTCGTACGTTGCCCCGGGCACGGCCAGCCACCAGGCGCTGAGCTGTGTGTCCGGCACCGCGCGGACGCTGCCCGGGAGCTTCACCCGCACCAGGCGCTCCACGAGCGTGCGGTCGCGTACGTCGAGCGCGTCCAGCCCGCCGGCCTCCACGAGGAGCCCGAGCGCACCGCGGCGTACCGGCCGGGAAGCCGTCCGGTCCCGGCACAGCTCCCGCAGGCGCGGCGCGAAGACGTCCAGCATGACGCGGGCGTACTCACCGGGCGGGCCGTAGAAGTCGCCGCCCCGGCCGGCCTTCTCCACCAGGGCCCGCATTCCGGTCTCGGAGTCCACGCGCAGTCTGAGCAACCCTGTGAAGCCACTGTTCGCCAGCCACTGGTCGGGGTCGAGTGCCAGTGCCGCGTACTGCCCGGCACAACGCTCGTCGAAGACACGGAGCAGCCGGCCCCTGAGCCAGTCGTCCACCTCCCCGTCGCGTGCCGCCGCGAGGACGGCGTCGAAGGCCGGCGGCCCGATACGGCTCAGCACGTCTCCGTATGCCTGGAGATGTTGGGCCGAGTGGTGTGCGCGCACCCCGTCCAGCAACCCCGGTAGCGCGCGCTCTCCCTGTGCCGCCAACTGCTCGGCCGCCGCGGCCACACGTTCCGAGTCGCCGCTGTTCAGGTCGCCTATGAGCGCCGCGATGTCGGCTTCGATTTCCATGCGGGGATCCTAACGACCGGGTCAGATCCCGAATGGCCGCACGGTCGGCTGGACGTCCTGGCGTACGACGGCCGGTGCGGGTTCGTCCGTGTGCTCACATGTTCCCGTTCCGGCGGGCCCGTGCCGTGTGGAGGCGGCCAGGGGGAGGCCGGTCCTGCGTGTGGTCGTGCGCGGTGCCGTTGCGGCGGTGGACCGCCGGTGCGTCCCCCGAGCGCCGTATGGGCCGCGGTGGTCCGCCGGCGCGCTCCGGGCCGGCCGGCGTGGACGACGTACCACGAGGGGCCTCCCCGGGAGTTCACCTGCCCCACGCTCCCGTTCCATGTGATGCCTCCCGGCTCCTCACCCCTGGATCACACGATGCTCTCCGCGTGTTCCCGACATGACGGAGTCCCTCCATGCCCGCCGCCCGCACGTCCCTGGCCGTCCTCGCCACTGCTGTCGCCACGCTCGCGGTGGCGGCTACGGGCCCCGTACAGGCCGCCTCGCGCCTGCCCGTCGTCACCCCGCGTGCCGAGACAGCCGCCCTGCACGACGACGAGGCGGGCGGCGACGCGGACGCCGACGACCCGGCGATCTGGCGCAACCCGGCCGACCCCGACCGCAGCCTCGTCGTCGCGACGGCGAAGCAGGGCGGACTGCGCGTCTACGACCTGGATGCCCGCGAGGTGCAGTCGATCCCGGCGCCCGCCGGCCCCGGGGCGGACAACGCTCCAGGGCGTTTCAACAACGTGGACCTCGTGCACAGCGCGCGTCTCGGCGACCTGGCCGTCACCACGGACCGGGGCAACGACCGGCTGCGCGTCTACCGGATCGACCGCGACGGCGCCGACGGCCCGTTGGCCGATGTGACCGGCCGTACGGTGCCCGCCGTCTTCTCCGCGTCGCAGGACGAGGTCGACGAACAGCGCACGGCCTACGGCCTCGCCACCTTCACCGACCCGGCGACCGAGCGTTCCTTCGCGCTGGTCAGCCGGCGCGAGCGGACGCGTATCGCTCTTCTGGAGCTGGTCTCCGAGGCGGACGGCTCCGTGGGCTACCGCAAGGTCCGCACGCTCGACCTCCCCCACAGCTTCCGCCTCCCGAACGGGACTTCGTGGTCGCCGTGCGGCGAGCCGGGCGAACTCCCGCAGGTGGAGGGCATGGTGGTCGACCCGGCCAACGGCATGCTGTACGCGGGCCAGGAGGACGTGGGGATCTGGCGTCTCAAGGCCGACCTGACGGGAGCCCCGAAGCTGATCGACAGGGTTCGCGAGTACGGCGTCCCCGGCACGTATGACGAGGCCACCGAGGAATGTGCCGCGGGCGCCGACCCCGGCTTCGGCGGCAAGAGGCTCACCGCGGACGTCGAGGGCCTGACCCTGGTGCAGGAGGACGACGGGGACGGCCTGCTGCTCGCCTCCAGCCAGGGCGACGACACCTTCGCCGCCTACGACCGTGAGGTCTCCGACGCCAACGAGTACGAGGGCGGCTTCCGGGTGGCCGGCGCCTCCGCGACGCTCGACGGCTCCGAGGAGTGCGACGGTGCCGCCGCACTGAACGAGCCGCTGGGCCGCCGCTACCCGAACGGCCTCCTGGTCGTCCAGGACGGGCACGACGCGCCCGGCGAGAGTGAGCGTCCGTCCACGAACTTCAAGTTCGTCGACCTCGGCAAGGTCATCGACGCCGTCGACGACTGAACCGGGCATGGCGCCCCGTTGGACCACGGACGACGGACGTCGGCGTCAGGTCGGATGTCAGTGGGGCGGTCTACGGTGCGTTCATGTTCCCCCTCCCCGATGCCTTGCCGCCGGGCCGGTTCCTGACCCTTGGTCTGTCGCCCGTGTGGGTCTCCGACGGACTCCCCCGCGATGTCGAAGCGCTGTGGCCCCGCCTGCTGAACGAGCACAGGAGCCATGGTCTGGTCCCGCTGCTGTGCCGTCCCGATGAAATGGGCAGGCCCGTCGGTCCGCACGCTGTCGAGTCCCTCCCGCTGGAGGAGGTCTTGGCGGCGGACTTCGTCGCGTACCGCCGTCACCGGCTGCCCTACTGGACCGACCCGACCCCGGCTCCGGTGCCTGAGGGGATCGACGTCGAGCCGTGGCCGCATGACCCCGGACCACCCTTCGAGCAGTGGCCGGGCCTGGCGGCCGAGGTCCCGGTCACCTCCACGAGCACGACGCCCGAGGAGGCCGCTTCGCGGACGCTCACAGGGCTGGTCCGTGCCGGCCGGGGCCTGATCGATCTGCGCGGATGCCGTCTGGTTCTCGTCCCCGCCCCGCGCAGCGGTGATGCCCTGGCGTTGCTCGGCTGGTTCTCCGAGGCGCCCCTGCCCCTGCTGTGCGCTCTCCTGCGAAGCTGGGACGACCGCTTCGGGGCCCGGGTCGTGGCGGTGTCCGGCAGCACGGCATACCTCTCGGTCGCACGGCCTCCCCTCGACACGGATCAGGCCCAGTTGCTCGCTCTGGAGCATGTGCTGTCGACCGCCGACAACATCGTCGACGACCCGCCCACACCGTTTCCCGCATACGCGTCGGACCTGGTCGGACGGACGGACTGGTCGTTCTGGTGGGACTGACGGGGACGGCCGCCCGGCACCGGACGGGGATCAGTGCGCGGCCGGCAGCTCTCCGTACCAGGCGAGCGTGGCGTCGATCGTGGCCGGCATCGGGTTCGGGACGAGGCCGTACGCCTTCTCGATGGCCGTGGAGTCGACGATCTGCGCCTCCGTGTGCTGGTAGAACATCTCGGCGTACTCCGCCATGAACACCTCGTCGAACGGACCGAACGGGCGCGGCTCGGTGACGACCGTGAGGTTCAGAGGGCGGCCGACGCGCTCCGCCACCAGGTCCAGGATCTGGCGGGTGGTGAGCGCTGGTGCCGTCGGCAGGTGCCAGACGCGGCCGTCCCCGTCCGGGTTCTCGCCGAGCGTCGCCAGGCCCGACGCCACGTCGCCGATGTACGTGTAGCTGTGCGGCAGGTCGATGTCGCCGAGTGCCGGGACCTCTCCCCCGGTCAGCGCGGCCGGGAACACCGCACCGCCGAGCGTGGAGTTGAGGACGCCGGGGCCGACGAAGTCGGCCGACCGGCCCAGCACGACGCGCAGCCGGCCCTCGGCGTGGGCGACGAGGTAGCGGGTGTCGAGCTCCGCGCGCATGCGGCCCTTGCGAGACGTCGCGTTCCAGGGAGTGTCCTCGGTCATCACCGCGCCGTGTGTTTCGCCGTACGGGTAGAGCGTGTCGAGGACGACGAGGCGCGCGCCGGCCGCCTCCGCCGCCGCGAGGACGGACCGCTGGATGCGCGGCATGACCTCGACCTGGAGGTGATAGCCGACGTTCAGGCAGTGGTAGGCGACCGCCGCCCCGTCGAGCGCGGCCCGCGCTCCTTCCGCGGTCGACACGTCGGCGGCGAACCGCAGGACTCCGTCCGGGGCGTCGCCGCCGCCGCTCCGGTCCACCAGTCGGACCTGGTGGCCGCGGCGGGCAAGCTCGGCTGCGAGTGCGGTGCCGGCGGGGCCCGCGCCGAGGACTACGTGGAGGTCGCGTGCTGGGTTCATGAGGACTCCCGAGATCGAAGTGACTGCCAATCGTGTTCGTTATGGACTGTAACTCTTGCGACAGGGAGTCGCAATAATTTTTGTTAGACTCCGTAACGGAAGTGAGCGTGCCCAGCGGGAGGTCGGGAATGGCGGAGCCGCAGCGAGGCCCCAGGGCCAGGTACCGGGAGCAGACCCGGGCGGAGATCAAGGAAGTGGCACTGCGCCAGCTCGCCGACGGTGGCGCGGGGACGCTCGCGCTGACGCGGATCGCCAAGGCGTTGGGGCTCTCGGGCCCCGCCCTCTACCGCTACTTCGCCAGCCGCGACGACCTGCTGAATGCCCTGATCAGGGACGCGTACGACGACGCCGCCGCCGCGATCGGCGAAGCGGCGGCCAGGGCGCAAGACCGGAGCCCGCGCGAGCGGCTGCGCGTGTTGGCCACGGCCTACCGCGCCTGGGCGGTCTCCGAGCCGCACCGCTATGCGCTGATCCAGGGGTCTCCGGTGCCGGGCTATGTGGCCCCCGACGACACGCTGGAGCGCGCGCGTGCCGCGCTCGGGCCGTTCCTGCCGGTGTTCGCGGGCGGGTCGCCCGGGGCCGACGCGGCCTCGATGGTGGACCGGATGGCGGCGTGGCTGGAGACGGACGCGGGCGTGGGGTCCTGGGTGGCGCAGTACGCGCCCGACGCCGCGGAGGACGTCAGGGCCTCGGCCCGTGCGCTGGCCGGTGCGGTGCTGGCGTGGGCGCAGCTGCACGGAGCGGTGGGCCTGGAGGTGGCGGGGCAGTTCGCCGGCATGGGCCACGACGGGGAGACCCTGCTCGCGGCCCAGAGCGGCATGCTGGCGGACGCCTTCGGCCTGGAATAGGCGGGCACCGTCCGGGGCCGGTCCCCGTCAGCGCCCGCCTGTCCACGTCATGGATCAGTGGCGCCCGGGCCCCTTGCCGAGGGTCTTCAGGAGCGCCTGCGCCATGACCTCCTCGCCCTTCGCGTTGGGGTGCGCCGGAGCGGCAGGGGCCGCGGGGCGCAGCGGCTCGATCCACCGGTCGGCGGGTGCCTTGCACATGTCGTGGCCCACGGTCGGTCCGTACGTGTCCACGTAGTCGGCCCGGTTCAGCAGCGCCACCGCGCGGAGCATCAGGTTGAGGCGCTTCTCCGTGTCCCGCAGGTACGGGAAGTCCTTCGCGGCGAACGGGACGTCGGGGTAGCAGCCGGTGCCGTCGTCGGGAAGCAGGTCCGGGTAGCCGACGACGACCACGCGCGCGTGGGGAGCCTTCTTGTGCACCTCCCGCAGTACGCGGGCGACCTTGGGTGCCGTCCGGAGGATCTTCAGTGTCAACTGGTCGTAGCCGCCGGCCCTGTAGTGCTGCTGACAGGGGTTGCCCGCGAGGTCCTTGGCGCTGAGGCCGGCGCAGGTGCTGATGATGGAGCCGAAGCCGATGTCGTTGCCGCCGATCTGCAGGGTCACGAGATCCGTGTCCCTTTTCACCGCGTCCAGTTGAGGCCCGTTGGTGCCCTGCGCCTGCCACATCTCGGCGGTCGTCGCACCGCCGCAGCTCACATCGGTGAACGAGGCGACCTGGCGCTCGCGCGCGGTGATCGACGGGTAGTTGTGGTCGGAGCGGGCGCAGTCGGCGTCGACCTGCGTGGGTATCAGCGGGCCGGAAGTGTAGGAGTCGCCCAGCGCCACGTAGGTGGAGCGGGGTGCCCCGTGCGCACCTTGCGGCGCGGCCGAGGCCGCGCCGGTGAAGCCGACGGTGAGCGCGCAGCTGCTCAGCGCGGCCAGTGTGACGGCGGTGCGTCGCTTGGATACGGCCTCGCTCCGACGCGTGCGATGCATCATCATGCCCTCCCCAGACTCTCCGGCAATCCGCGGTCGGGCAGCGGTGACCTGGGCGTACGAGCCGCCAGAAGGCACCCGGCCGCTCCGCGGCTCGTGCCCGGCGGACTCAACCCCGCCTGTATACCGGCCAGTAGGCCGTGAGGCCAGAGATCGGACGAACTCCGGCGCGGCCTCTGGCCCGGGGCGGCGTACGCCCCGGGCCGATCCGCCACCGCCGCACTGCGTGTCCCGCGAGGGGGGGTGACCGGGCGGGCCGGTCACCCCCGGCTGCTCGTCAGTCGCGCGCCTCCTTCTGCCGGGACGCCGCGGACGTCGGGTTGGTGGCCCCGTTGATGACGAACTGGGAACCGGGCTCGACCAGGATGTCGCCCTCCGCCGAGCCGGTGATGGTCACATCACTCAGGTTCGCGCTGCCGCGCGCCCCGCCCATGGCCAGGATTCCGGAGCCGTTGACCGAGTGGTCGATGGTCACGTTCTCGATCATGACATTGGGCATGGCCCCGCCCCCGGTCTTGAACTGGATGCCGTCGTAGGTCGAGTCGTGGATGTCGGTGTCACGGATGGTGACGCCGGGGATGTCCGGTCCCTGCGCGAACAGGGTGATCGCACCGAACTCCTGGTCCTCGTTCCAGAACGCACCACCGGTGCGGTACAGGCCGTTGTTCGCGATGAGTGTCTTGCCCGAGAACGGCAGTGGGTCGTGGTCCGTGGCCAGCATGATCCCCGGGTAGTTCATGGTGTCGGAGATCAGGTTGTTCTCGATCGTGTTTCCGTAGCCGCCGTACACCGCGACGCCGTTCGCCCGCCAGGGCAGCTGGATGGTGTTGTTGGTGAAGTGGTTGTCGTGGCCGATGTCGACCGAGGTGTCCTTGACGTACTTACTGGCCCAGACGGCCAGGGCGTCGTCGCCGGTGTTGCGGAGGGATGAATTGGTCACGGTCGAGTTGCGGGTGCCGTTGGCGAAGTTGACTCCATCGGCGTAGGTGTTCCGAATCCGCACCCCGTCGAACACGACCCCGTCGCCGGGGCCCCACAGCTCGGGGATGTTCGAGTAGTCGCGCCCGACCCAGGCCCCCACGTTGGCGTGCTCGATCCACACGTCGGTGATCCTGGTGCCCTTGCCGAAGCGGCCGTTCAGCGCGACGCCGCCCTCCTGGTTGCCGTCGCCGCCGCGGATCGTCCCGGACCCGAAGATCGCGATGCCGGAGATCTTGGTGTTGTCGTCGATGTCGAACCCGAAGTTGCCCTCGTGCGGGTGGTTGATGCCGCCCGCGTCCTGGGGCGCGATGAGCGAATAGAGCTGGGAGTGCCACATGCCCGCGCCCCGGATGGTGACGTCGCTGATGCCCACCTGGTTGTACTGACCGCGGTTCTGCGGGTCGTCGGTGAGGATCTTCTTCTCCTGACGCCATTGGCCGGCCGGTATCCATACACAGGGGATGTCGCCCTCCTGGTCCGCCGTGACGGCCCGCTGGATGGCGTCGGCGTCGTCGAGTCCGTCGTTCGGGACGGCCCCGTAGGCGGTGATGGAAACGCATTCATCCGGCTTGGCGGCCGGGGGTGCGACCTGCTCCAGGTCGATGAGGTCGACGATGTAGAAGGCCGCACTGTCATCGGCGTCGCGCTGGAGGCGGAACTTGGTGCCGGCCGGGTAGGTCTCGGTGAGCAGCGCGTGGGACTCGTCGAAGAGCCGCCTCGCGTCTCCGCCGGGCCGGTTGGTCAGTCCCTCCGGGTCATCGGTCGAGCCGTACAGCCAGCTGTGCTTGGAGGAGAGGCTCATCTTGCGGACGAACTCTCCGTCGGCGTAGAGGCTGAGGGTCGCCTCCTGGCCGCCGCCGCTCGCCGCGTCCGGGATGGAGTTGCGTACGACGATGGAGTTCGAGGGGGTGGTGGAGGTGAACTCCACGTACTCGCCCGTCGAGTTGAGCCGGACGGATTCCCGGCCGGAGGATTCGGTGGCGAAGTTGGTGTGCCCGAAGGTCCGCTTGGCGTCCGACTTCAGCAGGGTGCCCTCGTAGCGCGCGTCCTCCGCCTCGAGTTCGGTGTACGGCACGGCCGCACCACGTCCCACGACCAAGGAGCGGGAGAAGGTGTTGTTGCCCTCGTTGGTCTCCGCCACCACGGAGGTGGCGTCGGCGGTCGCGAAGAGGGTCGCGCCCCCGTTCGTCGCGGTCCACTCGCCGTCGACGGCCACCGTGGTGGAGGAACCCGCGGCGATGCCGCCGGTGGTGCCGTTCAGGGTGGTGCCGCCGACGGTCAGCCGGGTGACCGACCCGGGCGGCACCGCACTGGTGCCTCGGTTCTGCACGGTCACGGTGAAGCCGACCTTGGCGCCCGGGGCCGGGGCGGCCGGACTGGCGGAGATTCCGGTGACCGCCAGGTCCGGTCCCGGAGCCCGCTCGACGACCAGTTCGGTGGCGGCGTTGCGGCTGTTGTTGCTGTTGTCGAGTTCGGCGACGGTGTCGCCCGGGTCCACCGCGGCGGACACGGTGTAGCTGCCTGCGGCCCGCTTGCCGACCTTGACCGGCACCTTCACCGAGGCGTCGGGGGCCAGGGCACTGACGGCTCCGCTGCCCGCGACCTGGCCTCCGAGGCTGACGTCCACGGTCGTGGCCGGCGCCGCGGCGTTTCCGGCATTGCGGACGGTCGCCTCGATGGTGATGTCGTCCTTCTCGGACGGCGTGCCCGAGGGCCAGGTCAGGTCCGTGACGAGCAGGTCGGGAGCCGGCGCGGCCTCGCCCACGACCTCGAACTCGGCGACCTGGCCGCCACCCGCACCGGTGTTGCCGAAGAACTGCAGCCGCACATCCGCGGCACGGCCGGAGACCGGAATGACCACGGTGTTCTTGTTGCCCGAGGGGCTGAAGGTGTAGTCGGCCCGCGCCTTCAGTGACGTGAAGCCGGATTCACCGGCCTTGCGTCCCAGCACCTGGATGTCCTGGCTGCGGGTGCTCCAGGCGGCGTCGGGATTCAGCTTGATGACGACACCGGTGATGTCGGCGTCCGCGCCGAGTGCCGTCGTCAGTACCGAGTTCGGACCGTTGGCCTCCCAATAGGTGGAAGTGCTGCCGTCGTTGGCGTTGCCGGCAACGTAGTTCTGCGTGCTCGACGAGGCTTCGATCGGCTTGTGGAGCGCGAGATTGGTCCCGGCCGGCGGGTCGCCGGGGTCCACCTCGTCCGCCTCGCCGTGGATCTCCAGCTCGGACAGCTGGGCGGCGTTCCAGCCGGTGTTGCCGCTCACCTGCACCCGCAAGTAGCGGGCCTCGCCCTCGATGTCGAGCGTCACCGTGTTGCCGGAGGCCGGGGAGAAGGACTTGACCGAGCCCGCGGCCAGCGAGAAGAAGTTCTGACCGTCGGCGCTCCCTTGGAGGCTCACGGTCTCGTTGCGCGGCTCCCACGAGGCAGGCAGCTTCAGCACCACATCGTCCAGGTCGGCCTTGCCGCCGAGGTCGACCTGGACCCACTGCGGAAACGCACCGGCCGGCCCTTCCCAGTACGAGGCCTGGTTCCCGTCGGTGACATGGGTGGCCACGTACTCCCCGTTGGCCCCACTCGCGGTCACCGGTCTCCCGAGCGCCAGGTTCTGGCTCTCGGCAGCCGCGTGAGCCGTTTGGGGCAGGAGCCCCACTGTCAGCAGCCCTCCGGTCATCACGCCGGCGAACCATCGCCTGCCGTGTCGTCTTCCTGTCATCAGGCCCTCTTCTTCGCAGGTGTGGGCGACCGGGACGCGCCGCGGCACCCGGCCCGGCAGGGTGCGTGCCTGGCTGGCGGGCGGTGGCGGCGAGACCGGCTCGCAGTACGGACATGGGGTGGCGCATGAGTGGATACAGGCAGGACATCCTGAACCTGACACCACAGAATCAGATTGTTGAGTAATCACGTTCTGTTTTTGCGCTGAGCAGCACACAGGTTTCTAGCGGATGACGGGTTTGTCAACGGGGCGGGTACGGAAGCAGGGATCGGCGATCCCTGGACAACCACGTCCTTCATCCGGGTCCCGGTGCGCGCGACCGTTGAGGGGCAGGCGGCGGACCGGCCGGTTCGCCCGCACCCGGACCGAATGGAGCCACCATGTCCCGCATCGCCCTGATCACCGGCGCCAACCGCGGCCTCGGCCGCAGCACGGCCCTGCACCTCGCCGAGGCCGGGAGCGACCTGATCCTCACCTACCGCTCGCACGCCGACGAGGCCGAGGCGGTCGTGGAGGCGGCCAGGAAGCTGGGCCGTACGGCGATCGCTCTGCGGCTGGACACCGGGGACACCGCCGAGATCCCCGCCTTCACCGCACAGGTACGTCACGCCCTGGCCCGGGAATGGGGCCGCGACGACCTCGACATCCTCGTCAACAACGCCGGACACGGCGTGCACGCGCCGTTCGAGGAGACCACCGAGGAGCAGTTCGACGGGCTGATGGACGTCCACGTCAAGGGCGTCTTCTTCCTCACCCAGGCCCTGCTGCCCCTGATCAAGGACGGCGGGCGCATCCTCAACGTCTCCACCGGCCTGACCCGCTTCATCGCCGCACCGACCGCCGCGTACGCCGCAGCCAAGGGCGCCGTGGAGATCCTCACCCGCTACCTCGCCAAGGAGCTGGGTCCGCGCGGCATCGCGGTCAACGCCCTCGCACCGGGAGCCACCGGCACCGACTTCGGCGGTGGCGGCGTCCGCGACGACGAGGGCATGCGCTCCGTGCTGAGCGGTGTCACAGCGATGGGCCGCCCCGGCGAGCCCGACGACATCGGCGCCGCCGCCGCCGCGCTGCTCACCGAGGGCACCTCCTGGATCACCGGGCAGCGCATCGAAGCATCGGGCGGCATGCTGCTCTGAGGGGCCCGGCCCGCCCGGCCGGCCCGCACCCTTCACACCACCGCGCCCCGGCATGTCAGGCACCGGGGCCACGAGGGAGACTCGAACCGTGGACCGAGCACAACTCGCGGACTTCCTGCGCACCCGCCGCGAAGCCCTGCAGCCGGAGGACGTGGGGCTGCCCCGCGGGCCGCGCCGCCGCACCCGCGGCCTGCGCCGGGAGGAGGCGGCGGCGCTGAGCGGCATGTCGACCGACTACTACAGCCGGCTGGAGCAGCAGCGCGGGCCGCAGCCCTCGGAGCCGATGCTCGCGGCCATCGCCCGGGGGCTGCGCCTCTCCCTCGCCGAGCGCGACCACCTGTTCCGCATCGCCGGACACAACACCCCCTCCCGGCCCGGCAGCCTGCGCTCCGACCACATCACGCCCGGCCTGATGCGCATCCTCGGACGGCTGGACGACACCCCGGCGCAGGTCATCAACGATGTGGCGGAGACCCTCGCCCAGACACCGATGGCCACCGCGCTCCTCGGCGACCAGACCCGGTTCACCGGCCCCGAACGCAGCCTCACCTACCGCTGGTTCACCGACCCCGCCGCCCGCCTGCTGTACCCGGAGGAGGACCACCCACTGCACAGCCGCTTCTTCACCTCCGGCCTGCGCGCCGCGTACTCACGGCAGGGCACGGGCGGCCGCGCCGAGCATCTGCGCGACCTCCTGCTGGACCGCAGCCCGGAGTTCGCCGCCCTGTGGAGCGCCCACGAGATCGACGTGCCCCGCGTGGACCCCAAGCTCGTGCGCCACCCCGAACTGGGCGTCCTCTCCCTCCAGTGCCAGGTCCTGCTGGACCCGGAGCAGAACCAGGCGCTGCTCGTGTACACCGCCACCCCCGGCTCGGCCGACGACGAGAAGCTGCGGTTGCTACCGGTGCTGGGCGCGCGGTCGGTGGGCACCTGACAGCCCCGGGCATCCGCCCCTCGCCGGTCTCGGCAGCAGCCGGACGATGCGCCTGCCACCTCGTACGGGCGCGAACCCGCCCTGCGAACCCGCGGAACTATCCTTGGTCTAGACCTTGACAGGTCCATACCATGTTGCTTGTGTCTGTCTCGTCCCACTCAACCCCCGAAGGAGTGGCTGTATGTCCAGACACCGTCTCTTGGCGCTCTTCGCCGCGCTCGCTCTCGCGTTGGGCCTCGCCGTGCTCAGTCCAATGGCCTCCCCCGCCTCGGCGGCGACGTGCGCGGCAGGGTGGAACTCCTCGTCGGTCTACACCGGCGGCATGAGCGCCTCGTACCAGGGGCACAACTGGCAGGCGAAGTGGTGGACCCAGGGCGAGACACCGGGCGCGGCACAGGTATGGGCCGACCTGGGCTCCTGCGGCAGCGGCTCCGGCAGCGAAGGCGGCAGTTGCGACTACCCGGCCTGGGCCGCGGGCCGCGCCTACGTGGCCGGTGACATCGTCAAGTACACGAATGGCAACTACTACAAGGCGTCGCACGACAACCCGGGCTACGACCCCACGATCAGCACGTGGTACTGGGACCCGTACAGCTGCACCGGCGGCGGCACGAACCCGCCCACCAACGGCTCGTTCGTGGTGAGCGAGGCGCAGTTCAACCAGATGTTCCCGAACCGGAGCTCCTTCTACACGTACAGCGGGCTGACCGCTGCCCTCAGCGCTTACCCGGGCTTCGCCAACACCGGCAGCGACACCGTGAAGAAGCAGGAGGCCGCGGCCTTCCTCGCCAACGTCAGCCACGAGACCGGCGGACTGGTGTACATCGTCGAGCAGAACACCGCCAACTACCCGCACTACTGCGACAGCAGCCAGCCCTACGGCTGCCCGGCGGGCCAGGCCGCGTACTACGGGCGCGGCCCGATCCAGCTCAGCTGGAACTTCAACTACAAGGCCGCGGGCGACGCGCTGGGCATCGACCTGCTGCACAACCCGAACCTGGTACAGACCGACGCCGCCGTGGCCTGGAAGACCGGCCTCTGGTACTGGAACACCCAGAACGGCCCCGGCACCATGACCGCCCACAACGCCATGGTGAACGGCGCCGGCTTCGGTGAGACCATCCGCTCCATCAACGGCTCCATCGAGTGCAACGGCGGCAACCCCGCCCAGGTCCAGAGCCGCATCAACACCTACCAGAGCTTCACCTCGCTCCTCGGCGTCCCCACCGGCGGCAACCTCAGCTGCTGACCGGACCTCCCACCGTCAAGGCCGCATGCAACCTGCATGCGGCCTTGACGCGATCACGGCCCCCCGCGGGCCCGGTGTACTCCGCTTTGCCGAAACGGCAACGTTGATCGCGTCACGTGGTCCTGGCGTCGCATGATCGGGGGAGTTCCGCAGGCCACCCCACGAACCGAGGAGAAGTGCCCCCATGCGATCCGAACCGACCGCCGCACTCCGCCATCGCACCGTTCAGGGCCCGGCCGGGCGCCTGCACCTGGTGGAGCAGGGCACCGGCCCGCTGGTCCTTCTCGTGCACGGCTTCCCCGAGTCCTGGTACTCCTGGCGCCACCAGCTCCCGGCTCTGGCGTCGGCCGGCTACCGCGCGGCTGCGATCGACGTACGCGGCTACGGCCGGTCCTCCAAGCCCACCACCGTCGACGCCTACCGCATGCTTGAGCTGGTCGAGGACAACGTCGCCGTCGTGCGCGCGCTCGGCGAGGAGACCGCGGTGGTCATCGGCCACGACTGGGGCTCCAACATCGCCGCCACCTCCGCCCTGCTCCACCCCGAAGTCTTCCGTGCGGCCGGCCTGCTCAGCGTCCCGTACGCACCGCCCGGCGGCCCCCGCCCCACCGACGTCTTCAGCCAGGTAGGGGGACCCGAGCAGGAGTTCTACGTCTCCTACTTCCAGGAACCCGGCCGCGCCGAGTCCGAGATGGAGCCCGACGTCCGGGGCTGGCTCGCCGGCTTCTACGCGGCCCTGTCCGCCGACACCATGCCCGCGGCGCACGAGCCCGACCCCCACTTCGTCGCCCGCGGGGGCCGACTGCGCGACCGGTTCCCCGCCGCCCGGCTCCCCGCGTGGTTGAGCGAGGAAGACCTCGACGTCTACGCCGGGGAGTTCGAGCGCACCGGTCTGACCGGGGCCCTGAACCGCTACCGCAACATGGACCGCGACTGGGAGGACCTGGCGCCGTACCGCGGGGCCCCGATCACACAGCCGTCCCTGTTCATCGGCGGCACCCTGGACGCCTCCACCACCTGGATGTCCGACGCCATCGACGCCTATCCGTCCACCCTCCCCCGGCTGTCGGCCTCCCACCTCTTGGAAGGCTGCGGCCACTGGATCCAGCAGGAGCGCCCCGCCGAGGTCAACGGCCTGCTCACCGAGTGGCTCACCACCGTGCGGAGTTGAGGCAGGACCGTCCTGAGACGCCATCGGGCGACCGGATGACGACCGGACGACCGGTGGCGCTCATGCGCCGGAACGCAGGTCGGCCCGCACCAGATCGTGGTCCGACCACGGGGTCGGATGTACCCGCTGCTCCAGCGGGTCGAAGCCGCGAAGAAAGATGTAGTCGAACTTGCTGCGCCAATCAGTGGTCGGCTCGCACATACCCGCGCCGGAGGGACCGCACCCGGGGTCCGCGTCCCTGGCCAGGCGCCACAGCGCGGTGAGTTCGGAGGCAGCCGGCACCGCGTTGAAGTCGCCGAGAACGATCGTGCGGTCGTACCGGGCGACCGCCCTGGCCAGTACGTCTGCCTGCTCCGCGCGGACCGACTCCTGTCTCCGCTGGGCCAAGTGGGTGTTGAACACCCGGACGGGCACGCCGTCCACCAGAGTCGTGACGGCCATGTATCCACGGTCCTCGGAACCGCCGTGCGGATACTCCACATTGACTCGGCCGGTCATCGGAGCGGCCGACAGGATTGCCTGGCCGAAGCCTCCGGGGCTCCACGGCAGCCCTCCGCACCGGCTCCAACTCGGCAGCACCGAGCCGTACTCGACGTGGTAGACGAGCCCGTACCGGTACCGCAGGTAGTCCCGGATCCTCTCGACATCGCCCACGCATGCTTCCTGCAGACCGATGACCTGAGGCGCGTATGTGGCGATCTCCGCCGCTCTGCCGCCGTTCTGCCCGCTGTCCTCGCAAGGGTTGCAGAGATTCCAGGTCATGACACGGTTCGGTACGACCTCCTCGGGGGTGCCGGCCGGCAGGGGTCCGGCCGTGTAGGCGCGGTTCGACCCGCTCGGGCCCGCGAGCAGCAGGCAGGCCATGACCAGCGCGCCCACGAACCACCGCGCGCCTGTTCCGGTCACCTTCAGCTCCTGGAAGTAGATCCATGACACCCGTATGCGGGGTCTCCGCCTCACGAGCCTATGTGGCGGAGGTGCGGCCCCCTCCCAGGGGCCTGTCGGGCGGATCTTGTCACCGCGTAACGTGCGGGCATGACACCTTCACTCGAGCGTCCCCCGTTGCAGGCCGATGAGCGCACCGCGCTCGTCGGCTGGCTGGATCTCCAGCGGCAGATCCTGCGATGGAAGTGCGATGGCCTGAGCGAGGCCGACGCGCACCGTTCCGTGATCCCGACGTCGCCGGTGATGACGATGGCCGGGCTGATCAGTCACATGCGGTGGGTCGAGCACACCTGGCTGGAGGTGGTCTTCCTCGGCGGCGACAAGACACAGAACCCGTCATTCGACGAGACGCACGAGGACGCCGACTGGCGGACCGACGGCGTCCCGCTGAAGCAGCTGCTCGCGCGGTACGAGGCGCAGTGCGCCCGCAGCAACGAGATCGTGGCCGCGGCCTCACTGGACGACGTGGGCCGCCACCCCGACTTCCACGCCGGCAGCGCCAACCTCCGCTGGATGCTCATCCACCTGGTCGAGGAGACGGGTCGGCACGCGGGACACGCGGACATCATCCGGGAACTGCTGGACGGGGCGAAGGGGTACTACTAGATCGCCCCGGCGGACCGCGCCGGGCCCGAATCGCGTTCCGTCTTCGCAAGATGGCTCGACCACCCCGCCCCTGCGCCGGCCCAGCCGGGGCAGGGCCGGCGCAGGGTGCGTTACGGGCGCGGTATCTCGGTGGTGACCTGGTCGTACCGGACGAGGCGGGGGGTGAAGGAATACGAGGGGTGCTCATCCTGGAGACGTGCCATGGCGTCGTCGAGATACGCCCACATGGCGGCGGGGTCCGCGCCCACGCCGAAGGTCGCGTCGTTCAGTACCTCCATGTCAGGACTCGATATGTACGCCACGTACTTGAGGGTCTGGCTGCCGCCGGCCATGAGTGTCTCGGCCCCCTTCGAGGTGCTGTGTGATGTGTGGCCGTCCCCGCCGCCCGTCATATCGGCGGCCCGGGCGGTTCCGGTTGTCGTGAGAAGCGTCGATGCGGCAGCTACGCCGGTGCCGCCCAAGAGCGTTCGCCGGGAAATCTCTGGCACAGTCCTCCCCCTGCCTTGCCGGCCCTTCCTGCGAGGGCTCGCGGCTGACGTTACCGCCACGTCCTCGCCGTGAAGGGGTGATCACGGTGAAACGCATCCCGGTTCCCGAAGCGCGACGGAGCGGCGGACGCCTCAGCGCCGCCCCGTGCGTCGGGCAGCGCTACCCCTTGACGCGGACCAGGCCCGTCTCGTAGGCGAGGATCACCAGTTGGGCGCGGTCGCGGACGCCGAGTTTGGCGATGGCCCGGGTGACGTGGGTCTTGGCGGTGAGTGGGCTGATGAACAGCTGTGCGGCGATCTGGCCGTTGGACAGACCGGTCGCGATCAGGCGGGTCACCTCACGTTCCCGGGCGGTGAGCACGGCCAGCCGTTCGACGGTGTCGGTGGGGGACACCGGTCGGCAGGCGAACTGCTCGATCACCCTCCGGGTCGCGCCCGGCGAGAGCAGCGCATCGCCGGCCGCCACCGACCGGACCGCCTGCCGCAGCTCGTCCGGCTCGATCTCCTTGGTGAGGAACCCGCTCGCGCCCGCGCGCAGGGCCGCGAAGACGTACTCGTCGGTTTCGAACGTGGTGAGGACGATCACCCGGCAGCCCGTCGGTTCCGACTCCTGGACTATCTCCCGGGTGGCGGTGATGCCGTCGGTGCCGGGCATGCGGATGTCCATGAGAACGACGTCGGGACGTACGGCCCGGGCCGTACGGACGGCTTCGTCACCCGTGCCCGCCTCGCCGACGACCTCGATGTCCTCGGCACGGGCCAGGAGACTGCTGAATCCGGCCCGTACCAGGGCCTGGTCGTCGGCGAGGAGCACCTTGATCGTCATGGGCGGAAGCCTGGCACAGGCATGACGGCCCGCACGAGCCATCCGTCACCCTCGCCGCGCGGGCCGGCGGAGAATGCGCCGCCGAGTGCCCGCACCCGTTCGCCCATCCCCCGCACTCCGTGCCCGGCTGCCCCGGACGTGTCCGCCGGGGCGCGGCCGTCGTCGGTGACGCACACCTCCACCCGCCCATGGGCGCACCGGAGGATCACGTCGGCCCGGGACGCCCCCGCGTGGCGGACGGTGTTGGTGAGGGCTTCCTGGACGATCCGGTGGACGGCGAGGGAGACCGGGGCGGGAACGGCGGCGAGGTCGCCGGCCGTCTCCAGCCGGATGTCCAGCTCCGCCGACCGCATCCGGTCGACGAGTGCCGCGACCTCGGGGAGGCCGGCCACGGGGTCTTCCGGTCCGGCCCCCGGCGCGCGGAGCACGTGGACGAGCGCGCGCAGGTCCCGTAGGGCCTCGGTACGGATGTGCTGGGCGGTGACGAGGGCGGCCCGGGCCTGCTGGGGTGAATCGTCCAGGGCTTCGGCCGCGACCCGGAGTTGGATGCCCACGACGGTGAGGGTGTGCCCGACGACGTCGTGCAGCTCGCGGGCGATCTCCAGGCGGGCCTCCGCTATGCGCCGGCCCGCCTCCAGGTCCCGTTCCCGCACGACGCGCTCCAGCCGGTCGTCGAGTTCGGCGCGCCAGCGGAGGCGGTTGCGGTAGGCCGTCGCGGCGGCGAGGAGCACGGCCAGCCACAGGGCTTCGGCGCTCAGGGAGCCGACGGCTTCGCGTGGGGTGGCGCCGCCGGCCGTCATCTCCCAGTTCATCGCGAAGGCCAGCTCTGCCAGGCCGACCCCGGCCGCCCACGGGAGGCCCGGGCGGCCGGGCCGGTCGTCGGCGGCCAGCGTGGCGTACGCGGCGGAGACGGGCCACACCCACCCGGTGTCGGTGAGTCCGGAGGTGCGGAACACGACGGCGGCCAGCACGCCGAGCAGCAGCACGGCCAGCGGCCATCGGCGGCGAGCCAGGAGCAGCAGCCCCAGCCACAGGGCGAGCGGTAGGGCTCCCGCGGCATCCAGCCGGCCGCCGAGCCGGACCGTGCCGGCCAGGACGACTGCGGTGGTGCCGACCGCGAGGAGCCCGTCGAGAAGGCGGACCGTGCCCGGGTCGGCAGGGGCGGAGACGGCGAGTCGGTCCATGCGCTGATCATCCACGAAGAGCCCGCCCCCGCTCACCACGGGCGCCCACAGCCACCAGGGCGAGCGCGACCCATCCCAGGTCGGCGGCGAGGACCAGGCGTTCCACCAGGCCTACCGGTGTGGGGGCGTCGCCCAGGCCCAGCGACGGGCCGCCGTCCATGACGTCGGCCAGGTAGACCGCGAGCCCGGCGGTGGTCGTGACCGAGGCCGCGGTGAAGGCGCTCAGGGCCGTACGCAGTCCAGGGCGCCGGACCGCCAGCCGGCCGCGGAGGAGCACAGCGGCGGTGGGCAGCGCGGCGAAGGCGAGGAAGGCGGCGTTGCCGTGGACGAGTTCGGAGAGGGAGGGGCGGCTCCAGCGACCGGGCGGGTCCGCCGGGAACAGAGCGGCGACGAGCACGCCGATCGTCCAGACCAGGAGCGCGGCCCGCCCCGCCCGGCGTACTCCGGCACCGAGCCGGACCACCAGCGCTGCCGAGGCGGCACCGACCGCGAGCAACGCCGCGGGGAGCAGCCAGCCGGCCGTCCCGTGCACGTAGCGGCTGAGGGTCTCGCTGACCAGGTCGTAGTCCGGGTTCAGTGCCTCCACCGCTGTCATCGCCAACCCCGCGGTGCCGATCAGGGCGAGCGGAAGGCGGGCTCTCGCTGCCGAAGCCGTGGCCGTGATCGTCATACCGTCCTCCTGGGTGTCGTTCCGGTGATCCAGAACCTACGGAGAGGTCGGGATCGGCCGCGTCCTCCCGACGCGGACATCCGGCTCTGCACCAGGAGGTGCGGTTTTCCGGCCGGCTGCTTCATTCGGTGTACGTGCCGGGGCAGCCGGCCCGTCGTCGGCACCACCACGCGAGGTCGCCCCGCACGTGTCGGTCCGCGGGTCGGGTGCGGGGCGAGACGGAGGTGAACCGTGCGGCGGGCCGAGCGGCGCGGCGGGGAGACGCACTGTGCGGACGGCTTCGCGCAGGGCAGGATGCGACCATGCGCTACGCCCACGAGGACCCCGAGCTACGCGCTCTCGTCCGTCGCTACGTCACGCCCGACCGGCGGTACCTCCAACTCGGCGGCCCGGTCCTGCGCATGACCGCGCCCCGCCGCGCCGCGTTCGCGCGGAAGCTCGGCAAGGCCGCCTCGACCATCACGCCTCGTGAGCTGACCGTCCTGCTCGAAGGCGGGTGGCGGGAGCGCAAGACCGCTGCGTGGCTCATCGCCGTCGCGGGCAGGACCGAATTCCGCGAACGCCTCGGCGCACTCCTGCTCGCCAGCGAGGTCTGCTACGCGGGCACGGCCTACTGCGTCACCCTGGCCGCCTTCGGCACCCCCGCCGACGCGCACCTGACGGCTGCCTACCTCGACCGCTATCTGCGACGCCCCGACCTCTTCTACGACCAGTCGGCCGCCATGGGTGCGCTCCTGCATCTGGACGCCGGGCTCGGCACCGACCGAGCGGCCCGGTTCCTGGCCCCGGGCGGCCTCTGGCACCAGTGGATCGACGGGCCACCTCGCAAGGAGCACCACGGCACGCCGGAGAGCTACCGCGAAGTCGTCGGCCGGCTCTGCGACTTCGTCGATGACAGCGCCGAATGCCGCCGCGCGAGGCAGCGCTGACGGGGGCCGGCGCGCCCGCGGCGCGGAGTCCCGGGTCGGGGCGTGCCGCCGGCGCACGAGGTCGTCCAGCGCCTGCGTCCGGCTCCGGCTCCGGCTCCGGCTCCGGCTCCGGCGATCGAGCCGGCGCTGCGGCCTGTCACGGGCGTCCCGCCTCGGCGATCGAGCGGCCCAGCCCTTCGGTCAGCCAGGCGTGGGCCGCCGTCATGTTCAGGGAGCGTCCGCCGGTGACGGTGTCCAGCAACCCCCAGTAGCGGCGCAGACGCGGGTCGAACCCGGACGACCGGGAGACCAGGGCGTGCAGCTGACGACGGAAGGCCGGCGTGTCCGACTCACCGCGGGCCCGCGCGTGGGCGGACACGAAGGCGTCGACCGCCGCCCCGGGTCCCGGCGGCAGACGCGCTCCCACGGCGGCGGCCGTCAGCGCCGCCGCCTCGTCGATCTCGCCGTAGAAGGCGGGTGCGTCCCGCATCTCCTCCGCGTGATCCCCCGTCCAGCGGGTGAAGCCGGGGGTGGCGACCAGAACGTGGATCTCCGCGTAGGCCAGGGCGGCAGCGGGCGAGGGGTCGGCCGGCGGCTCCGGCGACAGCATGGCGACCATGAGGTCGAGTCGCCGCTTCGGCATCTCCGCGGGCAACTCGCGGTACCAGTGATCGGTGAGGCTTTGCCGTGCCTGCGGTAGCCGCTGCACCCGGGCGAGGATCTCCAGGCGTCGCAGCCGCTCGCCGTCCGGGCACTCGTCCAGGGCGCGCAGTGTTGCCTCACGCCATCGCAACTGCGTCAACTGTTCCTGTACGGCCGCGAGTTCGTTCGCCACGAGGTCGCCGACGGCCTGCTCACCGCTCGCGATCCGCGCGATGGCCGCGATCGGGGTGCCGAGCGCCCGCAAGCGCCTGATCAGCCCGATCCGCTCCCAGGCCTCCGGGCCGTAGCGCCGGTGGCCCCCGCTGCTGCGCTCCGCGACCGGCAGCAGGCCGCTGTCCGAGTAGTAGCGCAGGGTCTTCACCGCGAGGCCCGTGCCGGCGGCGAGTTCACCGATGCTCCATGTGCGGTGCGTCACAGACCCTTGAACCTCCAGCGCGCGGGAGCTCCTAGCGTACTGAGCAACGGGCCACCCCGGCCCGGATCATCAAGTCACGGGAGAACGCATGCCATCGGTCCCGTCACCACGTCCCCCCGGACGCGCAGGCCTTCGCGCGCACAGCCTGCGTCTGCTGCGCGTCGCCGCCCTGCTTGTCGTCACCGCCGCGTCCGTCACGACCGCTGCCGCCGCACCGATGAGGACTACCGGGCCCGCCTCGACGACGCCTTCGGCCCCTCCGCCGCCGCCGTGGCCGCGCACTACCCGGCGTCGCGCTACCCGAGCCCGGCGCTGGCCTGGTCCGCCGCACTGACCGACCGTTCCCTGGCGTGCACCACCTTGCGGGCGGCCCGCGAGATCACCACGACGGCACCTGGGGTGCCGCTCTACGGATACGAATTCGAAGACCCGCACGCCCCTGTGCCGACCGGTCTTCCCTCGCTTCCCGACCTCCCTTACGGGGCGGCGCACGGGTTCGAACTGGCCTACCTCTTCTCCGCCGTGCCCACCGAACAGCCCCTGACCGACGCGCAGAACACCTTGTCCGACCGCATGATCGACTACTGGGCGTCCTTCGCCCGCACCGGGGACCCGAACACACCCGGTGCGCCGCGCTGGCCGGCCCTGCGCACCACGGGACCGGTGCTCTCGCTGGCCCCCAGGCCCGGGGCGATCCGTACCGGCGACGCGTACGGCGGGCACCGGTGCGCCTTCTGGGACGGCGTGCCGGAGTGACGCACGGCGCCGCTGCGGACGCGCGGCCGGCGACCGCCCCCGGTCGTCGCCTTCAACGCGCGCGCCATCCATATTTTTCACTTCGATGACGACCTCTTGCGGAGCTGTGTTCATGTCAATACAGTTCCCCGCGTAACGTTGCAGTGCCACCGGCGGTCCGTTCGCGACCCCCGGTGGCCGCCGCAGGGGACAACCGGTCGAAGGGGCTCTCAGTGGGATTCACGCGGCGTACGTTCTTACAGGCGGCGACAGCGGCCGGGCTGACCGGAGCCATCGGGGCCGGGGAGGCGGCTCTCGCGAGTACGGCCTCCGCCGCCGACGGCTCGGGCGACGTGGTCGGCAAGGTGACCGTGGGATATCAGGGCTGGTTCGCCTGCAAGGGCGACGGCGCCCCGATCGACGGCTGGTGGCACTGGGCGCGGAACTGGGGAGAGACGCCCTCTCCGGCCAACAGCGCCATCGTCGCCTGGCCCGATGTACGCGACTACCCGGTCACGTACCAGACCGCCTTCGGCAACCTCGGCAACGGCCGGCCGGCCTCGCTGTTCTCCTCGTACGATCAGTCCACCGTCGACGTGCACTTCCGGTGGATGAAGCAGTACGGCATCGACACCGCGGCCCTCCAGCGCTTCAACCCCACCGGCGGAGAAGGGCCGACCCGCAACGCGATGGCGGGCAAGGTACGCGCCGCCGCGGAGGCCGAGGGCGTCAAGTTCTACATCATGTACGACGTGTCCGACTGGACGACGATGCAGACGGACATCAAGGCCGACTGGACCGCCAAGATGCGCGCCCACACCGCCTCGTCCGCGTACGCCCGGCAGAACGGCAAGCCGGTGGTGTGCATATGGGGTTTCGGCTTCAACGACGCCCAACGGCCGTTCACCCCGGACGCCTGCCTCGACGTGCTGAACTGGTTCAAGGGGCAGGGCTGTTACGTCATCGGCGGCGTTCCGACCTGGTGGCGCACGGGCGACCGGGACTCGCGGCCCGGCTTCTCCGGTGTCTACCACGCCTTCGACATGCTCTCGCCGTGGCTGGTCGGCCGCATCGGCAACGCCGGGGACGCCGACAACTTCTACCAGGTCGCCACCGTGCCCGACCTCGCCGAGTGCGCCGCACACGGCATCGACTACCAGCCCTGCGTCCTGCCCGGCGGGGTCACCGAACGGCAGCGCGCGCACGGCGACTTCATGTGGCGGCAGTTCTACAACATGGGCCGGGCCGGGGTGCCCAGCGTCTACATCTCCATGTTCGACGAGTACAACGAGGGCAACCAGATCGCCAAGACCGCGGAGTCCCGGAACTGGGTGCCGGCCGGGTCGGGCCTCCTCGCACTCGACGAGGACGGCACCGCCTGCTCGTCCGACTACTACCTCCGGCTGACCGGCGACGGCGGCCGCATGCTGAAGGGCCTCCTCCCCCTCACCGCCTCCCGGCCGACCCCACCACGCGTCGGCGGCGATGACGACCAGCCGCCCACCGCGCCCGGCGCTCCGCACACCACCGCCGTCACCGACACCACGGTGGCGCTGGCCTGGACCGCCTCGACCGACGACGCCGGCGTGACCGGCTACCGCGTCCGCCGGATCATCGGCGACACAGCCACCCCGGTCGCCACCGCCCCGGCGAGCGCCACCACCTGCACGGTGACCGGTCTCTCCCCCTCGACGTCCTACACCTTCGACATCCAGGCACTCGACTCGGCAGGCTCCGTCTCGCCGCCCTCGGCCCGGGTCACCGTCACCACCGCGGCGGGAGGTGCCCCCACCGGCGATCTGGCCCTGCGCCGGCCGGTCTCGGAGAGCAGCCACACCCAGTCGTACGGTGCGAACAACGCCGTGGACGGCGACCCGAACACGTACTGGGAGAGTTCCAACCACGCCTTTCCCCAATGGCTCCAGGTCGACCTCGGCACCGCCACCGGCGTCCGTCGTGTCGTCCTCTCGCTGCCGCCCTCCACCGACTGGGCCGCGCGCACGCAGACCATCGCAGTCCGGGGCAGTACCGACGGCGTCTCGTTCAGCCAACTGCGCTCCGGCACCGACTGCTCCTTCGACCCGCTCACCGGGAACACCGTCACCCTGGACCTGCCGGCCGCCACGACCACGCGCCACCTGCGGCTCGTCTTCACCGCGAACACGGGCTGGCCCGCCGGCCAGCTCGCCCGGCTCCAGGTCTACGGCACCTGATCCGCGCAGGTGGTGTCCTGGCTCCGAGCGCCGCCGGTCCCGGGCCGGCCGTGACCAGGAGCGATACGGCCTGTCGGCCCGCCGGAGAACCCGGCGGGCCGACAGACCCATCAGAGGAACCCGGCCCGAGGACTCCACGGACGCTCCGGGATCACTCCGCTCCGAGTCGGGCCAGCTCGGCACGTAGCTCGTTGATCGCGTCCTCGGCGACGTCGTACGCGCTCGGCACACCCGGAACCGGCTGGTCGTCCTCGGGAATCCAGAACTTCCGCCTCGTCAGCCGCAAGGAGTCGAGGAACGCCGGGATGGCGTTGAAGATTTCGATGAGCAGCGGACCGTCGTACGCCGGCAGGACGGGGTCGAGGAACTCGCGCCAGGGAATCCAGCTGTCCGCGACCTCGCCGCGATCCGGCGGGGACACCTGCACGTAGTGCAGACGCTGCTGAGCGACGGCGTCCTCGACGTCCCGCTGATACGCCTTCGGGCCGCTGCTCCCGAGGACGACGTGGGAGCTGTCGACGCACACACCGATGTGCCGGCTGCTCACGCCTGCGAGGAAGTCGAGTACGTCGCGCACCATGTTCGGCGCGGGAGTCTCCCAGTGGTCGACGGGTTCGATGGCGACGTGGACGCCCTTCTCCGCCGCGTATGCGCCCAGCTGCTCGAAGAGCGGCTGGGCGATTTGGTACCGGGGCCGCAGCCAGTCCTGCAGTGCGTCACTCCACAGCCGCTCGCCGTTGAGGGTGGGGAAGACGTTGTACGGGAACAGGACGGGACCCGCCATGATGGTGCCGCGCAGAGCCGCCGTGATGTCCACCCGTGACTTGAGGTAGACGAGCGCGGCCTCGCGTTCCTCGGCGATCAGCGACGTGGGGTCGAAGGCCGGCGTGGTGGCGACGTTGGTGGTCAGACCGACGTCCGCCAGGCCGGCCGCGTCGAGAGCGTCCCTCAGCTTCTCGTAGCGGGGCACGTCCCCCTGGGGATCGCCCGTGTCGTTCGGGAAGACCGGCATGTCGAAGCCCGCGTACCCGATGTCCCGCAGTTTCTCCATGTGCCGGACGATGACCTCGGTGTACTGGGGATCGTCCGGGTGCAGGTTGACCGTGAACATGAAGAAGCTGAGGTAGATGTCGCGCGCGCTCATCGCTACCATCCCAGGACCTCGGTGAGGTAGGCGCGGGCCATCTTGGCGTACTCCAGCGGGCATGCCACCGCCGGGTCCTGTTCGGCCTCGACGACCAGCCATCCCTCATATCCGGCGTTCCCGAGCGTGGTGAGGACGGGCCTGAAGTCGATCATGCCCTGGGAGTCTCCGGGCACGGTGAAGACGCCCTGCCGGATTCCGTCCTCGAAGGACAAGTGGTCGCTCTTCACCTTCTCGGCCACCGACTGGCGGACGTTCTTGAGGTGCACGTGCTTGATCCGCTGCGTGTGCTTCTCCGCGGTGTGGAGCGGGTCGTCACCCGCGAGCTGGAGGTGTCCGGTGTCGAGCAGCAGGTGCACCCGGTCCGGATCGGTGCCCACCATCAGCCTGTCGATGTCCTCGGCCGTCTGCACACCCGTGCCCATGTGATGGTGGTAGCAGAGCCGCATCCCGCTGTCCGCGGCCAGCTTCCCGATCTCGTTGAGTCCGCCGGTGAGGAGATCCCAGTCCGAGTCGGTGAAGTGGGGACGGTGCTTGAAGACGGGGATGGGCTGCAGATGCGACGACTGCCCGAACTCCGCGACCACGATGTCGTGGCCGCCCACATTCTTGAGGAACTCCAGCTGCCTCTTGAAATTCGCGATGGTCCGGTCCTTTTCACCGATGGTGAAGTACGTGCTCACCCATGGCTCGGACACTTCCAGACCGCGCAGGTCGAGGGCTTCCTTGAGGACCGCGGCGTCCGTCGGGTACTTGTGGCCGATGCTGCAGCCCTGGAATCCCGCGAACGCCATCTCGCTCACGCATTGCTCGAAGGGGATTCCGATGTCGATCAGAGGGAAGTCGTCGTTCCACCACAGGGTCGGGGTGACGCCGAGCGACACCTTGTCGGGGCCGAGGTTCGGGACGGGGCTGGTCATTGGATTTCCTTCGCTCAGTGGTTTTCGAGTGCGGGTGGGCTGGCCCACGATCCGTAGCCCGGCGCCTTCGCGCCGGACGGATGGGCGCCGATGGCCCGCCACAGCAGGCCCTCGGTGTAGGCGTCGGGTGAGACGACGAACGGGGGTGTGCGGTCTTCGCCGTCCCCCGCGAGGTCTCCCCCGGCCGTCCGCCGGCCGGGTGCGGCCTGTGGGGGCAGGCTTTCCTCGGGCTGGCTGTCATCCGGCACGGCGGGCTTCGCTCCGCTGCGGCCGGGCGCCGTCCAGGCCGCCACGTCCACGCGTCCCGTCAGTTCCGGGCCGTACCAGACGCCGACGTACCAGAGCTTGATGATGCTCTTCACCACGGGATCGGCGGGGACGGCGGACGGATCGGACGAGAGCGCCTTCTGCAGCGCGTCCGGCCCTTCTTGATCCACGACCGTTTCGTAGTACGCCTCTGCCTGACCGGTTCCCCACAGGTCGAACTCGGTGAATCCGGTGACAGTGGCGGAGAACTTCACGAATTCGCGCACTTTCTCTTCTGTGGTCGCTGTCTGCGTCACAGTGTTTCCTCCCTCGGCGGCCTAGATCTCGAATGTCGGACCGGCGTTCACGCCCGCGCTCCCGGTGAGCGGGTTGCGGATGAGCCGGTTCATGCTGTCGCGAATGCGGAACATCTCCCAGACCGCCTTGAGCAGCAGGTCGGGCCGGCCGTTGTAGGCCAGGTTGATATTGGTCAGGAAGGTGGCGTAGGACCGGTTGAATTCCTCGGCCGCTGCCAGGATTTCCGGGTATCCCGCGAGATCCGCCAGTTTGATGTCCGGCTTCACCGGATAGACGGCATCCCAGTCGACGTTCACATCGGGTCCGGAAGGATGGCCCGGCGTGTCGCCCTTCTGGTAGTACTGCCCCTTCTCCAGTTGCTGGAACCGGTAGTAGTGGGCGATTTCGTCCTGGCTGTCGAAGATGCCGCCGTACAGCCCTTCGCCCTGCTCCGCGACGAGGGTGAGCGCCGCGACGGCGGTGTCGCGCCCCGTCACCACGATCACATCGCCGCCACCCGAGTAGAAGTACTCGGGGGTCACCTGGCGGGCGGGGTCACCGGTGAAGATCGTGGATCCCGCCTGCCGGGCCTGGTCCTCCAGGTAGTTGATCCCCCGCATGATCTCCTCGTAGAACTCACCGATGCTCAGGAAGCGCTGGGTGGGCTCACCGGGGACGAGGCCGAGGATCGCGCCGGACTCCTCCAGTTCCGCCAGCTTCTCCGATGGCGGTGCCGCGCCGTCGGACGCGAGTCCGAGGGCCGCCCAGTCCATCGGGACGAACCTGTCCTCCTCGTCGGCTGCCGCCGCCGGCTTCTCGATCTTCAGGAACGTGTCGAGTGCCTCGCGCGAGAACGGCCGGAGGTGCACCTCGAAGTAGTCGGGCCCGCACGGCAGGCGCGTCGGGTAGTTCGGGACGAAGCCGGACTTGGTGAGTTCCGGAGTGCCGCCCACGGCGTTCAGGACGTTGGCGACCAGGGTGAGGTGCAGCATCTCCTCGACGGCTACGACCCTGATGACGTGCCAGGCATCCGAGTTCTTCCCCGGGTGCAGCGAGTAGAGGGCGGTCAGGTAGGGCGGGAGCGTGGCGTGCTCCAACTGGAGCCCTTTGTACAGGTATTCGCGCAGTTCCTCGATGGTTTTGATCTTGGAGTCCTGGGACGGCTCCGGTTCTGAAGCGGACATGTTCCCCCAATCGTGGGCGGTGGCGGTGGCGGCGGCCGGCTTCGCGCTCGGGCCGCCGGTCTGTCGGCCGTCTAGCTGCGGACGGTTACCGGGGCCTTCGCGGCGCGCAGGTACCTGACGATGTGGGTCGAACTGCGGAAGGCGAGGGCCGCCATGGTCAGGCTGATGTTGGAGGTCCCGATCGAGGGCAGGCTGCCGGGCCCGACGAGGTAGAGGTTGTCGTGGTCCCACGACTGCTGGGTGTGGTCGACCACCGAGTTCGTCGGATCGGTCCCCATGATGTGGGTGCCCGCGAGGTGGTTGCCGCCGACGATGTTGTACCACTGGCCTTCGTGCTCGACGGCGCTGTAGCGGTCCTTGTCGTACTCGGTCCGCTCCTCGGCACCGAGCTTCGCGAAGATGTCGGTCGCGAGGTTCCTGGCGAACGCGGCGCCCCGCATGGTGTACGGCGGGATGGTGAGCGACACGACCGGCTTCAGGTTGTCCAGGGCGTCCTTGTACCGGTCGTCCACGGTGACCGTGTTGTTCGTGTCGGGCAGCAGGTCGATCATGAAGGCGAGCAGGAGCTGCCGGGAGATCCGGTTCCCGAGGGTCCGGCGCAACTCCTTCCCGTACAGGCCCTCCTTGTCGACGAGTTCGACCAGATCCGTGTAGGGCGAGCCGGTCGCCCAGCCCCAGCCGTCGTTGTGGATGTCCACGCCGAATCCGGCCTGGGTGCCGCGGAACCGCCCGCCGCGCAGATCGGTGATTCCGCTCGTGCAGGACGTGCCTCGCATCGTGCCGGCCGGCTCGGGCAGCAGACCCCAGGACAGCAGGTACGCGTGGTCCATTAGGTTGCGGCCGATCAGCTTGCTGCGGCTCATGCGCTGCATGTCGGAGGCCAGCATGAGCCGGGCGTTCTCGATGGCGTGGGCGCAGAGGATGTAGACGGTGCCCTTGACCGTGTACGTCTCGTAGTCGCTGGATTCAAGCGACTGGTAGTTCTTGATGGTGATTCCGGTGACCCGGCGGTCCTGCGCGTCGACTTCGACCTTGGACGCGACCGCCTGCGTCACGATCTTGACGTTGCCGCTGCTGAGCGCCTTGGTCAGGGTCTTCCCCGCGTGATACTTGGCCTGCACGGGGCAGAGCGGTACGCAGTTGGTGTTGCCCTGACACCGTTCGCCCTCTTCCACCTGGGTCGTGCTCACGGCACCGACCGGGACGTAGCCCTTGCCGCCGTCGTACGCGGCGTTCGGCACACCGTTGCGGGCCTGCGGGAAGCTGCGCACCCGGAGGGTGTATTCGTCGTCCGCCAGATTGACCCGCATACCGTCCACGCCTCGGGCGACCGTCTTGTCGAGATAGGACGGCGGCATGCGGTGCATGGGGAACACGTAACCCTTCGGGAAATGCATTCCCAGGTATGCCTGGTCCTCGACTTCCGCGGCCACCCCCAATTCGGCCTCGGCCTGCCGGTAATACGGTTCCAGATCGTCGTAGCTGAGCGGCCAGTTCAGCCCCTGGCCGTACTTGGTCTTCAGGTCGAAGTCCTCGGGGAGCATGCGCAGTGCCTTGCCCTCCCAATGCATGGAGGTGCCGCCCAGGACTCGGGTGAACGTGGTGTCCGAGCAGTACTCGTCCTCCTGCACGAGGTAGAACTCGTCCCGGGGTGTCTCCGGGTTCACCGGCATGGTGTCGGTGCTCCTGGGCATCCGGGCGTTCGGGTTGAACGGGTACGGTGACTGGTTGTCCTTGACGACCGCGCCGTAGAACCGCGACAGGTACGACTCGTACTCCGCGAGGTCCAGGTCCTTCCCCGGGCCGGCTTCGACGATCAGCACCCTGTAGCCGGCCTGGCTCAGCTGCCCGGCGACGATGGAGCCCGCCATGCCGCCGCCGACGATCACGGCATCCCACTCCCCTCTCGCGGCCTCGGCCGCGCTGGTCTCCGTCGCAGCCCCCGCTGGGAAGATCACCGGCTCTGTATCGTCGAAAGACGTCATTGATGCCCCTTGTCGTGTCTGGGGGTGGGCTCACCCCGATTTCGGGCCGAACAGCCCCGTGAATTCCCGCCGGTTGCCGGCACGAATGGTGATCGAACGGCTGTCGAAGGCCCATGTACCGCCGCCGATGGAATGAGGACTTCCCGTACACCCCAGGAGGGTTGCCGACGCATTGCGCGGGACCGCACCTGAAGCCGCGCGCCGATCCGCCGGGATCGAAGGAAGGGCCTCGGCACGAGGTTTGCATATGACGCGGTCATTCGCTCCGCCACGACTGGGATCTCGCCGGGAAACCCATCGATAGGGGGTAATCAGCGGTTCGATGTCAACTCAGGCCGTTGACAAGTCGGTTGAACCGAAGAAACTTCCCGCTGGAGGCTTCATGTGCTTGTCCATTTTTCAGCCGTTGACGTTTCCGTTTCCGCCGCGCGTCCTGCCTGCCGGGGATGGCCTCCCCGGGCGGGAGCGCGCCCCCTCTACATCACCGGGACATTGATGTACCGTCCACTCACATGCGCACCCGACTTGTTCTCGCGTGGGCCTCAGCCGTGACGGCCGCATTGGCGGTCACGGCCGCAGCCGGACCCGTGACGGCCGCACCGGCCGGTCGCGGGGCCGTGACGCCCACGGCCCGCTGCCCTCAGCTCTCCGACGATCTCCCCTGGTACGGCGGCAACAGAGCCCAGCTGCAGCGCGTGATCGACGAGCGCGGCACCTGCCACGGCAGGGGCGGGCCGCGCCCGGTCGCGGCGTTCGACTGGGACAACACCATCACGAAGAACGACGTCACCGATGCCACCATCAGCTGGTCCCTGCGCCACGACAAGATCCTTCGGCCCGCCAGCTGGAAGGACACCAGCACCTGGCTGACCGGCACCGCGGACCGGGCCCTCACCGCTGCCTGCGGAACCGACGTGCCGGTGGGAACGCCCCTGCCGACCTCCACCGACGACCGCTGCGCCGACGAGATCCTCCAGATCCGTGAGGACGGCAGAACGATGAGCGGCGAGGCCGCCTTCGCCGGGGAGTGGAACCATCGACGCACCGTGCCGCAGTACGCATGGGTGCCACAGCTGTTCGCCGGACACACCGTCGCCGAACTGCGTGCGTACACCGAGGCCGCCCGTACCGAGGCCCTCGCCGCGCCCGTCGGTGCGACCCGCACCGTCGGCACCCACGTACTGCCCGCTTACGTCCGGTACTACGAACAGCAGCGCGACCTGGTGCGGACGCTCCGGAAGGCCGGATTCGACGTCTGGATCGTCTCGGCGGGGTCCGAACCGGTGACCGAGGTGTGGTCGCGCGGCATCGGGATCGACCGGGCGCACACCGTCGCGATCCGGTCCGTGCTCGACGCCGAGGGCCGCATCACGACCAGCAACGAGGGCTGCGGCGGAGTGGGCGTCACCAAGGGGGAGGTCATCCCGTACATCGACGGCAAGCGCTGCTGGATCAACCAGGAGATCTACGGGATCCACGGCCGGGCCGCCTGGAAGCGACAGGCCCCGCATCGGCGGATCGCGATCGGCGGCGGCGACGCCGACACCGACGTGACGTTCGTCGGCGACGCCACGGGCGCGCATCTGGTGCTCAACCGCAACAAGAACGAACTCATGTGCCGGGCCTACGACGACGCCGACGGCCGCTGGGTCGTCAACCCCATGTTCATCGAGCCGCTGCCGCGCAGGACCACGGCCTACCCCTGCGCGAGCACCGCCTACACCGGTCCCGACGGCACCCTCGGCCCCGTGCTGCGCGGCGACGGCAGCGTCGTACCGGATCAGCGGGACGCGGTGTACTGACGCCGCGGACCGCAGCGCCGTGCCGAAGCGCGGAAGCTCCGCCGGAGCAGGGTGTCCCCCGCTCCGGCGGAGCCCGGACGGCCCGGCGGTACCTCAGCGGCGGCCCGCCGGGACCGGTGCCGCGTGCGACGATCCTCGGCTCACGCGAAGTTCACGTCGCTGCACCACATGTACGTCTGGTCCAGGTGCGAGGCCTGCCAGATCACGAACATGATGTGGTGTCCGCTGTAGCCGGAGGTCTGGACGGGGAACGTGATGTCCTGCGCCGGAGCGTAGCGGCCGGTCTGCGTGATGAAGTCGAGGTTGCCCCAGCCCAGCGTCTGGGTCTTGGGGTCGAAGCCCTGCTTGCTCACGTAGACCTTGAAGTAGTCGGCACCGTGGGACGCCTGATCGCGCAGGTGCACCGAGAAGTTGTCGCCGACCGTGGTGGTCTTCCACGCCCCGGGCTTGTCCAGACTGGCGTTCCGGGACAGGTTGTTGCTGCAGAGCGTCCCGTCGGGGGTCTTCGCCTGGAACTGGCCGCCGAGACCGTCGCGCAGTGCGCTCATCCAGTTCCACATGGTGTCGGTGTTGGCCTGCCATGCCTGCCAGCACATGGGGTCCTCGGTCTGCATGGCCGGGTCCATGTGGTGGCTGCCCCAGGTCTCCCAGCAGCGGTACGCGCGGCTGGCGGGGTCGACGATCGTGCCGTGCGCCTGGGCGGGGGCCGACCAGGCCAGCGCGCCGACGACGACGGCGAACAGCATGACGAGTGCCTGGAGAGGCCGACGAAGGTACGACCTCGAACGTCCGGTTAACGGGATCTTCTTGTACATGTGGGGGGAACTCCTTCCAGTGGCAAGGCTGTCGTGGGAGCGCTCCCAACGGTACGACTTTCGCGGGACATGTCAATGCAACAATTCAAGTTGGCCGTCGGTTCGCGCTCTTGCGCATCCGGGCCGGAACGGGAGACTGCCTTCACCACCCAGTCCCGCCGGCCCCGGCAGCACCACGCCGCACAGGCCGGAGCGGACCGGGCCGGATCGTCCGCCTTCACTCTCCCGAGACGAGGTCCCATGAACCGGAACCGCACCGCCGTCAGCACCGTTGCCCTGGCCCTGTTATGCGCCGGCTTCGCCGTCGGCCCCATGGCCGGCACCTCCGCCGCCGCGCCCGCCACCGGGGCGAAGGCACGCGTCGGGGCCGACTGGGAGACGCAGTCGATCGTCTTCACCGCCGCTCCGGGGCAGACCAACGACCTCAGCATCTACCCGATGTACACGAGCGACGGGATCAGCCGGATCGGCTTCAGCGACGTGGTCCCGCTCTCACCCGGCGAACACTGTGCGTACGCCAGGGCCGAGGACACCACGGCCGTCGTCTGCGAGCTGCCCGTCGACGGCGCACGGCCCGGTCGGATCGACGTCTTCCTCGGCGACGGTGACGACACGATCGCCGCCTTCACTCCCGGAATGAACACCGTCAGCGGCGGCGCGGGCGACGACGAACTGCACGCCCACACCGCCCGCACGGTCCTGGGCGGCGCGGGGGACGACATGGTCATGGGGCCCGGGACCCTGTACGGCGGCAACGGCATGGATCATCTGATGGGTGACAACGGGAACCAGCGGATGTGGGGCGGCCGGGGCGACGACATGATCGAGGGCTACGGGGGTGACGACACCGTGTACGCCGGGCCCGGCGACGACCACGTCATGGGCGGGGACGGCCGGGACATCCTCTTCGGCGGCTCCGGCGACGACCTGGTACACGGTGAGGGCGGCGACGACTTCGTCTGTGGTGGGACCGGGAAGGACGCCCTCGACGGCGGCGACGGCCGGGACCTGGTCCTTCCGTAACCGCCGCTCCCCCGCCGGCGGTTGCCCGCTGGGGAGGGAGGAAGCGAAGTCCCCCTCCCTCCCCAGCGGCTGTGCGCAACCGAACCGCGCTGCGGCGGGTCGGGCGCGTGCGGCGGCCGGGCCGCCGCCGGCCGATCAGACCTGGAACCCCGTGGCCTTCACGTCCTCGACCTTGCGGACCTTGATCTCCATGCGATTCACCTCCTCGTGACTGGACTGCCTGCCCCGGCCGGTGGTGCGGCCGGGGTGGACCGGTACCCGCGGGACCTCAGGTCCTCGACGTGAGCCGCCGTGCGCGCTCACGGACCGAGAGGGCCGCGGGAAGAACGAAGGGAGCCAGACAGACCGCGGTGCACAGCAGCGCCCACCAGAACTGTCCGGTGGCCGGGCCGGTGCCGAGTCGGCCGGCGGCCCAGCGCAGCACCTCCCACGCGGAGGGCGCCAGGAACAGCCCCGCCCAGACCAGGGTCAGCACCGCCCCGAGGAACCGCACCCAGCGGAACCAGCGTCCGGCCCGCTCATCGGCCGGATGCGCGTCGGCCAGCTCCGCCGCCCCCGCGGCGTCCAGGCGCCCGACGGCTCGACGGAGCATCAGCGTCGAGACCCGCCACAGGTTGCGGCAGCCCAGCGCGTTGACCAGCACCGCGTACAGGTCCGTGCGCAGGAAGACCATGCACTGCCACAGCATCGCGGTCAGCTTCACGTAGATCCAGGTAGCGAGGACCGCGTCGAGCGGACGGGGCGCTGCCCACGCTCCGGTGTCGATCAGCAGCCGCGCCACGAGCGGCACGGCGAGAAGCACCGAGTCAAGGGCGAGGCCGGCCAGCAGCGGCCCGTACCGCTTGCGTCTCGGTACGGTCCAGAGCTGGGTCAGGTCGGTCTCGAAGACCAGCAGGAACCCCATGCGCCGGTCCATGCCGAATCTGGCCCCCAGGCCGAGCGCCCGGGCCGCGAACCAGTGCCCCAGTTCATGGATCGCCGTCGCGGCCGTGGCGAGCGGGATCAGGATCAGGCTGCCGAGGCCGATGTCGTCCACGACGAACGCGTCGGTCGCCGGATCGGGGAAGAGGCCGGGCCGGGACACGAACACCGCGAGGGCGAGCACCGCGCACGCGGCGTAGCAGCTCCAGGCCACCCGCCCGAAGAAGGGCCGGGCGACCTCCTGGCGGACGCCGTCCAGCCACCGGCCGCCCTGCACGGGCGCCGAGCGGACCGGTGCGGCCTGCTGGCCCTCGTCGACGAAGCCGAGCTCGCGGAGGGTCTCCACGAAGGAGGGCACGTCCACGGGCTGCCCGGCGAACTCCTCGGCCTCGCCGGCGGCCTCGGCGATCGTCGCCCCGCGCAGCAGCGCCTCGATCACCACGCCGCCGACCTTCGGAATGGCGACGAACTGCCCCGTCTCCGGGTCGCCCACCAGGACTTCGTCGTCCCCCTCGGGCACCAGGCTCAGCGGTCGCAGCCGCACGGTGGACCGTGGCGGTCCGTCCACCCCGGTCATGCCGCGGCCGCCCGTGCCGGGGCCAGTGCGCACACCGGGCAGTCCGGCACGTCGGGGAACGGGACGCGGCTGCCCGCCAGGCCCTCCCGCAGGTCGAGCCGGACCCGGGCGCCGGCGGCCAGCGGCTCCTGGAAACCGGTGAGATAGCGCAGGCCCTCCAGCGCGATCAGCGAACCGATCTGCATGGCCACCGGGCCGATGAGGGGATTGGTCGTCCGCATGCCGTGCACGAGGTCCTCCGCGGCCGCCGCGCCGGTGCCCTCCTCCGGCTGCTGCGAGAACTCGCAGGCCAGGCAGGCGCTCGACCCCGGGTCGACGGACATGTACGAGAGCAGGGTGCGGGTCGCGCCGCCGACGACCAGGGGTACACCGGCCCGGACGGCGGCCTCGTTCACCCACAGGCCGGCGTCGGGGTGGCCGTCCAGGCCGCCCACCACCAGATCGATGCCGTCGGTGAGATCGGCGAGGTCCCCGGGGCCCGCGACCCAGCGGTCGACGGTGCGCACCTCGATGTCCGGGTCGTACGCCCGCACCCAGGCGGCGGCGCGCTCGACCTTCGAGCGGCCGACGTCCTCGTGCCGGTAGAGGAACTGCCGGGCGAAGTTGCGGGTCTCGACGCGGTCGTGGTCCAGCAGCGTCAGCCGGCCGACGCCGAGCCCCGCCAGGCACTGGACCAGCGAGGAGCCGCCACCGCCCACACCGAGCACCAGGACGTGCGCGTCGCGCACCCGGCGCAGGAAGTCGGTGCGGTGCCGGTCGAGGTCCGAGAAGGTGCCGAAGAACGCCAGGTTGGAGAAGTGCCGTTCGTCGACCGCCGGATCACCGGTGAACCTGCCCTCGTCGCGTTCGACCAGCCCCAGACCCGCGAGCCCCTGCAGTCCGCCGTCGAGCTCCTGGCCGGTCACCTCGACGCCCCGGGTGGCGAGCTCCGCACGCAGTCCGTCCACGCTGCGGGGGCCCTCGCGGAGCACGGAGAGAAGCGCCTCGACCTTCCCCTCGGGGTCCTCCAAGGTGATCGACTCACGGGGGTCGAAGACGACGATCAGGTCTTCCCCCACCGCTTGCCAGGTGCACTCCTTGAGCGCGACACGCATCAACCCACTCGCTTTCGGCCTCAGCGGACCCCGGACCCCCCAGGGCATGGCCGCAACTCTGCTGTCCGGCGCTGAACTTCCGCTTTGACGCCGCTTTGAGCCCGTGGCTCAGTCCGTCGCCCGCAGCTGTTCGCGTACGGCGTCCGCGTCCGGGTGCTCCAGTTCGTCGAGGAGGGCGAGGGAGGCCCGCCACGCCCCGCGCGCGCCCGCGGGGTCGCCGACGGTGTGCATGACCTCGCCGAGGCTGCGCAGTGCGACCGCTTCCCCGTACCGGTTGCCGAGCCGGTGGAACGCTTCCTGGCACCGGCGGTAGCAGTCGAGCGCTTCGGCGTACTGACCCATGGCACGGCGGATGACGGCGAAGGTCTCCCAGGTGTACGCCTCGCCGAGCGGGCTGCCCTCCTCCCGGTGCAGTCGCAGCGCCTCCTCGCAGCAGGCGAGCGCCTTCTCGTGGTCGCCCAGATGGGTGTGGCACCAGCCGATGTTGTTCAGCGCGCCGCCCCATGCGGCCCGGTTGCCGGCCGCGCGCTCCAGTTCGAGCACCTGCTCGATGCAGCGGAGCGTGGCGCGGTAGTCGCCCTGTTGCTCGTACGACCAGCCCAGCGCCCGCAACGTGTGGGCCTGCGCCGCCGGTTCGTTCAGCTCACGCTGCAGTTCCAACGCCCGCGACAGCTCCTCCCGGGCCTCCTCGTACCGCCCCAGCCGGATCGCGGCCCGGCCCGACTCGCAATGGCACAGTGCCGTCCCGGCCCGGTCCTGCCGGCGCCGGGCCGCGGCGATGGCCGTGCGCTGGGTGGCCGCCCAGTCGTGCCAACGACCGCTGAGGTGGAGGAAGTCCCCCATGACCAGCGGCAGTTGCCAGGCGTGGTCGTCGAAACCGGCCGGGCCCGCCGCACCCGTGGCCGCGAGCAGCGCGGCGTGCTCCGTCTCGAACCACGCCAGCGCCTCTTCGTACCCCTCCGGGTGGTGGGGTGCGGAGCCGGGCACCGGCGGCGGCAGCGGCAGTCCGGCGCGCACCGGGGCGAGCCGCCGGCCCGCCGCGTGCGCGGTGTGCAGGAAGTGGTCGAACAGGCGGTGCAGCGCCTCGGTGCGTTCCGCTTCGGAGTCCTCGGTCGCCGCCAGCTCCGCCGCGTAGGTGCGCAGCAGATCGTGGAAGGAGTACCGGCCGGGGTGGTGCTCGTCGATGAGATGGACCCGGGCCAGCGCGGTCAGCGCCGACGCGGCCTGCCGGAGGGACAGCCGGGCCAGGGCCGCCACGGCGGGCGCGGCCACGTCCCGGCCGGGGTACAGCCCGAGCAGCCGGAACACCTTGGCCGTGCCGGCGTCCAGCCGGAGGTACGACCACGAGAAGACCGTCCGTACGCTGCTCACCCCCTCGTCGGCGTCCAAGGCGTCCAACCGGCCTCTGGTGTCCCGCAGTTCGGCCGCGACGGCGCTCAGTGCGAACCCCGGACGGCCGACGGCGCGGGCGGCGGTCACCGCGAGGGCCAACGGCAGTCGGGCGCACAGCTCGATCAGCTCGGCCACCGCCTCGGGCTCCGCGTCGAGCCGGTCCGCCCCGAGGCGGGCCACGAGCAGTTCGTGTGCCTCGTCGTGCGGCAGCACGTCGAGGGAGACCAGCAGGGCGCCGTCGGTGACGGTGAGACCGGCCAGCCGGCCTCGGCCGGTGACGACCACGGCGCAACGGGCGCCGCCCGGCAGCAGGGGACGCACCTGGGCCGCGTCGGTGGCGTTGTCGAGGACGAACAGCAGCCGGCGGCCGGCGGTCTCGGTGCGCAGCAGCGCCGCCCGCGCCTCCAGCGCGTCCGGAATGCGCTCCGGCGGCACCGATAGCGCCTCCAGGAATCCGCGGATCGCCTCGCCGGGCGGCACGGGCCCGGCGGAGTCGAAGCCGCGCAGATTCACGTACAGCTGGCCGTCGGGATAGTACGGTGCCGCGCGGTGCGCCCAGTGCAGTGCCAGCGCCGTCTTTCCCGCGCCCGCCGTACCGGTGATCACGCGCACGGCCGGGCCCGTGCCGGTGGCCGCTTCGTCGGACGGCCCGTCCAGCAGGTGCAGCTCGGCCCGGCGTCCCGCGAACCTGGCGACCGCGGCGGGTAATTGACGCGGTGGTGCCGGGGCCCATCCGGGGCGGGCCGGTCCCTTGGACGGTCGTGGGCCCGGCGCGGGGGCGGCGAGCCCCGGATCGCCGCGCAGCATGCGCAGTTGCAGCTCTCGCAGCGGGGCGGACGGTTCGACGCTCAGCTCGTCGGTCAGCAGCCGGTGTACCTCCCGGTAGGCGTCGAGCGCCTCCGCCTGCCTTCCCGACCGGTACAGCGCCAGCATCAGCTGCCCCCACAGCCCTTCCCGGAGCGGGTGTTCGCGCACGGACTGCCGTAGCTCCGATACCAGTTCGGTGTGGCGTCCGCAGGCCAGGTCCGCTTCGACACGGGTCTGGAGGACGTCGAGCCGCTGCTCGTCGAGCCGCGCCGCCTCGGCTTCCACCACCGGCCCGGCCGGTACGTCCGCGAGTGCGGGGCCGCGCCAGAGCGCGAGCGCCTCGGCGAGCAGAGCCGCCGCGTGTTCCGCCTCGCCGGCCGCCAGCGCGGCGCGGCCGGACGCGCCGAGACGGACGAAGGCGGTGGCGTCCAGGTCGTCGGCGCCGTCGGGCACCACCTGGTAGCCGGGTGACCGCGTGACGATCAACCGGCCCTGGCGGTCCCCAAGTTCACGGCGCAGTCGCAGCACGTACTGCTGGATGAGATTGGCGGCCGCCCTGGGTTCGGTCTCGCCCCACAGCTCCGTCGCGAGCCGGTCCGTCGGAACGGGGGTGTCGCGCCGGGCCAATAAGGTGGCGAGCAGGGCACGCGGCTTGGCGGCGGAGATGCCCCGCCAGTGGGTGCCGTCGAATATTTCGAGGGGGCCGAGGATACGAAAACGCATCCCGCCTCCCCCGTTCTCCGTACCTTGCCCATGTGATCTTGCCACCGGGCGACGCGATCCGCCATGTGGTTGCCGGCTGCGGAGCGCTCGGATGGTGGGCGGTGGGCGGTGGGTGGTGGACGGCGGGTGGCGGGTCGTCAACCGGTCGGTGTCGCCTTCGTAGGGACGACGGCGACGGGGGCGTTGGCGAAGTGGAGTGTCGAGTGCACGACGTGTCCCACGTACCGGCTGCCGGTTCTGCTGCTGCGCCCGAGCACCAGGAGCCGGGCACCGGCGGCCAGGGACACCAGCATCTCGGCGGCGAAGCCCACTTCGGTGTGCTCGGTCACCATGACGTCGGGATGGCGCCGGCGCCACGGCCTCAGGAGGGTGACGAGTGCGCGGCGGTGGTCTTCCGCCAGCTGGGCCGGCCTGTTCGAGAGGCCCGTGACACCGGACTGGTTCGTGAACATCCTGGGCAGGTCCCAGGCCCGCGCCGCCCGCAGCGGGACACCGTGCGCGGCAGCCGCCCGGAAGGCGAAGTCCAGGACCGCTTCCGCCTCGTCGTCCTCCTCGGGGACGCCCGCCACGACCTCGCCGCTCCCCGGGGTCCGGCGGACGTCACCGCCACGGATCATCACCACGGGGCAGTCGGCCCGGCTCACTACGCGAAGGCCGACCGATCCGAGGAGGAATCCGGTCACCGGTCCGGGTCTGCGTGATCCGACCACGATCATCTGGGCCTCGCGGCCACGCTCCGTCAGCAGGTCGGCCTCGGGCCGGTCGACCAGCTCGGCACTGGCCTCCACATCGCCGTAGTGTTCACGCACCCAGTCCAGGGTGCCCGCGAGCGCCTGTTCGGCGGCCTGGCGTTCGGTTCCGGCGTCCGCGAAGAAGGACGGATCGTATCCGTGCAGCAGCAGAAGCGGCGCGGAGCGGCGACGGGCCTCGTCGGCCGCCCAGCCTGCCGCGAGCAGACTGTCCGGCGTGATGTCGATTCCGGCGATGATGGGCTGGTGCTGCACGACGTCTCCTCATGGGCGGCAGGCGGTGGACGACCGGCGTCGGGCTGAGCGGCCTCAGCCCAGGAAACCCTGGACTTCGTCACTGTCGGTGGAGGCGCGGGAGAGTCTCATATCCATGTCCAGAATGTACGAACATAGGACTGCTCACGCCGTGCGGGCGCGCCCCATACCCTGAAGCGGCACCCGATCAGATGCCCCCTCGGCCACCACGTGCGCCCGAAGGTCTCGGCGTCGGCCTCAGATCCGCCGGTCCGTCGCCGGCGATACCGCCCGCAGCGCCCCGCGCCGCCGACCGGTCACGTACGCGCCGAGGCCGGCCGCGATGAGTACGAGGCCGAGGGCGCCGAACACCACGGGACCTGTGGGCACGGTCTCCTCCGCCACCACGCGCCCCCGTACGCCCGAGACCGCGAAGGCGCCTTCGTGGACATCGAGGTGGTAGCGGGAGTCGTTGGAATTCGCACGGTAGTCGCCCAGCACGAACAGGCGTCCGGCCGGGACCCGCACGTCGTACGAGACGGCGTTCGGATCACCCTGGGTGTCCGCGACGTACGGCTCATCGAGCGTCTTCCCGTTCACCGAGACCCCGCCCCCGGACCCCGTGACCCGGTCGCCGCCGATGCCGATGACGCGCCGCAGCACCGGCTCGGTCATGTACGGCTCGGGCGGGTCCATGAGGACCACGTCACCCCGGTGAACGCCGTCCGAGCCGATCGGCTTCACGAGCACGCGCGCCCCGGGCGGGAAACCGGGCCGCATGGAGTCGCCCCGGACCGTCACCGTCTCGTACCGCACGAGGCCGGAAGCGACCGAGCCGACCAGCAGCACGAGACCGACCGGCGTCAGCCCCCAGGTCAAGGCGCGCCATCCCCATGCCATGCGCCGCCGCCTCATGAGACCCCGCCCGCTTCCTTGATCCACCGCACACCTCACACAGCGCGCCCGCGACGCGAAGCGTTACCCCTCGCCACAGCGCGGTGCCGGGACGAGGGCGCCAGAGGCGAGCAGCGGCGCGGACGTCGACAGCCCGCCCCCGCGCACCGGCCACACCCTGTACGCCCTACGTGAGCTTGAAGAAGAGGGTGTCCTGGGTGTACCAGTCGATGTTCTTCGTGGCGTACTCCCACTCGTCGTGCTCCGTCTCGAGCTTCTCGATGAGCTCTTGCACGTCGTACCGGAAGTCGGCGGGTATCTCGTCGAGGGCGGCGCGATACGCCTCGGCGGCGGGCTTGGCCTTGGCGAGGGGCAGATGGCCGATGGCGGGGTAGCCGTCGACCGAGTGCGGAACGAAGGGGAAGCCGTCGGGCAGCCCACCGTAGAGGAAGCCGTGGGGCAGCAGGTCGGCGGGGACGCCGACGCGTCGCATCCCGTCGTCGACCAGACCGAAGAACGTCGACGGTTTCGAGTACGTGCCCAGGTGCGTCGGATCGGATGCGTTGTGGTCGATGATGTGCTGCAACGCGCTGTGGTAGGCGTTGCCCGCGTACGCGGCGTCCGAGTCGGTGCGTCCGGCGACGAGGTGGTCGAGGGCGTCGACGACGGACAGGCCCCAGTCGACGCCTTGGTCCTCGAGGTCGTCCTGGTGGACCCGCGCGTCCTTGCGCATCGCGTCGAGGCGGCGTCGCCGGTCGGCGTCCAGACCGTCCCTGACGCCCAGAAAGGCGAGGACGTCGGCCTTGTCGGCAGTGGAGTAGGCGATGTTGTGGCTCATGACCGTCATCATGCCAACCGGCACCGACAGTCCCTGGCGCCGGTCCGTCCCCCCTCACGGGCGCGGGCGCCCCGTCGTGGACGGGACGCCCGGCGTGCGGTCGCGGAAGCGTGGTCAGCTGGTCCAGAGGACCGGGCTGTCGCTGTACGCGTCACCCTCCTCGAACGAGGCGACCGCGATGGGGTCGGTCTTCGTGGCGCTGAGCGAACAGGTCTCGTACGAGGCGCCCTTGGTGGTGAAGTCGCGCGGGGCCGACTCGCTGTCGCACTTGCCCGGGAGGTCGCCGATCAGAATGACGCCCGTGGGCGCGCCGCCCGCCAGCTTGCCGCGCAGCCTCAGCGACGAGTAGGAGAGGTCGGTACCGCCGACGTTCTCCACCTTCATGCGGATGTAATAGGGCGTCATGCCCTTCGCCTTCTCACCGAAGGGGGACATGTCGGCCTCGGTGCCCTTCTCGATCGCCGTGACGGTAACGGCGACCGTGCCCTCCTTGGAAGTTCCGTACGTGAACGGCAGCACCGCGCGGTCACCGACCTTGAGCTTCGTGCCCGGTGCGGCGACGTCGCCACCGGGCGCGGCGGAGGTGTCGTCGCTCGGCTCGGCGGAGGGGCTTTCGCTGCTCGGGGCGGGTGAGGCCGGGGCGGAGGCCGAGGGCGATTCCTGCCCCGTGACCTCGTCCTCGCCGTCATTGCAGGCCGTGAGCCCGAGGCCCAGGGCGGTGGTGAGGGCAACTGCGAAGACGATGCGTCCCTTACGTATCATTTTGACCTAACTCGCGGTAAGGGCTGCGCTGTACGACAGCCGGAATGTTCAACAACTGGACCGGGCGGGCCGGGCGTCACGGCGACGGCAGTGCGTCCATGAGGCGCGCCGCGATGTCCCCCTCACACTGGGCCAGGAATGACACAGGCTTGTCCCAGGGACGGCACAGCCACGCGACGGCTGTTCACCGTCACCCTGTGTGCGAGTAGCGGTGTCGCCGACCACCGTGAGGTCCTCCGTGAGGACGCCGCCCGCGCCGTCGGTGGCGGCTTGTACGCTGCACCCATTCGACGGGCGACAGCTCGGGCGCGGGCACGGTCGGGCGCCCGGGCGGGGGAACGCGGGGGGCTTCGATGAGTGACGCACATCCGATACCGGGCCGCGGACCGGGTTTCTCCGTCGGCGCGCGCATCATCGCGGTCCTCGTGCTCATCGCGATCGGAGCCGTCGGCGCGTGGCTCCAACGCGACGCCCGCCACCGGGACGCGGAGCCCCGTACGGAGTTCACCGCGAGCAACCCGCCCTCCGGCCTCCCCGCTGCGCTCACCACCGGCCAGCACCTCCGCTGGTCCCGCTGCACCTCGCCGCCCACCGCGCGCGAGGGCTACGACTGCGCCGTCATGAAGGCCCCCCTCGACTATCGGAAACCGGCCGGCCGGACGATCGACGTCGCCCTGATACGTCTCAAGGCCACCGGCCCGAACGACCGGCGCATCGGTTCACTCGTCCTCAACTTCGGTGGGCCGGGAGCGTCCGGCGTGAGCGGACTGCCCTCGTTCCGCAACCAGTACGAGCCGCTGCTCGACCGCTACGACCTGGTCTCCTTCGACCCGCGCGGGGTGGGCGCCACCATCCCCGTGCGCTGCGGGAAGACCGCCGACGACACCGGATACGAGGGAGCCGCCGCCTGCGCCGAGCATTCCGGAGCGATCCTCCCGTACATCGGCACCTCGCACACCGCGCGCGATCTCGACCTGATGCGCTACCTCCTCGGCGACGAGCGGCTGCACTACTTCGGCGTTTCGTACGGCACCCGACTCGGCGCGGTCTACGCCCACCAGTACCCGTCGCACGTCGGACGGCTCGTCCTCGAAGCGTCGGTCGACCCGACCGAGGACCTCGACGCGGAGCAGGTGTCGCAGGTCAAGGCGGTCCAGGCGGCATTCGACCGGTTCGCCGTGCACTGCGCGGCCCGCATCCGCGACTGTCCCACCGGAAACGGCCCCGAGGAGGCCGCCCGCCGCATGGGGCGCCTGGCCGACCGCCTGGAGAAGAAGCCCGCTCCGGCCGGAGACGGAAGGACACTGGACGCCGACGGCCTCGCGTACGCCGTCGCCGACCATCTCGACGTCGGCACCAACGGCTGGGCGCCCCTCGCCAAGGCCCTCACCGCGCTGATCGACCACAACGACGGCCGGCCGCTGGCCAAGGGCTCGGACGACGTCGGCTCGGGCGACATCGCCTCGAACACCATCGCCTCGGACGACGGGGCGGCGACCCCGAACGACAACAGCCGCGCCGCCCGGACCGCGATCACCTGTGCGGACTCCAGCCTGCGCCCCGACTCCGAACGCCTCGACAGGGACTCGGCCCGGGTCGAAGCCGCCTCGCCCGTCTTCGGTGCGGCCTGGTCCAGTGCCGTCTACCTCTGCTACGAGTGGCCGTTCGACGGCGAGCGGATCACCCCGCGGGTGAAGGCCGACGGCGCGGCCCCCATCCTGGTGATCGGCGGCACCGGTGACCCGACCACCCCGTACGCCGGGGCGCGCCGCATGGCCCGCGCCCTGGGCGACGGTGTGGGCGTGCTCCTGACGGCCGAGGAAGAGGGCCACGGTACGTATCCGCGGAACCGCTGTGTCGGGGAGGCGGTCGACCGATACCTCCGCACGGGCCGCGCCCCGGCCCCTGGGACGGTCTGCCGGGGCGACATGTCCTAGGGGCGGTCGCAGGCTCCCGTCTTCTGCGCCACGCACTCCGGGCCCATGCCTCGGACCGTCCGCAATCCCCCACAGGGGTGACCCGACCTGATCGAACGAGTTTCGGCGGCGACACCCCGGAGGGCCCACGGCCAGACCCCACCATACGAACTTGTGTTCACCGAATGCCCTCCGATCGGACCGTTACGGGACCGGACGCACCGCGTTTTTAGAGCATCAGTGCCCCATCGATGCCCAGACGGAGGAACGCCATGCACCGCACCCCTTCCCCCTCGCAGCTGCCGCCCGGAATCGAACAGCGGCCTCCCCGAGCACCGGTGGCGCAGACGGCACCCGTGTCTCAGAACGTCCCAACGCGGGGTGGGCGGCATGAGTGAGCCCGCGGACGCATCGGCCGACAGCGTTCCGGGACCGCGCGCCACCCCCCTGACGCCCGCGCCGTCCGAGCTCCCGCCCGCGCCGCAGATGCGCTACGTCGACCTGACCGGCAGTCGTGAGGCGGCCGGCCGGTCGATCCGGATGCGCGACATGGCCCGCCGGCTGCCGCAGTTGGTGCGCCGCTCGCTGGCCCTGGCGTGGCGGGTCGACCGGCGGGCGACCGTCGGCCTCCTGCTGTGCCAGCTGGTGACCGGGGTGATGCAGGCCCTGGGCCTGGTCGCCATCGCCGGTACCCTGACGGCCCTGCTGCGCGACGGGGACGTGTACCACCGTCTCCTCGATGCCTGGCCCTCGGTGGGACTGCTCGCCGGGGCGGCCGGGGTGCGCGCGCTCCTCGGCATCACCGTCAGCTGGCTCGCCGCGCGGCTGGGCCCGCTGATGTCCCGCGAGGCCGAGCAGATGCTGCTCACCGGTTGTGCCGAGGTCGAGTTGTGCGCGTACGACGATCCCGACTTCAACCGCGACCGCGAGGCCGCCGACCGCGGCGCCCAGGTCACCGGCGACCTGATCAACGAGGGGCAGGACCTGATCGCCTCGGCCGCCGCCTTCCTCGCCGGGGCCGTCGTGCTCGCCGGAGTGCACTGGGTGCTGCTGCCCCTCCTCGTCGCCGCCAGCCTGCCGCAGGCCGTGGCCCAGGTCAGCGCCGCACGCGTCCGCTACCTGGCCAACCCTCCGCAGCAACGGCGACAACCGGATGCTGTCCGTGCTGCGGTGGCACATCTACACCAAGGACGCCGCCGACCAGATCCGCGCCCGGGCCGGCCGCGTCTACACGGAACTGGGCTGGGCACGTTGACCGGCGCCGGTGCGGTGACGGGCGGGATACTTCACCCGTCCGTACGGCTCCGGCTCCGACGGCACCCCGGCCACCGCCGTGAGTACCCCTCGAACGGAGAGAGATGACCACGACATCCGCGCCCGACGAGCTCCCCGGTGTGGCGATACGCGAGGCGGCGTACGGGAAGCTGCGCGCCTCGGCCGCGCTGTGGGCCGGCACCGGCGTGCTGATCACCAACCGGCGCGGGCAGGTGCTGCTCCAGCGTGTCGGCTACCGGCCCACCCGCCTGCTGCCCGGCGGAGCCGTCGACCAGGGCGAGTCACCGGCCCGGGGGGCCGCCCGCGAGCTGGAGGAGGAACTCGGCATCGCGGCGACCGTGACCAGCGGGCTGGCCGTCGACTGGGTCTCCCCTGCCGGCCGGGCGGCGCACCCCGCCATGCGGTTCCCGGGCGAGCTGCTGCACGTCTTCGACGGGGGTGTCTGGGACGACGAGCGCATCGCGGCCGTCCGGCCCGCCCCGGGTGAGATCGACGGCATCGAGTTCGCCGAGCCCGCAGCCCTCCCCTCGCTGATGTCTCCCGGCGATGCCCGCCGCACCCTGTCCGCTCTCCGCGCCCGCATCAACGGCGCCGGACCCGTGCTCCTGGAGGACGGGATTCCGATCGCCCCCACCGTCCTCGACCGGGTCGGTGTCCTGCGCACCGCCCGGGCCTGCCACCACCTGCCCTTCCACCCCGGACCCGTGCCCGTCGGCCTCACGGTCCGCCAGTCCTGGGTCTGGGCCTTCGCCCCGGACGGACGGGTCCTCGTGCTCCTCTCAGCGGACACCGGCGCGCCCTGTCTGCCCGGCGGCACGCCGGAACCGGAGGACGGCGGCGATCTGCTGGCGACCGCGGTCCGCGAATGCCGCGAGGAGGCCACCGCGGAACTCGGCGACACCCACTACCTCGGGTATCTCTCCGACCCCTCCGGCCCCTGCGCGAGAGTCCGCTACGCCGCCGCGCTCGCGAGCCTGGGCGAGGCCGCCGTCGATCCGGCCACCGGTCAGACGTATGTACGCGTGCTGGCCACCCCGGAGCAGGCCCTGGAGTTCTTCGACTGGGGGCCGTCCGAGTCGGCCGCGCAGCTTGCGGCCGCCCACCGGGGCCGCGTCATGCTCGGCATCCCCGAGGCCGTCCACCCCCGGCCGGTCACCGAAATCACGCGCCCCATCGCCTGGTAGCGCTCCCCGTACCGCATCGAGAATCCGATGACCACTGCCCCCGTGCCGGCCCGGACCGGGCACTGCCAGTGCCGCCACATCACGTACCGGGTGCTCGGCGACCCGGTCGACCCGCACCTGTGTTCATGCCCGCACGAGACACGTATCTCCGGCGCGCCCGCAGTCCTGTGGGTGGGATTCGACAGGGCCGGCCTGACGTGGACCGGTCCCGGTGGCGAGCCGACGTGGTACGCGGCCTGGCCCACGCTCCGCCGGGGCCGTCGACCTCGCCTAGTCGGCACGGGACGCTCTGCGCCTACGGGTTCGGTCGCGCCTTCCCCCGCGCCGGGAGCCGGGGCGGGGGAAGACGCCGGGGTCAGCAGGGGCGGATGTGGAAGACGGGGGTCCATGAGGCGGTGCCGGTGCCCTTGGCGACGTGGGACCAGCGTTCGCTGCCGTCGCTGTTGTAGAAGCGGGCGCGGGTGCCCGAGGTTTGGTTGTTGTTGAAGGTGCCGTCGCCGACGCCGTTGAAGTCGTAGTAGCCGCAGCGGTAGTAGTCGTAGTTGACGCCGCGCCCGTCCGTGATGCACAGGTGCCCGTTGGCGCAGGCCAGGGCTGTGCCGGGGGAGGCCAGGCTGCGGGCTTCGGTCTGTCCCGGGGCGGGGAGCGTGACGGTGCCGCCAGGGATGGCGAGGGTGTTCGCGGAGGTCTGGCGGGCCCGGGGCTCCTGGGCACGTACCGCGTCGACCTGTCGCTGGAGCTCCGCGGCCTGCTGGTGGGTCAGGCCGGCGGTCCGCGCCTGCGCGGCGTAGGTCTGCTGACCGCTCGGGGCGGCGGCGGGGGTCATGGCGTGAGCGGACAGGACGGGGCCGGCGATCAGGGCCGCGGTGGCGGCCACCAGACCGGCGGAACGGCGGAACGAGACACGCTTCAAGGTCTTCTCCTCGGGTTGGCCGTGCGCCTCTTTGAGGTGCACGGCCAACCTTTCCAACTGGGCCCCGCTTCAAAGGACATAGCGGCGATGTTCACCGTTAAGTGGTGCAGATGCCTTTTTTCGCACGCGCAGGAATCCACCGAGCGCCTGTGTCAGTCCGCGCTCCGACGGCCTACGCGAGCACCCATCGGGGCGCGTGACCGGTCGCCCTCGGGCAGACGAAGACGTGCAGATCGCGGTCCCGGCCGAAGCGGAGCCGCGTGGGTCGTGTGACCGAGGCCCCGCCCCGGATCGACGCCTTGCCCTTCAGCAGCGGGTCCCGGTCCTCCAGCGGCGCCCAGCTGTGCGAGCCGCCGTCCGTCTCGGAGCCGGCAGCCGTCAGCAGCAGTTCCATGGGGGTGTCACAGGACGCGCAGTCGATGACCATCGGGCCGGTCGACGCCCAGGTGGGGTAGCCGCCGACGCGCCAGCCGGGAGGGATCGACAGGTCGTACTGGTAGCTCGGAGCGTCGGATGCGTGTGCCGCCGGCTGCGCGTCCTCCCATGCGTCGATGCGTGCGATCAGGGACGTGGGGAGTGCGCCGTCCTCCGCCCAGGGGTAGGTGTCCACCTCTTCCGGGTGCAGGACGCACGGTTCGGGGAGTTCGTCCTCCCACCGCAGCAGGGGCGTCCGGGGCGGCGTGGCGAGGAAGCGCTCCGCGCGCTCGGTCCGTGCGGCGTGTCGTCGGCGCAGGTGGTAGCGGCGTTCCAGGTGCGGGCCGTGGGTGAACGGGCAGCGGAAGAGCTGCACCAGGTCCGCGCCGTCGGGCCCGCAGGCCAGTCCCGGAACGTCGCGGCGGAAGAGCTGGCCCAGCGCCACGAAGGGCGCCGGGCCGTCGTCCGCGGCGGTCTCCTCGCGGGGCCACGGCCGGCTCTGCGGCCACGCCCCCGCGGCCCGGGCGTCGCGGATCTCCTCCGGTGCGTACCCCTCGGTCTCACGCCGGTGCGGCTCACGGCAGAGTGGCCAGGGTTCGTCCGCCGGCCACAGCATCGGCCCGCCGAGATGGCTGTCGTGCATGCCGGGCCGCCCCGGCCTGGGGTGCAACCGTGTCGTCCGGGCCCGGTAGGGGGCCAGCTCCGGGAACACGGCTTCCACGGACACCGGTCTGGCCGGCGTGGTCCTCGTCATGTCCGGTCCACTTCGTAGAGGAACTCGCGGTCGCCCGGAGCCGGGTGTCAGCTCCCGCTGCCGGCACGGCCGTCCAGTCGGACGTCGAGCCCGCCGGGCAGTCCCGTATCGCGGTGGGGTGCGGAAGACAGCCGAGCGGGGTGCGGGCGACGGCCGCGTCGGGCTGATGATACGGACGGCCGTCCGGGCGGCGGCCCGGCGGCCCCGTACGGCGTCAGCGGACCGGGAAGGCAGGACTCGTCGCGCCGGGGCCGCCGTGTCGAGGAACTCTGCCGGCTGGAGCGGGGCGCGTAGGTCCAGGCGGTGCCGGGCAGCCGGGCCGGAAGCGGTGAGGGGGCAGCCGGAGGCCCGTCCGCGGAGGGCGCGCCTGGTGTACCGGCTCGGCGCCCATGATCAGCACGGTCCTGCCGCCTCACACCGCGGGTGGCCGCCACCACCCGGCGCCGTCTCGACAGAACTCGGCCGCCCACGCCCGCGTGCCGACCCCGGCGGTTCGCGGCATCGATGGCTGGAAGGCGATCTTCCGCATCTGGTTGAAGCCGCAAATAATCGAGTCTCCCCCTCCCGAACACGAAGGTGGCAATCACGATGAGCCGTAACCACCGTAGGTACGCCGCTGCCGCGGCCTGTGGCGCGGTCCTCGCGGTCGGTGCGGGCCTCGCCCAGCCCGCCGCCGCACAGTCTCCGGGCGTTGTCTTCTACACCGGCGCGCACCAGACGGGCACGGCCACGTCGGTGGACCTCACCAGCACCGGGTGCCACAACCTGGCCGCGCCCTCGGCCTCCGCGCTGAACTACGCGGCCGTGGACGTCGACGTGTTCTTCAACGCCGACTGCCGTACCGGCGCCCCCGGAGACGGCGGCGACCTGAGCTTCGCCCTGGGCAGCCTGCACACGGCGGACTTCCCGTACCAGGCCGTGAGTTACCGGGTCCGCCCCATCCGCTGACCGGCGGCGCACGGGCGAGCGCCGACCGTGCCGGGTCACGGTCAGCCGGTGCTCACCCAGGTCGCGACGGCCAGCGTGAGCGGAACGGGACAGGCCACCGCACACAGCAACAGCGCACGCCGGGGCGGAGCCATGCGACGCACCGGCGGTACGAAGGCGAGAGCCACCAGCAGCGCGGCTCCGCCGGCCAGGCACGCCGCGTACGTCGCGAGAATCCCACCGGCGGGCTCCCCGGAAGCCGCTCCCCAGACGGAGATCATCCACACCAGGAAGGTCAGCCACACCACCGAAGCGGCCGTGGCGATGCCCAGCAGGGCCGTCGCCACGGCGACTCCGGGACGCGCGGCGGTCGACGGGGCGGGGCCCCACCAGACAGGGGGCTCGGCTCGGGTTCGATCAGTCATGAGGCGATGGTCTCCCGTAGCCGCCGGGCTCCTCGTGAGCCTCGCTACTCAGCCGCACGCAGCAAAGTACTCAGCCCCGCCCCGCGCGCCGCCCGGGTTCACTCGGTCGGCAACGTCGGCAGGTATCGGGGCGCGCGCCGGCCGTCCAGCCGGTGCTCCACCGCCGCGCCCAGGGAGAGCAGGTCGGCGTCCTGGCGGTCGCCCGCCATGAGGAGCAGCCCGACCGGCAGTTCGCCCACGAAGCCGGCCGGCACCGACAGGGACGGGTATCCGGCGACGGCGGCGGGAGTCGACGACGGGATCACGTCGTTGTCACCCCGGGCGCAGTCGGTGGTCCACGCGGGCGGGTTCGCCGGGGAGGCGATCGCGTCCAGGTTGTGCGCGGCCATGACCTCGTCGATGGAGCGGCGGGAGAGGTCGGCCAACTCGGCGCGCATCGCCAGGTATTCCGGATCGGTGGTGGACGGTGCGGTGAGGGCCTGCTCGAAGAGTTCCTGTCCGGCGAAGCAGGTCTGCTCCTGCGGGTGGGTCCGGTTGAACTCGATGAGCTCGGCCAGGTCGCGCGGGCCCTTCCTGGTCGCGAGGTAGGCGTCGATGTCCCGGTGGAACTCGCTGAGCAGGGCCGGGAACTCGAGCTCGGCCAGACGTTCCTGGTACGGCAGGTCCACCTCGACGATCTCGGCGCCCGCCGCTCGCAGCCGTTCGGCGGTGCGCGTCATGAGGGCGTCGACCTCGGTGCCGAGCACCGGCAGCCGCCACAGTCCGATCCGCTTGCCGCGCAGTGCGCCGGGGCGGGCCGCCGCTTCGGCGAGGTCGGGGGCGGGGGTGCCGCCGCTGAGGACCGACAGGGTGAGCGCGGTGTCGATCACGTTCCGGGCCATGGGTCCGGCGGTGTCCTGTTCGGCGGAGATCGGGACGACGCCCAACTGGCTCACCACGCCGAGGCTCGGCTTGAGGCCGACGACGGCGTTCATCCCGGCGGGGCAGACGATGGAACCGTCCGTCTCGGTGCCGATCGCCACCTGTGCCAGCGACGCGGCGAGCGCCGCGGCCGATCCGGCGGACGAGCCGCAGGGGTTGCGGTCCAGGACGTACGGGTTGTGCGTCTGGCCGCCCACCGCCGACCAGCCCGACGTGGGCGCCGCCGCACGGAAGTTGGCCCACTCGGACAGGTTGGCCTTGCCGAGTATCACCGCGCCGCCCGCCCGCAGCTTCGCAACCAGCTCCGCGTCGGTCGCCGGCGGCTTGCCGGCGAGGGCGAGCGACCCGGCGGTCGTCGGCATGTCACGGGTGTTCACGTTGTCCTTGAGCAGGACGGGGATGCCGTCGAGCGGGCCGCGCGTCCGGCCGAGCCGGTGCCTGATGTCACTGGCCACCGCCTGGCCCAGGGCCGTGGGACTGGTGTGCAGGACCGCGTTGATCCTGGGGTCGACGGCCTTGATGCGCCGCAGATAGGCGAGGGTCAGCCGGACCGAGGACAACGACCCGCGGGCCATGCGGGCCTGCAGTTCGGGGATGGTGACGGTGTCGAGGTCGATGCCGCCGACCAGCGTGGATTCGGCGGATCGCGCCGAGCCGCCGGGGCGGGGCTGGGCGGCTGCCTGCGGGCCGGGCGCCACCGCGATCAACGGAGCTACGACCAGGATCGTGGTCAGGGCCGCCATGCTTCTCGTCTTCATGGCGGACACCCCACTACACGCGGCCGCGAGGCACAAGGGTGCCTTGCCCGCCCCGCAACAATGCCGCGCATCGATTGTTCAGAACAGCTGCCGGGCGAGCAGTTCGGCGCGGGTCAGCTCCAGCAGCCTGCCCATCCAGTTCCGCCCCCGGTCGTCGGGGACGTCTCGCCAGAAGGGGGAGTCCGCGAAGCCGGTGTAGCTGATCCTGGCGTCACCCGTGGAGAGGAGCACCTGGGCGGGGCCGGGGTGCTGGGTGAACTTCGCGCGGAGGAGTCCGGCCATGACCGCGAGCCGGACGTCGGACCAGTCGTCCCGGCGCGGTGCCCGCCCGCCCAGCTCCTGCGCCTCCCTGCCGGAGGCCGCGGCCCGGATACTGCTCCTGTCCGAGGCGTTGGCCGCCGACAGGGCCCAGTACCCGTGCTGCACGGAGGCGTAGGAGTCGCCGGCGAACTCGATGGGTGCGGGGAAGTCGTTGCGGAGCATGAAGAGCCCCGGCTCGTCGGGCCATCCCCGCGGGTAGACGGTTTCGTGGGAGACGAGCGGCGGCCTGCCGGGTTCCGCCGGGTCGTCCGCGTACTGGGCCGCTCGCCTCTCCTGCTCGGCCAGGACGGCCTCGTCCGCGCGGGCGAAGTAGTCCAGGACACCCTGGTGCATCTCGGCCGTCACGACCGGGCCGTCGCCGTCGACGGCCTCGCCGATGTCCGTGAGCAGGATGCGCAACGGACGGTCCTGGCGGTCCATGTCGCCGAGGACGTAGATCCGGAGGTGCGCGGGAACCGCCAGGTAGGCAGCGCGGAGAAGTTCCCGGTTCGACTCGGTCGGCTCCTGCTCGAACCGCCTGATCGCGTCCCAGCAGCGCTGCCCCGCGGTCGGCCGCCGGTTCAGCGCTTCGATGCGGTCGGCGACCTCCAGGAGGAACCCCTGCGGTGTCAGCGGTTGGCCGGAGCGGGACTGCCACTTCGACGGGGGGTCGGGACGCGGTGGCGCCTGCGGATCGGTCGCCGTCCAGCGGCCCGCTGCCAGCTCGCTCGCGAGGCCGGCCAGGTCCGTGGGTTCGCCGCAGGTGATCCTTCCGTCGGCGAAGACGATCAGATCGTCGACGTAGTGCCCGCCGCCCGGCTGGTTCCGCCGCCAGATGTGGCACCAGGCCCCGTCGATTCGCTCCCCGTCCACCATCCGGTACACCGGTCCCCGCCACGTCATGGGCGCACGCTATCGCCTTTGGCGCGATCACAGGGCCGGCACGGAGCTTCGGCGTCTCGCTCCGGCGCGGCGATACGGTCGGCTTCGTCCCGGGCGAGTGTCCCACCGCCGCACCACTTACCTTTCTTGACATAGGTATCCCTGCATACCTATGATCGCCGGCGTGAGTCAGAACAGCGCGTCCGCGCAGAGCATCAGCCAGGTGGCCTCCGGCCTCGTGGCGTGCCTGCCCGCGCTGTCCCGCGCGCTGGACCGGCGCGTCGGCCAGGAATTCGCCGCCCCGAAGCCGCCGGAGGCGCAGCTCGCCCTGTTGCGGCATGTCGAGGCGCACGAGGGCGTCACGGTGCGCAAGGCCGCCGAGTCGTTGCTCATGAAGCCCAACAACGTCAGTGCGCTCGTCACGCAGCTCACCGAGCAGGGGCTCCTGGAGCGGCGGCAGGACGACGCCGACAAGCGGGTCGCACACCTTCATCTCACCGCGAAGGCGCGGCGGGAGCTGGCCGAGGTGCACCGGCTGATGAGTGCGCACATCGCCGGCGCGCTGCGGACCATGACCGACGGCGATCTGAAGGCCCTCGGCGCGGCCCTCGGGACGCTGAACTCACTCGCCGAGCGGCTGCACTCCGACCGGTAGGCCGGCCGTACGGCCGATTCCAGGGGTGTGCCGCACCATTCGCCCCCCTCTTCGCGCTGCCGTCCCTTCCGACGGCGGCCGCCTTTCGTCTCTCCGCGCGTGCGTGCCCGCCCGCGCCCTCCGAAGGACTGAACCGTCTTGCCCTCCGAAGTTCTCAGCTCCCCCGCGCCCCTGGCCGGGTCCCCCGCCGAGCCACGTCCGGGTGGTGTACGCGCCAACCCGTGGCTGACCTTGATCGCCGTCGCCTTCGGGCTGTTCATGGTCGGTCTCGACGGCTCGGTCGTCTCCATCGCCAACCCCGAGATCGGCCGGGACCTCGGCGCCACCACTGCCGATCTGCAGTGGGTGACCAACTCCTATCTGCTGGCCCTGGCCGCCGCGCTGATTCTCGGCGGCAAGCTGGGCGACCGGTTCGGGCGCCGCACCTTCTACCTGATCGGCGTCGCGGGCTTCACCGCCGCGTCCGTCGCCATCGGCCTCTCGGGCTCCATCGAGGGGGTCATCGCCTTCCGCGCGGTGCAGGGGTTCTTCGGTGCGCTGCTGATGCCCAACACGCTCGGGATGCTGCGCGCCGTCTTCCCGCCGCGGAAGTTCGGCATCGCGGTCGGGATCTGGGCCATGGTCTCCTCCGTATCCACGGCTCTCGGCCCGATCGTGGGCGGCCTGCTGGTCGAGCACGTGAACTGGGAGTCGGTCTTCTACATCAACGCGCCGATCGGGCTCGCGGCCCTCGTCTTCAGCATCGCCGTCCTGCCCCAGTCGCGTAACGCCGCCGCCGCGGGCGAGAAGTTCGACCTGCCGGGCGTCGTGCTGCTGGGCGTCGGCCTGCTCGCCATGGTGTTCGGTGTCGTCAAGGGCGAGACGTGGGGGTGGACGTCGGGCAGTACCCTCGGGGCGATCGGGGCCGGGGTCGCGGTGCTGGTGCTGTTCGGCCGGTACGAGACGAGGGCGGCGCGCCCGCTGCTTCCGATGCGCCTGTTCCGCAACCCCGCGCTGTCCATCGGGACCGTCATCACCGCGCTCAACTTCTTCATCCTGCTCGGTGTGATCTTCTTCGTGATGCTCTACCTGCAGAACGTGCGCGGCTTCACGCCGGTCCAGGCGGGCGTACGAACCCTGCCGCTCAGCCTCGCCTCGGTCGTCGCCTCGCCCCTGGGCGCCGTACTCACCCAGCGGTTCGGCCCCCGCCTGACGATGCCGCTCGGCATGGCGTTGCAGGCCGCCGCCTGCTTCGTGATGCTCGGCTGGACCGCCACGTCCTCGTACGCCGCGCTGTGGCCGCCGTTCGTGGCGCTGGGTCTGGGCGTCGGTATGGTCATGGCCTCCTCCTCGGACGCCATCGTGGGCAACGCGCCGGTCGAGGACGGCGGCGTCGCGGGCGGCCTGCAAGCCACCGCCCTGCAGATCGGCGGCGCCCTGGGGACCTCCGTGCTGGTGTCGCTCATCAGCAGCCGCGTCGGCTCCACCCTCACCGGTGAACTCACCTCGGCGGGCGTCCCGGCGGCCGAGGCCCAGGGCTTCGCAGCGGCCAAGGACGCGGTCTCCATGGGCGTCGCACCGGTCTCCGCGCGCATGCCGGAGCAGCTGAGGGCCGCGGTAGCCGAGGGCAGCCACCACGCGTTCATGAACGGAGTGCACACCGCCGCGCTCGTCTCCGCCGTACTGGCCGTCATCGGCATGCTCCTGGCGGTCACCGGCGTCCGGCGGGCGCCCGGGGCGGGCCGGCACCAGGGAGCGGCCGATGGATGACCGCATGAGGTAATGGGCTGATGAGCGACGACACGTACGACGTCACGGGCCGGGCGGCCGGCGAGCCCGGTCCACGGACGCCGGGGCGGGTGATCCGCCGGAGCCTGCGCGTGGTGCTGGCCGAGGACTCCGTCGTCCTCCGGGACGGCATGGCCGAGTTGCTCGGCGCACGCGGGTGCGAGGTGGTGGCCACCGCGGGAACGGCGCCGGGGCTGATCGACGCGGTGGCCGAACACCGGCCCGACGTGGCCGTGGTGGACATCCGGATGCCGCCCACCCAGACCGATGAAGGCATTCGTGCCGCGGTGGAGATCCGCGCCTCGACGCCCGAGGTCGGCATCCTGGTGTTCTCGCAGCACGTCGAGACCGCCTGGGCTTCGCGGTTGCTTGCGGGCGGAGCGGCGGGGATCGGATACGTGCTGAAGGAGCGGGTGGCCCGTACCTCCGAGTTCGTGGACGCGCTGCACCGGGTCGCGGACGGGGGCACGGCCCTCGACCCGGAGATCGTCACCCAGCTGATGCGGGGTGGGCGGCGCAGCCGGGTGGACGCCCTGACGCCCCGTGAGCGCGAGGTGCTGGAGCTGATGGCCGCGGGGCACTCCAACCGTTCGATCGCCGCACAGCTCGTGGTGTCGGAGCGGGCGGTGGAGAAACATGTCGCCGCCGTCTTCGGCAAGTTCGGTCTGCCGGCGACGGGCACCGACAACCGCCGGGTGAAGGCCGTCCTCGCCTACCTCGCGGAGACCGGGAGCCGGCCGGACGTCACAGACGGGCCGGCAGCTCGGCCGTGACCACGGTCGGTCCGCCGGGCGGGCTGTCGATCCGCAGCTCGCCGTCCACCGCCGCGAGCCGTTCGGCCAGGCCCGTCAGCCCCGTCCCGGCACCGGGCGCGGCGCCGCCCCGGCCGTCGTCGCGCACGGACAGGCGGATGCGGTCCCGGCTCCGGCCGGCCGTGAGCTCGGCCGAGTGGGCGCCGCTGTGCTTGGCGACGTTGGTGAGGAGTTCGGCGGCGCAGAAGTAGAGGGCCCGTTCGATCGCGTGCTCCGGGCGTTCCGTCAGGTCGAGGCGGAGGGCGACCGGCACGGGCGAGGTGGCGGCGAGTCCCGGCAGCGCCTCGCCGAGGCCCCCTTCCAGCGCCACCGGGTGGATGCCCCGGGTGAGCCGTCGCAGCTCGGACACGGTGTCGTCGGTCTGGTCACGGGCCCGCTCCAGGAGGGCGCGCAGCCGTACGAGCTCCGGGGCGGGGGTGGGCGGGAGCGCGTCCTCGGCCAGCGAGAGGGTGATGGCCAGGGCGACCAGCCGGGCCTGGGTGCCATCGTGCAGATCGCGCTCCAGGCGGCGCAGTTCGTCGGTGCTCTGGGTCAGCAGGGTGGCGCGGGCGGTCTCCAGTTCCCGGACGCGCCGCTGGGTGCGGACCGGGCCGAGGAGGAGCCGGGCGAGCCGGCGGTTCGCCCCGCTCAGCGCCCGGATCACAGGAGGCACCGCGCACAGGACCGTCAGGCCCACCGGCACGGCCGCGACATCCAGCGGTCCGGCCGGGTGCGACCCCGGTTCGATCAGACGGACCCAGAGCGGGAAGCCGATCAGCCAGCCGCAGCCGAGGGGGACGACCATCGCGGCGGCGAACCCCAGCAGGCCGAGCGGCAGCCGCAGCAGCAGATAGAGCAGCGCCCGCCAGGCGGCCGGGTCGGTCAGCGCGACGCGTGTCCGGGCGACCGGGCCCACCGCGCGGGGCAGCCGGGCCGGCGCCTCGATGCGCTCACCGAGCCACCGGCCGACCAGTCGCCGGTGCAGCGTGCCGAGCCCGCGGGCGCCCTTCAGCGCGGCGGCGACGAACGGCAGGCCGAACGCGGTGAGCGAGAGCAGCGTCCCCGCGTAGAGGACGGTCAGCGCGTAGGCCCCGCCGAGCAGGGCCGGCGCCGCCCCCGCGACGGCGAAGGCCCACTCGCCACCGCGGACCGACAGGAATCGCCGCTGCTCAGCCACGCGTGGCTCCGGGGTCTCGCGTGGACCCGTTCCAGCCGGGTGGGGCGCTCGCACCGGGTGACGCCGGGTCGAGGGCGGCCGGCCCGTCGCCGTGCTCAGTCACCGCCGGCGCCCACCAGTTCCGTGGCCGGGCCGCGTACGGCCCAGAGGCCCGTGGCCACGACGGCGGGTACGGTCAGCGCCACGGCGCCCGCGCCGATCCACCAGCAGTCGGTCACCGGGAGGTCCGGCATCGGCGATCCGGTCACCGCCGTGCTGAACGCCGACGCCGCGGCGCCCGCGACGGCCGCGCCGAGCAGGACGCCCACCGCCGCGGTCAGCGCGGCCTCGACGGTGAGCATGCGCAGCAGTTGCCCGCGGGTGGCTCCGGTCAGGCGCAGCAGCGCGCATTCACGACGGCGTTCGGCGGTCACGGCGACCAGGGTGTTGACCGTCGAGACGGCGGCGAAGCAGACGAGCATGGCGAGCTCGGTCCGGCGCAGCCAGACGTCCGTGTCGGAGGTGACGCCGGACGCCGCCGCCCCGACGGCGTGTTCGGCGGTACGTGTCATGGTCAGCATGGTGCCCGACAGGCCCACGAGCAGTGCCACCGGGACCACGGCGGACGACAGCCGCCGGGCGTACCCCCGCAGGTTGGCATCGGCCAGCCATCCGGCACCGGGCGCGAGTGTCCGTATCGGCGTGCCCAGCAGGGCCGCGAGGACACGCGCCGCGAACGGTCCCGCCAGGGCGGTCGCGACCAGCAGCACCAGCGCGCCGAGCAGGGCCGCCTGCCCGGCCTTGTCGACCTGCCCGGCCGGCCGTGTCGCGGCCAGCCGCAGCAGCAGGCCGCCGCCCGCCAGTACGGCCGGCGCGGCGAGCAGGCGCGGTGCGCCGGTGCGCCCGTGCTCGGTCGCGCTCGCGGTGAGGGCGGCCGCGGGCGCGGTCCGGGTGGTACGCCGCGCCGCCACGGCCGAGGCCGCCAGGCCGACGGCCAGGGTGACCGCCAGCGCCACCAGCATCGGTACCGGGGTGGCCGGCACCCGTACCCCCTGCGCCGCCATCCCCCGCCGGCGCAGCTCGGCGAGCATGCCCCGGCCCGCGGCGGCGCCGGCGGCCCAGGCCGGCAGGGCCATCACCAGCGTGGTCACGGTCACCTGGCCACGGATCAGGCGCCGCACCTGACGGGGTGTCGCCGCGATGGTGCGCAGCAGGGCCAGCTCCCGCTGCTGGCGGCGCAGGGCGAATCCCAGGGCGTTGACCACGACGAAGAACGCGACCAGTACGGCGATCTCGCCGAAGGCGCCGGCGATCACCGCCAGGCCCGGTCCGTCGGCCGTGTCCCGGCCTTCCGGGGTGGTGATGTCGGCGGCGAGAAGGGAGCCGAACAGCGTGAGGGTGGCGAGGGCGAGGAAGAGCGCGGCTGCCAGACCGGCGAAGGCGGCGGGGCGGCGGCGCAGCTGCCCGAGCGCGAGCAGGATCACCGCTCTCCCCCGCCGAGCCGGCTCAGGCGTTCGCCGATCCGGGCGGCCGTGGGGCGGTGGAGTTCCTCCGCCACGACGCCGTCGGCGAGCAGCAGCACCCGGTCCGCGTACCCGGCGGCCACCGGATCGTGAGTGACCATCACGCAGGTGCCGGCCTCTTCGTCCACCTGGGCGCGCAGCAGGGCGAGGATCTCGTGGCCGGTGGCCCGGTCGAGCGCGCCGGTCGGCTCGTCGGCGAACAGCATCGCGGGGCGGGAGACCAGCGCCCGGGCGATGGCCACCCGCTGCTGCTGGCCGCCCGAGAGCTGTCCGGGCCGGTGCCGCTCGCGGCCGGCCAGTCCGACGCGGGCGAGCGCGTCCAGCACGAGGCGCCGGTCGGGTCGTTCGCCGGCCAGCCGGCCCGGCAGGGCGACGTTCTGCGCGGCGGTCATCGCGGGCATCAGGTTGAACGCCTGGAAAACGAACCCGATCCGGCGGCGCCGCAGTACCGCCAGCCGCCGCTCGGGCAGCCGTGACACCTCCGTGCCGCCCCACCAGACGGTGCCCCGGGTCGGCCGGTCCATCCCCGCCAGGCAGTGCAGCAAGGTGCTCTTCCCCGAGCCGGAGGGCCCCATCACCGCCGTGAACGTACCGGCTGCCACCTCCACCGACACTCCGCGCAGGGCTCGCACGGCGGCGCCGCCGCGTCCGTACTCACGATGCAGGTCTTGCGTGCGGGCGGCCGTGCCCGTCCCGGTGTCCGTCGCCGTCTCAGTCATGTCCTCATCCTCGGCGGGCACGGGGCCGCGTTCGATCGTGCCCGCCCCCGGATCGGGGGTTCGGGAAACCACACCCTGCCGGGCCCCGTCACTGGTCCGGACGCGCTTGACGGGGCGGTTGGAGCCGGCGCGGCCATCATGAGGTGGGCGGTGTGCCCCCATCTGTGAGGGAGAGGCATGAAGGAGACCGACGCGGACGTGGTGCGGGAGGAGCTCTCCGGGGGTGTGGATCTGCGGCGCGTCGGCGCCGGTCCGGATCACTGGTACCCGGTGGCGCTGACCCGGGACGTGCGGGTCGGGAAGGTGGTCGCCGCCGTGTTCGCCGGTGAGCGTCTCGCGCTCTACCGGGGGAAGGGCGGAGCCGTCCACGCGCTGGAGGACCGGTGTGCACACCGGCAGGTTCCGCTGAGCATGGGGGTCGTGGAGGGTGACGTACTCCGGTGCCGGTATCACGCGTGGGCCTACCGCGGTGACGGGCGCATCTCGCAGATCCCGTATCTGACGAAGGACGACCGCAGGCCGCCCCGGGGGGTGCGCAGCTATCCCGTGCGCGAGGCGTACGGCCTGGTGTTCGTCTTTCCCGGCGATCCGGAGAAGGCACGGGCGTCCGCGCTGCCGCGGTTGCCCGCCTTCTCGTCGCCGCGGTACAAGACGCTGACGTACTCCCGGATCGTGCGCTGCCACTACTCGTTCATGCACGAGAACCTGCTGGACATGAACCACCAGTTCCTGCACCAGGGCGTCGTCGGCCGGCTCCGTCCCGAACTGATCGGTCACCGGAGCGACGACCGCTCGGTGGAGGCCAGGTACCTGTTCACGCACGCCGGAGGCAAGCGCAACGCCGGCGCGAGCGTGCTGGCGGCCGAGGGCATCGCGGGCGGCTCCCGGGACGTGATGACCATCCGCACGGAGTACCCGTACCAGACCCTCGACCTGGTGCCGGAGGGTGCCGACGAGCCGGTCTTCAGCCTCTGGGCGGTCTACGTGCCCGTGGGCGCCGACCAGCGCGCCTGTCACGTCCATGGGCTGCTCATGATCAAGAAGCCCCGCGTGCCGGCCGTGCTGACCGTGGCCGCGCCCCTGATCAGGCGCTTCACCGAACGCATCTTCGCGCAGGACCGCATGGCGGTCGAGGCGGAACAGCGGGCGTGGGAGGAGCAGGGCGAGGACCGCAACCACGAGGTGTTCTCCCTCATCCTGGACGTGCGAGAAGCGCTGCGGTCCAACGGCGTCCCGCTGTCCGTCTCCGCGGGCCCGCGTGGGGCGGGGCCCTGCGGCGGCGGGGCCGGGATCTGTGGCGGCGGAGACGAGGAACCCATGCAGGCGGACGCGGCACCCGCGCACTGACCCACTCGCGGCGTGCGGGCGTCGCGAACCGGCTCCTGCCCTCCCTGAGTATCCGTACTCATGCGCGGCGCACTGGCGTACGGGCACGCTGGCAGGGGCCCGCAACGGGCGCGGTGGGGCGTGAGGTGGTGCGTGTGAGGTATGGCGAGCCGTCAAAGGGCTTTCAGATCGCGGCCGGATGCGTATGGCTCGTCGTCGATGTGGCCCTGATCGGCTATCTGCTGTTCCGCTACGGAATGACGGGGTGGGCGGACGCCTACGACGACTCCGCCAACCCGCCTGCCGCCCCTGCGGAGGCCCGACGCGCAGCGTGGCTCGTCCTGGGCACCGCGGTCGTGAGCGGTGGGTTCCTCCTTCTGCGGCACTACTGGGTGAACGGAGTCCTGCAGCTCCTCCTTCTCGGCGCCGGCGCGGGGATGTTCGCCCACTTCGCCGCACGCGGATAGGCGAGGCGAAATCACGCTGGCGCCCGCCCGACGCCCGTTGCTACAAGTGGGTCATGGGAATCTGGACCGACGCCTTCGTCGCACCCCCCGAGCCGGTGCTCCTCCGTCCGGAGGCGTTCGGACAACTGGCGGTCGAGTTGGCGCGCGATCGCGTGGTGCGGACGCCGTGGACGCTGGTCGCCGGGCGGCTCTGTGTCAACGCGAGTCTCAACTGGGGCGGCGTCAGCGGTCGGGCCAGGTGGGAGGGGCAGCCCGTGGGTACGGTGCTGCGGACCGAAGAGTATCCGTGGGACACGACGGAGCCGGACGACGAACCGCCGCCGTGGGGCCCCTCCCACGAGGAGGCGCGGCTGCTCGCCTCCGGGGACAAGCTGCTCGATCTGCCGGTGGCGCTGCGTGCCGCCCCGTACGGAGTCGAGGACGTCGCCGTCGTCTTCGCCCACATGGACTTCGGCAACCGGGCGATCACCGACTACTTCTGGTCCGAGGACAGACGTACGACGCTGGCGTGCTTCGCCCTGGCGCACCCGCAGAACCGGCCGTTCTCCGCGAACGTCCTCGGGGACATGGACGACGGACCGGTGCATCCTGTGCGCACCTGCGTGGTGCATACCTTCAAGCACGCCAAGGGTTTCGAGGAGGGCGAACCCCTGCCCGCGCTGGCCTCAGTGACCGCCCGCTACTTCGGGCCGGACCAGGTGAACGGCCGGACCATGAGCTGAGGCATCCGGTGCCACCGCCGGCCCCGCACCGAGCCGGAGGTCCGTGTGCGGGGCGCGCGGAGCGACCGGGCCCCTCAGACTCCGGTCAGGTGGTACGTGCCCGTTCCGTCCTGCCTGCCGCTGGAGTACTGGCGGATGAACTCGCCGTCCGCGTAGCGGTCGTGGCCCATCATGGAGCCGGTGTACTTGTTCTGGACGCCGATCGACGTGCTGCCGGGTACGTCACGGTAGATGTAGAACCGCTGGAGGTCGTCCTCCACGCAGGAGGCCGTCGTCAGGATCGCGCGCTCGGTGGACGCGTCCGGTTCGGCGATGGTGGCGCAGCCGCCGTTGCCCCAGTTCCACAGGGTCGCTTCGAGGACCCCGTCGTTCTCCGTGACGTTGCACAGCCGCCAGTTGTCCAGGTGGGCGCTGAAGATGGAGGAGGGCCGCAGCCGGACGCCGTCGTTCGCGAGGAGCGGCGCGCCCCAGGACAGGGGCTTTCCGGGTACTTCGATCTTGTACACGGCGGACTGGCAGTCGAGTGCGGCCCGCGCGGCGGCCTCCGGCCGCGCGGCCGGAGCAACGGTCCGGGCGGGGCTGTCCCGGCGCTGCTTCGCCGTCGGCGCCACCGCGCCCGCCGGGTGTGCGGCCCGCGCGGCGGGCGAGCCGCAGTCGAGGAGGGTCTGCGCCTCGGCCATGACGCTCCCCGCGGGAACCTGGTCCTGGCAGCGCACGGCGCCTTCCTCAAGGGTGGTGTACGTGGTGAAACTGCCGCTGCCGGGACCCTCGGCCCATCGCAGCGCCCAGCTGCCGTCGGTCTGCTGGGCCCGGTTGCAGTTGATGCTTCCGTAGGTGCCGGTGACCTTCTTGGTGCCCTTGTAGACGCCGTAGTAGCCGGGCTGGTTGAAGTTCCAGGTCACCGCGTTCGACTCGGTGCTCGTGGTCGAGGACTCCATCTTCACGCTCAGGCCCACGCTCACCCCGGCCTTGTTGAGGGCATCGACGGCGAAGCTCGCTTCGATCTTGTCGTCGAGGCCGACGGAGACCTTGATGGTGGTCTCCGTGGTGGTGGTGACGGCTTGTTCGCCGGTGGTGCCCTCGGTCACGTACCAGCCCTTGAAGTGGGTGATCGTCGGGGACACCTCGGTGGTCTTGATGTACGGGTGGCGGGTGCCGAGGTCGGCCGTCGTACAGGCGTCACCGGGCTGGGGCGAGGTCGCTCCGGCGGGTGCCGCGGCAGCCGGTGCGGCGGGGCCGATCGCGGTGAGGGCCAGGGCCGTCGCCGTGGCGGTCACGGCGGTGAGCAGAGCGGCGGCGCGGCTGCCGGAGCGTAAGCGTACGGGTCGCATCGTTGGGTGTTTCCCCTCAGGTGTACGAGTCCGGGTCGGGGTGAATGTATCGGCCACGGGAGTTGCCGCGCGAGGGTCGAACTGGCCAGAGATGTGCCGTGGACGGCCGGAACTCCGGGGAGGGACCGCCTCGCTCCGCAGCTCGGACGCGGGAACGGTCGCCGGCTCCGCGGCCGGGGGGCGCGGCACGAGAGCGGTGCGCGGCCACTCACGAGGGCTGCGACCGCCGGGTCCCCCGGGCACCGCCGCGGCCGGCTACGACGGCGCGCACGGCCCGGTCACCGCGGGGGTCGGCCATCAGGCGGGCGATGTCCCACCACCGCAGGAGCAGCGCCGGGAAGTGCGGCGGAATCGCGTGCAGGCGGTCCTGGTCGAACCGGCCGCGGACGCTCTCGTGGCGCAGGGCGGCCCTGATCTCGTCGAAGGACGGCGGTCTGTGGCGTAGCGCGGGCGGCAGCGCCGCCTCGTACTCCGGCGCCAGCTCGCGGCCGGGCTGCGCCATGATGTTCCCGCGCAGCGCGGACGCGATGTCGTCCTCCAGCTGCTCCTGGGCCTCCACCGCGCGCCCCCACCAGTGGTCCAGGAAGGCGGCGACGGCCTCCGGTCCGGCCAGGTCGAGCGCGTCGCGCCGCTCGTCGAACGCGTCGCGCTCGTCATGGGGCAGCGCCTCCCGGATCGCGCCGAGGGTCTTGGCGGGATGGCGCGGCGGGGCCTGGCCGAGGTGGCGTACCCACGCGTCGCCGCGCTCACCGTCGGGCGGACCCCACACGAGGGCCCCCCGCAGCATGCCGGGTTTCTCCGGGCCTGCCGCCGTCAGGGGTGCTTCGAGGCTGACCGCCATCAGTTCGAGGTAGGCGGGCAGCGACGCGTACTCCCGGCCGCGCTCCGCGTACCGGCCCCAGCGGTGCACCTCTCCGGTCCGGGCGTCGAGGCAGAGGCCGGAGACGGTGTCGTCGGGGCCGGAGGAGCAGAAGGGTATCCACCAGGGCTCCCACAGTGCCGGGGGGTCCTCGCCGTGCTCCTCCTGGATGCGCAGCTGCCGCCGGTGGACCTCGGCCACCGCGTCGAGCGGCATCAGGGCCCAGCCGCCCAGCATGAGCCCCGAACCGTTGACGCCATCCTCACCGGCGGACAGCCGCCACAACGCTCTGAGTTCCGCCGGGACGTCCGTGCCCGAGGCCGCTGCCAGCTCGGCCATCTCCTCCTCGGACGCGCCGGGTCTGAGAGCCGCGTACGACGGCGGGGTGTACTCGGCCAGCCATTCCAGGATCTGGGCCCAGGCCCGGGTGACCCGTGCGTCCGCCGGTTCGTCAGTAGTCATGGTGCCACGCTCCCATCGCGCTCCGGGCCGCCGTGCGGCGGGTGCGGACAACGGCCCTGGGGCGGGTAGGCCATTCGCCCTTGAAGAATCGATTCGACGCTCCCCGATCGGGCGAGGCCGTGTTGCGTCGCCGACGGCCGGGGCATCCCTGACACCGACCCGAAGGACAACAAGAAAGAGGTCGATCCCCGGTGTCCCTTCGCTCTCTCACCAAGGCTCTCGGCGCGGCGGCAGGCGCGGCCGTGCTCCTCGTGGCCGTGCCCGGCTCGGCGTCGGCCGCGGCCGGCCAGTTCCGGTACTCCTACACCACCGCGGACGGATACGAGGCCGTCGGCTTCCTCAACGACCCCGAGAGCGGCCGGTGCATCAACCTGGACGCCCCCGCGTCCGTGCCCGGGGCCCCCTCGCGGGCGCCCAAGAACCTCACGGACGCGACCGCCATCGTCTTCCTGGACGCCGACTGCGAGGGCGACACCTACTACGTCCTGCCGCCCGGCAGGGGTGCCTCCGACCGCCTGCTCCTGCGGTCGGTCGCCTTCTCCTGAGCCGTCTGTCCGAGGGGCTGGGTCCGGATGCCACGGGCGCAGCCCTTCGGCGCGGGCGGGCGGGCCCGCGCGTCTGGCGGTGCGGGCCGGACGGGTGCGGTGTAGAGAGGAGTCATGCCGCAGCACGCCGAAAGACGCCGCCGGCCGCTGCGAGGAGGCCGGGCGCTGCTCGCCGTCCCCGTCGGCTGGATCATCGCGGTCTTCCTGGTCGACGTCCTCGCACCGCCCGACATCCATCTGGGCCCGCTGCTCGTGGCGGCCCCGGCGATCACGCCCTCGATCGGCGGCCCCCGGGCAGTCGGGTTCGTGGCCGCGCTGGCGGTGATCGCGCAGGCGGCGGTGGGGGTGGTGCGCGACCCGGACGAACTGCTCTCGGCCAACCACGAGGCGCAGATCGCCGCTCTGGCGCTGGTCGGGATCTGCCTCGTCGTCTTCTGTGTCCTGCGGGAGCGCCGCGCCCGGGAGCTGGAGCAGGTGCGCTACGTCTCCGAGGCGGTCCAGCGGGTGGTCCTGCCCCCGCTCCCCCGGCGTCTGGGGCCGTTGCGCGCGGCCTCGCTGTACCTCGCGGCGGAGGCGGAGGCGCAGATCGGCGGGGACCTGTACGCGGCGGCACGCACCGGCACGGGGACGCGGCTGATCATCGGTGACGTACGGGGCAAGGGGGTGAGCGCGGTCAGCGACGCGGCGCTGCTGCTCGGTGCGTTCCACGCCGCGGCCCGTCACCGGGCGACCCTGGACGAGTTCGTCGCCTATCTGGACGAGAGCGTGTCCTGGGGGCTCCCCGAGTCGGACGGGCGCGGCCCCGGGGAGTCGTTCATCACCGCCACCGTCCTGGACATCCCGGACCGGCACGACCGCGTGCGCATGGTCTCCTGCGGGCACCCTCCGCCGGTCGTCCTGCGCGACGGGCGGCCGCTGACGATGGACGCCGCCTCCCCCGCTCCCCCGCTGGGGCTGGGCAACCTGTCGCGACCGCGCTATCGGATCGACGACTTCCGGTTCGTTCCCGGCGACCTCCTGCTGCTGTACACCGACGGTGTCACCGAGGCCCGTGACGCCTCCCGCGCCTTCTACCCGCTCGCGGAACGGGTCACCGGGTGGGCCGAGGTCGACCCGGACTCGTTCATCGACCGGTTCCGCGAGGATCTGCTGCGGTACGTCGGCGGGCGTCTGGACGACGACGCCGCCATGATCGCGATCGGCTACGCCGCCACCCCCGGAGCCTGACTCCGCGGGTCCGGCCCGGCACCCCCTTGACTGCCCTCTTGGTCCAGTCCAATCTAAGGCACCCCGCAAATTGTTGTGCCCCTGCCAAGAGGTGAGGTTCCGCCATGTTCCGCAGCCCTGTCCCTTCCGCCCGGTCCGGGCGTCCGGTGCGGCGCACCGCCGTCGCCGCGGTCCTCGTCGGCGCCGGCCTGCTCGGCACACCCGGTGCCGCATCGGCCGCGTCCGGGGCCACTGGCGCGGCGGTGGTGCGGGTGACGAACGGCAAGGAACTCAAGGCCGCGCTGTCCGCGGTCGCACCAGGGCAGACGATCGAACTGGCGGACGGCTCCTACTCCGGCAACTTCAAGATCACGCGGGGTGGCACCGCGAGCGCGCCGATCACCCTGACCGGCTCGCGGGCCGCGGTCCTGACCACCCCCACGGGCGGCGGGAACGGCATCCAGCTCACGAGTGCGCCGTACTGGGTGATCCGGGGCATCACCGTCACCGGCGGCCAGAAGGGCATCATGATCGACGCCTCCGACCACGTCGTGGCCGACTCGGTCGAGATCCACCACACGACCATGGAGGGCATCCACTTCCGGACGTCGAGCAGCTACGGAGTGGTCCGGAACTCCTTCATCCACGACACGGGCCTGTCGGGCAACGGGATGGGCGAGGGGGTGTACGTCGGCACGGCGAACACCCTCACGGACGCCAGCGACCACGTCCGCATCCTCGACAACGTGATCGGCCCCGGCGTCGGCGGCGAGAACATCGACATCAAGGAGGGCACCACGGGCGGCCTGATCTCCGGGAACACCTTCGACGGCGACGGTCTCACCGGGGCCAACTACGACGACTCGTGGGTGGACATCAAGGGCAACGGCTACACGGTCGAGAACAACCGGGGCACCGGCACGACCAACGACGGCTTCCAGACCCACACCCAGGACCCGGGCTGGGGCTGCGGCACGGTCTTCCGCAACAACAGCGCCGACCTGACCGGCGCCAGCGGCCCCACCCGCTTCGCCATCGACGTCACCAACTACGCCTCGTCGGCCTGCCCGGCCACGGTGACCTCGGACAACCGGGTGACCGGCGGCGCCGGGCTGGTCAATCCGGGCGTCCCCGTCACCTGACCGTCTCCGGCGGGCCGCCAGGGCGCGCCGGGCACCACGAGGGGGCTGCCGGTGACCGGGTCGGGGACGACGGTCGCGTCGAGGCCGAAGACCTCGCGGACCAGATCGGCGGTGACGATGCCGGACGGCGGCCCCTGGGCGATGACCCGCCCTTCGCGCATGGCGACGAGGTGGTCGGCGTAGCGAGCGGCCTGGTTGAGGTCGTGGAGCACGGCGACGACGGTGCGACCGCGCTCGTGGTTGAGGCGGCGCACCAGGTCGAGCACCTCCACCTGGTGGGCGATGTCGAGGTACGTGGTCGGCTCGTCCAGCAGGAGGATCTCGGTCTCCTGCGCCAGGGCCATCGCGATCCACACACGCTGCCGCTGGCCGCCCGAGAGCTCGTCGACCGAGCGGTCGGCGAGCGCGGCGGTGCCGGTGTGCTCCAGGGCCTCCGTGACGGCACGTTCATCGGCCTCGGACCACTGCTGCCACCACTTCTGGTACGGCTGGCGGCCGCGCGCCACGAGGTCCGCGACCGTGATGCCGTCGGGCGGGACGGGGCTCTGCGGAAGCACCCCGACCGTCCGGGCGATCCGGCGCCCGGGCAGCCCGGCGAGCTCCGCGCCGTCGAGCAGTACGGAGCCGCCGCTCGGCTTGAGCAGCCGGCCCAGGGCGCGCAGCAGCGTGGACTTGCCGCAGGCGTTGGGGCCGACGATGACCGTGACCTGCCCGTCGGGGATGTCCAGGTCCAGTCCGTCGACGACGGTGCGGTCCTCGTACGCCAGCGTCAGGGACCGGGCGGCGAGTCGGCTGCGGGTCATGAGGTGCCTCCGGAACGGCTGCGGCCACGCGCGATCAGCCACATCAGGTAAGGGGCGCCCACCGCTGCGGTCAGGACGCCGACGGGGAGTTCGACGGGTGAGAACAGGCGCCGGGCCAGCAGGTCCGCGACCACGACCACCAGTGCGCCGGTGAGCGCCGAGGACAGCAGCGGGGTCTGCGGCGTCCGGGAGAGCCGGCGGGCGATCTGCGGGGCGAGCAGGGCGACGAAGTCGACGGGTCCGCACGCCCCGGTGGCCATGGAGGCCAGCACGACGCCGAGGGCGGTCAGGCCGAGCCGTACCCGGTCGAGCCGGATGCCCAGCGACGCCGCCGTGTCGTCGTCCAGGGACGCCCCCCGCTGGGCCCTGGCGGCCCACAGCGTCGCGGGGATCGCCAGCAGGAGGACCGTGGCGAGCGGTGCGGCGTCCTCGTAGCCCCGGCTGTTGAGCGAGCCGGTGAGCCAGACCTTCGCCTGCTGGGCGACGAGGAAGTCGCCCTTCGTGAGGAACAGCTGGGTCAGCGAGCCGAGCGCGACGGAGACCCCGATGCCGATGAGCACGAAGCGCGAGGCGTGCATGCCGCGGCGCCAGGCGAAGGCGTACACCAGCAGCGCCGCGGCCAGGCCGCCGCCGACGGACACGTAGGGCAGTGCGGTGTAGCCGACCAGGCCGAAACTCATCGCGGCGACCGTCGCGGCTCCCGCCCCGTGGGTCACCCCGATGATGTCGGGGCTGGCCAGGGGGTTGCGGGCCACGGTCTGGATGAGGGCTCCGGCCACCCCGAAGGCGAGTCCGGCCAGCAGTCCGACCGTCAGGCGCGGCAGCCGCAGGGTGCCGACGACGAACTCGTCCGGGCTCGGCCGGCCGAGCAGGACGTCCACCACCGAGCCGGGTGAAACGAAGGACTCGCCGACGCACAGGTACGCCACCACGGCGGCCAGCAGCAGGACGGCGAGCGCGACGGCCACGAGCGCCGCCCTGCGGTGCACGAGGAAGCTGGCGCGTCCCGGGCGCAGCACGGCGTGCCCGGCCGGCCGGACCCGGGGCGGGGCCACTGCGGTGCGGTTCATGCCGCGACCACCGCCTTGCGCCGTACAAGGGCGACGAGGAACGGCACACCGAGCAGCGCGGTCATCACGGCGACCGGTACCTCCGAGGGCGGGAACACGATGCGGCCGAGCACGTCGGAGAGCAGGATCATCACCGGGCCGAGCACGGCCGCGACCGGCAGCACCCAGCGGTGCGCCGTGCCCACCAGGGCCCGCGCGATGTGCGGAACGGCCAGTCCGGTGAAGGCGATCGGCCCGGCGGCGGCGACCGCCGCGCCGGTGAGCACGGTCGCCGCCGCGGCGCCGCCCACCCGCAGCAGGCCCACGTTGTGGCCAAGGCCCTTGGCCGCCTCGTCCCCGAGGGCGAGCGCGTCCAGGCCGCGGGCCAGCACCGCGCTCAGCACCAGCCCGGCCAGGACGAACGGCCAGATCTGGGCGATGACTTCGGGGCCCCGGCCGTCGATGGAACCGACCTGCCAGAACCGGAACTCGTCCAGGGCGCGGGCGTCCGTGGTGACGACCGCGGAGACCACCGCGCCCAGGAGGGCGTTCATCGCGGCGCCGGAGAGCGCGAGCTTCACGGGCGAGGCACCGCGGTACCCGCCGGCCGCGACGGCGTAGACCGCGACGGCGGCCAGCGCGGCACCGGCGAACGCGAACCAGATGTACCCGGTGAGGGTGTGCACCCCGCAGAAGGTGAGGGCGCAGACCACGCCGACCGAGGCGCCCTGGCTGACGCCGAGGATGCCGGGTTCGGCGATCGGGTTGCGGGTGATGCCCTGCATCACGGTCCCCGCCACCGCGAGTGCGGCGCCCGCGAGCACCCCGGTGACGGTGCGCGGGACCCGCATGGCCCTGACCACTTGGGCGTTGTCACTGGTGCCGCCGTGCAGGAGCGCCGAGAGGGCCTCGCCGGGCGCGACCGCCCGGCTGCCCACCGCGAGGCTCAGCAGGGCGGCGACGAGCAGGAGTGCCAGACAGAGCGTCAGGTGGACGAGGCGGCGCCGATCGGTTCGCGCCATGTGCCGCACTCACTTTCCTTCCTCGCGGGTGCTTCGGCGAACGGGAGAGCGCGGCGCCCGGGCGGGCGCCGCGACGTCTCAGCTGGTGAGGTACTTCTCCAGGTCGTCCAGGACGGTGTCGGCCGCGGTGACACCGAGCCCGAGGTACCAGGTCTCGTCGGGCACGTCGAAGGCGTGCCCCTTCTTGACGGCGTTCAGGTTCTTCCAGAGCGGGTTGCGCTGGACCTCGCTCTTCTGCGTGGCCTTGGGGCTTCCGTACACGCCGGTGAAGATGTAGTCGGCGTCGGCCTGGTCGATGTTCTCGGCGCTGATCTCGGTCGCGAGGTCGGCGATGTCCTGGTTCTTGGGCCGCGGGATGCCGACGTCCTTGAGGATGGTGCCGATGAAGGAGTCGTTGGCGTAGAGGCGGATGCGCCCCTCGGCCATGAAGCGCAGCATGGACACGGTCGGCTTGTCGGCGCCCAGCCGGGCCGCGAGGTCCTTCGTCTTCGCCTCGTACGCGGCGAGGTTCTTCTCGGCCGCGGCGGTCTTGTCGAGGGCCGCCGCGTTGAGAAGGTAGTTCTCCTTCCACGTGAAGCCGGGGCGGATGGAGAAGACGGTCGGCGCGATCTGCGACAGCTCGTCGTAGGACTTGGCGGCGCGCAGCTGGCTGCCCAGGATGAGGTCGGGCTTGAGCGCGGCGATGGCCTCCAGGTTGAGGCTGTTGATGGTGCCGACGTGCGCCGGCTTGCCCGCGTCGTCCTTGAGATAGGCGGGCAGTTCGGGGGAGCCCTCGCTCGGGGCGAGGCCGACCGGCTTCACGCCGAGGGAGACAACGTTATCGAGCTCACCGACGTCGAGGACGACCACGCGTTCGGGGCGGTGCTCGACGACCGTCTTGCCCATGGCGTGGCGGATCGTCCGCGGCCACTGACCGGGCTTGGCGTCCGTGCCCATCGCGGCGGTCTCCGCCGCCGCGTCCCCGAAGTCCTTGCCGCCCTGGGCCACCGACTTCGAATCCTTGGCCGCCCCGGAGGCGGCGGATCCGTTCGCCGGGCCGCTGTCGCTGCCACAGGCCGACAGGGAGGCCAGGGCCACCAGGACGACGGAAGCCGCGGCCAGACCGTGCCTTCGGAAGAGCATGAGGTACTCCAAGAGCGTCGCTTGTTCAGCGTTGAACCGTTAGGTAAGGCACACCTTATACACACCTCACGCGCGCGAACCACCGCCCCGGAACGTACGCCGACCGGAGGACTCGCGGGGCGACACGCCGCGGTGAACCCCGCATCCACCGCCGCCCGGGGGTGAGATCGCCCGATACGCGTTCCGGCAGGAGACCGGCACGCGTGCGAGAGGGAAGAGGGGGCCGCGCATGCCCGGACCGCCGGACGGAGAGGTCGCGTGAAGGCCGTACCCGGACCCACCGGCCATGTCGTCGTGGTGGGCGCGGGCTTGTCCGGACTGGCCTGTGCCCTGCATCTGCTGGGGGCGGGCCGCCGGGTCACCGTGGTCGAACGGGACGCGGGTCCCGGGGGCCGGGCGGGGAGGCTGCGGCTCGGCGGGTTCGAGACCGACACCGGTCCCACGGTGCTGACCATGCCGCACCTGGCCGACGAGGCGTTCGCCGCCGTGGGCGACAGCCTGTACCGCCGGGTCGAACTGACGGCCCTGCACCCGGCGTACCGGGCGTGCTTCGCGGACGGGTCCTCGCTCGACGTGCACACCGACGGCGAGGCGATGGAGGCGGAGGTGCGGCGCTTCGCCGGACCGGCGGAGGCGGCGGGCTACCGCGATCTGCGGCGGTGGCTGGAACGCCTGTACCGGGCGCAGATGCGCCGGTTCATCGACACGAACTTCGATTCACCGTTCCAACTGCTGCACCCGGATCTGGCCCGGCTCGCGGCGCTGGGCGGGTTCGGGCGCCTCGACCACCGGATCGGCCGCTTCCTCTCCGACGAACGCCTGCGGCGCGTCTTCTCGTTCCAGTCGCTGTACGCGGGTGTGGCCCCGGCCAGGGCGCTCGCGGCCTATGCCGTGATCGCCTACATGGACACCGTGGCCGGCGTCTGGTTCCCGAAGGGCGGCATGCACGCCCTCCCCCGGGCCATGGCCGACGCGGCGGCGGAGGCGGGCGCCGATCTGCGGTGGGCGGCCGAGGTGAGCACGCTGGAGCGGTCGGCGGGGCGGGTGCGGGCCGTACGCCTGGCGTCCGGCGAACGCGTGCCCTGCGACGCGGTGGTGCTCACGTGCGAACCGGCCGCCGCCTACCGGCTGCTGGGGCGCCGCCCGCTGCGCCCGGCGCGCCCGCGTCACTCCCCGTCCGCCGTGGTGCTGCACGCCGGCACCGACCGCACCTGGCCGCACCTCGCGCACCACACCCTCTCCTTCGGCGCCGCCTGGGAGCGGACGTTCGAGGAGCTGACCCGTACGGGCGCGCTGATGAGCGACCCCTCGCTGCTGATCACGCGCCCCACGGCCCACGACCCGTCTTTGGCGCCCCCGGGCCGCCATCTGCACTACGTCCTCGCCCCGTGCCCCAACACCACGACCGGTCCCCCGGCCGCCGCCTGGGCGGACCTCGGCCCGCGCTACCGCGACAGCCTGGTCCGCGAACTCGAACGCCGGGGCCTGGACGGGTTCGCGGACAGCGTCGAGGAGGAGCTGCTGGTGACCCCGCTCGACTGGACGGCCCGGGGCCACGCCGCCGGCAGTCCGTTCTCCCTGTCGCACACCTTCGCCCAGACCGGGCCCTTCCGCCCGCGCAACCTCGTGCGGGGGACGGAGAACGCGGTCCTGGCGGGGTGCGGCACGACTCCGGGCGTCGGGGTGCCGACGGTGCTCATCAGCGGCAAGCTGGCCGCCGCGCGGATCACCGGTGTCGCCGGGCCGCGGCCCCGCCGGCTGCGCACCGGCCCTTCCCCCCTGGTCCGGGCAGGTGCCGATGACTCGTCGTGAACTGGACGCGGCCGGTATCACCGACCCGGGGCTGCGCGCCGCGTACGCCCGGTGCCGGCAGCTCAACGCCCGCCACGGCCGCACGTACTTCCTGGCCACCCGGCTCCTGCCGCCCGAGCGGCGGTCCGCCGTGCACGCCCTGTACGGCTTCGCCCGCTGGGCCGACGACATCGTCGACGATCTGGACCGGCACCGGACGCCCGCCGAGCGCGACCGGCTGCTGCTGCGCCTGGAGAGCGACCTGGCGCAGGGGCTGAGGACCGGCACGGGTGCCGAGCCGGTGGTCCGGGCGGTCGCCGACACCGCCGCCCGGTACGGCATCGGACACGACCTGTTCGCCGACTTCCTGTCCTCGATGAGGGCCGACCTGACCGTCACCCACTACCCCACCTATGCCGACCTGCAGACGTATGTGCACGGTTCGGCCGCGGTGATCGGTCTGCAGATGCTGCCGGTGCTCGGTACGGTCGTGCCCCGGCAGGAGGCCGAGCCGCACGCGGCCGCGCTGGGCGTGGCGTTCCAGCTCACCAACTTCGTACGCGACGTGGGCGAGGACCTCGACCGGGGCCGCGTCTACCTGCCCGGTGATCTGCTGTCCGCCCATGGCGTGGACCGGGCGCTGCTGGAGTGGAGCCGGCGCACCGGGCGCGGTGACACGCGCATCCGGGCCGCGCTGGTGGCCGCGACGGAGCTGACGCGCGGGGTGTACCGGACGGCGGAGCCGGGCATCGGCATGCTCGACCCGCGGGTGCGCCCGTGCATCCGCGCGGCGTTCACCCTCTACGGCGGCATCCTCGACGCGGTCGCCGAGCAGGACTACCGCGTCCTGCACCGCCGCGCGGTCGTCTCCCGGCGACGGCGTGCCGCCACGGCCGCCCTCGGGGTGCTGCGCGTGGCCGGGGCCCGGTGGCGTGCGCGCGGCCGGGCGGGGGTGGCCGGCCCCGGAGCCGAGCGGAAGGAACCGGTGCGATGACCCGGCGGAACGGCGGGCGGTGGTCGCCACCGCTGCGGCTGCGGGGTTCCGGCCCCGACTGGGCGGCGCAGGAGCCGACTTGGCGCGACGCCCGGCCGGCGCTCATCGCCGGGGCGCTGAAGCGGGCCATGACGCGCCCGTCCGGCAACTGGTACGTGGTGGGCGCCTCGCGCGACGTCCGCGCCGGTGAACCTTACGGCCGGACCGTCGGCGGGACGGAGGTCGTGCTGTGGCGTACGGACGGCGGTGAACTGCGCGCCGGATCCGGTGTCTGCCCGCACCTGGGCGCACCGCTGCGGGACAGCCGGGTGGTGTGCGGCACGCTGGTGTGCCACTGGCACGGACTCGCCCTGGACGGGGCCCCGTTCGCCGGCTGGCAGCCCTTCCCGGTCCACGACGACGGCGTACTCGTGTGGGTGCGGCTGGACGAGGTGGGGGGCGAGGAGCCCACCGACCGGCCCGTGGTGCCGGAGCGGCCCGCGCGCGGGGACGCGGTGGACGCGGTGTTCACGGCGGCCGGGCGGTGCGAACCGCAGGACGTGGTGGCCAATCGGCTCGACCCGTGGCACGGTGCGTGGTTCCACCCGTACTCGTTCATCGATCTGTCGGTGGTGCGTGAACCGCGGGGCGACGAGGACGACGCCTTCGTGGTGGACGTCTCCTTCCGCGTCGCGGGGCGCCTGGTGGTGCCGGTGCGGGCCGAGTTCACGGCGCCGGGGCCGCGTACCGTGGTCATGCGCATCACGGACGGCGAGGGCGTGTCCTCCGTGGTGGAGACGCACGCGACGCCCCTGACCCGTCCGGATCACGAGCGTCCGCGCACCGCCGTGGTCGAGGCGACGCTCGCCGCCTCGGACCGGCCGGGCTTCGCGCTCGCGCGGGCCGCCGCCCCGGTGCTGCGGCCGCTGATGCGCCGCACGGCCGGGCGGCTGTGGGTGGACGACCTGGCGTACGCGGAGAGGCGCTGGGCGCTGCGCAGCACCGGGCGCTTCCCGGGCTGACGCGTTCAGGCACGCCCGGCGGCGAGCGCCCGGAGCACGCGGGAGCGGCCCCTCCGGGGCACCGTCCACAGCACCTGGCCCCGGACGCCCCGGTCGGCGAGCAGGGCGTTCGCCGCCAGGAAGCCGGTGGTGGCGGCCCGTTCCATGAGGGCGACGGGCAGTGCGCAGCGGACCCCGTCCCCCGCGAGGGCCAGCCAGGGGTGCGGGGTGCGCACGGTGGGGCGCAGGTGGTACGTGCCGGCCTCGAAGAGCGGACAGTCGGAGCGCCACTCGTGCCGGGCGTCGACCACGCGCGCGTCACGGGTCTCCGGATAGACCCGGTGCAGCCGGTCGACGAGCCGTTCCTGTACGGCCTTGTGTTCGGCCCCGGGGTCGACGGCGTACGCGTGCAGTTCCACGACGGAGCCGCCGGTGCGCCCGGCCCAGCGGGCGGCCTCGCCCTCGTACCGTTCCAGGGTGCTGATGTTATCGAGCCCGTCGAAGCCGCTGGTGCCGAGGAAGCCGGGCCGGTCCGCGCGGACGGGCCGGTCGAGCCAGAGCCGGGACACCAGGAAGGGCGGTGCGGTGCGCAGGGCGGCGATGCCGTCGCGCCAGCCCGCGGTGCCGAGGCCGGGCGACGCGGCGACGGTGTGCCGCAGGCCCTCGGTGTCGAGGGCGAGCACCACGGCGTCGTGCCGGTGGGTGCCGGTCTCGGTGTCCACGTGGGCGCCGCCGCCGTCACGAGGGGTGATCCGGTGCACGGGCGTCCCGGTGCGGATGTCCGCGCCGAGGCGGTCGACGTACGCCGCGAGGGGTTCCCAGAGGGCCTGGGGGAAGGGCTCGGCCGGTACGTCGAAGAGCAGCCCCTCGGACGAGCCGAGGAAGTAGATGTGGAACATCAGCAGCAGTTCGGCGGCGGACAGCTGGCGCGGGTCGGCGAAGAAGCTGCGCGAGAACACCTCGAACGCCAGATGGTGGGCGGCCTCCGGGAAGCGCACGCGCTCCAGGAAGGCGGTCGCGCCGACGCCGTCGAAGCGCTCGTACACCTCGGGGACGCGGACGTCGAGGAGCGGGAGCGCGGCCCGGGGGTCCATGGCGGCCAGGTCCCGCCATCCGAAGGTGGGGCTGAGCGCGACGAAGCCGAGCGCGCTGAGCGGCGGCGTCCTCGGGACGCGGGCGAAGCTGTCGGTCAGGCCGCCGCTGTGCCGCAGGGGGTAGTCGGGCAGGGGTACGAGGCGTGCCAGGGCGGGGTCGGTACGCCGGAGCAGGCCGCGCAGGTTGTAGTACTGGCGGAAGAACGCGTGGAAGCCGCGGGTCATCGTCACCGCTGAGCCGTCGGCCAGCAGGGTGCGGTGGCCGGAGAGCCGGCCGCCGAGCGCGTCGTCCTTCTCGTACAGGGTCACCCGGGCGCCGCGCTCGGCCAGCAGGGTCGCCGCGGAGAGGCCGGCGATGCCGCCCCCGACGACGGCGACGGACGGCTCGTCACCTCGTCGGAAGCGTGCCGCGCCGGGTGCGGGCAGCAGGATTTCGGCCTTGCGGTCGCGGCCTCGTCGGGCGGCGGGGGGTCGGGTGTTCACGGGGCGTGCTCCGGTGTCGTGGCCGGGCGGCCGTTACGGGCGAGGAGGGCGTGCACGCCGCCGGGCTGCCGTCCGGCGGCGGGGGCGGTCCGCACCGGGACCGGACCGGCCGGGACGCGGTCCCACGGCAGGGTCATCGCCGGTTCCCTCCGTCTTCGGCGGTGGCTCCGGCCCGGCGCGGGAGGAACGGCAGTTCGGCGGCGGTGGCGAGCATCGGCCTGACCGGGGTGCGCAGTCCGATGCCCCACTCCTCCCGGAGCGAGGCAGTGCCGTCGAGGAACCTCAGCAGCCGTTCGGCCGGGACCCGGCGGAACAGGCCGGTGAAGAAGTCCGGGCCGTCGATCCGGCCGGTGTCCAGCGCGCGGAGCACGATGGCGTCCATGGCGAGCGCCCGTCGGCCGTGGGGCGCGGGGACGGACCCCCGTCCGTCGCGCAGGGCGGCGGCGATGGCCCGGCTCTGCCGTTGGACGGCCGCGAAGGTGTAGCCGGTGGCCGGGCGGGTGGCGCCGCCCGCGGTGCCGATCCGGAACACCGAGGGCCCGGCCCGGTGCGGGAAGCGGGCGTCGGTCATCGGAATCGCCCCCTGCTCCGTACGCTCCACCGTGAGCGTGCCGAGCCGGAGGACGTCGCGGCAGTAGTGGCCGAGCGCCGACTCGTACGCCGGGGTGGTCAGGGGGCGGCGGGAGAACTCGGTGTACTCCACGAGCGCCCGGTCCGGGGCCAGGGGCAGCACGTAGCCGAACGCGAGCCCGTGGGCGGGCTGGGGGACGCGGAAGTCCATCAGGTCGGCGACCCCGGGATCGAACCGGGCGGTGGCGGTGCGGACGAACCAGCCACGGAAGTGCTGGAGCAGTCGGGTGCGCGCGGGTGGCAGGGCGGGCAGCGGCCGGGAGTCGAACACGCGGTGGGCGCGCACGTGGACCGTGGAGCCGTCGGGCCGTGTGCAGCGGACCTCGGCGCCGCCGGGCACGCCGCGCACCGCGTCCGCCGTGGCCCGCAGGAGGCGTCCGCCGTCCGCGCGGGCCAGCCGGCCGTGCACCAGGCGTTCGAAGTCGGCGGAGCGCACCATGCGGTAGGTGAAGGGGGCCGGTTCGACGGTGACCGGGCGGCCGTCGGCGTCGTGCACCCGCAGCACGGACCAGGACGCGCTGACGGCTTCGTCGAGGCCGTCCGACTCCGCGTGCCAGTAGCACCAGGTCCGCTCCGCCGGGCGCGGCGGTCCGTCCGGCGGCTCGATCACGGTGACGGTGGCGGCACGGGTCTCGGTCAGACGGTGCGCGAGGCTGAGTCCGGCCGCCCCGCCACCGACGACGGCCACGTGGCAGCGGCTCACGGCCGGCGCGCCAGATCCGCCGCCACCTCCCGGGCCGCCCGGGTGCCCGAGGCGAGGGCGCCCTGGACGGAGCCGGTGGCCCGGTGGTCCCCGCACACGTACCGGCCCGGGCGGACGCGGGTGGTGCGGCTCAGCTGCCAGGGCGGGCGCATGGCAGGCAGGGCGCCCTCGACCGTGCGGGCGGCGATCTGCGTCCAGCCGGCGGTGTCGGTGGCGTACAGGTCGCCCAGGCGCCGCAGCACCGCCCGGCCGCGGCCCGGGAGGTCGGTGCCCAGTACGGAGGTGGAGATCAGCGCGGTGCCGGGCGGTGCGTACGTGGGGGCGACCTCGCTGAGGACGCAGGTGTTCAGGACCGGCCCGGTGCTGTCCACGAGCAGGGTCGGTTCGGCGAGGGGTGTGCGGTCGGTGGCGTGGTAATACGTGGTGACGGTGCGCGTGTCCGGCACGGTCAGGCCCGGCAGCAGGCGGGCGGCGGCGGCCGGTTCCGTCGCCACCACGACGACGCTCGCGGGTACTTCGCTCCCGCCCTCCAGGGCGACCCCCGTGCCGGTGATCTCCGCGACGGGGGTGCCGAGCCGGAGGACGCCGTCGGGGAGGCCCCGGGCGAGCTGGTGGGGTACGGCGCCGATGCCCCGGGCGGGCAGGCACAGCGTCCCGCGCACCATGCTCCGCCAGACCAGGTGGAAGAACCGCGCGGAGGTCTCCAGACCGTCCTCCAGGAACACCCCGGCCAGGAACGGCCGGAGTACGCCGGTGATGACGTCGTCCGACAGACCGGCCCGGAACAGCGCGGCCGAGGTGGTTTCGTCGCGGCGGCGCCTGACGGAGGAAGCGGGGAGCACCGCGTCCCGTGCCGTGAGCGCCGCCAGCGCGCCGAGGTCGCGGGCGGAGAGGACCCGGCCCGGCAGCAACGCCCCCACCGCGCCCTGTTCGCGCGTCGGGTCGGCGAGGCGGACGGGGCCCGTCCGGGTGTGCGCGATGATGCCCGCGGTGAACGGCCGCAGCCGCAGGCTCCTGAGGTCCAGGCGCCGCTTCACCTGTGGATAGGCGGTGTTGAACACCTGGAAGCCGCGGTCGAGCAGGAATCCGTCCCGGCGGTCCGTGCGCATCCGGCCGCCCACCGAGTCGGACGCCTCCAGGAGGGCCACCTTCAGGCCGGAGCGGCAGAGATCCAGGGCGCAGGCCAGTCCGGCGAGGCCCGCGCCGACGACGACGGCGTCCGCGGGCCGGCGGTGTTCGTCGGTCATGTCGCTCCTCGCCCCGGCGGTCATTCCGTCCAGCCGACCACGTTCCGCGGTCCGATGCGAGGAGCCACGCATGTGCGGACCGGGTGACACGGGAGCCCCGGCCCCGGTCCGCGCGCGGACCGGGGC
>NZ_JBHUXS010000015.1:0-209358 GCF_042669245.1 Streptomyces sp. NPDC057249 | reverse complement strand
TTTGCTTCCTTTCCCCAGCCCGTGTAATCCGGCTGCATGGGGTGGGGGCCGGGGTATTCACTCGGCCGGGTTTTCCCGGGCAACCCGGCACTTTTGCCGCGGAAAACCGCGTCCTCGTGGCGTTCAGCCGGTGCAGCCGCTGTCCGCGATCACGTAGTACCCGGTGGGTGACTCCCTGAGGGTGTGGCTGATGAAGACGTTGTACAGGCCCATGCTCTGGTCGGAGCCGTTGGCGTAGACGTACCCGCCGGACATGTGCGCCCGGCCCGCCGTGACGTGGGCGTAGTTGGTGGCGGTGTAGCACTGCGCGGGGCCGGGGTCCCCCGGGTCGCCGGGATCGCCCGGGTCATCCGGGTCGCCCGGGTCACCGGGGTCGCCCGGTTCGGTGCCGCCGTCCAGGCCCCAGAAGACGCCCGTGTAGTACGTGGAGCAGATGGTGTTCAGGAAGTACGCGGCCGTCGAGCCGCACTGCCCCTCGCCCGAGCCGGGGCTGACGGGCAGGCCGTGGCCCATGCCGGCGACCGAGTACATCTCCACGGCCGGCTGCCCGGCGGCGTCGTCGTAGACGGTGCGGGTGGTGCCGCCGGGGAGCGCGTCGGTGGACGAGGGGGTCTGGCCGATGCCCCACACATCGGTCCACTGGTCGCGCAGGGCCGTGGCGTTGGCCGGGTAGACCGTGTAGTCCGAGGTGCCCTGCCAGATCGCGACCCGGGGCCACGGGCCGCCGTAGCCGGGGTACGCGGCACGGACCTTGTCGCCCCACTGGGCCGGCGTCAGGCTCTGCGGCCCGTACTGGCAGGTGGACGCGGCCGTCTGGCTCGTCGCGCACTGGGCGGGCAGCCCGGAGGCCACCGAGCCGCCCGCGAAGATGTCCGGGTAGGCGGCGAGCAGGTCGGCGGTCATCCCGCCGCCCGCCGAGAGCCCGGTGACGTAGACCCGGTCCGCGTCGGAGCCGTAGGTCCTCTTCGCGTAGTCGACCATCTGCACGATCGAGGCCGCCTCACCCCTGCCCCGGGTGTCCTCGGCCGGGTCGAACCAGCCGAAGCAGGACAGCGCGTTGTTCGCCGAGGTGGTCTGCGGGAACACGACGGCGAAGCCCCACTCGTCGGCGTACCGGGGCCAGCCGGAGTGGGTGTAGTAGGCGTTCGCGGTCTGCGTGCAGCCGTGCAGGGCGACGACCAGGGGGGCGTTCGCGGGGAGTCCTGCGGGGGTGTACGCGTACATCTGGAGGTTGCCCGGGTTGGAGCCGAAGCCGGTCACCTGCTGGAGGCCGGCGGCAGCGGCGGCGGGCTGGGCGGTGGTGACGCTCAGCGTCGCCGCGAGCAGGCCGAGGACGGCCGCCGCCGCGATGCGGCGGAAGAGGCGTTGCAGAATCGGTGGGCGCACGTTGCTTTCTCCCTGCCGTGGGGGTACGGGTTGCTGCCGGAACCTACGAGCGGCACCGGCCCCCGCCCATGGGACCGGTGGCCACACCCGGGCCCCCGCTGTGTGCCCCGACGCCCTTGCGCGGCGGGACCGCGGTGGGGCCCGGACGACGGGCCCCGCCCGGCCCGGCGCGGCGGCCGTCCGCGGCCCCGCACCATGTACGCCGCCACCATGCCCCGGTACGCGGGTGTGTGCACCGGCGCCGTGTGACGCGGGCCCGCGCGTACCTACGGTGACCGCCATGGAGACTTCCCGCAGACCGGATCACCAGCCCGCCGCCCCCGCACCCGGCGGCCCCGCGCAGCCGCCCGCAGAACCCGTCCTGGCCGGGCGCACCGCGCTGGTCACCGGGGCCGCGAGCGGCATCGGGCTGGCCTGCGCCCGGGCGCTCGCCGACGCGGGCGCCCATGTGCACGTCGTGGACCGGGCCGGGGAGGCCGCCGAGCGGCTGGCGAAGGAGATCGGCGGGACCCCCTGGGTGGTGGACCTGTCCGAGCCGGACGTGGTGGACACGCTGCCGGCCGAGGTGGACGTGGTGGTCAACAACGCGGGCATCCAGCACGTGGCGCCGGTGCACGAGTTCCCGCCGGACCGGTTCGCCCTGATCCAGCGCGTGATGGTGGAGACCCCGTTCCGCGTCTTGCGCCGGACCCTGCCGGGCATGTACGAACGCGGCTGGGGGCGCGTGGTCAACATCTCGTCGGTGCACGGGCTGCGCGCGAGCCCGTACAAATCGGCCTATGTGACGGCCAAGCACGCACTGGAGGGGCTGAGCAAGGTGGTCGCGCTCGAAGCGGCGGAGCACGGGGTGACCAGCAACTGCGTCTGCCCCGGGTACGTGCGCACGCCGCTGGTGGAGAACCAGATCGCCGACCAGGCCCGCACGCACGGCATCTCCGAGGACGAGGTCGTCGGGCGGGTGATGCTGGAGCGCAGCGCGGTCAAGCGGCTGATCGAGCCCGCGGACGTGGCCGAGGCGGTCCTGTGGCTGTGCGGGCCGCGCACCGGGCACATCACCGGCTCCTCGCTCTCCATGGACGGCGGCTGGACCGCGAACTGACCCGCCACCCCGAACCCGAGGAACCCCGGACGCCATGCCTGAACCGCTCCCCTCCGCCGCGCCCCACCTCCGGCGCCTGTTCGACCTGCTGGCCGACGACGCCCCGGCCGAGGCGCTGGGGGCGGTCTCCTCGCAGGCGCGGGCGGACGGGGTGGCCGCCGAGGAGCTGGCCGAGGTGGAGCGGGCCACGGCGACGGCGCTGCGGATCAGGAGCGCGCTGCGCCAGCACCGGCGGCGCGAGGCCCAGCTCACCGCGCTGTTCGACACGGCGGGGGACCTGGCGGCCTCCCGGGACCTGGACGACGTGCTGAAGGCGATCGTGCGGCGGGCCAGGATGCTGCTGGGCACCGACACCGCGTATCTGACCCTGCCGGACGAGGAGGCCGGGGACACCTACATGCGGGTGACCGACGGTTCGGTCTCGGTGCTCTTCCAGCGGCTGCGGCTGGAACTGGGCGAGGGCCTGGGCGGTCTGGTGGCGCAGACGGCGAGCCCGTACGCGACGCCGGACTACCGCACCGACGACCGCTTCCGCCACACCCGCAACATCAACGCCGGGGTGCTGGACGAGGGCCTGGTCGCGATCCTGGGCGTGCCGCTGCTGCTGGGTTCGAGCCGGGGCGGTACGGGAAAGGTGATCGGCGTGCTGTTCGCGGCGGACCGTTCGCCCCGGGTCTTCAGCCCCGACGAGGTGGCCCTGCTCTGCTCGCTCGCGGCGCACGCGGCGATCGCCATCGACACGGCCCGCGCGCTCGCCGACACCACGGCGGCGCTGGCCGAACTGGCCGAGGCGAATGCGGAACTGGCCGAGGCCAACGCCTCCGTGCGGGCGCACTCGGCGGCCATGGCGCGGGCCGAGGAGTCGCACGACCGGCTCACCGACCTGGTGCTGCGCGGCCGGGACGTCAAGGACGTGGCGGCGGCGGTCGCCGGGCTGCTCGGCTCTCCGCTGACCATCCACGACCCGGGCGGCCGCCCGCTGGCCGCCGTCCGCCCGGACGGTACGGGCTTCGCCGCCGACAGCATGGACGCCGGCTGGCTGGCGGAGGCGGCCGAGGAGTCGCGTACCGGGGCGCGGGCGGTGCACCGCGACGGGCGGGTGGTGTGCGCGGTGCTCGCCGGGCAGGAGCTGCTGGCCGGGCTCGTCCTGCACCGGGCCCGCCCGCTGGACGACTCGGACCGGCGGCTGTTCGAGCGGTCGGCGGTGGTGACGGGGCTGCTGTTGCTGCTGCGGCGCACGGTGGCCGAGACCGAGAACCGGATACGCGGTGAGCTGATCGCGGACCTGCTGTCGGACCCGGCCCGTGACCCGGCGGGGCTGGCCGAGCGGGGCCGCCGCCTCGGCATCGACCTGGACCGCCCGCATCTGCTGCTGGTGGCGGAGACCGGGGCGCGCGAGCGGCTGGCCCCGGCCGCGATGCGGTTCCTGTTCGGCGGCGAGCACCAGGGCGTGAGCGCCGAACACGCGGGCGCCGTGGTGTTGTTGACGGAGGACACCGGCACGGGTGCGGGTGCGGCGGCCCGGGCGGCGGCGGCCCAGCTGGGGCAGCTGGCCCAGGCCCCCGTCACGGTGGCCGCCGCCGGTCCGGCCCGGGGCCCGGACGGGCTGGCCGCCGCCTACGCGGAGGCGGCGCGGTGTCTGCGGGCGATGCGGGTGCTGGGGCGGGCGGGCGAGGGCGCGTGCGTGGAGGAGCTGGGGTTCCTGGGTGTGGTGCTGGGCAACGCGCAGGACGTGGACGGCTTCGTGGCGGCGACGCTGGGGCCGCTGCTGACGTACGACGCCCAGCGCGGCACGCATCTGGTGCGGACGCTGAGCGCGTACTTCGGCGCGGGGGGCAGCCTGATCCGGGCCAAGGACGAACTGCACGTCCATGTGAACACGGTGGTGCAGCGCCTGGACCGCATCCAGGTCCTGCTGGGCCGCGACTGGAACGAGCCGGACCGGGCGCTGGAGCTGCAACTCGCGCTGCGGCTCCACCTGTTGTCGGGGGCGGGTACGGACTAGGGCGTGTCCGTCGGGGGCGGGTGCGGAGCGCGGAAGGTGAAGGCGTCGGGGGTGTCGCCCTTCGCGCGGAGCAGGGCGACACGGTCCATCGCCTCCTCGACGCTCGGGCGGTGGCCGGCCGGGACCCACCAGAGGGCCGAGTGGTGGTCGGCGAGGCGCTCGAACCACTCGCGGCGGCGGGCCAGGACCCTGAGGTGGTCGCTGCGGTACACGTACGCCTTCAGCGCGTCGACCGATTCCCAGACCGAGCAGTTGATCAGGAAGAAGTCGTCCGCGCGATCGGGGCGCAGGCTCGTGGCGTCGGCGCCCTCGTCGTCCACCATGCGCCAGACGAAGCCGGGGGCGTGGTCGGCGAGCGCGTTGATCTCGGGGAGTTGTGCGACGAAGTCGGCGAGCTGGGGGCTGTCGAGCGGGGCGAGGAGGCGCCCGACGTTGACCTGGGCAAGGTGGAAGTCGTTCACGGGCCAAGCATGGCCGGGTGAACCTTCTAAAGTCAACGGATTCTTTTTTAGAGTTCGCCAGCCCCCTTCGGACCCTCGACCGCGACGCAACACCCTTCCGGCAGCGGGTCCATGGCAGCGCTCCAGCCCTCGGCGAGCAGCCCTTGGATGCCCGCGAGGTTCATCCCGCAGACCAGGGCCGGGAACTGCTCCGCCAGGGCGTGGAACGGGCAGTTGTTGAGGCGGAGTTTCCCGCAGTCCCAGTACGGCTCGTAACCGCGCTCCCGCAGCGCCTCCACGGGCTCCGCCGCGCCCGCCGCCGCACCGGCCGCCCGCGCCGCCGCCTGCAACTCGGCGTCGAGCCCGGCCCGTTCGACCACCTCGGCGAGCAACTGGCTCACGGTGTCGTAGGAACGCGGCGGTACGGAGACGGAGTGCTCGCCGTCCGCCCGCCGGTACAGCTTGGAGGGCCGCCCGGCACCGGGCCCGGCGCGGCCGGAGAGCCGGCGGAAGGTGGTCTCCAGAAGCCCCGCGTCCACGAGCTTGTCCAGGTGGAAGGCGGCCACGGCCCGCGTCACCCCGACCGCGTCCGCCGCGGCGTCCCGGGTGACGTCGCCCGGGGCGGCGGCGACGTGTCGGTACAGGCTGCGGCGCACGGGGTCCCCGAGGACCGCCAGCGCGTCCAGGGCGGCGTCGTCACTGCTCACGGACCCGAGTCTAGGCGGCCTGCCTCTCGGGGGCGCTGCCCCCGAACCCCCGCTGCTCAAGCGCCGCAGGGGCTTGATCGCGCCGCTGCCACCGTTTGCCCTGCGGCAAGAGGCCCACCCGGGCGCGAAACCAAGCCCGCCGGCGTTCGAAGCGCGGGGTCCGGGGCGGAGCCCTGAAATCAAGCCCCGCCGGCCTTTGAGGCGCCGGGCCCGGGGCAGCGCCCCGAAATCAAGCCCCTGCGGCGCTTGAGCAGCGGGGTCCGGGGCAGCGCCCCGGTTTCGGGAAGGGGCGGGGAGGGGGAGAAACCCCGCCCGTTAGACTGGCCGCGTCGTCACTATGCCCGTTCAGGGGGAAGCCGGTGCGAATCCGGCACTGACCCTTCCCCAAGCTCTCGGCTCCGCTCGAGCTGGGGGAGACCCCATCCGTAGACCGCCGCGAGGCGGAAGTCGGAATGCCCTGTCCGAGTCGTGACCCGCTCACGCCGCCGGAACCCCGGCGGCCCGCCCCGTCGAGGTATACGGAGCCGGAGCCTGGTGCCGTGTGTGCCTGCCCCCGGTCCCCAGGAGAGGCACCACCCGCCATGACCGTACGCCGCAGCGCCGCCGCGCTCGCCGTCACCGCCGCCGCGCTCTGCGCGACCGCCGCCCCGGCGGCCGTCGCCGCGCCGTCTCCGTCCCCCTCCCCCTCGGCCGCGCTGCCCTCCGGGCTCTACGGCACCGGCGACCCGACGTACGACGGGGTGTGGCGGCAGTCGCTCGCCTTCCTCGCGCAGCAGGCCGTGGGCGTGACCCCGGCCCCGAAGGCCGTCGACTGGCTGACCGGCCAGCAGTGCGACAGCGGCGCCTTCCCCGCGTACCGCCCCGACGCCTCCGTGCCCTGCGACGCCAAGACGATGGTCGACACCAACGCGACGGCCGCCGCCGCCCAGGCCCTGCGCGCGGTCGGCGGCCACCAGGACGCCCTCGCGAACGCCGTCAGCTGGCTCAAGTCCGTCCAGAACGAGGACGGCGGCTGGGGCTACACCGCCGGCAGCCCCAGCGACGCGAACTCCACGTCCATCGTGATCGGCACCCTCGCCCGGGCCGGCGAGAAGCTGGGCGACGTGACGACGCACGGCGGCAAGACCCCGTACGCCGCACTGCTCGCGTTCTCCATCCCCTGCGGCGGCAAGGACGGCGGCGCCTTCGCCTACCAGCCCGACAAGGCCGGCAAGCTCACCGCCAACGGTGACGCCACCGCCGCCGGAGTCCTCGGCGCGCTCGGCAAGGGCCTGGTCGTCTCGGACAACGCGGCCGTGAAGGACCCCGCCTGCCACAAGGGCTCCCCGCTCGAACCGGAGCAGGCCGCGCAGAACGGCGCCTCCTACCTCGCGACCGCCCTCGCGAAGAGCGGCCACCTCGACGCGGCCCCGATGCCCGGCGCGGAGGACAGCGCCCCGCAGCCCGACTTCGGCAACACCGCCGACGCGGTCGTCGCCCTGTCCGCCGCCGGCCACAAGGACAAGGCGGCCGGCTCGGTCGCCTGGCTCAAGAAGAACTCCGCCGCCTGGGCGCAGCAGAGCGGCCCCGCCGCCTACGCCCAGCTGATCCTGGCCGCCCACGCCACCGGCGCCGACGTCCGCGACTTCGGCGGCACCGACCTCGTCGCCCAGCTGAACGCGACCGGCCCCGAGCCGGCCGCCGTGAAGAAGGCGGAGCCGACGGCCACGGAGGACGAGGAGAAGAAGGACAGCGGCGACGGCGACGGCATCGGCGGCGTCTGGTGGTTCGTGGGCATCGGCCTCGCCGTCGGCGCCGGCGCCGGCTTCCTGATCAGCGGCCGCCGCAAGAACCAGCAGCTTTGACGTCCTCCCCGCCCCGAGGGGTGGGGATTTCTGGCTCACGTTGGCCGGGGACCTGCGGTCCTCCGGCTCTTACACGATCGGCACCAGCCGGGTTGAGACCAGCCCGGACCAGCATCACGCGCGCGGAGTTCTTGTCCCTGGGGGACACGGCTCCGCATGCGGTGCAGGTGTAGGTACGTTCCGAAAGGGGAAGTGCGTGCTTGGTTCTCGCTCCACACTGCGCGCAGTCCATAGTGGTGTGCGCGGGATGCACGAAACGAACGTCCCGTCCGTGCTTTCGCCCCATCTCGATGAGGGCGGTCTTGGTGGCGCCGATCGCGGCGTCGGCGGCCTTGCGGGCCATGCTGGTCTTCGCCAGGAACTTCGGACGGAAGTCCTCGACGGCGATCGCGTCGTGGTCGCGGACGACGGACTTGGCCCACTTGCGGGCGGTGTCCTGCCGCTGCCGCGCCACCTTCTTGTGCACCTTCGCGGCCTGTCGCCGGGCGTTGCGGTAGCCCTTGGACGCGGCTTTGCCCTTGGCGGGGCGACGGCGGGCCACCATCCGCTGATAACGCCCCAGCTTCCGCGCCGCACTCTTCCCGTGTTCAGGGTGGGGCAGGTCGTAGGCGTCGGACGTGGTGGTTGCGATCTCCTTCACGCCCCAGTCCACACCCAGCACTTTTCCCGTGGCGGGCAGCGGCTCGATCTCGGAGGCGACAACGAACGACGCGTACCAGTGCCCCAGACTGTCCCTGTAGACGCGCACGCTGGAGGGTGCGGACCGCAGCTCGCGGGACCAGACGACGGTCAGGACGATGCCGCCCGCGAGGTGCAGGCGGCCGTCCTTGAGGCGGAATCCGCGCTGGGTGTAGTTCAGCGTGGGCCGTGCGTCCCGCTTGCGCTTGATGCGGGGCATCCCGGCACGCCGCCGGGCCGGGAGCTTCGACTTGATGTCCTTGACCGCCTTGGCCCGGGACGTGGCGAAGTCACGGATGGTCTGCTGCTGCGGAACGCTCGCCCCCTCACGCAACCACGCCATCGACTGCCGGGCCTCTGTCAGCAGCCTGTCGAGCTGCGCCGGACCGCACGTCGTCCTCTCGACGGCATCGCGATTCGCGGCGTGGACTCTGCGGGAGATGGCCACGCACTCGTTCCACACCCACCGACACCGCGCCCACTCCGCCTCCAGCCGGCCGAGCGCCGTCGACGACACACGCAACCGAAAGGTGTACCGGGCAAGCCCGGAACCCCGCTCAGCCGTTGCTGTCGCCGCCATGATCCGCAACCTAACAGGCCCCACTGACAACGGAAGAAAGCGCAGTTCAGGACTGATGTGCAGCCAATCTCCCCGCTTTGCGGCTCCGCCCCGAGGACCCGTGCCTCCATGCCCTGAAGGTCGGGGCATCCTGGGAGGATCAAGGTGAGCCGCCTCGCACGGGCGCTCGTGCTCCTCGTCGTCGGCGCCGTCCTGGCGCTGCTCGGCGCGGGCACGGCGCAGGCGGCGGGCTACCGCTACTGGTCGTACTGGGAGGGTTCGGCGAGCGGCTGGTCGTACGCCACGCAGGGGCCCTCGCTCGTCCGGCCCGAGGACGGCTCGGTGCAGGGCTTCCGCTTCTCGGTGAGCGCCGACTCGCAGGACGCCTCCCGGCCGCGCCGCGCCCCCGACTTCGCGAAGATCTGCGCGGACACCCCGGCGAAGGACGGCAGCAAGCGCGTCGCGGTCGTCATCGACCCGGGCACCGCGGCCGACGCCCCGGACGGGGAGACCCCGCCCCCGCCACGCACCGCGTGCGCGCGGGTCGCGAAGGACGCGAGCGGCGCGGAGGCCCTGGCCGCGGTCGCCAAGCCGCTGCGGTACGACACGAGCGCGATGCTCTGCGCGATCTCCGGCTACCCGGCCACCGGCTGCGGCGAGCAGGTCTCCGGCGACGGCGACACCCCCGCCGGCGGCAGCAAGACGCCCACCCCGGCCTCCGCCGCCTCCGCCGGCGGCCACGGCGACGACGGCGGTCCGTCCGCCGGCGTCCTCGTCGGGATCGGCGCCGTGCTGCTCCTCGGCATCGCCGCAGTCGCGCAGGCCCGCCGCCGCCGCGGATGACCGGCCCGACGGCCGGCCGCACGGACACCGCGACACCCCGGCCCCCCGCCTGGCGCGCCCCCGCCGCGACCCGCTCCAACGCGGTGCCGGCCGGGGCGTGGTGGCTGTGGGCGCTGGGCCTGGCCACGGCCGCCTCCCGGACCACCAACCCGCTGCTGCTCGGCCTGCTGGTCGGGGTCGCGGGCTACGTGGTGGCCGCGCGCCGCACGGACGCGCCGTGGGCCCGGTCGTACGGCATGTTCATCCGGATCGGGCTCTTCGTGATCGCGGTTCGGCTGCTGTTCTCCGTCTTCCTCGGCTCGCCGGTCCCCGGCTCGCACACCCTGTTCACGCTGCCCGAGCTGCCGCTGCCCGACTGGGCGAAGGGCGTCCGGATCGGCGGCCGGGTCACCGCCGAGCAGCTGCTGTTCGCGCTGTACGACGGCGCGAAGCTGGCGGCCCTGCTGATCTGCGTCGGCGCGGCGAACTCCCTCGCCAACCCGGCCCGGCTGCTGAAGTCGCTGCCCGGCGCGCTGTACGAGGCCGGGGTCGCCGTCGTCGTGGCGATGACGTTCGCGCCGAACATGGTCGCCGACGTGCTGCGGCTGCGCACCGCCCGCCGGCTGCGCGGCCGGCCGACCGGCGGCGTGCGCGCCGTCCTCCAGATCGGGCTGCCGGTCCTGGAGGGCGCCCTCGAACGGTCGGTCGCCGTGGCCGCCTCCATGGACGCGCGCGGTTACGGGCGCACCGCCCGTGTCCCGGCCGCCGTCCGGCACACCACGAACGTGCTGACGCTCGGCGGGTTGCTCGGGGTGTGCGCCGGTACGTACGGGCTGCTCGCCGCCGAGGGCGCCGGCTACGGCGTGCCGCTGCTGGCCGCCGGGCTCGCCGCCGCGCTGGCCGGGCTGCGGCTCGGCGGGGCGCGCTCGGTGCGGACCCGTTACCGGCCCGACCGGTGGGGCGTACGGGCCTGGCTGATCGCCGGGTCCGGCGCGGCGGTCGCGGCGGCGATGATCTGGGCCGGGAACGCTGATCCGGCGGCGCTGCACCCCGGGGTCGTCCCGCTCACCGCTCCCGTGCTGCCGCTGTGGCCGGCCGCCGCCGTGCTGCTCGGGCTGTGTCCCGCGGTGATCGCGCCCGTCCCGCCCTCCCCCACAGGCTTCCAGGAGCAGGTGTGATCCGGTTCGACGATGTTTCGGTGCGGTACGAGGGGGCCGGGCGCCCCACCCTGTCGGGGGTCGACCTGACGGTTCCGGAGGGCGAGCTGGTGCTGCTCGTCGGCCCGTCCGGGGCCGGCAAGTCGACCCTGCTCGGCGCCGTCTCGGGTCTGGTGCCGCACTTCACGGGCGGCACCCTGACCGGCCGGGTCACCGTCGGCGGGCGCGACACCCGGACGCACAAGCCCCGGGAGCTCGCGGACCTGGTGGGCACGGTGGGCCAGGACCCCCTGGCGCACTTCGTCACCGACACCGTCGAGGACGAGCTGGCCTACGGCATGGAGTCGCTGGGCCTGGCCCCGGACGTGATGCGGCGGCGGGTCGAGGAGACCCTCGACCTGCTGGGCCTGGCCGGGCTGCGCGACCGCCCGATCGCCACCCTGTCCGGGGGCCAGCAGCAGCGGGTCGCGATCGGCTCGGTCCTCACCCCGCACCCCCGGGTCCTGGTCCTGGACGAGCCGACGTCCGCGCTCGACCCGGCGGCGGCCGAGGAGGTCCTCGCGGTCCTCCAGCGGCTCGTCCACGACCTGGGCACCACGGTCCTGATGGCGGAACACCGGCTGGAGCGCGTGGTGCAGTACGCGGACCAGGTCGTCCTGCTCCCCTCGCCGGGCGCCGCCCCGGTGACGGGCCCGCCCGCCGAGGTGATGGCCCTCTCGCCGGTGCACCCCCCGGTCGTCGCGCTCGGCCGCCTCGCGGGCTGGGACCCGCTGCCCCTGACGGTCCGGGACGCGCGGCGGAGGGCCGGCGCCCTGCGCGACCGGCTGGCGGAGTCGGCACCCCGGCACCCCGCACCGGAGGCGCCCGGCCGCCCCGGCACCCCCGCGGCCCCTCTCCCGCCCCGCCCCGCCCCGAGCCGGGGCCCCCTCGCCCGGCTGTTCCGGCGCGCCCCGCACGAGGCCCCCGCCCCCGCGCCGGTCACCGGCGCCCCCGCCGTCCGCGTCGAACGGCTCGGGGTGCGGCGCGGCCGGATCGAGGCGCTGCGCCGGGTGTCGCTCACCGTGGGGGCCGGCGAGACCGTGGCCCTGATGGGGCGCAACGGCGCGGGCAAGTCCACGCTGCTCGGCGCCCTCGTCGGCATGGTCGAGCCCACCTCCGGCACCGTTCTGACCGGCGGCCTGCCCCCGCACCGGACCCCGCCGCGCGAGATGGTGCGCCGGGTCGGCCTGGTACCGCAGGAGCCGCGCGATCTGCTGTACGCGGACACGGTCGCCGCCGAGTGCGCGGCGGCCGACGCGGACGCCGGGGCGGAGCCGGGCAGCTGCCGGGCGCTCGTCTCGGAGCTGCTGCCGGGGGTGGCGGACGACACGCACCCCCGTGACCTGTCCGAGGGGCAGCGCCTCGCGCTGGCCCTGGCCCTGGTGCTCACGGCCCGGCCGCCGCTGCTGCTCCTGGACGAGCCGACCCGGGGTCTTGACTACGCGGCGAAGGCCCGGCTGGTCGGGGTGCTGCGCGCGCTGGCCGCCGAGGGCCACGCCATCGTGCTCGCGACCCATGACGTGGAGCTGGCCGCCGAGCTGGCGCACCGGGTGGTGATCCTCGCCGACGGGGAGGTCGTCGCGGACGGCCCGACCGCGGAGGTCGTGGTGTCGTCGCCCGCGTTCGCCCCGCAGACCGCCAAGATCCTCGCCCCGCAGGAATGGCTCACCGTCCCGCAGGTCCGGGCGGCCCTGGGGGGTGGCGCGTGAGCGGGGCGGGGAGGCGTGGCCGCCCGGTCCGGCTGGGCCCCCGGGCGGTCGTCGCGCTGGTGCTGATCAGTGCGATCGGGGTCGCCGCCTTCGGGTGGCCGCTGCTCGCGGACCGGGATGCGGGGCTCGCGCACGCCCAGGACGCCCCGTGGCTGTTCGCCGCGCTGCTGCCGCTGCTGGTCGGGGTGGTGGTCGCGATGATCGCGGACGCCGGGCTCGACGCGAAGGCGGTCGCGATGCTGGGGGTGCTGGCGGCGGTCGGGGCGGCGCTGCGCCCGCTGGGGGCGGGCACGGCGGGCCTGGAGCCGATGTTCTTCCTGATGGTGCTGAGCGGGCGGGTGCTGGGGCCGGGGTTCGGCTTCGTGCTGGGGTCCGTGACGATGTTCGCGTCCGCGCTGCTGACCGGCGGGGTGGGGCCGTGGATGCCGTTCCAGATGCTCTCGATGAGCTGGTTCACGATGGGCGCCGGGCTGCTGCCCGGCCCGGACCGGCTGCGCGGGCGCGGCGAGCTGCTGATGCTGGCGGCCTACGGGGCCGCCGCCTCGTTCGCGTACGGGACGATCATGAACCTGTACGGCTGGACGATCGTGCCGGGCCTCGCCTCGGGCATCTCGTTCCAGGCCGGTGCCCCGCTGGGCGACAACCTGGTCCGCTTCCTGACGTACTGCGCGACGACCTCGCTGGGCTGGGACCTGGGCCGGGCGGCGCTCACGGTCGTGCTCACGCTGACGGCCGGGGCGCCGCTGCTGAAGGCGCTGCGGCGGGCGACGCGGCGGGCTTCCTTCGAGGCCCAGGTCACATTCGGCGCCCGTGGGGAGTGAGGGCACCCACAGGACCTTGGTCCTGTACGAAGCGGCCTAGGAGGCGGGCGGCCGGCCCGTCGGGCCCGGCCGCACCCCTGCGACCTGCTGAGGAGCGGTTCGTGGCGGTTCGGGACCTTCGGCCCCGGGTGCGAGGCGGGGTCGTAACGGGGGTCGTTGCCACGGCTGAACGGCGCCGCTAAGACTGGATCTCGTCGCCGAGCACCGCAGGGTCCTCACCGGGATCGCGGTCAACGAGCGCCGGTCAGCGCAGCATTCGGACCGAGCCGCGACTTCCCCGTTCCCGACCGTAAGGTTCCCTGTGACGTTCGCCCGTAACCTCATCGCCAAGCCCCGCACCACCCGTCGCAAGGCCGCCATCGCAGGCGCCTCCGTGCTGCTGGGCGCCACCGGCATCGGCCTGGGTGTCTCCCCGGCCATGGCGGCCCCGTCCGCCGCGCCGACCTCCGCCGGGAGTGCCCAGGACACGGCGAAGCAGATGATCGGCGACGACGGCCAGTTCCAGTGCTTCAGCAACATCGTCAGCCACGAGAGCGGCTGGAACCCGAGCGCGACCAACGCCTCCTCCGGCGCCTACGGCCTGGTCCAGGCGCTGCCCGGTTCGAAGATGGCGTCCGCCGGCTCCGACTGGAAGACCAACCCCGGCACGCAGATCAAGTGGGGTCTGGACTACATGAACTCCCGCTACGGCAGCCCCTGTGGCGCCTGGTCCTTCTGGCAGGCCCACAACTGGTACTGAGCCGGCCCGACCCGAGCCGGTGACCCCGAAGCCCCGACCGCACCGCGGCCGGGGCTTCGGCCTGTCCGGGGGCGGCGACCGTGCCGAACAGACGTACGGGGATCATGGCGGTCATGCATGCCCTGCTCTCCGCGTTCGCCCCGATCTGGGTCCTGACCGGCATCGGTTACGCGGTCGGGCGCGGCGGGCTGCTCGGGGAGCAGGCGGAGGCCGTGCTCGGCCGGTTCGTCTTCCATGTGGCCATGCCCGCCGCCCTGTTCACGATGGTGTCGGGGGCGAGCCCGGACGTGTTCGGCCATCCGTCGATGGTGGCGTTCGCGGCGAGCACGGCGGTGGCGGCGGGGACCGGGTTCGTCCTCTCCCGGCGGGTCTTCGGCCGGGGGCGGGCGGACGCGGCGATCGGCGCCATGTCCTCGGGGCACGTGAACTCCGCGAACCTGGGCATCCCGGTGGCGGTCCAGGTGCTGGGCGACGCCTCGTTCGTCGCGCAGGTCATCCTCTTCCAGGTGCTGGTGCTCTCACCGGTGATCCTGACGCTGATGGACTCGGGGACGCGCGGAGCCGACGGCCGGCGCCCCGGCGGCGGGGTGCGGCGGCTGCTCACCATGCCCCTGCGCAACCCGATCATCCTGGCCTCACTGCTCGGCGTGGCCGTCTCCGCGTCCGGGCTGCGGCTGCCGGCCGCCGTGACGCACCCGTGCGACGTGCTGGGCGCGGCGGCGGTGCCGACGGCCCTGATCACGCTCGGCCTGTCGCTGCACCGGGGACCGGGCGGCGGGGGCCGGGCGTGCCGGGAGCGGGCGGAGACCGCGGTGGTGGTCGCCGTGAAGACGGTGGGCCAGCCGCTGGCCGCCCTGCTCGTCGCGGGCCCGCTGCTGCACCTCCCGGACCACCGGTTGACGGCGGTCGTGCTGTGCGCGGCACTGCCCACCGCGCAGAATTCCTTCATCTACGCCCGCGAGTACGGCCTCGACACCGGGCTCGCCCGCGACGCGATCGTCTCCTCCACGCTGGTGTCGATGGTCACGCTATCGCCGTACGCACGGAAGCGGGGGGGGTGCGCCGGCGGGGGGGCGCGGCGGGGGCGCGGGGGGTTTGGTGGGGGGGCGCCGATCCCCGTGGTGAAGGGGTGGGGGGACGCTTTTCCGTCCCCGCACCCCTTTCTCCCGTCCGAAGTCGGCGCGGCCCCGCGAGCGCGTACACGACGAGGAACCCGAGCGCGACGACGACCGCCCCGCCCACCGCGTCCAGCACCCAGTGGTTGGCGGTCGCGACGATCGCGGAGAGCGTGAACAGCGGGTGCAGCGCCCCGAGCGCCTTCATCCAGACCTTCGGGGCGAGCAGCACGATGATCACCCCGCACCACAGGGACCAGCCGAAGTGCAGCGAGGGCATCGCCGCGTACTGGTTGGTCACCGCCGTCAGCGCCCCGTAGTCGGGCTGCGAGAAGTCCTGCGCCCCGTGCACCGTGTCGATGAAGCCGAGCCCGGGCATCAGCCTCGGCGGGGCCAGCGGATAGAGCCAGAAGCCGACGAGCGCGAGGAGCGTGGCGAAGCCGAGGGTGGACCGGGCCCAGCGGTAGTCGGCGGGGCGCCGCACGTACAGCACGGCCAGGATCGCCAGCGGGACGAGGAAGTGGAAGGTCGTGTAGTAGAAGTCGAAGAAGTCCCGCAGCCGGCCGACGCCCGCGACGGCGTGGTTGATCCGGTGCTCGACGTCGATGTGCAGCCACTGTTCGAGCGAGTGGATCTGCCGCCCGTGCCGTTCGGCGGTGTCCCGTCCGGCCGTGGCGGCCAGCCTGACGTGCCCGTACGCGGAGTAGACGACGCGGATCAGGAGGAGTTCCAGGAGCAGGTTGGGCCGGCTGAGCACCCGCCGCCAGACGGGCAGCAGCGGCACCCGCGCCCAGCGCGCCGGGACCGGCTTCGCGTACGCGGTGGGCACGGGCCGCCGCCAGTACGGGGAGGTGCGCGGCAGGAACGGCGTCACGCAGGCGGCGCCGAGCGCGGTGATCAGCAGCACGTTGTCGCGTACCGGGAACACCGCCCCGATGTTCGGGAGCAGCATCGCGCCCGGCAGGGTCGTCACCAGGACCACGACGGCCGGCCACACCAGCCGGTCCGAGGCGCTGCGGCCCGCCCGGCCGACCAGGGCGAGCAGCACCCAGAGGAGCTGGTGCTGCCAGGCGGTCGGGGAGACGGCGACGGCGACGCAGCCGGTCACGGCCGCGGCGAGCAGGAGCTGCCCGTCGCGCGCGTACCGCACGGCGCGGCGCAGGCCGATGACGCAGACCGCGGCGGCCAGGGCCAGGAACAGCGCGATCTCCGGCAGCCCGGCGAGGCCCAGGCGCAGCAGCGCGCCGTGCAGGGACTGGTTGGCGAGGCTGTCCGCCTGGTCGCCGAGGCCCGCCCCGGCGACGTGGTGCACCCAGTACGTCCACGAGTCGTGCGGCATAGCGGCCCACGCCAGCGCCGTGCACGCGGCGAACGCGCCGGTGGCGGCGACCGCGGAACGGCGTCTTCCGGTGAGCCACAGCAGGAGGGCGAACAGGAGCACGGCCGGCTGGAGGGCGGCGGCGACCCCGATCAGCGCCCCGGCCCTGCGTTCCCCCCGGACGACGAAGAGGCCGACGAGGACCAGGAGGACGGGCAGGATGCTGACCTGGCCGAGGTGGAACGCGTTGCGCACCGGCAGCGAGACCATCAGCAGACTGATCGCGACGGGTGCGGCGAGCAGGGCGGTGCGGCGGCCGACCGGCCCCGGCAGGGCGCGGGCCGCGACGAGGCCGAGGGCGGCGACGAGCAGGAGCGAGCCGAAGGTCCAGGCGACCCCGAGGCTCTGTTCGGCGGTACGGGTCAGCGGCTTGAGGACGAGCCCGGAGAACGGGGTGCCGGTGAACCGGTCGGTGTCGTACAGCGAACCGGTCACATGGAGCACCCCGTCGTCACCGATCCAGGTCTCCAGGTCGGTGAGCCGTTCGCCCGGCGGCTGCCGCAGCACCACCGCCATCTGCCGGACGGCCAGCGCGGCCACGAGCAGCCAGAGCACCGCCCTGACCGTTCCGGTCCTCGCTCCCGCCGTCGCGCCTGTGCTGCCACCGTGCTCCGCGTTCGCCACGCTGCGCCGACCCTCCCAAGGTCTGTCGCCGGCCGGTTGTCCGGCATGTGTGAAACCTTCGCATTGTGCTCTTGGGTAGACCCAATCAACCCCTTTTACGCCTGACTGTCACCCGGCTTTGGCCTGAAGTCCGCCCGCCCGGGTGGACGGCGGGGCCGGAACCGGCGGGGGCCCGCGCACGTCTGAGCCCGTGATCAGCAACGACGGGGAGGACGGAAGATGCGGCGCGCGGGGAGAAACGGAAGGACGGGGGGCTGGGCGGTCCGGGCGCTCTCCCTGCTCCTGATGCTGGTGTCGCTCCAGGTGGGATCGCTGATCGCGCCGGCGTACGCCTGCGGCTGCGGGGCGATGGTGGTGAACCGGAACAGCCAGGTGGCGGTCGACCGGGAGACATCGGCGGTCAGCTGGGACGGCCGCACCGAGCACATCGTCATGCAGCTGAGCGTCCGGGGGGACGCGCCGGACGCGGCCTGGATCATGCCGGTGCCGCACCGCGCCACAGTCGAGCTGGGTGATGCGGCGCTGTTCTCCGAGCTGAGGTCCATCACCGCTCCGGTCACCGAGGAGCGGCACTACTTCTGGCCGCGCGCCGAGGACTGGCCCTTCGGCGGTTCCGGGAACTCCGTGGGTGACAGCGCCGCCGGCCCCACGGCGGGCGCCCCGGTCGACGTGGTCGGCCGGGAACGGCTCGGCCCCTTCGACGTGGCCCGGCTGGCCGCGACCGACCCGGAGGCGCTGGAAGGCTGGCTGAAGGCGAACGGCTTCGAGCTGCCGGACCGGCTCGCCACGGCCCTGACCCCGTACGTCGAGCAGAAGTGGGAGTACGTGGCGGTGCGCCTCGCGCCGGAGAATCAGGGGGGAACGCTGAGCGGGACGCTCGAACCGCTGCGGCTGCGGTTCGCCAGCGACCGGCTGGTCTATCCGATGCGCCTGTCCGAGCTGGCCGCCACCCCGCAGTCCCTGGACCTGTACGTCCTGGCCGACCACCGCATGGAACCGCGCGGCGCGATCGGCGGGCGGCCCCCGAAGGTCGGGTACGCGGGCCGCGTCGACCCGGCGGAGGAGCCGTACGAGGCGCTGGCGGCGGTCACCGGGGACAAGCCGGTGTTCGTGACGGCGATCCACCAGTACTTCCCGTGGCCGGAGCGGATCGACGGCGACCACGAGCTGCGGGCGACCGCCGAGGACACCCCGTACCGGACCGTGGTCTACCGGGACGCGCTGCTGACCTGGGCCGGCATGCCCGCCTGGCTGCTCACCCTGCTCGGCGGCGCGGTGCTGCTGGTGGCCGTGCCCCTGTTCCTGGTCCTGCGCGCCCGGCGGCGGCGCCCGGTGGTGCCCCCGCCGCCGGTCGTCACGCCGCCGCCGCTTGGCTAGCTCTCCGACGGGGTCTCCGCCTGCCACCCGGCGAAGAGCGGGACCTCCTCGCCCGGGTCCAGGACGGCGATACCGAAGGGCCGGTCGAAGGCGACGTGCAGGCGGCGCGGGGGCGGGCCCGGCTCCGCCCCGGCCGGTGCGGGCAGCGCCGTCACGGCGGCCGCCGACAGGCCCTCCTCGGTCACCGTCAGCACGGCCTCCTGCACCGCCTCGGAGAGCATGAGCGGGGTGGCCGAGAGCCCGGAGAAGTCGGCGGCGGGGGTCGTCGCGAGGCGGATGCCGAGCGCCGGCAGGTGGTCGGTCGCCCGGATGCGCGTACGCAGGGAGAAGCGCGGGACCGCGATGGTCAGGACGTCCACGTTCAGGGCGGTCCGCGCCTCCTTCGGCGCCCAGGCCGCCGGGAGCACCTCGGCCGCCCCCTCACCCGGCCGCCCCAGCACGAGGCGCACCTTGACCGGCGGCGGCCCTCCCCGCTGCCCGGAGCAGCGCAGATCCAGGACGAACGCGCCGCCGGTCATCCAGACGTCCATCGCCGGGGGTTTCCCGAACATGGTCGGCACCTCCCGGGTGACCCCCGCCGCGTCGGTGAACGGCCGGTCCCGGGTGACCTCCCGGTTGAAGGGGAACGCCCAGTCGGTCCGGACCGCGAGCGCGTTGACGAGCACCAGCAGCGTCTGGGCGTTCACGGCCACCGGCAGCCGCTCGATGAGCCCGCCGGTCATCTCCCGGACCCAGGCGTCGGCCTCGTCCGGGTCCATGGCCCCGAAGCCGATGTCCGGCAGCGCCTTGCGGAGCCCGCGGCGCACCGGGGTCCGGGTCCACACCCGGGTCGCCACGCCCAGCCCGTCGGTGGCCGCCAGTGCCCGGGCCGTGGCCGTCGCCGCCCCGGCCGCCTCGTCCCCGGCCGCCCCGAGCACCACCCGCAGCTCCTCGGCGGTGTCCCCGCGCGCCCCGGCCGCGAGCGCGGTCAGGGCCAGCCACAGCCCGGCGGGCGAGCAGACGAAGTCACCACCGGGCCCGGCCAGTTCCCGGAGCCATCGCTCGCCGAGCCGCCGGACCGCATGGGCCCCGTTCTCCTGCGTCACCGCGCCGCCCCCTCGAAATCGCTTGGCTCATACACCTGTGCGGTAGCAAGAATGGCCCAATGACCTGGACCGTCGCACCCGAACCCTTCGACTCCCCGGACGCGGCCCTGCTCCGGCGGGACTACTACGCCGAGGTGGCCGGCCGCTACTGGGGGCGCCCGGCGACGGCCGGGGAGATCGAGGACGGCCTCACCGACGACGGCGCCGCGCTGCTGGCCGCCCCGACCGGTGACTTCGTCGTCGGCCGCTCCGACGGGCGGGCGGCGGCCTGCGCGGGCCTGGTCCTCGTGACCGCGGACACGGCGGAGCTGACCCGGGTCTACGTCCGCCCGGAGTTCCGGGGCACGGGCGGCGGCGGGCTGCTGCTCGCGGCGCTGGAGGAGCGGGCCCGGGCGCTGGGGGCGGCCCTGCTCCGGCTGGACACCCGGCACGACCTGGTGGAGGCCCGCGGCCTGTACGCGAAGCACGGCTACCGGGAGGTCCCGGCGTTCAACCAGGGGCCGTACGCGGAGCACTGGTTCGCCAAGGAGGTGGCCCCGGAGGCGTAGGGCCTGTCTGACCGACCGCAGGTCAGTCCCGTGGCGGGTGCCCCGCCGCGTGGTCGCGCTTGGGCTCCGGACTGTGCGGGCGCTCCTTGCTCGACCCGCTGGTCTCCCGCGTCAGCTCGGAGACCAGCGCGACCAGGTCCGTCGGCCGGTCGGGCCCCCACCAGTCGCCCAGCAGCTCGGCGAGGGAGTCCTCGCGCGCCTGGGCGAGCCGCACCACCGCCTCCGCGCCCGGCTCGGTGAGCACCATCTGCACCCCGACCCGCCGGACGAGGCCGCGCCCCTCCAGTTGCCGGGCCGCGTCGTTGATCACCCGCAGCGGCACGGGGGCCACCTCGGCGAGCCGGGCGGGCTCCACCGTGCCGTGGCGCTTGATCCGCAACAGCATCCAGCTGGCGGCGGGCAGCAGGTCGTAGCCGGCCTTCTCGGTGATCCTGACGTAGACCTCGCGGCGGCCCTCCCGGGTGGCCAGCACGGACAGTGCCCGGGCGCACTCGTCGTACGAGGAGCGCTCGACCGGGTTCGACGCCAGGGTCTCGCTCGGGTCCGGCGCGGTCACCGATCCGCGCAGCTTGTCCTCCTTGAGCAGCCAGGCGAAGAGGAAGGCGACCAGGACGACGGGTGCCGCGTACAGGAACACATCGGTGATCGACGTCGAGTACGCCTGGAGCACGGGCCCCCGCAGGGAGTCCGGCAGCCGGCCGATGGCGCGCGGGTCGGCGGCCAGGCTGCCGGCGTCGACGCCGGGCGGCAGCGGCCGGCCGGCGAGCGCGTCACCGAGCTTGTCCGTGAGCCGGTTGGTGAAGACGGTGCCGAAGATCGCCACGCCGAACGAGGCGCCGATGGACCGGAAGAACGTCGCGCCCGAGGTCGCCACCCCGAGGTCGCGGTACGAGACGGCGTTCTGCACGACCAGGACGAGGACCTGCATCACCAGGCCGAGGCCCGCGCCGAACACGAAGAAGTAGGCGCTCATCTCCCAGGTGCCGCTGGACACCGTCAGCCGGTGCAGGAGCAGCAGCCCGACGGCCGTGATGCCGGTGCCGGCGATCGGGAACACCTTCCAGCGCCCCGTACGGCTGACGATCTGCCCGGACACCGTCGAGGTGATGAGCAGCCCGAACACCATGGGGAGCATGTGGACACCGGACATCGTCGGCGTGATGCCGTGGACGACCTGGAGGAAGGTCGGCAGATAGGTCATCGCGCCGAACATCGCGAAGCCCACCACGAAACTGATCACGGCGACGAGGCTGAAGGTCCTGATCCGGAACAGCTTCAGCGGCAGCACCGGCTCGGTGGCGCGCCGCTCCACGAACACGAACGCGACCAGGAGCACCACGGCGAGCACCGCGAGGCCGATGATCTTCCCCGACCCCCAGGGCCAGGTGGTGCCGCCGAGGGAGGCGACGAGGACGAGGCAGGTGGCGACCGAGGCGATGAGGAAGGTGCCGAGGTAGTCGATGGTGTGCTTCGTCCGGCGGACCGGGATGTGCAGCACGGCGGCGATCACGACGAGGGCGACGACGCCGATGGGAAGGTTGATGTAGAAGACCCAGCGCCAGCTGAGGTGCTGGGTGAAGAAGCCTCCGAGCAGCGGCCCGAGGACGCTCGTGGCGCCGAACACGGCACCGAAGAGCCCTTGGTACTTGCCGCGTTCGCGCGGCGGGACGATGTCACCGACGATCGCCATCGACAGCACCATCAGACCGCCGCCGCCGAGCCCCTGGAGGGCGCGGAAGCCGATCAGCTGGGGCATGTTCTGCGCGACGCCGCAGAGCGCGGAGCCGATCAGGAAGATGACGATCGCGGTCTGGAACAGCTTCTTGCGCCCGTACTGGTCGCCCAGCTTCCCCCAGAGCGGGGTCGCGGCGGTCGAGGCCAGCAGATAGGCGGTCACCACCCACGAGAGGTGTTCGAGCCCGCCGAGGTCGCTGACGATGGTGGGGAGCGCGGTGGAGACGATGGTCTGGTCGAGTGCCGCGAGCAGCATGCCGAGCAGCAGTGCGCCGATCGCGACCAGGACCGACCGCGTGGAGCGGTCTTCGCCGGGGGCCTGGGCCGTCGGGCTCAGCTGCTGGGCCATGAGACATCTCCTCGGATCAGCTACACCCCCATCCTGTCTGTTCTGCCCCGTTATGGCCTGCCGGGGGCCCATCCGATTGGGCTTCTCGGCGGCGGGCTGCATAATCGCAGGCAGTTCAAGGGGAGGGGACCCACGATGGCCGGACATATATGCCCGGAGTGCGGTACGGAGAGCAGACCGGGCGCCGGTCCGGGCTGCGCCTGCGCGGGCTGGGACACCGGTGCGCAGCCTTACGCCACCGATCCGGAGCGGGCCGCCGAGCAGCAGCGCATCGCCGACGAGCACCACGCCGGCCGGTCCGCGGAGATGGCCGCGGCGGAGGACTTCGACCCGCTGCGCATCCGCCCCTACGTGACCCTGGGCGACGGCACCGCGACGGCGCCCGCGGCACCCCCGCCGGGCGCCCCGCAGGTCTACGGCCCCGAGGGTGACGCCGCGACCACGATGCCGCTCTTCCTGGACCCGTCGGGCCCCCCGCCGGACGGCGGCGCCCCGGCCGACGAGGCAGGCACCGCCCTGCTGCTCACCGGCCCGGACCCGGTGGCCCCGCGCCGCCGCAAGCCGTTCGCCGCGGTGATCGCGGGGGCGGCCGTGGTCGCGGTGGTCGGCACGGCGGCCTTCGTCGGCGGGCTGTTCAACGGGGACGGCGGCGGGGAGGCCGACCTGGACCAGGCCCTGCCGTCCACGGTGACCAGCCTCCCCGAGGAGAGCGACGAGGCGGCGCCGTCGGCCTCCTCCTCCGCCTCCGCCTCGCCCAGCCGTTCCGCCTCCCCCACCTCGTCCGCATCGGCCTCCGCGTCGCCGTCCACTTCCGCTTCCGCCTCCGCCTCCCCCTCCCGCTCCGCCACCGCGTCCTCGTCGGCGCCGGGCGCGGGCACTGCGGCGTCCCCGTCGGCCGCCGCGAGCAGTAGCGGGCCGGCCGAGGGGGTGGCCCCGCCGCCCGAATCGCCGGACGACGAGGGGACCCTGCGGCGGGGGGACCAGGGGCCGGAGGTGGCGGAGCTCCAGAACCGGCTCCGGGAGGCCTGGGTGTACAACGGCCCGGTCGACTCCGCTTACGGAGAGCGCACGGAGCGGGCCGTGAGCGACCTCCAGACCTGGTGGAACATCGAGGGCGACCCGGAAGGCGTCTACGGCCCGAACACCCGGAGCGCCCTGGAGGCGAGGACGACGGGGCGCGGGCGCCACTGACGGGCCACCTCCGGAGGGGATTCGCATTCGCGACCGGGTTTTTGTATCGTGGAGAAACAAAGTGGCCCCCGCGCGCACACCCTGACCGGCGGGCGGGGGCCGCTTGATCTCCCGCGCCGTCTCCCCCGCGGCGTTCGCTTCCCCCCGCTCTGGAGCCCGCCCATGCCGGCCACCGCCCTCACCGCCCGCGCCCTGCTGCTCGACATGGACGGCACCCTGGTCAACTCCGACGCCGTCGTGGAGCGCTGCTGGCGGCGCTGGGCGCTGCGGAACGGGCTGGACCCGGAAGAGGCGCTGAAGGTGGTCCACGGCCGCCAGGGCTACGCCACGATGGCGGTCCTGCTCCCGGAGCGCCCGATGGAGCAGAACTACGCGGACAACAAGGTGATGCTCGCCGAGGAGACCGCCGACACCGACGGCGTCGTCGCGATCGGCGGCGCCCCCGCGTTCATGGACGCCATCGCCGCCCTGCCGCACGCCCTGGTCACCTCGGCCGACCTGGCGCTGGCGACGGCCCGGATGGGGGCCGCCGGACTGCGGATGCCGGACCTCCGCGTCACCGCCGAGAGCGTCGGGGCCAGCAAGCCGGACCCGGAGGGCTTCCTCAAGGGCGCGGCGGCACTGGGCTACACCCCGGCGGACTGCGTGGTCTTCGAGGACTCCGAGGCGGGGATCGCGGCGGGCCGGGCGGCCGGCATGCGCGTGGTGGGCGTCGGCCCGCGCGCGGGGGGCCACTCGCCGGACGCCCATGTGGCCGACCTGACGCAGCTGCGCGTCGAGGCGGCGGCGGACGGCACGATCACGCTGCACGTCGAGGCACGGTAGTCTCCCGGCGGGACGCCCGGCGCCCCGCCCACCACCCGCACCGAGGGCGCCCGCGCCCGCCCCGGGGCCGCTGACCCCACGTCAAACACCAGCACCACGAACCTCCGTACGGCCCCCGCCCACCCCGGGCGGGGGCCGTACGCCTGCGCTGCCACGCAGGTCACGGGCCTCGGCGCCGCACCCGCCCGGCTCACCGCGCCCGCGCGCACGGGTCCGTACGCCCCCCGCACCACGAACCCCTTGGTCAGACCCCTTGATGTGACGTGCCCATGTCGCCACCCTGTTACCTGGCGCCCACCCCACGGAAACCCGGCGCCGCCACGCTGGCCGGGCCGTTCATGACAGCCCGTCCACATCCCCCCACGTCCAAGGGAGTTCGCATGTCAGGTGTCTACGCGCGTCGCATAGCCGTCCTCGCCGCATCCGCCGCACTCGCCGCCACCACCGGCCTGCTCACCGCACCGAGCGCCCAGGCCGCCATGCCCACCCCGGTGTCCGCGTCCACCGCCCGCACGTACCTGAGCGAGCTGACCGTGAAGGCGGAGGGCTCCTCCACCGGGTACAGCCGGGACAAGTTCCCGCACTGGATCACCCAGTCGGGCACCTGCAACACCCGCGAGGTCGTCCTGAAGCGGGACGGCACGAACGTCACCCAGGACTCCGGCTGCGCGGCGACCGGCGGCAGTTGGTACTCGCCGTACGACGGCGCCACCTGGACCGCCGCGTCCGACCTGGACATCGACCACATGGTGCCGCTCGCCGAGGCGTGGCGCTCGGGCGCGTCCAGCTGGACCACCTCCCAACGGCAGGCGTACGCGAACGACTTGACCCGGCCGCAGCTGATCGCGGTCACGGACAACGTCAACCAGTCCAAGGGCGACAAGGACCCGGCGTCCTGGATGCCGCCGCGCGCCGCGTACAAGTGCACCTATGTGCGCGCCTGGGTCCACGTGAAGCACTACTACAAGCTGTCCGTCGACTCGGCCGAGAAGTCGGCCCTGCAGTCCGCGCTCAGCGGCTGCTGAGCCGAGGAGCACCCGACCGAGACCCCAACTCCGGTGGCCCCACCGGCCGATGCCCGCACGACGGGCCGGCCGGCGGGGCCACCGACGTGTTTTCGGCCTACTACAGCAGTACATGACAAGCCATTCGGCGCCGAACGGCCGACCGGCGGGCCGACGTTCGGCCGACGGGACGCGAGGGGCCAGGAACTCCAGTGGGGCTCCGGTGAAAGCCGGGGGTGCCGTGGTGGGAGCGCCAACCGCGGAACCGGACGCCCGTGGCCGGAAAACTGCGCCGTCATTGGTTCAGGCCAAGCAGTGGAACAAGGCCGCCCAGTTCGCGGCGTTATTGGCGCACCGAACGACTCACAACAGCCCATCGAATTCCGGCCAGTCGACAAAACGTTGAACTTGCAAGTATTGGTGAGGTCTACCTAATCTTTTGCGCCCAGTCGGTTCACGTCCCCACCAGACCGAAGGAGCCACCCCCGCTCATGACCCCACACCTGCACCGGGCACAGCCCTACGTCCTCGCACTCTTCCGCATCGTCGTCGGCGGCCTCTTCGCCTGCCACGGCGCGGCCTCGGTCTTCGGCGTCCTCGGCGGCGCCCACGGCGGCGGCTCCATAGCCGCCGGCACCTGGCCGGGCTGGTACGCGGCGGTGATCCAGCTCGTCGGCGGCATCCTCGTGGCCCTGGGCCTCGGCACCCGTCTCGCCGCCCTGATCTCGTCCGGCTCCATGGCGTACGCCTACTTCACCGTCCACCAGTCCCACGCCCTCTTCCCCATCGAGAACGGCGGCGAACCGTCGGCCGTCTTCTGCTGGGTCTTCCTGCTGCTCGTCTTCACCGGCCCGGGCGCCTTCGCCCTGGACGGCCTCCTCACCGCCCGCACCCCGGACCGCCGGGACCGGGACCACACCCCGGAACAGGGCTCCCCGGTCGCTGTCTGACCCTCTCCCCGCTCCACCCGGGCCCGCCGGACCGACCGGGCCCCGCACACCCCACGCGTACCGCCGGGAAACCGCTCCCCGGCGGTACGCGCCCGCCCCGGCCCCCCCACCGGGGTGCCCAACATCACGCATATATATGGATCACCGGGTGAACGGCAGGCGTACGCTGTACAGCTGACCCTGCCGCTCCTGCCGCTCCCCTGCGACGTCGCGGCGTTGTTACCGATCGGGGAGTAGAAGGTGCTCGAGAGTGTGGGTGCGCTGACCGGCAGCCCATGGATCTATGTCGTGGTCGCCCTCTCCGTGCTGCTGGACGTCTTCCTCCCCGTACTGCCCAGCGGCGTGCTGGTGATCACCGCCGCCACGGCCGCCGCGGCCGGCACCACCGGTGTCGCCGCCGACGCGGCGGGCGCCGCCCGCCAGGTGACCGAGGTCCCCTCCCTGCTGGCCCTCGTCCTGTGCGCCGCCACCGCCTCGGTGCTCGGCGACTTCGCCGCGTACCGGCTGGCCCGGCACGGCGGCGAGCGGCTGGACCGGGCCATCGCCCGCTCCCGCCGCCTGACCTCCGCGCAGGAGCGCCTCGGCGCCGCCCTGAGCCGGGGCGGCGGCATCCTCGTCGTCATCGCGCGCTTCGCCCCGGCCGGGCGCTCGGTCGTCTCGCTGGGCGCGGGCGCCTCGCACCGCAAGGTGAAGGAATTCCTGCCGTGGTCGGCCGTCGCGGGCGTGGCCTGGGCCGGTTACAGCGTGGGGCTCGGCTACTTCGGCGCCCAGTGGCTGGGCGCGAGCTGGCTGGGCACGGCCGTCTCGGTCCTCGCCCTGTTCCTCGCGGGCTCCTTCGCCGCGCTGCTCATGCGGCGTCCGGCCGCCGCCGCGGCCGCCGCGCCCCCTATGGCGTCCTGACACCACCCCGGATCTCCAGGCCGTCGAGCAGCCGGGCGGTCGCCTCGGCGATCTCGTCCACGGCGCGGTCGAAGACTTCCCTGTTGTGCGCGGCCGGGGCGCGGAAGCCCGACACCTTGCGGACGAACTGCAGGGCGGCGGCGCGGATGTCGTCCTCGGTGGCCTCTTCGGGCAGGACGGGCGGTCGGAGCGTCTTGATACTGCGGCACATGTCTCCAGTGTGACGCGCACCACTGACAACGGCACGGAGTCCGCCGGAACGACCGGTCAGATGACCGGTTTCCGCGCCGTGCACAGGGCCCAGATCACGAAGGTGTCGATGGCGAGCGAGACCACGGCCCACACCGGCTGGTAGGGCAGCCACATGAAGTTGACGATCATGTTGAGCGCCGCGAACCCCACACCGGCGCCGCGCGCCCAGGCGAAGCCCCGGAGGATGCCCCAGCCGACGACGGCGATGAGGATGCCGAGGATGAGGTGAATCCAGCCCCAGGCCGTCACGTTGAACTTGAAGACGTAGTCGTTGATCCGCGCGTAGACGTCGTCCGACGCGATACCGGCGATGCCCTTGATCGCGTCGAGCACCCCGTCCACCATCAGCAGCACACCGGCGAACATCACCCCGCCGGCCGCCCAGGGGTTCTCGCCCCCCGGGCGCGGTGCGGAGGGCGGGGACGGGGTGCCCGGCGGGGGCGCGGTCTGTGCCATGAGGACTCCAGGGCCGGAGGAGACGTACAGGTCAGACCGACCTTGCGCCGCCCTTCCCGGCACGGCTACGCGGAAACGCCCGTACGGGTGACGCCCCGGGCGTCCGCCCCGCCCCCGGCCCCCGCCTCGTCGCGCGGTCGCCCGGACGTGCCGAGGACCACGAACACCGTCGCGACGAGAAGCACCACCGCCACCACCCGCAGCCCGTCGGACATCGCCGGGGCGAAGGCGGCGGCGTGTGCGGCCCCGGTGCGCCCCGCGCCCGTCCCGGACGCCAGCACGGTGCCGACGACGGCGACCCCGAGCGCCGCCCCGATCTCGCGCGCCGCCGTGTTGAGCCCGGAGCCGAGCCCGCTGCGATGCGCGGGCAGCCCGACGACGACGGCCGCGGTCAGCGCGGGCGCGCAGAGCCCCGTACCGGCCGAGATGACGAGGAGGTACACGGCGTACAGGGCGTACGGGGTGGTGCCGTCGGCGGTCGAGACCAGGAGCAGGCCCAGGCCGATGACCGCGAGTCCGCCGCCCGCCACCGGCCGGATGCCGTACCGGTCCTGCCAGCGCGCCCCGAACTTCGGCATGACGGCCATCCCGACGGTGAGCGGCACGATCGCCACCCCGGCGAGGCCGACCGGGAAGCCCTTCACGTACTGGAGGTACTGGGAGTTGACGTAGAACAGCGCGAACAGCCCGAAGAACGCCGTGGCGATGCCCAGCGTCCCGGCGCGTACCACCGGCGAGGCGAAGATCCGGGGGTCGAGCAGAGGCCGTGCGGCGCGCAGTCCGTGGACGGTGAAGACGGTGAGCAGTACGGCTCCGAGGCCGAAGGCGCTCAGCACCCGCGCCGAGCCCCAGCCCTGCGGCGGACCCTCGATGATCCCGTACACCAGGGCGGTGAGGGAGGCGACGAGCAGCAGCGAGCCGACCGGCTCGGGCCCGGCGTCCGACCTTTCGGGGCTGCGGGGCGAGAGCCGGGCGACGGCGAGGGCGAGCAGCGCGGCCAGCGGCACCATGGCCCAGAACAGGGCGCGCCAGGTGGAGAACTGGCCGGCGAGGCCGCCGCCGACGTTGCCCGCGAGGCCGCCGAGGCCGGCCGCGAGCGTCCAGGCCGCCAGCGCCTGGGACCTGCGGGCGGGCGGGGTGAGGGTGATCAGCAGGGACATGGTCGCGGGCATGATCAGCGCGGCCCCCGCACCGCACACCCCGCGTCCGGCGATGAGCGCGGCGGGGACGGTGGCGAGCGCGCTGGTGGCGGCGCCCGCGGCGAAGAGGCCGAGTCCGGCGAGGAGGGCGCCCTTGCGTCCGAAGCGGTCGCCGAGCGCGCCGGCCGGGATCAGCAGCCCGGCGAAGACGATGACGTACGCGTCGACCGACCACAGCAGTTCGCTGGCGGACGGGTGCAGCGCCGAGGCGGCGAGCTGGGGGATGAGCAGGTTGACGGCGGCGACCATGCCCTGCGCGACGAGCACGCAGGCGCAGAGCGCGTACTGCGCGGCCGGGGTCAGGCGCGAGGGCTTCTGGGCATACGGGGACAACGCTCCTCCTGGGAGCCGTGGCGGGTGGGATGTGCTGTCCACCGTAGAGTTGGCGCGACTTGCTTTCCAATGCATCTTCGGCAAGGGATGTATGCGCGTGACGCAATCCGGCCTTGACCTCAATCTTCTGGTCGCCCTGGACGTCCTCCTGGACGAATGCAGCGTCTCCGGGGCCGCCGCCCGGCTGCATCTGTCCGAGCCCGCGATGAGCCGCACCCTGGGGCGCATCCGCAAGGCGCTCGGCGATCCGGTGCTGGTGCGCGCCGGACGCGCGATGGTTCCCACGCCGCACGCCCTGGCGATCCACGGCGAGGTGCGCGCGGTCGTGGAACGGGCGCGCGGGGTCTTCCTGTCGGGCGGCAAGGTGGATCTGCGCGCCCTGTCGCGGACGTTCACGGTGCTGTCGCAGGACACCCTGGCGGCGATCTCCGGCCCGGCGCTGTTCGCCCGGATCGCCCGTGAGGCGCCGGGGGTGCGGCTCCGCTTCCTGATGGAGAGCCATGTGGACGGGGCGTTCCTGCGCGAGGGGGCCGCCGATCTGGAGGTGGGAGTGATCGACACCCGTTCCCCGGAGGTCCGCCGGGAAAGCCTCTACGAGGACCGGATGGTGGGGGTGGTGCGCCCCGGCCACCCGCTCCTGGACGGGGAGATCACCCCGGCCCGGTTCGCCGCCGCCGACCATCTGACGGTGTCCCGGCGCGGCCGGACGCGGGGCCCGGTGGACACCGCGCTCGCGGAACTCGGCCTGAGCAGGCGGGTCGTGGCCAGTGTGGGCACCCTTCCGTCGTCCCTGTTCATCCTGCTCGGCAGCGACCTGGTCGGCCTGACGTCCCTCCGCACGCGCCCGTTGACCGAGCCCCTGGGTCTGCGGACGTTCGAGATCCCCTTCCCGCTGCCGCCGCTCCCCTTCGGCATGGCCTGGCACCCGCGCCACGACGCGGATCCGGCGCACGCCTGGCTGCGGCAGTGCTTCCGGGAGCTGGCCCGCGAGGAGGCCCCGGACGGCGGCGGCGGAAATCCGCTGTACCCCGTCCCGCCGGGCGGTTAACCTCCCCTCATCCCGACGACCCGAGGAGGGAAAGCTGCCCGGTAGCCCGCGCACGCGCTGACGTCGTGGAACGACCCGTCATCGCGTGCTGCCTTCGAGCGCGGCACAGCGAGCCCTTCCCGCCGGGCCGCCGACGCACACCTCTGTGCGCGGTGGCGGCGGAGCCTTGCCGTCCGCTGTTCAAGGGGCCCCCGTGCATCCCGTTTCCCGTACCCCCTCCCCCGTACTCCGGCGGGACTCCGACTTCCTGCGCCTGTGGGCCGGGCAGACCGCGTCCCAGTTCGGCGAGCAGGCGCTCCTGGTCGTCCTGCCGCTCGTGGCCGTCGTCTCGCTGCACGCCGACGCGGGCGCGCTCGGCCTGCTGCGCGCGGTGGAGCAGGCGCCGATCCTGCTGCTGTCGCTGTTCGCGGGCGCGTGGGCGGACCGCCGCCGCACCCGGACGGTGATGGTGGCGGCGGACCTCGGCCGGGCGCTGGCCCTGGCCGCGGTGCCGCTGGCCTTTCTGTTCGGCGTGCTCGGGCTGCCGGTCCTGCTCGTGGTGGCCGCCCTGCTCGGGGTGGGCAGCGTGTTCTTCGACGTGGCGTACCAGGCGTCGCTGGTGCGGCTGGTGGACCGCGAGCTCCTGATGCGGGGCAACAGCGCGCTGGAGGGCAGCCGGTCGGCGGCGCGGATCGGCGGCCCGGCGCTCGGCGGGGCCCTGATGTCGGTGTTCTCGCCGCTGCTCGCGGTCGCCACCGGTGCGGGGTTCTTCGTGCTGTCGGCCCTGTCGATCGGCCGCATCCGCCGCCCGGAACGCGTGCCCGCGCCCGCCGGTGCTCCCGCACCGGTCCTGCGGCGCATCCACGAAGGGCTCCGCTTCGTGGCCCGGCACCCGGCGCTGCGTGCGGTGGGGCTGGCGTCGGCCCTGTTCCAGTTCTCGCTGGCCGCGCTGATGACGGTCTATCTGCTGTTCCTGCCGCGCGAACTGGGCCTGTCCGGGGCCGAGGTGGGACTGGCGCTCGCGGCCACGGGCCCGGGGGCGGTGCTGGGGTCGCTGCTCGCGGCGAGGCTGCCGGAGCGGCTGGGGTACGGCGTGGTGCTGGTGGGGTCGGCGGTCCTGGCGGACGGCGTGATGCTCGGCGTCCCGGCGCTGCACGGCTCCGGGCCCCTGGTGCTGCCCGCGCTGATGGCCGTCAACCTGGTCTTCGGTACGTTCGGCCAGCTGGTCAACGTCACGGTGATGTCCGTACGGCAGGCGGTCACCCCGGTCCGCATCCAGGCGCGGGTGGTGGCGACGATCAACTTCGCGGGGATGGGCCTCACCCCCTTCGGCTCGCTGCTCGGCGGGTTCCTGGCGGGTGCGTGGGGCCTGCGCCCGAGCCTCCTCGTCACGGCGGTGGCACTGGCCCTCTCCCCGCTGTTCATGGCGCTCTCGCCGCTGGCCCGCCTGGGGAAGGTCCTTCCCGTCGCCGCTCAGGGCGGCCCGTCATATGCCGGTGAGTGACGCATGCCTGGCGTACGATACGGGCATGAGCGAACGCGCGATGCAGGAACCGACCCTTCTCCTCCTCACCGCCCTGGCGGACGAGCCCCGGCACGGTTACGCCATCGCACGCGAGGTCGAGACGATCTCGGCCGGCCGGGTCAGGATGCGCACCGGCACGCTCTACGGGGCGCTGGAGCGCCTGCTGAACGAGGGCCTGATCGAGGTGCACGCGGAGGAGGTCGTGGACAGCCGGCTCCGCCGCACCTACACGCTCACCGCCACCGGCCGGGAGACCCTGGCCGCCGAGGCGCGGCGGATCGCCGCCACCGCGCGCGAGGCCACCCGGCGCCTGGGCGTCGCCGGGAAGCCGGCCACCGCGTGAGCACGCCGCTGCTGCGGCTCTACCCGGCCGGATACCGCCGCGCCTTCGGGGACGACATCGCGGAGGCGTACCGCGAGGCCACCGAGGGCGCCGGCCGGGCCGCCCGGTTCCGGGAGGCGGGCGACATCGTGGCGCACGCGCTGCGGATGCGGATGCGCCTCGGTTCCGCGCAGCGTGCCGGCCGCCTGTTCGCCGCCGCCGCGCCCTTCGCGCTGGCCGCGACGGCCGCGTACGCCGCCTTCGGCCTGGCCTCGATGCTCGGCGACTGGCGGCTGAGCGGGAATCCGGACTTCCTGGTCCCGCTCAGCTACCTCATGACCGGCTGCGGCCTGGTGACGCTGACGGGGGCGGTCCTGGCGCTGGGCGGGCGGTTCGCGGCGGGGGCGCGGTGGGCGTTCGCGGGCACGCTGGTCCAGGAGTCGGCGCTCTTCGTGGTCCCGCTGACGGCCGGGGTGCTGCCCCCGCCCGCCGCCGCCCCGTATCTGCTGGCCCCGGTCGTGGTGGCCGCGCTGCCGCTGGCCTGCCCGCCGGACCTGCGCCCGCCCGGCCGCGCCCTGGGCGTCGCGGGCCGTGTGGCGCTGCTGCTGTGGACCGGGTTCACGGTGGCCGTGCCGGCCCTGGCGGACGCCGGCAGCCATCTCGCGTACGTGCTCTGGCGCTTGGGCGTCCCGACGGCCGCCGCGCTCCTCCTCGCGGGCCGCCCGGCGCTGTCCCGGCTGCGCACGCCCGGCCGGTTCGCGCTGGCCGGGGCGCCGTTCGTGGCGTTGGGGTACTGCGCGGGGGTGGTGGACCGGGACACCGTGGTCCCGGCCCTGGCGGTCCTGGCGGCGGCGGGGGTGGCGCTGCGGCTGTGGCGGCTGCGGGGCGCGGCGAGCGCGGGCTGAGGGGGCGAGGGGGCAGGCGGTCACGCAGACCGTCCGGTCACGCGGTCACGCGGTCACGCGGTCACGCGGTCACGCGGATCTTCGACTGGCCGTGCCCCAGCTCCTCCCAGTCCTCCATGAACCGCGCCCGCAGCCCGTGCTTGGCGGCAAGGGCGGTCAGGGTCTCGGTCCGGTAGTAGAAGTCCTCGCGCAGCACCTGGTGTTCGGCGCCGGTCGTGCGGTCGAAGGTGAAGTCGAAGTGCCCGCCGGGCGCCAGGACGCGCCCCACATGGGCCAGGCACTCCTCGATGATCTCGATCGGCGAGTGCGAGAAGACGCTGTGGGCGTGGACGACGTCGAAGTACGCGTCCGGCAGGAAGTCCAGCGTCAGGTCCTTGGTGAGGGTCAGGTGCGGCACCTTGGCCTGGAGCCCCTGCGCGGTCAGGGTCTCCTTGGCGGCGATCAGGATGTCGGGCGAGATGTCGATGCCGTAGTAGTGCCCGGCCTCCAGGTGGTCGATGAACCGCCAGCCGGCCCGGAGGTTCCCGCATCCGATGTCGAGCATCCGGGCGCCGGGGGCGAGCCCGTGCTCCACGAGGTAGTCGAACTGCATCCGCCCCAGGGCCAGCCACCGTTCGTGCGTCTGGCTGCCGACGGCGGCCTCCGGGTTGCGCCGGGTGTCCGAGGCCATCACGGCCCGGTAGTAGTTCACGTGGTCCGGGTGCTTGAACGCCAGCCACCGGTCGCGGGCCGCCCGCTTCAGGTACGGCGCGATGCGGTCCGGCCGGCTCGCGGCGTAGCGGACCTTGTGGGCGAGGGACTCGCGGTTGGCGACGAGGTTCTTCTTGGATGCCATGACGCCACTATAGGTCGGTGAACGACATATACAAACCACCGACCCTTTGGTCCGCCCCGGAGCCGCCCAAGCCCTCACTTCCGCCTGATCCGGCGCACATCGCGCACGCAGGCGTTGGCCGCCCCGGCGGCGAGGATGACGGCCGAGCACACCAGGAGGATGCTGCCGCTGGACCAGTACGCGGACGCGGCGGCGACCACCAGGTAGCCCAGCGGGATGGCAATCTGCTCCCCCAGGGCGTTGAAGGCGTTGAGGCGCCCCAACTCCTCGTCGGGAACCTGCTGTTGCATCGCCGTGGACCAGGCGACGACGGCCACGTCCACCCCCGCGCCGGCGACGACGGCCGCCCCCAGCACCCAGAGCAGCGGCAGCCCGAGCCCCATCGCGGCCAGCGGCAGGAAGAGCGCGGAACTCGTCACCACGCAGACCAGCACGAGCCGCTGAGGCTTCCACAGCAGGCAGACGAGCGTCCCCGCCAGCAACCCGGCCGCGAAGGCCCCCTGCACCAGCCCCCAGGAGCCGGCGCCCGCGTAGCTGCGGTCCGCCACCAGGGGACCCAGCAACTGGTACCCGGCCAGCCAGGCGGCCACGACCGCCGTACCGGACAGGGTGTAGCTCCACAGCCAGACCCGGGACCTGAACCCGGCCCACCCGACCCGCAGATCGGCCACCAGCCCCGCGCCCGGACCACCGGCGGACACCGTCCCCGCGAGCCGCAGCCCCGCCAGCAGGAGCGCGGCCACGACGAAGGTCACGGCATCCCATCCGAGCGCCCAGGCCGGCCCGGTCAGGGCGACGACGAACCCGCCGCCGACGGGACCGACGACCTTGACCGCGTTCCTGGGTACCCGCACCAGAGCGTTGGCCTCCTGGAGCCGCTCCGGGCCCACCAGCCGGGGCACGACCCCCTGGGCCGCCGGCGCGGTGAAGGCGGCCGCCGCCCCCGACGCGCACGCGCACAAGCTCATCGCGGCGGTGGTCGCCGTCCCGGTCGCCACGAGCACGGCCACGACCGCCTGCGCGGCCCCCGCACCGAGGTTGCCGAGGAAGAGAATCCGGCTGCGCGAGACCCGGTCCGCCAGCACCCCGCCGACGAGCAGGATGACCAGGGCCGGCACGGTGTTGGCGGTCAGCACGATCCCGAGCGACCGCGCTCCCCCGCCCTGCTCGATCACGGCGAACGCCAGGGCCACGGGGGCCATCGCGGACCCGGTCGCGGAGATCAGATGGGCGAGCAGGAACCGCCGGAAGGCGGGCGACCGCAGCGGCGGAGGCGATTCCCGCTCCTGGTCACCGACAGCCATCAGCCCTTCGCGCCCGTCACCCATGGCGGCAGGGTAGGGGAGGCACGGCCACCGCGGCACCCGGGTCACGGGGGCGCCCGACGCACGCCCCGCCCCGCACCCGCTCCGGTCAGGCCACCCCGAACCACGCCTCGGCGAGCGCGGGAAGCGCCTCCCCGGCGGGCGCGGGCATCTCCCGGAGGTACCACGGGAGATCGCTGTACACGTGCGACAAGGTGTACGCCAGCAGCACGGACGGGTCGAAGGTCCGGCCGTACGCCTTGCTCAGCCGCCCCAGCAGGCGCGGGTCCCCGCCGGTGACGAACAGCCCGACGGCCACGAAGTCGTACGCCGGGTCCCCGGTCATGGCGGGCTCGAAGTCGATGAGGCCGGTCAGCCGCCAGCCGTCCGCATCGGCCAGCAGGTGCTGACGCATCACCTCGGTGTGCAGCAGGACCGGACGCGGGGCGCGCGGCAGCGGGACCGAAGCGAGGAAGTCCGGGATCTGCTCCAGCCAGGCGTCGGCGAGCCCGCGCTCACGCTGCCGCTCGACCGCCCCGGCGGTCTGCCGGTCCAGGAACCCGCCCCAGTCCGCCGGTCCGAGGACGTCGGCGAGAGGTTCCGGATCGAGGGCGTGCAGCGCCGCGAGCATCTCGCCGGCCTCGGTGACGATCCGTTCCCGGTGCGGGCGCGGCACCCGGGCCCAGGCGGGGGCCAGGTCCTCGCCGTGAAGCCGGGACATCAGCACGTACCGCCACCCGTCGCCGACCGGGCCGGCCCCGTACAGCCGGGGGGTCGGCACGGGCAGCCGCCCCTGTACGTGGGCGAGGACCCGCTCCTCGACGCGCGCGTGCCGCCCGTCGGCCTCCGGGAACAGCTTGAGCACGTGCTCGTCACCGACCGCGTAGACGGGTACGGAGCCCTCGGGGAACCGGATGACCGGTACGCCGCCGACGCCGATACGCCGGCACAACTCCTCGACTACCGCATGGGGCAGGGTCCGGTCGGCGTCCTCGTCAGTCGGCATGACCGGGACCGTAGACCACGGCACGGAGGGGGACAACGCGTTATCGGCCGCGCCCGTGGTCGGGGTCCGCGTCCAGGCCGGGCAGTTCCTCGTGCCCCTCCGAGTAGTGGTTGACCCACCCGCAGAGCGCACAGGCGTACCGCCCGGCCAGGCCGTGCACCTCGGTGCCGCACCGCGCGCAGTCGGTGCGGGTGATCTCGGGAATCGTCGGTTCGGGCTCGCTGGTCACACGGGGACTGTACCGAGTGGAGCGCTCTCCGCGGAGTCCGCGTACGGACTGATCATGGTGTCGGCGTACACCTCGGGCGGCCCTTCCAGGAAGGTCGGCAGGTTGCCGAGGAAGGCGCGCAGCGCGGGCAGGGCGTTGTGCCGGTCCAGGTCCTCCCGCGAGCGCCACACCTCGTAGAGGAAGAACCGCCCGTCCTCCTGCTCGTGGAGGTGGTACGCCAGGTTGCCGGGTTCGCTCCGGGTGGGCTCCACCAGGTCGGACAGTGCGCGCCGGACCTCGTCGGCGTATTCCGCGCGCGGCCGCAGGAACCCGTAAAGGGCAAGGGGGACAGGAGAGTTGGCGATCCGATTCGTCATGCCCCCACGCTAGAATCTGACACCGATGTGAGGTTCAAGAGCCCGCGAGGCCCAGAGCATGTGAGGTGTGCCACATGAAGATCGGTGATCTGGCCGCGGAGACCGACACCTCGGTCCGGCTGCTGCGGTATTACGAGCAGCAGGGCCTCCTCGCCTCGCACCGCCTCGCCGGCGGCCACCGCCGCTACGACGCCGACGCCCCCGCCGTGGTCCGCCGCATCCGCTCCCTGCTGGACGCGGGCCTGCCGACCAGGACCATCCGCGATCTGCTCCCGTGCGTACGGCAGGACGGCACGGTGGCCCTGTGCAAGCTGGACACCCTGGAACAGCACCTCCGGGGCCTGGACGACCGCATCTCCGCCCTCCAGGAAACCCGCTCCTCCCTGTCCGTCCTGGTCACGGCGGCCCGGGCGGAGGAGGCATGACGGGCACGCCCTAAGGTGTGCCGGTGATCTTCAACAGGAAGCCCGAGGCCGCGCGCCTCACCGCCGCCGTGTCCGACCTGGAAGAGGCGGTCGCCGCCCGCGACGGCGACCGCACCGGGCGGGCGTTCGGCGCCACGATGAACAGTGCGCAGTCCGCGTCGGACGCCGAGTGCCACGACGCGGGGCCCCGCCTCGCGGCCCTGCTCCCCGCCTTCCCGCCGACCGGCCCGCGCCCGATGCTCGCGATGGCCGCCGGCTACTGCGTGGAGCGCGGCGCCGACCCGCTGGCCTGCGCCGAACCGATCCTGGACGCCGTCCGCCGGGACCTGCTGGACGCGGCGGAGTTCGCGCGCCGCTGGACGGCCACGGGCGACGAACTCCCCGTGCCGGACGAGGAGTCGATCGACGACGCGTTCCTGACCCGGCTGGGTGGCGACGCGTACGAGGCGACGCGCCTGGCCCTCGCGTGGTGCGCCCTGGAGCGGTGGCAGCCGCCCGCCCTCGCGGTGCTGTGCCGCAGCACGGAGGTACGCCGCCGGCACGCCTCGGACCTCCTCCCGCTCTGCCGCGCGGTGGAGGCCCTGGGCCGGCACGACCTCAAGTGCCTGTCGTACGCCCTGGCGGTACTCGACGACGAACCCGTGATCGTGCTCCACCGCCCGACCGGGACGGGCTTCGAGATACGCATCGCCGGCATCGGCGACAACTTCCAGCTCCACACCCTGCTCGCCCACGTCCTGGTCGGTGGCGGCCACGTCCCCGGCACGGCCCCCTCCCCGGAGAGCGTCCGCCTGGCGACGAGCCCCGAGCCCGCCCGGAGCGAATCGGACGCGGTGGCGACCGGCTCCTTCGAACTCCTCGCCCCGGACGGCACCCGCATCTGGAACGAGGGCCTGCCGGACGACATCCCGGTGGTGAACGGGCGCCGTCTGCTGGTCCTGGACGACCCGTCCTACGGGCGCACCTGGAACGCCGACCGCTTCTTCCCCGACCTGCCGGGCCGGGCGGAACTCGTCCGCGTACTACCGCCGGACGAGACGGAGACCTGGTACGCCCACACGTCCCCGGCCGCCTGACCGCCTCCGGCCCTCACGCACGCGGCGCCGCGAAGCACAGGGCGTCGAAGTGCCGCCCGGCGAAGAAGTGCCGGAGCTCACCGATCCGCTGCCATCCGAGCCGCTCGTACAACCGGATGGCAGCGACGTCCTTGGTGAGGACCTCCAGCACCAGCGGCATCCCGTGCGCCCGGGCATACGCCTCGGCCGCGCCCATGAGCCGCGCGCCGGCAGAAGCCCCACGCGCGTCCCGCCCCACGAAGAACCGGGCCAGCACCGCGACTTCCGCGTCCCCGGCGCCACCGCCGTCCCGCCAGAGCCGTGCCACGTCCTCCCCGCTCCCGGCCCGGTTGACCGCGACATGCCCCACGATCCGCCCGTCGCGCTCGGCGACCCAGGCCCCGAGCAACCCCTCCGGCGACAACCACGCCTCGGGGTCCGCCACCCCTTCGACGGGATACCCGTCGGACTCGTGGACACCGGCGAGCACGGCAGCCGCCGCGCCCAGATCAGCGTCCTCTCGGGGGCGAACCAGGACTTCGGACACGACTCGTCCTCCACGGGTGCGAACACGATTGTCGGACCAGCCTGCCATCCTGCCCGGGTGACCATGACATGGGCCGACTTCTGGGCGCTGACCGCGACCCTGGACGGCGAAGCCACCGAAGCCGGCTGCCGACGCCTCGCAAGGCGGCTGAGCCGCCGCCCGCTCTCCGACATCACCGCCTTCGCGGAACACCACGCGGAAGCGCTGTACCGCCTGGACCGGGAGGAGTTCGGCTCCCTCCCGATCACCGGCATGACGACGGAGAACGGCGCCCCCTTCCCGCAGTCGGGCGACTCCTTCCTCTACGCCCGCTGCGCGGTGGTGGCAGCGGGCCGGACCGTCTGGAAGAGCGCCCTCTCGGACCCCGCCGGGTTCGCCCCGTACACCTCGCTCGACTACGACGGCGAACGCCTGCTGTACGTCCCGGACGAGGCATACCGACTGGCCACGGGCGAGGAGTGGCAGCGCACGACCCGCTACTGCTACGAGTCCTACTCCAACGAGGACGGCTGGCCCCACCTGCGGACCTGACCAGGCCCGCGTGCGCGGTGCGGCCGGGTCAGCGCAGCCCGAAACGTTCGGCCCAGGTGGTCACGTCGGCGGTGGTCGCGTTGCCGCCGCAGACGACCAGGCCGATCCTGGCTCCGCCACCGACGCGCTGGAGCACCTGGCGTGCCGCGGGCAGCAGGCATCCGGCGGCCGGCTCGGCCCAGACCTTCGCGTGGCCGGCCAGATCGAGGGTGCCCCGCACGGCCTCCGCGTCGGTCACGGTGAGGACATCGGTGACCATGGCCGAGACGTGCTCGTAGGTGAGCGGGGAGGCGCTGGGGGCGCTCAACGTCGAGACGATCGAGGACAGTTCGACCGGCACCGGCGCCCCGGCGGCCAGGGCCTCCGACATGGCTCGCGCGCCTTCCGTCTCCACGCCCCAGATCCGTACCCCGGGACGGCGCGCCCGCAGCGCGGTCGCGACGCCGGAGATCAGCCCCCCGCCGCCGATGCTGACGAGTACGTCGGTGAGCTCACCGGCATCCTCCGCGAGCTCCAGCCCGACCGTGCCCTGTCCCGCGACGACGACGGGGTCGTCGAAGGGGTGGACCAACGTGAGCCCCGAGTCCCGGAGCTCGTCCACGAGAGCGAAGGCACCGCCCATGGTGTCGGCGAGGACGACGTGCGCCCCGGCCGCCTCGGCCACCTCCACGGCGCGGCCGGGGGCGGACCGCGGCATGACCACGGTCGCCTTGATGCCCAGCGCGCCGGCCATCTCCGCGACCGCGATGCCGTGATTGCCGCCGCTCACGGCGACGACCCCCGCGGCACGCTCGGCCTCGGTGAGCGCGAGCAGCTTCGCCGTCGCACCGCGCGCCTTGAAGGAACCGGTGCGCTGGAGCAGTTCCAGCTTCGCGGTGACCGGAGCCCCCAGAAGCGCGGAGAGCCCGGGGCTGGGCACGGTCGGGGTCCGCACGACATGCGCGGCGATCCGCTCGGCCTCGGCTTCCACATCCGCAACGGTGATCAGCACGTTCCCCTCCAATGTCGCCCGGGCCACAGCGACCGCTCCGCACCAGCCGCTCCAACGGCATGCCGAGGGCCCTCAGCCGCGTGACTGAGGGCCCTCGGTACCGGTGGGCGCGGACGGTTTCGAACCGCCGACATCTGCTTTGTAAGAGCAGCGCTCTACCCCTGAGCTACGCACCCGTGGATGAAGGAACAGGTTACATGGCTCGTGGGGCATGTCGACAATCGCTTCCGGGTGGGGGTTACGGGGGCTAGCCCCACCCCGGAGACGGTAGCCGTCCGGATCGTCCGGGGTGGGCGGTGCTGCCTACCGTGGGGGGCACATCGCAGCGCCGGCCCAGGGGGACCTGATCACCATGACCATCCGTAATCGCAGCGCGTTCCTGGCCGTCGGGGGCACCGTTCTGCTCGTCGCGGCGCTCACCGGGTGCGGGAGCACGGACGTGGACGACGCGCCCGTCGAGCACAAGTCGTTCGCGTTCCAGGGGAAGGCGCTCACCATCGACGCGGAGAACTCCGTGGTGGACGTCGTTCCGGCCGACGTGGACGAGGTTCAGGTGACCCGGAGGGTCGACGGGTGGGTCGTCCTCGGGAGCGGGCCGGACCCCGTGTGGAGGCTGGAGGGGGACACACTCACCCTCCGCGTGAAGTGCGAGGCGATGATCAGCAACTGCGAGGCACGGCACGAGGTGAAGGTGCCCCGTGGGGTGGCGCTGACCGTGGACGCGGACAACGGGAAGATCACCGCGTCCGAGTTCACCACGCCGCTCAAACTCTCCTCCGACAACGGCGGCGTCGTCGTCCGGGACGTCAGCGGGCCCCTGGACCTGAAGAGCGACAACGGGTCCGTCCGGGGCGAGCGGATCTCCGCGCGGTCGGTGGTGGCGCGGTCGGACAACGGGTCCGTGGACCTCGATCTCGACCGCGTCCCGGATCTCGTGGACACCGTCAGCGACAACGGGCGCATCGCCATCGCCCTGCCCGCCGGCAAGGCCTCGTACGCCGTGACCGCGTCCGCCGACAACGGGCACGTCGACGTGAAGGTGCCCCGCAGTGACAGCAGCCGGCACGTGGTGAAGGCCCACAGCGACAACGGCGGGGTCGCCGTCCGGCACGCCGGCTGAGAAAGGCGCACGGTCACCGGCCCCCGGCGTGAACTAACCGGCACGTGTGTTCGTCCTTACTGGTGGGAGAATGTATCCGGCAGGGCGAAACGGCACGGGAGAGGCATGTGACGGCGACAGACGCGCAGCCGCAGGCGGGAGTCGCCGGGGCGGTACGGGAGCGGAGTCGGCGTCGTGGGGTCGGAGCGAGTCCGCGTGGCCGGTACGTCCCCGGCCCGCGCGTCCGGCGCGCCTCGGGCCTGCGTGACCTGTGCGTTCTCGTTCTCGCGCCCCTCCCCCTCCTCGCCGTCGCCCTTCCCCTCGCCGTCACCGGCGGCGGTACGCGGCGGTGGTTCGGCGGGCGCGGTGAGGGGCAGCGGGCCGAGGCGCAGGCGGCGAAGGACGCGGCCGCCGAGGCGTTCTACGAGCTGGACACCGCCCAGCGCGACCTCAAGATCTCCATCGAGACGATCACCGCGGTCGACAGTTCGCCGGCCGCCCGCAAGGCCGTGGACGACTTCGCCGCGCTCGGCCGGCGCATCGACGAGGCGAGTCACGCGTACATCACCGCGGTCGACGCCCATGACCTCGACCGCGACGACCTCGAACCGTCCGTCGCGTCCCGGGCCCGGTCCGAGCTGACCTCCGCCAAGGAGCAGCTGGTACGGGTCAAGGGGGAGCTCGACCGGTTCGGTGCCGGGCTCGGGCCGCTCCTCGGGAGCGCCGAGACGCAGCTCGCCCGGCTCGCCCCCGCCGTCGAGCGTGCGCGACAGGCGCTCCTCGGCGCGAGCAACGCTCTCGACGCGGTGCGGGCGTCCGGGCTGCGGGCGGACGATCTCGCCGCCCGGCTCGCCGCCCTCGCCCCCGAGCTGACCAAGCTCAACCAGGGCGCCGGGCGCCACGGCGTGCCCGAGACCCTGCAACGCGCCGACCGCGTGCTGCGCGACGCCGAAGCCGTACGGGCCGAGGCCGAGAAGCTGCCCGAGCGGGCCGCCGAGATCGATCGCCGGCTGGTGACCCTGCGCACCCGCGCCCAGGCGCTGACCACCCGGTCCGCGTCCGTCGAGCCCGTCCTCAGCGAGCTGCGGCGCCGGTTCTCCGCCGCCTGCTGGCAGGACCTCCAGCCGGTCCCGGAGCAGGCCGCGGTCAATGTGCGCCGGGCCGAGGAGAAGCTGAAGGAGGCGGCCCGGGCCCGGGAGGAGCAGCGCTGGGCCGACGCCACGTCCCGGCTGAGCACCGTGCGGGCCCTGCTCAACGCCACCGACGAGGCGGTGTCCGCCGCCGGTGACCGACTGCGCCGGCTCGACGACGTCGCCAAGGACCCGCAGCAGGAGATCGAGCGCACCCGGTTCGCCATCCGTGACGCCCAGCGTCTCGCCATGGCCGGGCGCCACACCCCCGAGCCGCGGCACGCCCGGCCGCTGGACGACGCGGTGGCCCGCCTGGACCAGGCGATCACGGCCCTGGAGAACCGCCACCCCGACTACTGGCACTTCCTCACCGTGACGGAGGGCCTGCGCCGGACCGCCGCGGACGTCGTCGCCGACATCCGCGAGGAACGCGGCGCGGGCAGCCACTGACGCCGTGGGCGGGGCGTGCCCCGGCGGGCCCGCGCCCCGATGCCCCGGCGCGGAGGGACGCCGGGGCATCGCGCTGTGGACAGTCAGGGGCCCGTCGCCGATCCTGGCGTCATGCCTCGTTACGAGTACCGCTGCCGCTCCTGCGGAGACACCTTCGAGCTCAGCCGTCCCATGGCCGAGTCCTCCGCTCCCGCCTCCTGCCCCGCCGGGCACGAGGACACCGTGAAGCTGCTCTCCACCGTCGCCGTCGGCGGTACGGCGGGCGGCGGCTCCCGGCCCGCGCCCGCCGCCGGTGGCGGGGGCGGGGGCGGCTGCTGCGGTGGGGGCTGCTGCGGCTGAACCCGGGCGGCATCCCGGGCGGTGCCTGGAGTGCCGGCGGCACCGCCGCCCGGGTGTGCGGGACCACCGCCCCGCCGGACGCGCCGGAGCCCGGGAGCCCGGGAGCCCCGCCGCCCCCGGGCGGCTACCGCTTGCGCGACAGCGTCAGCCCGTCCGACACCGTCAGCAGCACGCTGTCCATGCGCGGGTCCGCCGAGACGTGGTCGTTGAACTCCTGGATGGCCTTCGCCGCGCCCGTCGCGTCCGGGTCCGTCACGCGTCCGTGGAACAGCACGTTGTCCGTGGTGACGACCCCGCCCGGGCGCAGCCTCGGCACCAGTTCCTCCCAGTACGCGATGTAGTTGCCCTTGTCCGCGTCCAGGTAGGCGAAGTCGATGTGGGGTTCCTCCGGCATCGCGCGCAGGGTGTCCAGGGCGGGGGCGATGCGCAGGTCGATGCGGTCGGCCACGCCCGCCTTCTCCCACGCCTCACGGCCGTAGGCGGTCCACTCCTCCGAGACGTCGCAGGCGATCAGCCGTCCGTCCGCCGGGAGGGCCTGGGCCATCGCCAGGGCGGAGAAGCCGGTGAACGTGCCGACCTCCACGATGTGCCGGGCGCCGGTGAGCCGGACCAGGAAGGCGAGCAGCGGGCCCTGCTCCTCGGCCGACTGCATGCCCGCGTGCTCGGGCAGCCGCGCGTAGGTCGTCTCGACGAGCTCGCGCTGCACGGGGTCCAGCGGCGGGTTGTGCGCCAGCATGTACGCGTACAGCTCATCGGTGATCTTGGTGGAGTTTCCCTTGGTCATCGCCCAACTCTACGGTCGCCCGGCCGGGTTGTCCGGTCTTCGAGGCCCGCAGGAAGCGGCGCAGGATCTCCTCGCCCGCCGCCACGCCCCGTTCCGCGGTGGCCTCGATGTGCGCGGCGTCCCAGCCCGCGTCGGCGAGTTCGCCGTGGCCGGGGCGCCATCCCCGGTCGGCGGCGAGCAGGAGGTCCGCGTCCAGGAGGGAGTCGCCGGCGGCGAGGGTGTGCGTGGCGCCGGTGCGCCGGGCGACCTCGCGCATGGCGGCGCTCTTCGTGAGCGGGCGCGGTACGGCGTAGATCTTCCGGCCCTGGAGCGATACGGTCCAGCCGCGCGGCTCCGCCCAGGCGGCGAGTTCCTTCGTCCACTCCGGGGGCAGTTCGGCGCGGTCGACGACGAGGTAGGCGAACAGGTCTTCGGCGACGCGCTCCTTGAGCAGCCACGCGGGGTCGGCGGTGGCGACGAGGTGGGCGCGGACCTCGGCGAGCGGGGCGCACTCGTCGGACAGCCGGCGGGCCACGGTCCGCTGCCAGTCCGGGTCCGATTCGCCCTCCACCAGGATGTGGCCGCCGTTGGCGCAGATCGCGAACTCGGCCGGGGCGCCCGGGAGCCGGATGCGGTGGTACTGCTCGCGGGTGCGGGTGGTCGTCGGGACGAACACCGTGCCGGCGGCGGAGGTCAGGTCGGTGAGCAGTCCGGCGGCGGTCTCGGTGACGTACGAGAGGGGCTTGTGGTCGTACACCTCGACACACAGCAGCCGGGGCGCCCGTTCGTCCGCCATGGTGAGCTGGAGCGCGGCCGAGGAATAGATGAGGGTGCGGTCGAGGTCGCTGGCGACGAGGGTGACCGGGGAGGCCGTCACGCGGACTCCACCGCCTTGCCGTCGGCGCCGGTCGCCCCGCGCGTGTACTTGGGGTGGATGAGTCCGACACAGGTGTACGGGAGGGAGTCGACCTCCTCGACCGGTACGCCGCGCTGCTCGGCCAGGAGCCTGATGTGGTCCAGGTCCGGGCCGGCGCCGCGCCGGGCGAGGATCTTCCAGGGGACGCGGCGCAGCAGGACCCGGGTGGTCTCGCCGACTCCGGGCTTCACGAGGTTGACGTCGTGGATGCCGTACTCCTCGCTGATGCGCTCCACGGCCGCCCAGCCCTCCCAGGTGGGGGCCCGGTCCGCGGCCAGGAGCTCCTTCACCTCGGCGTCCACAGCGTCCGCGACCTCGTCGAAGCGCGCGGCGACCGTGTCGAGGAAGAGGCCGGAGACGTCGGCGCCGGCCAGCTCGCGGTAGAACTTCGCGCCGTGGAAGTCGTCGGGGCCGACCAGGTCGGCGCGCAGGACCGTGCGGGAAATGAGGCCGGACACCGTGGAGTTGAGGCAGGCGGAGGGGATGAGGAAGTCCTCGCGCGTGCCGTACGTGCGCACGCAGCCGCCCGGGTCCGCGAGCACCGCGATCTCCGGGTCGAAGCCCGCCACTCCCCCGGCCTTCTCGAACTCCGCGACGGCGGCGGCCAGTTCGCGGGTGATCGCGCCCTTGCCGGTCCAGCCGTCGACGAACACAACGTCGGCCGGGTCGTGGTGCTCGGCCAGCCAGCGCAGCGCGTTGGCGTCGATGCCGCGTCCGCGCACGATGGAGACGGCGTAGTGCGGCAGGTCGAGGGAGCGCCGCGCCCGGGCCCAGCGGCGCATCAGCACGCCGACCGGTGTACCGGCCCGGGCGAGCGAGACGAGGACCGGGCGGGGGCCGCGCTCGGCGAGGACGGTCTCGGTGACCGTGCCCACGGCGCGGGCGATCCGGGCGGCCGACAGCGTGAGGGCGCTCTTGAACAGTTCCTGGTACTCGGCGGACGGCTGGTACTCGACGGGGAGCGATTCCGCGTAGTGCGCGCCCCCGCTCTGTATCGCCTCCTCGCGCTCCTCCGTGGGCGCTTCGAGGCGGGTGTCCGAGAGGTCCTGGAGCAGCCAGCCGACCTCGTCCGGCGCGTACGAGGAGAACGCGGGGCCGCGGAGGGGCTCGGGGAGCTGCATGGGGGCTTCTTCCTGGCGTTCGGGGGCGCGCGCCCCCGGTACGTACGAGGGGATCACCGCGAGCAGGACCTGCGCGGTGTGCGGGGCGAGGCGGTCGAGCAGCCCGCCGGGGGCGTGCAGGGCCGGGGTGTCGGCGGCGGAGTCGACCACGAGGACGACGGCGTCGAAGCCGGCACCGGCGACGTTGTACGCGTAGCGCTCGCCGGAGCCGTCGGCCGGGTCGTCGTGGGCCGGGAAGACCAGCCGGGTGCGTATCGCGTAGCCGGGGTCGTCCACGGCGAGGACCGGGGAGCGGGTGGTCGTGGAGTAGCGGACCTCGGCGCCGGTGCGCTCCTCCAGGGCGGTGGCCAGGCGCAGCGGCGCGTACATCAGCTCCTCGCAGCCGAGGACGAGGACGCGGCGGGGGCCGTCGCCGAGGGCGTGTGCGATGCGGTCGGCCAGGGCGGGGAGCGCGGGCTCCAGGAGGGCGCGGTGGGCCTCGGTGAAGCCGTGCCGCCCGCCGTCGGGGACGCCGACGGGCCAGGGGAGGTCGAGGCGGGTGTGCGGACGGGGGTGCGGGGGCGCGTCCTGGGGGGTGTCCCCGGCGGCCTCCTGCTCGGCGACCAGGGCCTGGCCCTTCTCCAGGACGCCGTCCGGGAGGGTGACCGTGCCGGTGTTGCGGGCGACCAGGTCGACGCGGGCGCCGATCTCGGCCGCGAATTCCGTCAGGCGGCCCCGGTCGGCCGGTGAACGCATGTCGACCAGGGCGACGATGACGTACCGGTCCCGCGGGTAGCGCTCGTGGAGCGCGCGGATCGTGTTGAGGACGGTGTTGCCGGTGGAGAACTCGTCGTCCACCAGGACCAGCGCCGAGCCGGGGCCGTCCGCCGCCAGCAGCTCCGGGTCCTCGGGCAGGAGCAGGTGCGAGGTGGCGTGCGAGTGGGCCTCCTCGAAGCCGCCCGCCCGGGCGACCCCGGGCACCGGCCTGCGGGTCGAGTGGAGGTAGGGCGCCGCACCGAGGCCGTCGGCGACCGAGTGGCCGAGGCCGGTGGCCGTCTCCGCGTAGCCGACGACGACCGCGCGACGCGCGCCGTCCTCGCCGAGGAGTGCCCGCACCCGGCGGCCCAGCTCGACGCCGGCTCCATACACCACGGAGGGGCGCTGCGGCACGTGCTTGCCGAGCACGTTGGACACGAGCAGGTGTGCCCGCTTGGGGTTGCGCCGCAGGGCGAGGCCCAGCAGCTCGCGCAGCTCCCCGTCGCCCACCAGCCCGACGCCCAGTCGCTCCGCCACCCAGCTACCCGACCACACCACGTCCGTCGTCCCTCTTTCACTCATCCGCCGGGCCCGGTGCCGTGCTCGGCGCCGGGGCCCCTCTCCGATCGTCCCGCGCGTCCCGCTCACTCCGCGAGGCAGGCCGCCAGCAGGTCCACGAAGCCGACGTCCTCCCGGGCCACGCCGAAGACCTTGGCGCGCAGCAGGGTGCGCTCGGCCCAGGCCCGGTGCGGCTTCACCTCGTTCATCTTGTTCGTGTACGCGGAGCGCAGCACCCCGCCGCCGTCGCTCTCGGGCCGCAGGATGTCCTGGGCGTCGCTGAACTCTTCGTGGCTGACCACGGACAGCGCGTGCACGGGGGCGACGTGCGAGGGGTGGATGCAGGTCTTGCCGAGCAGCCCGTTGGCCCGGTCCAGGTCGATCTCGCGCAGCAGCCCGTCCAGGTCGTGGGCGATGAGCGCGGTGCGCAGTGCCTCGGCCCGGTTCTCCTGGAAGGGACTGCTCCGCAGCTGTGTCTTGAACATGCGCTCCTGGCGGGGGAAGTACTCCCAGACGGGGCCGGTGACCGTGAAGCCCGTCCCGTCGGCCCGGCCGAGCACGTTGACGACGTCCGCGATGACGTGGGCGACGATGCCGACGTCGTACGCCGTCATGTCGGGGGAGCGCCGCAGTCCGTAGGCGGAGCAGAAGTCGGTGACGCCGAGGCGGAGCGCGAGGACCCGGTCGCGGTGTGCGGTGACCGTCTCGGCGATGCCCCGGAGGGCTTCGCGGCGGGTCTCCAGGTGCAGGAGCTCGGGCGATTCGAGCACCGGCATGGCGAAGAGCCGGCGGCCCGCGGCGGCCTCGGCCTTGGTCAGGGCCTCCATGAACGGCACGCCGCGGGCGCGCGTGAACTTGGGGAGCACGAAGCCGGACAGCAGCCGGACGGAAGCGCCGAGGCGGCGCACCAGGTCGGTGATCTGTTCCGGGTCGCGGACGCGGATGAACAGCAGCGGCGGTTCGACGGGGCGCGCGTCCAGGTCGGCGAACTGCCTGACCAGGTTCTCCTCGGCGCCGACGACCTCGGAGTCGTCGATCGAGTCCTCCAGGCACAGCACCATCGAGACGACTCCGCGCCCGGCCAGCTTGACGATGTCGTCGGCGAGGCGGGGGCGGGTGGCTGGGCTGTAGAGCGTGGCGCCGAGGGCGGCGGCGAGGAGGGGGGCCGGCGAGTCGGCGTCGAACGCACAGGGTTCCTGGAAGAAGAGCCCGTCCTTCGCAGCAGCTGCAACATGCCCGAAATGACGCATGCAATTCCCCCCGTACTCTCTGACCGACCGGACAACGTGTGGCCGGTAATAGTACGTACGAACGGGTGTCGACAGTTCCCACTGAGGGTGAATTCCGGGTGTCATGACCGTTTCGCACGAATTTCAAAAGTGGCGGAGTGGGTGAATCCGCCCGGCACCGGGGACACGGACCCCGCCCCCCGCGTTGTCCGCACGGGCGGCCAGCAGGCAGGATGACCGGCATGACGCACGCGATGGTGAAAGGCTCGAACGTCCCTCTCGACGCCATGGCCGTACGGGCCGTGCTGCGCTGGACGCCGGGCGCCGGGGTGCCCGATGTGGACGCCTCGGCCCTGCTGCTCGGCGCCGGCGGGCGCGTGCGCTCGGACGAGGACTTCGTCTTCTACAACCAGCCGCGCCACCCCTCGGGCCTGGTGCGCAGGCTGCCCAAGCGCAGCCTGCCCGAGGGCCTGACGGACACCATCGAGGCCGACCTGAACGCGCTCGACCCGTCGGTCGACCAGGTGGTCATCGCCGCGTCCTCGGACGGGGCCGCCTTCGGGGCCGTACGGGATCTGCGCATCATGATCCACGACGCGGCGGCCGGCGGCGAACCGCTCGCCGTGTTCGACGTGCGCGCGGAGACCGGCGAGGAGACCGCGATCATCTGCGGCGAGCTGTACCGGCGCGGGGACGGCTGGAAGTTCCGGGCGGTCGGGCAGGGGTACCCGACGGGGCTCATCGGCCTCGCGACCGCGTTCGGCATCTCGGTCGACGAGGCCGAGCCCGAGCCCCAGCCGCCCGCCACGGCGCCGCCCTCGGTCCCGCCCGCCCCGGCCCCCGGACCGGACTCGCAGGCGACCGTGCTGCACCAGCAGCCCTCGTACGGCTATCCGCAGCCAGCCGCCGCCCCGGCGCCGCAGCCCGCGTACGGCTATCCCCAGCCGGCCTCCCCGCAGCCCGCCTACGGCTATCCGCAGCCCGCTCCGGCGGCGGCGCCCGCCCCCGACCCGAATTTCGTGCTGCCGCCGCAGGGTCCGCAGTTCATACGGCCGTGAGGTCGCCTAGGCGCGACTCTTGTAGCCGCGCCCCCACTGCATGCCGAAGCCGTACATCCGGTCCAGCTCGGACTGGAAGCCGTAGACGAACTTCACCTCGCGGCGCACGATCAGCTCGTCCTTGATGTTGTCCACCGTGAAGACCGCGCAGGAGCGGGCCTGCGGGGCGCGCTCGTCCAGCTCGATCTCGATGCGCGGCCCGTTGCCCGGGTAGAGCGTCACCTTGGCGTGCGTGCGGTCGAACGCGGGCGTCTGGTCGTAGATGTAGACGAAGAACAGCAGCCGCTTGATGTGCTCGCGCTGATCGAGGTTGACGTACAGCGTCTCGCCGGAAGGGGCGCCGAACCGGTCGTCGCCGCTCAGCCTGATGTAGGGCGGCCCGTTCAGGTCGCCGAGCAGATTGCCCAGGGGCTGCACCACGCCCCGGGTGCCGTCCGCCAGCTCGTACATGCAGCCGAGGTCCAGGTCGACGTTGACCATCCCCTGGGTGTGCGCCTGGACGGCCTCCGGCTGGAAGAGCTTGAAGGGGCGCAGCAGCCGGCCGCTCTGCCGGGAGCGGCCTCCGATGTCCGAGGTGCGCATGCGCCAGGACAGGTTCACGCGGAGGTTGCCGCTCAGCGCGCCCTGCTTGGTCAGCGAGACCGTGGCGTGCCGCCGGGTGAGCACGATGGAGTTGGTGGCCGCGCTGCCCGACTCGAACTGTGTCTCCCGCCCCGGCCACAGGCTGTTCCAGAACGCCATCCCCGACCCCACCCCTCTCGGTCCCTCACCCGTCGCACGCGGCGCATACGACGCACGCACCACTGCGGGGCGGCTCCGGGCCGCCTCCGGGTGTGTCCCGGAGCCGTTGCCGTACGAGCCGCCCCGCAGAGAGCGTTCCCTCAATTCCTACCGGGTCACACCCCGGCGGTCACTTCGCTGTTGCCCTCTTCGGCCTCCAGCGCCTTGTTGCGGCGGACGGAGGACCAGAACGACCAGGCGATCAGGACGACGCCGACGAGACCGGTGATGATCTCGTTGATCTCGTACTGGATGGTGACGAGCAGGATGACGGCCAGCGCGCCGATCGCGTAGTGCGCGCCGTGCTCCAGGTAGACGTAGTCGTCCAGGGTGCCCTGGCGGACCAGGTAGACCGTGAGCGAACGGACGTACATGGCACCGATGCCGAGGCCGAGCGCCATGAGCACGATCTCGTTGGTGATGGCGAAGGCGCCGATCACGCCGTCGAACGAGAAGGACGCGTCGAGGACTTCCAGGTAGAGGAACATGAAGAAGGCGGCCTTGCCCGAGAGGGCGACCGCGGAGATCTTCTTGCCGCTCTTCTTGGCCTCTTCCTCGGCCTCCTGCTCGCGCTCCTCCTCCTCTTCGAGCTTGTCCTCGAAGTAGCCGGAGAGCCCGCCGACGATGAGATACGTGATCAGCCCGGCGATACCGGAGAGCAGGACGGTCTCCGCCTTGTCCACGTGCCCGCCGCCGTGCTGGTGGGCGTGGGTGGCGACGGTCATCGCGGAGATCAGCAGGACGATGAGCGCGATGCAGACCGACAGCATGTCGACCTTGCCCAGCTTGGCCAGCGGGCGCTCCAGCCAGCGCAGCCACTGGATGTCACGGTCCTCGAAGATGAAGTCGAGGAAGATCATGAGCAGGAACATGCCACCGAACGCGGCGATCGCCGGGTGGGCGTCCGTGACCAGTTCCTTGTACCGGTCCGGGTCGTTGAACGAGAGATCGATCGCGTCGATCGGGTTCAGACTCGCGGTAATGGCCACGATCACGACGGGGAAGACCAGCCGCATACCGAAGACCGCGATGATCACGCCGATGGTGAGGAAGATCTTCTGCCAGAAGGCGGACATCTTCTTCAGGATTCCGGCGTTGACAACGGCGTTGTCGAAGGACAGCGAGATCTCCAGGACGGAAAGGATCGCCACGACGCCGAACGCCTGCCACCCCCCGTAGAAGAACGCGGCCACCAGGCCGATCACGGTGATCGCGAACGACCACCCGAAGGTTTTCAGAAGCACTGGCTACCCCATCATGTTGTAACGGGTCTCCCCCGATGTGCACGGGGCTCCCCCGCGCCGTGCGCGGCTTTACGAAACGTTGACCCCGAAGTCTAGAGCGATGCCTCGGAGCCCCGATGCGTACCCCTGACCAACTGCACGGAACTTCCACTCGCCGTTGTAGCGGTAGAGCTCCCCGAAGATCATCGCGGTCTCCGTGGAGGCGTCCTCGGTGAGGTCGTAGCGCGCGAGTTCCTGTCCGTCGGCCTGATTGACGACGCGGATGAAAGCGTTGCTGACCTGGCCGAATGTCTGACCGCGATTGTCGGCCTCGTGAATGGAGACCGGAAAGACGATCTTGTCGCAATGGGCCGGCACCTGCACGAGGTTCACGATGATCGACTCGTCGTCGCCGTCGCCCTCACCCGTGAGGTTGTCACCGGTGTGCTCGACGGAGCCGTCGGGGCTCGTCAGGTTGTTGTAGAACACGAACCACTCGTCGCCGAGTACCCGGCCCGACTGGCACAGCAGCGCGCTGGCGTCCAGGTCGAAGTCCGCCCCCGTCGTGGATCGTGCGTCCCAGCCGAGCCCGACCAGCACCTGGGTGAGATTGGGTGCGGCCTTGGAGAGGGAGACATTGCCTCCCTTGGCGAGCGTGACGCCCATGGTGTGTCCTCCCCGAGTCGATGAACCGTCTTTGTACCGGACGGAGCCCGCCGGCCGAACCCGTGCGGCCGGAAGAACTGTCCGTCGAGCGCGTCCGGCGCCGCACGTGGTGCGGCGCCGGACGGGAATGCTGGTGCCGGGGCCGGGGCCCCGGGCAGGTCAGACGTTGACGCCGAAGTCCTGCGCGATGCCGCGCAGACCGGAGGCGTAGCCCTGGCCGATGGCGCGGAACTTCCACTCCGCGCCGTTGCGGTACAGCTCGCCGAAGACCATGGCGGTCTCGGTCGAGGCGTCCTCGGACAGGTCGTAGCGCGCGAGCTCGCTGTTGTCGGCCTGGTTGACGACGCGGATGTACGCGTTGCGGACCTGGCCGAAGCTCTGCTGGCGGGACTCGGCCTCGTAGATCGAGACCGGGAAGACGATCTTGTCGACGTCGGCCGGGACCGTGGCCAGGTTGACGTTGATGACCTCGTCGTCGCCCTCGCCCTCACCGGTGAGGTTGTCACCGGTGTGCTCGACGGAGCCGTCGGGGCTCTTGAGGTTGTTGAAGAAGACGAAGTTGCCGTCGTTGGCGACCTTGCCCTCGGCATTCGTCAGCAGAGCGCTGGCGTCGAGGTCGAAGTCCCCGCCGGTGGTGGTACGGGCGTCCCAGCCGAGACCCACGATGACCGCGGTCAGGTTGGGCGCGGCCTTGGTCAGCGAGACGTTGCCGCCCTTGCTGAGGCTGACTCCCACGAGTCCTCCCATTGGTTTCTTGGGGGCCGGCCGGTGCCGGCGCCTCCACGTCGTGTTGACATCCGATCAACGAGTGGATCCTAGTGACCGGTTCCCGGCCCAAACAGGCTTTCCGCCCTGGGTCGGCCCGCGATCCGCCCGAATCCGGATCAGAGGGTGCCGAGCGCCTTGACGTAATCGTTGAGGTCGCGCGCGTCGGGCAGGCCGTTGACGACCGTCCAGCGCACCACGCCCTCCTTGTCGATGATGAAGGTGCCGCGCACCGCGCAGCCCTTCTCCTCGTCGAAGACGCCGTAGGCCCGCGAGGTCTCGCCGTGCGGCCAGAAGTCGGAGAGCAGCGGGTACTCCAGGCCCTCCTGCTCGGCGAAGACGCGCAGGGTGTGGATCGAGTCGTTGGACACGGCCAGCAGCTGCGTGTCGTCGTTCTCGAACGTGGGCAGCTCGTCACGGAGCGCGCACAGCTCGCCCGTGCAGACGCCGGTGAAGGCGAACGGGTAGAACAGCAGCACCACGTTCTTCTCGCCCCGGAAGTCCGAGAGCTTCACGGTCCGGCCGTGGTTGTCCTTCAGCTCGAAATCCGGGGCCTGGGTGCCGACCTCGATCGCCATGAAACGCGTCCCTTCGCTACGTCACCGGGCTGGGCTGTCCGGGTGGCCCCCACCCTACGCAGACCCCCCGGGCGCCGGTGAGGCACCCGGGAAAGCTTCCCGCGTACGCGCGGATCACGCCGGCGGGTAACCGCGACACGGATGTGCGAGCCGGACGTACGAAGACCCCCGGCCGGCGTGATGCCTGTCGGGGGCCTTCAGGGGTTGGTGGGGTCAGCGCTTGGCCTTGGCCGCTTTGGGCGTGACGAGGCGGCTTCCCGACCAGTCCTTGCCCGCGTTGACGCTCTTGGTCTGGGCGAGCCCGGCGGTCTGGGCGGCCTCGTTGATGTCGCTCGGCTCGACGTATCCGTCGCGGCCGGTCTTGGGCGTCATCAGCCAGACCACACCGCCGTCCTCGAGCAGACCGATGGCATCCACCAGCGCGTCCGTAAGGTCGCCGTCCTCGTCGCGGAACCACAGCAGGACGACATCGGCGATGTCGTCGTAGTCCTCGTCGACGAGGTCCTGGCCGGTAATGGCCTCAATGCCCTCACGGAGCTCCAGCTCGACGTCGTCGTCGTAGCCGATCTCCTGGACCACCTGTCCGGGCTCGAACCCCAGGCGTGCCGCCGGGTTGGTCCGCTCCTCCGCGTGGTCCGCGGTCGCGCTCACGGGTTGCCTCCTGATCATGTTTCGGAAAATGCTTCAGCCACGCGCGTGCGCGGGGCGTTGGCCGTAGTCCACACGGGAGCGGCGGATCGCGCAAGTACCCAGCGTGCGAGACCGCCTAAACGGGGACGTTTCCTGTCACGTCGCCGTCCTTCAGGCAGCTCCCTGCGAGGGCCCGCGTCCTCCTCCACTCCTTGTCGTGTCCTACGTCCTTGGACAGCTTATGCCGTTTCGGTCCGGCATTCGGAGCCGAGCAGCTTTTGGGAACACTTGCGCGCCTTGGGCGTATGGTTGCGTTCCGTCCCCGGTCATCCTGCCTGCCCCATCCTGTCCGAGAGCCTCTGCCTGCACCGATACCCACTCGGCGGCCGTCCATCCGCCCCGGCGGAGCCGGGTCGGGGACGCGTTTGCGGTTACCTCTCGGTAGAGATGACGTACGCGTTTCAGCGGTACACGATGGGTTGGCGTACACGTACCTCACGTCCGGGGGCAGGACTCCCGTAACAGGCCCCGAAGCGCAGCACCGAACAGCGAAGGAACAGCGTGGCTTCCGGATCCGATCGCAACCCGATCATCATTGGCGGCCTTCCGAGTCAGGTCCCGGATTTCGATCCCGAAGAGACCCAGGAATGGCTCGACTCGCTCGACGCCGCCGTCGACGAGCGAGGCCGTGAGCGGGCCCGTTATCTCATGCTCCGGCTCATCGAACGAGCGCGCGAGAAGCGCGTCGCCGTGCCGGAGATGCGCAGCACGGACTACGTCAACACGATCGCCACGAAGGACGAGCCGTTCTTCCCCGGCGACGAGGAGATCGAGCGCAAGATCCTCAACGCGACCCGCTGGAACGCGGCCGTGATGGTCTCGCGCGCCCAGCGTCCGGGGATCGGCGTGGGCGGCCACATCGCCACGTTCGCGTCCTCGGCCTCGTTGTACGACGTCGGCTTCAACCACTTCTTCCGGGGCAAGGACGACGGTCTGGGCGGCGACCAGATCTTCTTCCAGGGGCACGCCTCGCCCGGGATCTACGCCCGCGCCTTCCTACTGGACCGGTTGAGCGAGGCGCAGCTCGACGCGTTCCGCCAGGAGAAGTCGAAGGCGCCGAACGGGCTGTCCAGCTATCCGCACCCGCGGCTGATGCCGGACTTCTGGGAGTTCCCGACGGTGTCGATGGGCCTCGGCCCGCTCGGCGCGATCTACCAGGCGCGGATGAACCGGTACATGGAGGCGCGCGGCCTCGCCGACACGTCGAACTCGCATGTGTGGGCGTATCTCGGTGACGGCGAGATGGACGAGCCGGAGTCGCTCGGCCAGCTGTCCATCGCCGCGCGGGAGGGCCTGGACAACCTGACCTTCGTCGTCAACTGCAACCTCCAGCGCCTCGACGGACCGGTGCGCGGCAACGGCAAGGTCATCCAGGAGCTGGAGTCCCAGTTCCGGGGCGCCGGGTGGAACGTGATCAAGCTGGTCTGGGACCGGTCCTGGGACCCGCTGCTGGCGCAGGACCGCACGGGCATCCTGGTCAACAAGCTGAACACGACGCCGGACGGGCAGTTCCAGACGTACGCGACGGAGACCGGCGCGTACATCCGGGAGCACTTCTTCGGGGACGACCCGAGGCTGCGCGAGATGGTCAAGGACATGACCGACCAGCAGATCCTGCACCTGGGCCGCGGCGGTCACGACCACCGCAAGGTGTACGCGGCCTATGCGGCGGCCAAGGCCCACAAGGGCCAGCCGACGGTGATCCTGGCGCAGACGGTCAAGGGCTGGACCCTCGGGCCGAACTTCGAGGGCCGCAACGCGACCCACCAGATGAAGAAGCTCACCGCCGAGGACCTGAAGCGGTTCCGGGACCGGCTGCACATCCCGATCGCGGACAAGGAGCTGGAGGACGGCAACCCGCCGTACTACCACCCGGGCCGCGACTCGGAGGAGATCCAGTACATGCACGACCGCCGCAAGGGTCTGGGCGGTTACGTCCCGACCCGTGTGGTGCGCGCGAAGCCCTTGCATCTGCCCGAGGACAAGACGTACGCGGCGGCGAAGAAGGGTTCGGGGCAGCAGTCGATCGCCACCACCATGGCGTTCGTCCGCATCCTGAAGGACCTCATGCGGGACAAGGAGATCGGCAAGCGCTTCGTGCTGATCGCGCCCGACGAGTACCGCACGTTCGGCATGGACGCCTTCTTCCCGAGCGCGAAGATCTACAACCCGCTGGGGCAGCAGTACGAGTCGGTGGACCGCGACCTGCTGCTCGCGTACAAGGAGTCGCCGACCGGGCAGATGCTGCACGACGGCATCTCGGAGGCGGGCTGCACGGCCTCGCTGGTCGCCGCGGGCTCCGCCTACGCGACGCACGGCGAGCCGCTGATCCCGGTGTACGTCTTCTACTCGATGTTCGGCTTCCAGCGCACCGGTGACCAGTTCTGGCAGATGGCGGACCAGCTGGCGCGCGGCTTCGTGCTGGGCGCGACCGCCGGCCGGACGACGCTGACCGGCGAGGGGCTCCAGCACGCCGACGGGCACTCGCAGCTGCTGGCGTCGACCAACCCGGCCTGTGTGGCCTACGACCCGGCGTTCGGGTACGAGATCGCGCACATCGTGCAGGACGGTCTGCGCCGGATGTACGGCGGGACGCCCGAGGAGAACGAGGACGTCTTCTACTACCTCACCGTCTACAACGAGCCGATCCAGCACCCGGCGGAGCCCGCCGATGTCGACGTCGAGGGCATCCTGAAGGGCGTCTACCGCTACAGCGGCGGGGAGAAGGGCGAGATCCCGGCCCAGATCCTGGCTTCCGGTGTGGCGGTGCCGTGGGCGGTCGAGGCGCAGCGCATCCTCGCCGACGAGTGGAACGTGAAGGCGGACGTCTGGTCGGCGACCTCCTGGAACGAGCTGCGGCGCGAGGCCGTGGACGTGGAGCGGTACAACCTGCTGCACCCGGAGGAGGAGCAGCGCGTGCCGTACGTGACGCGCAAGCTGTCCGGGGCGCAGGGGCCGTTCGTGGCGGTGTCGGACTGGATGCGGTCCGTGCCGGACCAGATCGCCCGCTGGGTGCCCGGCGCCTACCAGTCGCTGGGCGCGGACGGGTTCGGGTTCGCGGACACCCGGGGCGCGGCGCGGCGGTTCTTCCACATCGACGCGCAGTCGATCGTGCTCGCGGTGCTCACGGAGCTGGCGAAGGACGGGAAGGTGGACCGGTCGGCGCTGAAGACGGCGGTCGACCGCTACGAGCTGCTGGACGTGGCCTCGGCCGATCCGGGGGCCGCGGGCGGCGACGCGTAACGTGGGCGCGGAGACCGGCCCGGTGCGGGGCGGCGGGACCCGGGAAGGGTGCCGCCGCCCCGCGGCGCGTCCGGAGCCGGTCAGTTCTCCCACACCTTGAAGGCGCGCACCTGGTACGGCGAGCGCGGCAGCCAGGTGCCGCCGCCCGGGTACGTCTCGAACTCGCCGGTCTCCGCGCACTCGGCGGACTGGTAGGTGGTGACGGGCCGCCCGGTGCGATTGGCGAGGGCCTGGGCGGTGGTGCCGGGTTTCAGCGGGACGCAGCTCTCGATGTCGATGGTGGACAGCTCATGGGTCTGCCGGGCGCCGGTGAAGTCGGGCCGTGCCCAGAGGCACAGCTGCCCGCTCCCGCAGTCCCCGAGCCGGACGGGCGCGGCGGGCTTCGCGGGGGCGGTGGCCCCGGTGGGCGCGGACAGGAACAGGGCGGTGACGGCCAGGACGGCTGCGGCGACGGTCGTACGCATGTGAGTGGAACCCCCGTGTGACGGAACTGCTGTGACGGAACAGCTGTGACGGAACTGCCGATGCGGGCGCCCACCGATGTGGACCGCCCGAGATCCACCCTGCGTTGTTACGGAGAGTAATCGGAAGGGTTGGGGGTCGAGTCCACCCTGAAAGGTGACAGTGCCCACAGAGTTGACGCGAAGGGCGCGGAGCGTGCCGCAAGGCCGTACACAGGGTGAGGCGATCGCCGTGTCCTTCCGCACAGTCGAGTGATCTGGGTCACCCTGTCCCCGAACAGGCTCCGCCCGTCTCCTAGGGTGGTCCGGAGTGACTTCCTTCGACTCCTCCCCCACGCTCACCGCCTGGCGCGCCCTGCTCGCCGTCGCGGTCGTATTCGTGATGCTCGCGACGACCGGCTGGACCGCCGTGCACCACCAGCGCTCCGGCGACTCCCGCGCGCTCGCGCTGGCCGCCTGGGCCAAGGGGTCGATAGCGGGACAGCCGCTGCCGGACGCCGACGCCCCGCCGTACAAACTGGCGCACTTCTTCGCCGCGCTGACGCCGGGGCAGCGCGCCCACCTCGCCGACAGATACCCGCTCGTCGTGGGGAACCTCAACGGCGCCCCGGTCACCACCCGTTACCGCGCGAACCGGCGGGCGATCGGACAGGCCGGCGCGGTCGAACGCAAACGCGTCCACGACACCAGACTCTCCGCGTCCGGCCGCGCCGAGGCCCGGCACCGCCTGGACCGCTTCCGCTCGATGCTCGCTCGGGACCGCCACTTCCTGGCGTTCGACCCGTCGGGACGCGGGCTCGCCGCCGAGGTCTTCGGCGACCTGGACCGGGCGCGGCGCATCTCGCTGGTCGTGCCCGGCGTCGACACGAACCTGCTGACCCTGGAACGCACCGGCGCCAAAACCAACGCCGCGCCCGTCGGCATGGCCAAGTCGCTGTACGCCGCCGAACGCGCCGCGGGCCCCGGGGTGCGCACCGCCGTCATCGCCTGGGCCGACTACACCACGCCCGTCGGCATCGGCATGGACGCCGCCCTCGGCAACCTCGCCGAGCGCGGGGCGGTCCGGCTCGACGCGCTCGTCCGGGCCCTCCCGGGACCGGCGCCCGTCTCGCTGTTCTGCCACAGCTACGGCTCCGTCCTGTGCGGCGTCGCCGCGAGCAGGCTGCCCGGCCGGGTCGAGGACATCGCCGTGGCCGGCAGTCCGGGCATGCGGGCGGACAACGCCGGAGACCTGCACACCCGGGCGCACGTGTGGGCGATGCGGGACAGCGGCGACTGGATCGAGGACGTGCCGAACCTGGAGCTCGGCGGCCTCGGGCACGGCGCCGATCCGGTGGACCACGATTTCGGCGCCCGGGTCGTCTCGGCGGACGGCGCGGTCGGCCACAGCGGCTACTTCGAGCCGGGCACCGAGAGCCTGGACAACTTCGCCGCGATCGGAATTGGCGCGTACACGTCGGTGACCTGTGCGCCGGCCGACAGCACCTGCAACGACGGGGTGTACGCCGACACGACAGCCTGACACGCGTAGAGACACCGCCTCCGGCCTCCGGAAGCGGTCGACTCCGAGAGGGGACGGGGCGGGCAAGTGCCGCATACGATGAGGCGCATGGGTGATGTGCTGGCCGGAATTCATGCCACCTGGGAGTTCGACGCCGACTCCGTGCTCATCCGCTACGAACGGGGTATCCGCACGCCGAGACTCCTCCAGAGCCTCCGTGAGCGCCGCGTCCCGCACGCGGCGCTGTCTTCGGTGACGCTGACCCCGGGCAGGCGGGGCACGGTGGTGCTGCGTGCCGTCCCGCGCCCCGGGGCCGACCCGCTCCTCGAAGCCGCCGCCGGACAGCTGAAGGACGGCTGCGACCCGTACCGGCTGGTGCTCCCCGCCGCCCGCGAGACCCTTGCCGAGTACTACGCGGACGAACTGCGGTCCTGCCTCGGAGCGGACGCGGGCGTTCCCGCCGACCGTTTCCTGGTCGCCGCCCCGGAGGCCCCGATGCAGTTCAAGGCGTACGACGGGCGGGCCGGCTTCGACGGGGAGCGGATCTCCTTCCGCTGGTTCTGGACCGGCGCCTCGTCGGAGAAGTGGAAGGCCGGCGACCAGACGTTCCCGGTCACCGACCTGTGCGGGGTCGAGTGGCGTTCGCCGGAGGGTCTGGAGGGCTATCTGCGGCTGCTGCCCAGGGCCTCGGACGCCGCGGCCCCCGCGTCCGGAGGGATCACCGCTCCCGCGACGGCCGGGACGGTCACCGGCGTCCAGCCGGTGATACCCAGGCCCGCCCGGGCCGACCAGGACCCCGCGGCGGTGATCTTCGGGCTCGGCTACGGCCCGGTCCACGAGTCGCTGCCGTTCGCGGCGGCCGTCCTCGAATCCGTACGCAGGAAGCAGTCCGCGCCGCCGGCCGCCACCGCCCTCACCGCCGCCGCCCGGCGTGATCCGGCCGACATCGCGGAGCGCATCCACCACCTCGGGGAGCTGCACCGGGCGGGCCTGGTGACCGACGAGGAGTTCAGCGCCAAGAAGGCGCAGCTCCTGGCCGAGCTCTAGCCGGCCGCCGCCCGAGATGACCGAGGCGATACCCGCTTCCGCCCCCGCGCACACCACCGGTTCCCGGCGGTGGACGAGGTTACTGCCGCAGGCCGCCGCCGTGCTCCTGACGGCACTCTTCCTCCCCGTCACCCTGGCCAATCTCGTCGATCAGTACGGGGTCGGCCGCGCGGTGGCCACCACCCTCGCCGTCACCCAGGCCGGGCCTCTGCTGCTGATGGTGCACCGCCCTCTGTGGGCCTGGTGGATCGTCTTCCCGGCGGACATCGCGGGCGCGCTGGTGATCCTGGGGCAGCCGGCCCGCGAGTACGACGTGTGGCCGTGGCCGCCGGCGCCGCTCTTCGCCTGTCTCTTCCTGCTCCTCGCACTGGCCCTGCGCAGGTCCCGGCGGGTTCTCGTCGCGGTCTGGCTGGCGACCGGGGCGGCGAGCCTCCTCCTCCATCTGGTCCGCGCGGACCGCAGCGACGGCACCGCGCTGCTGCTGCCCCTGTGCGCGGCCGTGGTGCTGGTGATCGGCGCGGCGGTACGGGAACGGCGCGTCGCGCAGCGCCGGCTCGCCGAGCAGGAGACCGTCAACGAGGCGGAGCGCGCCCGGCGGACGCTGCTGGAGGAACGGACCAGGATCGCCCGGGAGCTGCACGACGTGGTCGCCCACCACATGTCCGTGATCACCGTCCAGGCGGACTCCGCGCCCTACCGGCTGCCGGAGCTGTCGGACGAGGCGCGCGAGGAGTTCGGGACGATCGCGGCGAGTGCGCGGGAGTCGCTGGCCGAGATGCGGCGGCTGCTCGTGGTGCTGCGCGGTGACGGCGCGGAGGGCGAGCGGACCCCGCAGCCGGGGATCGGCCGCTTGCAGCAGCTGGTGGAGGCGACGGTGCGGGCGGGGCTTCCCGCCGAACTCTCGCTGGCCGCCGACCTGGGTGACGTACCGTCGGCCGTCGATCTGTCCGCGTACCGGATCGTGCAGGAGGCGCTGGCGAATGTGGTCCGGCACGCGCCGGGTGCCCGGACCCGGGTCTCGGTCACCTCGGAGGGGGGGCAGTTGACGGTACTGGTCGTCAACGACCCACCGGAACAGCCCGTTTCACCGCTGGAGACGGCGGGAACGGGCCACGGTCTGGTCGGGATGCGGGAGCGCGTACGGTTGACGGGCGGCTCACTGGACGCCGGGCCGCTGCCGGACGGGGGGTTCCGGGTCGCCGCGCGGCTGCCGCTGTCCCCGGCCGGGCCCGACGACACCCCCTGAGTCCGGAGGAACCGTGACCATCCGTGTGATCATCGTCGACGACCAGGCAATGGTGCGGGCGGGGTTCGCCGCCCTGCTGTCGGCGCAGGCGGACATCGACGTGGTCGGTGAGGCGCCGGACGGGCGCCAGGGCATCGAGGTCAGCCGCCGGGTCCACCCGGACGTGGTGCTGATGGACGTCCGGATGCCCGAGATGGACGGCCTCGCGGCGGCTCGCGCACTCCTCGACCCGCCGCCGGGCGTGGTCCATGTGCCCAGGGTGCTGATGCTGACCACGTTCGACGTGGACGATTACGTGTACGAGGCGCTGCGGGCCGGGGCGTCCGGCTTCCTGCTGAAGGACGCGCCCCCGGCGGACCTGATCGCGGCGGTCCGGGTGGTGGCGGCGGGCGACGCGCTGCTGGCGCCCTCGGTGACGCGCCGCCTGATCGCCGACTTCGCGAAGCAGGGGCCTTCGGTGGCCTCCCGGAGCGGCGCGACGCTCCGGCTCAACGGGCTGACGCCGCGCGAGACGGAGGTTCTGGAGCTCATCGCGCGCGGCCTGTCGAACCAGGAGATCGCCGGGAAGCTGGTGCTCGCCGAGCAGACGGTGAAGACCCACATCGGGCGCGTCCTGGCGAAGCTGTCCCTGCGCGACCGGGCGCAGGCGGTGATCTTCGCGTACGAGGCGGGGCTCGTCGTCCCCGGCTCCGCCTGACGCGTCCGCCCCCTACCCGGGTATCACACGGCAGTTGGCTCCCCGGTGTGACTCCCGCGCACGCACCGCGTTCCTACCTTCCTCCCGTCGCGCCGGACGGCGTGCGGGGACCGGCCGGTTCGGCCGGAGAGGGAGGCGGGGCGGATGCGGCGTTACGCGAGGACCCTGGTCACGGCCGCGCTGGCGGTCACCGTGGTGTCGGGGACGGCGGGCTGGGTGTCGGGCAACGCCCAGCAGGCGGTGACCGGCCCGCCGCCCGGCACGGCCTCCTGGCGGGCCGACCACACGCTGGGCCGCGAACTGCCCGACCCGCTGGAGGCTTCGCCCGCCGAGGTCGCCGCGTTCTTCGCGGGGTTGGACGAGGCGCGGCGCCAGGCCCTGGCCGCGAGGCACCCGCTCGTCGTCGGCAACCTCGACGGCGCCCCCGTCGCCCTGCGCTACCGGGCCAACGCCCTGGCCCTGAAGGCGTCCCACGACCCCCGCTACGCCCACTTGGCCGAGGACCCGGCCCGTCGCTTCCTGGCGTTCGACCCGCGCGGCCGGGGCCAGGTCGCGGAGGTGTTCGGCGACCTGGCGACCGCCCGGCGGGTGTCCGTGGTGGTGCCCGGGTCCGACATCGACGCCGGCACGTTCGACCGTACGACCGATGTGTACGGCACCCCGGCCGGCATGGCCAGGTCGCTGTACGCCCGTACCGGGCCGGGCACCGCCGTGATCGCCTGGGCCGGGTACACCACACCGGTGGGCCTCGGGCTCGACGCGGCACGGGGGACGCTGGCGGAGGCCGGCTCCGTGCGGCTGGTCCGGTTCACGGACGGGCTGAGGGCCGCCGGGGCGCCCGTCACCTCGGTGTTCTGCCACAGTTACGGCTCGGTCGTCTGCGGCCTGGCCGCGCACCGGTTGCGCGTCGCCGACCTGGTGGTCCTCGGCTCGCCCGGGATGCGCGCGGACAGCGTGGCCGGTCTGCGCACCGGGGCGCGGGTGTGGGCGGCGAAGGACCCCGGCGACTGGATCGGCAAGGTCCCGCACATCGAGTTCGCCGGGCTCGGCCACGGCACGGACCCCGCGTCGCCGGGGTTCGGCGCCCGCCGGGTGCCCGCGGACGACGCGGAGGGGCACACCGGCTACTTCGCGCCGGGCACCCGGTCGCTCAGGGCCTTCGCCGCGATCGCCGAAGGCACGTACGTGCGGGGCGGGACCGGAAGGACACCTGCCTAGCCCTTCCCGCCCAGCTCCTCCGCCAGCCCGACGATGACGCCGTCCGGGCCGCGCAGGTAGCAGAGCAGGTAGCTGTCCTCGAACCGGGCGATGGAGCCGACGAGTTCGCCGCCCAGCGGGCGCAGCCGGGCGACCGTGTCCTCGATGTCGTCCACGGCGAACATGACGCGGTGCGTGCCGAGCACGTTGTGCGGGCGGTCGCGCGGGGCGTCGATCAGCGCGGGGCTGAGGTACTTCGCCAACTCCAGGCGGCTGTGCCCGTCCGGGGTCCGGAGCATGGCGATCTCGCAGTGGGTGCCTGCGAGGCCGGTGCACTGTTCGGCGAAGCCGCCCCGGACCTCGCCCCTGCCCTCCAGCTCCATGCCGAGCTCCCGGAAGAACGCGATGGCGGCGTCCAGGTCCTCGACCACGATGCCGACGTTGTCCATCCGCTGGATCGCCATGCCGTCTCCTCCTCGCTCCGGGTCCCCCATGCGGACGCTACCCGCGCGCTACTCGCGTGCGAGGGAGGTCAGGCTCATGTCCTGGTAGCGGTCGCCCGCGACCTGCCCGGCGATCGGTTCGAGGAGGGCCAGCTCGTCGTCGGTGAGCGTGAGGCGGGTGGCGCCCACGTTCTCCAGGAGGCGGTGGCTCCTGCGGGTGCCCGGGATCGGGACCACGCCGATGCCGTGGACCTGGGCGCGCTGCTGCACCCAGGCGAGCGCGACCTGCCCGGCGGTCGCCCCGTGGGCGGCGGCGATCTTGCGGACCGGTTCCAGGAGCGCCGCGTTGGCCTTCGCGTTCTCGCCGGTCATGCGGGGCTGCGAGGCGCGGAAGTCGCCCGGGGCCAGGTCCTTGCCCGCGTCCGCGAAGGACCCGGTGAGGAAGCCCCGGCCCAGCGGGGAGTACGGCACGACCGTGACGCCCAGTTCGGCGGCGGCGGCGAGCGCGCTGCGCTCCACGTCCCGGCTGAAGAGGGACCACTCGGACTGGAGGGCGGCGATCGGGTGCACGGCGTGCGCCTCGCGCAGTTCGGCGCCGGTGACCTCGCTGAGCCCGAGCTGCTTGACCTTGCCCTCCGCGACCAGCTCGGCCATGGCGCCGACGGACTCCGCGAATGGGACGGCGGGGTCGTGGCGGTGCATGTAGTAGAGGTCGATCACCTCGGTGTCCAGGCGGCGCAGGCTCGCCTCGACGGCCTTGCGGATGTACGCGGGGCTGTTGTTGACGCCCCGGTAGTCCGGGTCGTCGTCGCGCCGCTCGATGCCGAACTTGGTGGCGAGGGTGATCTCGTCGCGGTGCGCCCCGACGAACGGCGCGAGGAAGGTCTCGTTGGCGCCGCTGCCGTAGATGTCGGCGGTGTCGAAGAGGGTGACGCCCGCCGCCAGCGCCGTCTCCAGCGTCTCGCGGGCCGAAGCCTCGTCGGTGTCGCCGTAGAACTCGCTGATGCCCATGCAGCCGAGGCCCTGGACCCCGACCCGGGGGCCGCCTCGGCCGAGTTCGACGGTGGCGATCTTTTGGTCGGCCATCAGGCACCGTGCCCTTCCGGCGCCCTGCGGGCGCCCGCGTAGAAGTCGATCTTGTAGTCGAGTACCGCCAGGGTGTCCTGGAGCTCCGCGATCCGCGTCTTCACGTCGCGGCGGGTCGCCTCCAGCAGTTCCTGGCGTTCCTCGAAGGTGTGGTCGCCCTCACGGATGAGCTCGGCGTACCGGACCATGTGGGCCACCGGCATCCCGGTCAGCCGCAGCTTGGTGACGAAGGCGAGCCAGTCGAGGTCCCGGTTGCTGAAGCGGCGCTGGCCGGTGTGCGACCGGTCCACGTGCGGCATGAGCCCGATCCGCTCATACCAGCGCAGGGTGTGGGCGGTCAGCCCGGTGAACACGGCGACCTCGCTGATCGTGTAGCGGTCCTGCCCGTCGGGGCGCGGGTGCGCCGAAGGAGCGGTGGCGCAGATGTCGGTCCGGCTCGCGGTGGTCTCCATCACGGTCATGCCTCCACGCTATGACGTTGGAGTGCACTCGAAGCAAGCATCACCGGGTGCGGTGTCCGACAGGTGGGATGTGGAATCTACTCTCGTACGCATGCAGAGCCTGGCGATGATCGAGAACTGGCCCGTCCCCACCGCCGCGGCGGCCGTCGTACGAGCGGACGGCACGGTCGCCGGTACGCACGGCCCGACCGCGCACCGTTTCCCGCTCGCCTCCGTCACCAAACCGCTCGCGGCCTACGCGGCGCTGGTGGCGTACGAGGAGGGCGCCGTGGAGCTGGACGAGCCGGCGGGCCCCGAGGGCTCGACCGTGCGCCACCTCCTCGCCCACACCAGCGGGCTCGCGTTCGACGAGCACCGGGTGATGGCCCCGCCCGGCAACCGGCGCCTCTACTCCAACGCGGGCTTCGAGGTGCTGGGCGACCACATCGCGAAGGCCACCGAGATCCCGTTCCCGGAGTACGTCCGACAGGCGGTCCTGGAACCGCTCGGGATGACCGCGACCACGCTGGACGGCTCCCCCGCCAAGGACGGCGTCTCCACGGTCGCCGACCTCGCGCGCTTCGCCGCCGAGGTGCAGGCCCCCCGCCTCCTGGACCCGCGCACCGTGCTCGCCGCGCAGACCGTCGTCCACCCGGGCCTGAAGGGCGTCCTCCCCGGCTACGGCCACCAGAACCCCAACGACTGGGGCCTCGGCTTCGAGATCCGCGACTCCAAGTCCCCGCACTGGACCGGCGCCTCCTCCTCCCCCGCGACCTTCGGCCACTTCGGGCAGTCGGGCACGTTCCTGTGGGTCGACCCGGCGGCGGGCGCGGCCTGCGTCGCGCTCACCGACCGGGCCTTCGGCCCGTGGGCGGCCGAGGTGTGGCCGCCGTTCACCGACGCGGTGCTGACGGAGCTGGCGGGCTGACCGGGGCACCGGTCAGCGGTCGTTCACCGTCGCCACCCGGCCCGCGTACCGCTGGGTCCAGCCGGTGCCGGTGTCGGCGGTGAGCACCACGTCGTAGTAGCCGTGCTCGGTGGGCCACTCCACGACCGCGGAGTGGCCGCCGGGGACGGTGACCTTGCGGGTGCCGCCCGCGTAGTCGTTGGCCTCCAGGGTGTACCGGACGGGGTGGCGGCCGTCGTTGTGCAGCCCCAGGCGGACCACCGGCCGCCTGCCCCGGACGAGCCGCGCCTCGACGCGCGGCAGGCCGATGCGGCGGGTGCTCGCGTCCTCGGGGACGACCTGCCCGGCGAAGGAGCGCAGGAACCCGTCGGGGCCGTACACCGAGAAGGCGTACCTGCCGTCCGTGGCGGTCGTGTCCCAGGTGTACGAGCGCGGGGCCGCCGCGCTGACCGTGTGCGGGATGTTCTCGAACGGGAGGTACCGGTCGGGGAAGACCTGGAGGCTCACCGCCTTGCCCTCCGGCCCGCCGGTCAGCGTCATGGCGGCGGTCACCGTGCCGGCGGCCCGGTCCTCGGTGAGCACGGCGTGCGGGTGGAAGGAGAGTCCGCGCGGCTCCATCCGGTCGCGGGGCGGCCTCGGCGGGGTGCCGGTGACCGGGTCGGCGATGACGACCGGGCCGGGGCGCGGGTGCGCGAAGTCGATCGCGCTGGTCAGGTCGCCGGCGATGGAGCGGCGCCACGGGGTGATGTTCGGGCAGGTGAACGGCTTGCCGAGATGCGCGGCCCAGGTCTCCAGGAACTTCACGGTCGAGGTGTGGTCGAAGACCTCCGAGGCGACGTAGCCGCCGCGCGTCCACGGTGAGACCAGCAGCATCGGGACGCGGGGCCCGAATCCGTACGGGGTGGTGCCGGAGTACTCGCCCGGGGTGCCCGCCTCCGGGCGCGGCGGCAGGACGTGGTCGAACTTCCCGTCGTTCTCGTCGTACGTGATGATCACGAGGGTGTGGTTCCAGATGTCCTCGTTGCTCTGGAGGGTCTGCAGCACCTTGTTCATGTACCGCTCGCCGTGCACCGTGTCGAAGCCCGGGTGCTCGCTCCACGCGGCGGGCATGACCACCCAGGACACCTCGGGCAGCGGGTGTTCGGCGCCCGGCTCGCAGGCGGCGATCAGGTCGCGCAGGACGGCGTCCAGGTTGGCCTCGGAGTCGTCGTCGGGCGTGGTGGCGCCCGCGTAGACGAAGGAGTTGGCCTTCCAGACCTTTCCGGTGCCCGGTTCGAGCTCGGCCGGGTCGGCGGTGCGGGGGTCGAAGGCGGCGAAGCTGTTGGTGACGTTGCAGCCGTACTCGCCGACGTATCCGCTCTGCAGGCTCTTGCCGACGCCGTTGCCGCTGTTGTCGGAGTAGACCCGCCAGTCGATGCCGGCCTGCTGGAGCTGTTCGGGGACGGTGGTCCAGCGGCGGGTGTAGTCGTTCTGCCCGGCGTTGCTGGTCTCGCCGCCCGCCGTGCCGCTCATCAGGTAGTAGCGGTTGGGGATGGTGGGGCCGTGCAGCGAGCAGAAGTTCATGTCGCAGACGGTGTACTGCGAGGCGAGCGAGTACATCCACGGCATGTAGTCGGGCGTGTAGTACCACATGCAGTGGTCGCCCTTGTCCTTCACCCAGGTGTCCCAGCGCCCGCCGTTGGCACCGTAGAAGCTGTGCTTGTCGCTCCAGGTGGCGGTCGAGACGGCGGGCGTCACGACGGCGCCGTCGGCGTCGCGCTGCTGGAAGACGTTCGTGCCGTCCTGGAAGGTCAGGACCTGCTTGTCGTCGTGGCCGCGCGCCCCCTTCAGCTGGCCGAGGTAGTGGTCGAAGGAACGGTTCTCCTGCATGAGGATCACCACGTGCCTCAGGTCGGAGATATCGCCCTTGAAGCCTCTGGGCAGGCGGTATTCGGCCGCCTCTGCCTGTACGCCGCCGACCGCCTCGGCCACCGGACCGGCGGCGAGGGCGCCGAGCGACACAGCGGCCGTCTGCAGCATCCTGCGGCGGCTGATGCGCATCTCGTTGGTGAGCCCGCCGGTGTCATCGGCTTCGGTGTCCGCACACGGGATCTCGCTGATCTGAAGGGTCATCGGGGCACCTCTGGGGGGAGAGTGGTTCACAAGGGGGGAGGGACGTCTGCGCGCCTGCGAAAGCTAGGCCGCCGGTACGAACGGCGGGCGAACCGTGGACGTATTCCTGAGGCACCGGCAGATTTACATGGCCTCGGCACGCAGTCGAGATCCCGCACGGTGATAGCCGAAAGTCGTGCCCCGTTGGCCGGTCCGCCGGTCTTGCCGGAACGCTGGCCGCCGGTCCCGGAGGGCCGCTACGCTCCCCGCCCATGACCGACGACACAGTCCGCGCCACCGCGTCCGACGTCCCCGCGCTCGCGGGCGTGCTGGCCAGCGCGTACGCCGAGGACCCGGTCTGGTCCTGGCTGATGCCCCGGGACCGCGACCGGCGGCTGCGGCTGCTGTTCACCGCGCACCTGGCACAGCAGATCCCGGCGGGCCGGGTGTGGACGGACGCGGACCGCACGGTGGCGGCCGTCTGGGCGGAGCCCGGCGCGTGGAAGCTCCCGGCGTCCTACCTGCTGCGCAACGCGGGCACCCTGCTCCGGGCGAGCCGGGCGCAACTCCCCCGCACGGCCGGGCGCCTGCTCGCCCTGGAACACCGGCACCCGGCCGGGCCCGCGCACTGGTACGTCGAGTACATCGGCACCCACGCCGACGCCCGCGGTACGGGACGCGGCTCGGTGGTCCTCGGCGGCCTGCTGGAACGGGCGGACGCGGACGGCCGCCCGGTCTTCCTGGAGTCGAGCAACAGCCGCAACCTCACGTTCTACCGCCGCCACGGCTTCGAGGTCCGCGAGGAGATGACGTTCCGGTCGGGGCCGCCGATGTGGTCGATGTGGCGGCGGTAGGCCGCCCGTAGAGAAGAATCTCCGTCACCCATCGTGTTTACGGGGCCGATTTCCGGTTACGACAAGTAGTGACAGACCATCAGTACCGGACGAAAGGCAGGAACATGAACGTCGTCATCGTGCTGATCCTCGTCGCGGTCCTCGCCCCGCTCGCCTTCGTGGCCCTGGCCCCGAAGGTGCCCGCGCGGCGCAACGCGTTCCCCGGCCGGAGCCGTCGGCGTCCGGCGCCCACGCGGCTGAGCGAGATCCCGCGGCAGCAGGTGTCCCGGCACCACGCCCGCTGACGCCGGGCCGGCGGCCGGGGCGCCCGGTCAGTGACCCAGCTCCCAGACCAGCGCCTCGGCCGCGTCCACCGCGACCAGTTCGAGCCCCGTCTCCCCGGTAATGCGGGCCGCGTCGCCTGCCCCCAGTTCCTCCGCGCCGACGCGTATCGTGCCGCGCACCGCATGCACGTACACCCGGGGGGCGTCGGGGACCGCCGCGCGCTCGCCCTCCGCGAGGCGGCGCACGTGGAGCATGGCACCCGCCTCGGGGAGGGCGTACGGGGTGGAGTCGGCGATGCCCGGGACGGTCGTGTACGAGGGCTCGCCGTCGGGCTCCAGGGGCGCGAGCCACATCTGAAGGAACGTCAGCGGCCGGTCGGCGTCGTTGCGTTCGACGTGGCGGACGCCGGAGGCGGCGCTGAGGTGCTGGACGTCACCGGCCCGGACCACCGTGGCGTGACCGGCCGAGTCGCGGTGCGTCAGCTCGCCCTCGACGACCCAGGTCACGATCTCCGTATGGCTGTGCGGGTGTTCCTCGAAGCCCGCGCCGGGCGCCAGCCGCTCCTCGTTGCAGGCGAGGACCGGGCCGAAGCGGAGGTTGTCGGGGTCGTAGAAGGTGCCGAAGGAGAACGCGTGCCGGGACGCGATGCCGGCCGCCGCGTCCCCGCCCTCGAACCGGTCGCCCGCGCGGTGTACGGAAATCACCCGTCCACGGTAGCCCGCCGGCCCCCGCGCGGCCCCGCCGACGGCGGAACCGGCTCGCGACCGCTCCCGAGGGGCGCCGGAGAGCCGCCGGAAGCCCGCGCTCCGGGCCCGGAGCCGGCCGCCACCGGCCCCGGCCATCCGGGCGCGCGTCCGGATAGGGCAGTCTTGTCTACGTGCCCCGACCCGATCCTGAGCAGCCCGCTGCGAACGACGCCCATCGCCATGCCGCGACCCTGAAGCGGCTTGAGCAGTCCTCCGGCCGGCTGGCCGCGAACGCGATCGCCCGCATGGACGAGTCGCTGCCGTGGTACCGGGCGATGCCCCCGGAGAACCGGTCCTGGATCGGCCTGGTCGCCCAGGCCGGTATCGCCGCGTTCACCGAGTGGTTCCGGCATCCGGAGACCCCGCAGGCGATCTCGACCGATGTCTTCGGGACCGCCCCGCGCGAGCTGACCCGGGCGATCACGCTGCGGCAGACCGTCGAGATGGTGCGGACCACGATCGAGGTCATGGAGGCCGCGATCGACGAGGTCGCCGCGCCCGGCGACGAATCGGTGCTGCGGGAGGCGCTGCTCGTCTACGCCCGCGAGATCGCGTTCGCGACCGCCCAGGTGTACGCGCAGGCGGCCGAGGCCCGGGGCGCCTGGGACGCCCGCCTCGAATCGCTCGTGGTGAACGCGGTGCTGTCCGGCGAGGCCGACGAGGGCGCCGTCTCCCGGGCCGCCGCCCTCGGCTGGAACTCTCCCGAGCACGTCTGCGTGCTGCTCGGCACCGCCCCGGACGGGGACAGCGAGCTGACCGTGGAGGCGATCCGGCGCGCCGCCCGGCACGCCAAGCTCCAGGTCCTCACCGGGGTGCTCGGCAACCGCCTGGTCGTCATCGCGGGCGGCAGCGACAACCCGCTCCAGGTCGCGAAGGCCCTGATCGGACCGTACGCGGCGGGCCCCGTGGTGGCCGGACCGGTGGTGGCGGACCTGCTGGCCGCGACCCGGTCCGCGCAGGCCGCAGCCGCCGGGCTGAAGGCGTGCGGGGCCTGGCAGGACGCCCCGAGGCCGGTGCTCGCGGACGATCTGCTGCCGGAGCGCGCGATGGCGGGCGACCCTGCCGCGCGCGAGCAGTTGGTGGAGGAGATCTACAGACCGCTGGAAGAGGCGGGCTCCGCGCTCCTGGAGACGCTGAGTGTGTATCTGGAACAGGCGAGCAGCCTGGAGGGCGCGGCCAGGATGCTCTTCGTGCATCCCAACACCGTGCGCTACCGGCTTCGACGTGTGACAGACGTCACCGGCTGGTCACCTTCCGATGTGCGCTCGGCGTTCACTCTGCGAATCGCCCTGATCCTGGGGCGCCTGGCCGACCGGGATACGCAGTCCTAGACTTTTGTCGGACATCAACAATTCCCCCTACGGTTCTTCGTCCCTGTCCCCACGGGTGTTCCGGACCGTTCACAAGAGAGAGTGTGAGGGTGCTCGTACTCGTCGCTCCCGGCCAAGGCGCTCAGACGCCCGGCTTCCTGACTCCCTGGCTCGACCTCCCCGGTGCCACCGACCGCGTCGCGGCCTGGTCCGACGCCATCGGGCTCGACCTCGTCCGTTACGGCACCGAGGCCGACGCGGAGGAGATCCGCGACACCGCGGTGGCCCAGCCGCTGCTGGTCGCCGCCGGTCTGCTCTCGGCCGCCGCGCTCGACGCCGCGCCGGACGTCGTCGCCGGCCACAGCGTCGGTGAGATCACCGCCGCCTCGTTCGCCGGTGTCATCGGCGAGGAGGCCGCGCTCCGCTTCGTCCGGACGCGCGGGCTCGCCATGGCCGAGGCCGCCGCGGTCACCGAGACCGGGATGGCGGCGCTGCTCGGCGGCGACCCCGAGGTCACGGTGAAGCACCTGGAGAAGCTCGGGCTGACCCCGGCGAACGTCAACGGAGGCGGCCAGATCGTCGCCGCGGGCACCGCCGCGCAGATCGCCGCGCTGAACGAGGACAAGCCGGAGGGTGTGCGCCGCGTGGTGCCCCTGAAGGTGGCCGGCGCCTTCCACACGCACCACATGGCCCCCGCCGTCGAACGGCTGCGCGCGGCGGCCGGGGACCTGGACGTCTCCGCCCCCTCGGTCACGTACGTCTCGAACGCCGACGGCAAGACCGTCGCCACCGGCCACGAGGTCATCACCCGGCTCGTCGGCCAGGTCGCCAACCCGGTCCGCTGGGACCTGTGCATGGAGACCTTCAAGGAGATGGGCGTCACCGCGCTCATCGAGGTCTGCCCCGGCGGGACGCTCACCGGCCTGGCCAAGCGGGCGCTGCCCGGCGTTCCGACGCTCGCGCTCAAGACCCCCGACGACCTCGACGCGGCCCGCGCGCTCATCGCTGAGCACGCAGGCGCCTAAGGAGCCCGAGAGCATGTCGAAGATCAAGCCCAGCCAGGGCGCTCCGTACGCGCGGATCATGGGGGTCGGCGGCTACCGGCCGACCCGGGTGGTGCCCAACGAGGTCATCCTGGAGACGATCGACTCGTCCGACGAGTGGATTCGTTCCCGCTCCGGCATCGCGACCCGCCACTGGGCCTCCGAGGAGGAGACCGTGGCCGCGATGTCCGTCGAGGCGTCCGGCAAGGCCATCGCGGACGCCGGGATCGCCCCGGAACAGATCGGCGCGGTCATCGTCTCCACCGTCTCGCACTTCAAGCAGACCCCGGCCATCGCGACCGAGATCGCCCACAAGGTCGGCGCCGGCAAGCCCGCCGCCTTCGACATCTCGGCCGGCTGCGCGGGCTTCGGCTACGGACTGACCCTGGCCAAGGGCATGATCGTCGAGGGCTCGGCGGAGTACGTACTCGTCATCGGTGTGGAGCGGCTGAGCGACCTCACCGACCTGACCGACCGGGCCACCGCCTTCCTGTTCGGCGACGGCGCCGGAGCGGTCATCGTCGGCCCCTCCAAGGTGCCCGCCATAGGCCCGACGGTCTGGGGCTCGGAGGGCGACAAGTCCGAGACGATCAAGCAGACCGTGGCGTGGAACGACTTCCAGCTCGGCGATGTCACGAAGCTGCCCCTCAACGACCGCGGCGAGGTCAAGTTCCCCGCCATCACGCAGGAGGGCCAGGCGGTGTTCCGCTGGGCCGTCTTCGAGATGGCGAAGGTCGCCCAGCAGGCGCTGGACGCGGCCGGGATCTCCCCGGAAGACCTGGACGTCTTCATCCCGCACCAGGCCAACATGCGGATCATCGACTCGATGGTGAAGACGCTCAAGCTGCCGGAGAGCGTCACGGTCGCCCGTGACGTGGAGACCACCGGCAACACCTCCGCCGCCTCGATCCCGCTCGCCATGGAGCGGCTCCTGGCGACCGGTCAGGCCAAGAGCGGCGACACCGCGCTCGTCATCGGCTTCGGGGCGGGTCTCGTCTACGCCGCGACGGTCGTTACTCTCCCCTAGGCACACCGGGCTTTTCGCCCGGACGCCCGAACCCAGCAGAAATACATCGAAGGAGCGCCGAAATGGCCGCCACGCAGGAAGAGATCGTCGAGGGTCTCGCCGAGATCGTCAACGAGATCGCCGGTATCCCGACCGAGGACGTCAAGCTCGACAAGTCCTTCACGGACGACCTGGACGTCGACTCGCTGTCCATGGTCGAGGTCGTCGTCGCCGCCGAGGAGCGCTTCGACGTGAAGATCCCGGACGAGGACGTCAAGAACCTCAAGACCGTCGGCGACGCCGCGGACTACATCCTCAAGCACCAGGACTGATCCAGCCGGTTCGTGTGTCGCCACCCGGCGGTGGCGCCGCTGATTCACGACCCCCTACACGTGGAGAAGATTTTCCAGTGAACTCGACCAATCGCACCGTGGTCGTCACCGGTATCGGCGCAACCACTCCGCTGGGTGGCGATTCCGCATCGACCTGGGAAGGTCTGATGGCCGGGCGTTCCGGCGTCAAGCCTCTCGAGGGCGAACGTTTCGCCGAACTGCCTGTCCGGATCGCGGCCCTGGCGGCCGTCGATCCCGCTGACGTCCTGCCCCGTCCGCTCGCCCGCCGGCTGGACCGCTCGGCGCAGTTCGCGCTGATCGCGGCCCGCGAGGCGTGGGCGGACGCGGGTTTCACCGGCAAGGCCGGTGAGGACGAAACGATCCAGCCCGAGCGGCTGGGTTCGGTGATCGCCTCCGGCATCGGCGGCGTGATCACCCTGCTCGACCAGTACGACGTGCTGAAGGAGAAGGGCGTACGCCGCGTCTCCCCGCACACCGTGCCCATGCTCATGCCCAACGGCCCGGCCGCGAATGTGGGCATCGAGGTGAACGCCCAGGCGGGCGTCCACACCCCGGTCTCCGCCTGCGCCTCGGGGGCCGAGGCGATCGGGTACGCCGTCGAGATGATCCGCACCGGCCGCGCCGACGTGGTCCTCGCCGGCGGCACCGAAGCGGCGATCCACCCGCTGCCGATCGCCGCCTTCGCCAACATGATGGCGATGTCCAAGAGCAACGACGAGCCGGAGAAGGCCTCCCGGCCGTACGACGTGGGCCGCGACGGCTTCGTCCTCGGCGAGGGCGCCGGTGTCGTCGTCCTGGAGTCCGCGGAGCACGCGGCGAAGCGTGGCGCCCGGGTCTACTGCGAGGTGCTGGGCCAGGGTCTCTCGGCCGACGCCCACCACATCGCGCAGCCGGAGCCGACGGGTCGCGGCATCGCCGCGGCGATGCAGAACCTGCTGGACCAGACGGACCTCAAGCCGTCGGAGATCGCCCACCTGAACGCCCACGCGACGTCCACCCCGCAGGGTGACCTCGCGGAGGTCAAGGCGCTGCGCGCGGTGCTGGGCGAGGACCTGGACCACGTCGCGATCTCGGCGACGAAGTCGATGACGGGTCACCTGCTCGGCGGTGCGGGCGGCATCGAGACCGTGGCGACGGTCCTGGCGCTGCACCACCGGATGGCCCCGCCGACGATCAACGTGGACAACCTGGACGAGGAGATCGAGGCGGACATCGTCCGGGACGCGCCCCGGGCGCTGCCGGAGGGGCCGATCGCGGCGATCAACAACTCGTTCGGTTTCGGCGGCCACAACGTGGTGCTGGCGTTCCGCAGCGTCTGACGCGCTTGCGCGTCCGCGCAGCTTTGAAGCCCGTGCCCTCCGTGTGAGGGTGCGGGCTTCGTCGTGCTGTTCGGGGGCTCCGCCCCCGGGCCCCCGCTCCTCAATCGCCGGAGGGGCTTGAGTTGCCCGGGATCAGACGACCTGGTGGAGCCAGCGGACCGGGGCGCCCTCGCCCGCATGGCGGAAGGACTCCAGTTCGTCGTCCCAGGGCTTGCCCAGGAGCTTGGCGACCTCCGCCGCCAGGTCCGTCTCGCCGCCCGCGGAGCGGGCCAGCGCGGCGCGCAGGCGGTCCTCCGGGACCAGGATGTCGCCGTGCATTCCGGTGACGGCGTGGAAGATGCCCAGCGTCGGCGTCGAGCTGTAGCGCTCGCCCTCCGCCGTGGGCGACGGCTCCGCCGTCACCTCGAAACGCAGCAGGTCCCAGCCGCGCAGCGCGGACGCCAGCTTGGACGCCGTGCCGGGCCGTGCCTGCCAGGAGAACTCCGAGCGCCAGGTGCCCGGCGCGGCCGGCTGTCTGATCCAGTCGAGCTGCACCCGCCCGCCGAGGACTCCCGCCACCGCCCATTCGACGTGTGGGCAGAGCGCGCGCGGTGCGGAGTGAACGTACAGGACTCCACGTGTCGTCACCGGGACCTCCAGTGTGGGACGAGGTTCGCCTTCCCCAGCGGCCTGTCATCAGTAAACAGCATCGGGAGTTATTCTCCGGAAAAGCGACAGTATGTGACGCGGTGTGATGTTCGGATGCCACCCGAGTGGAGCCGGGCGCCGCGAAAGCCACTGGTTCGACGGGGAAAAGCTACCGCGCCCCGGTGTCGGAGGTGTGACGTACCGTCGGTCCCGGGGCCCTTCTTCGCTCAGTCTTCACCCGGCGGAGCGGCAGGGCACGAACAGGAGGAGACCAGGCAATGCCGGATGGGTCCGTACGGCACCGCTCACGCACCGCGCTGGCGGGGCTGGCCGCCCTGGCCTGCCTGGGCTCGGCGGCGCTGGCCGGCTGCGGCTCGGGGTCCGACGGGACGACGAAGGGCTCGGCGGCCGAGCGCCGTCCGTCCCCGGCGGCGGGCCCGGTCTGGGACCCGCGGCCGAAGTCGATCGCGGCGGTCGGGGACTCCATCACGCGCGGCTTCGACGCGTGCTCGGTGCTGGCCGACTGCCCGGAGGTCTCCTGGTCGACGGGCACGGACAGCTCGGTACGCAGCCTGGCGGTACGGCTCCTGGGCGCGACCGGCGCGGCGGACCACAGCTGGAACCACGCGGTGACGGGCGCCCGGATGGCGCAGCTGCCGGAGCAGATGGCGCTGGCGGCGGACGAGGACCCGGATCTGGTGACCGTGATGATCGGCGCCAACGACGCCTGCCGGGACTCGGTGCGGTCGATGACCCCGGTGGCGGACTTCAGGGCGTCGTTCGAGGCGTCGATGCGCGAGCTGCGCGCCGGGGCGCCGAAGGCGCAGGTGTACGTGTCGAGCGTGCCGGACCTGAAGCGGCTGTGGTCGCAGGGGCGCGCCAACCCGCTGGGCAAGCAGATCTGGAAGCTGGGCATCTGCAAGTCGATGCTGTCCGGCGCGGACGACATGGGCGCGGCGGCGGTGGCCCGGCGCACCGCGGTGCAGGAGCGGGTCGTGGCGTACAACGAGGTGCTGCGCGAGGTGTGCGCGAAGGACCGGCGCTGCCGGTACGACGGCGGGGCGGTGTTCGACTACCGGTTCACCGGCAAGCAGCTCAGCCAGTGGGACTGGTTCCACCCCGGCCGCAACGGACAGGCGCGGCTCGCCGAGATCGCCTACCGGAATGTCACCGCGGTGCGGCCGCCCGCGTAGAGTCGCTGATCATGGAGACGAGTTCGGGCACGGTGGTCGGTTCGGAGCACTTCGGCACCCTCGCGGACGGCACCGCGGTGCACCGCTGGACGCTGGAGCGGGACGGCACGCGGGTACGCGTCCTGACGTACGGCGGCATCGTGCAGTCGGCCGAGACGCCTGACCGGGACGGCGTACGGGCCGGGATCGCCCTGGGGCTGCCCGACCTGGCCTCGTACCAGGAGTACACGGCGCCGTACTTCGGCGCCCTCGTCGGCCGGTACGCGAACCGGATCGGCGGGGCGTCCTTCGAGCTGGACGGCCGTACGCACCACCTCACGCGCAACGAGGGCCGCAACCAGCTGCACGGCGGGCTGCGGGGCTTCGACAAGCGGGTGTGGGAGGCGCGCGAGATCCCGGACGGGGTGGAGCTGTCCCTCGTCTCGGCGGACGGCGAGGAGGGGTTCCCCGGGCGCGTCGAGGTGACGGCGGCGTACACGCTGGACGAGGGCGGGGCGCTGCGCATCGCGTACCGGGCGGTGACGGACGCGCCGACCGTGGTGAACCTGACGAACCACACGTACTGGAACCTCGCGGGCGCGGACAGCGGCAGCGCGCTCGGCCAGTGGCTGCGGATCGCGGCGGAGGCGGTCACGCCGGTGGACGCGGAGTCGCTGCCGACCGGTGAGATCCTGCCGGTGGAGGGCACGCGCTTCGACTTCCGCGAGCCCCGGCCGGTGACCGAGGGGTACGACCACAACTTCGTGCTCGACGGCACGGCCCCGGCGGCGGAGCTGTACGACGAGGGGTCGGGGCGCGTGCTGACGGTGACGACGACGGAGCCCGGGATGCAGCTGTACACGGCGGACCACTTGGACGGGCGGCCGTTCGGCCCGGGCGCCGGGATCGCCCTGGAGACCCAGCACTTCCCGGACTCGCCGAACCGGCCGGAGTTCCCGAGCACGGTGCTGCGGCCGGGCGAGGAGTTCGCGTCGACGACGGTGTACGGGTTCTCGGTGCGCTGAGCGGGTGGCCGCTCAGTCCTCGGCGGCCGTCTCGCCCTTGCCCGCGTCGTCCGCCGCTTCGTCGCCGACGAGGTCCCGGGCCAGCAGGGTCGCCCCCGCGACGGCACCGGGCATGAGGAACACCGCGACGAACGGCAGCATGAACGCCAGCCCCAGCGGTACGCCGAAGCCGAGGGTGCGCATGCGGTGGCCGCGCAGCAGGGCGAGGCGGTCCTTCAGCACCATGCCCCGGCGCTGGAGCGCGACGGCGGTCAGCTCCTCGGCCAGGAAGTACCCGGTGACGCAGAAGCCGAGGACGGGGACGACCGTCTGCCCGGCCACGGGCACGAAGCCGAGGGCGAAGAGCAGGACCGCGTACAGCCCGACCCGGACCAGGATGCGCACGCTGTCGCGGGCGGAGATCCACAGCTCCCGCCAGAGCGGCAGTCCGGATTCGGGGACCGTGCCGCCTTCGGTGCGCTCGACCTCCTCGGACAGCGATTCGTAGAAGGGCTGCCCGACCAGCAAGGTCACCGCGGTGAAGGTGATCACGGCCAGGAACAGGCCGAGGACGAAGACCAGCACGGTCAGGGTGTTGCGCAGCAGGCCCGGCCAGGGCGAGGACCAGTCGTCGGCGAACGGCGTCGCCCACGCCACCAGGTCGTCGGCGCCGTAGCCGAGGCCGACGAGGGCGCCCGCGTACAGCACGAGGGTGATCAGACCGGGCAGCAGCCCTATGCCGAACCACTTGCCGTGGCCGAACACCCAGCGCTGGCCCTTGAACAGAAAACCGAGCCCCGCCCCGAGATCACGCATGGCGTCAGCCTAACGGGACCCGGACGGGGCTCGGTTCAGTAACGCGGGGCCGGTCAGGCGAGCGCGAGCTCCACCTTGATGTTGCCGCGCGTGGCGTTCGAGTACGGGCAGACCTGGTGGGCCTTCTCGATGAGCGTCTGCGCGGTGGCCGGGTCGACGTTCGGGATGGTCGCGGTGATGGCGACCTCCAGGCCGAAGCCGCCGGCCTCGGTCTTGCCGATGGAGACCGCCGCGGTCACCGTGGAGCCGGAGATGTCGGCCTTCTCCTGACGGGCGGCGACGCCCAGTGCGCCCTGGAAGCAGGCGCTGTACCCGGCGGCGAAGAGCTGCTCCGGGTTGGTACCGGCGCCGCTGCCGCCCAGCTCCTTCGGGGGGTTGACGACGACGTCGAGCTTGCCGTCGTCCGAGGCGACGCGGCCGTCCCGGCCGTTCTCGGCGGTGGCGACGGCGGTGTACGCGACGGTTATGGCCTGAATGGTCACGCTGAGTGTTCCTTCTGCTGGTGCGCCGCGACTCGCGCCCACGATCGCGGCGGCCTGGGTCGAGCCTAACGGGTGCGGGGGGCGGCTCAGCCGAGGGAGACGATCATCTTTCCGGTGTTCTCGCCGCGCAGCAGGCCGAGGAAGGCGTCGACGCCGTTCTCGATGCCCTCGACGACCGTCTCGCGGTACTTCAGCTCGCCCGAGGCCAGCCAGCCGGCCACCTCCTGGACGAACTGCTGCTGGAGGTCCTGGTGGTCGGCGACGAGCATGCCCTGGAGGCGCAGCCGCTTGCCGATGACCAGCGCGAGGTTGCGCGGGGCGGGGCTGGGCTCGGTGGCGTTGTACTGGGCGATCATGCCGCAGATGGTGGCGCGGCCGTGCACGTTGAACGAGGAGATCGCGGCCTCCAGGTGCTCGCCGCCGACGTTGTCGAAGTAGACGTCGATGCCGTCGGGGGCGGCCTTGCGCAGCTGCTCGGCGACGGGGCCGTTCTTGTAGTTGAACGCGGCGTCGAAGCCGTACTCCTCGGTGAGGAGCTTGACCTTCTCGTCGGAGCCGGCGGAGCCGATGACCCGGGACGCGCCCTTGATCTTCGCCATCTGGCCGACCTGGCTGCCGACCGCGCCGGCGGCGCCGGAGACGAAGACCGCGTCGCCCTCCTTGAAGGACGCCACGTCGAACAGGCCGGCGTAGGCGGTGAGCCCCGTCATGCCGAGGACGCCGAGGTAGGCGGAGAGGGGGGCGATCGAACCGTCGACCTTCACCGCGTGCTGGGCGGGGACGCTCGCGTACTCGCGCCAGCCGAGGCCGTGCAGGACGTGGTCGCCCACCTGGAAGCCCTCGGCGTTCGACGCGACGACCTCGCCGACGGCGCCGCCGTCCATCGGGTGGTCGAGCTTGAACGGCGGGGTGTACGACTTCACGTCGTTCATCCGGCCGCGCATGTACGGGTCCACGGAGAAGTGCAGGTTGCGCACGAGGACGCGGCCCTCGGCGGGGGCGGCGACCGGGGCCTCACGCAGCGCGAAGTCCTCGGCCTTCGGCCAGCCGTGCGGGCGGGCGGTGAGGTGCCATTCGCGGCCGGAAGCGGGAAGAGCTGCAGACATGGGCTCGGGGTCTCCTCGGTGTGGGGTGCGGGTGGTGCGGGTGTCAAGGGAAGCCCGAAAAGCTTCACTACCTGAAACAACCATGCTCCTGGATATTTCACGTTGTCAAGCAACTGGGTATCCTGGGTGTCATGGCCACCTCGCGCACAGACCCCCTGACCCTCGAAGTCATCGAGCTCATCGGCAGCGTCGTCGCGCGGTACTACGAGGAGTACGACCAGGCCGCCGCCGAGCACAGCCTCACCGGCGCGCAGGCCCGGGTCCTGGGACTGCTGTCCGTCGAGCCGCTTCCCATGCGCAGGATCGCCCAGAAGCTGAAGTGCGAGCCGTCCAACGTGACCGGGATCGTGGACCGGCTGGAGGCGCGCGGCCTGGTGGAGCGGCGCCCGGACCCGGCCGACCGGCGGGTGAAGCTGGCCGCGCCGACCGAGCGGGGCGCGGCGACGGCCGCGCAGCTGCGGGACGCGCTGGACTTCGCGCGGGAGCCGCTGGCGGGGCTGTCCGCGGCGGACCGGACGGTGCTGCGGGATCTGCTGCGGCGGATGCTGGGCGCCTGAGCGGCGGGCCGGGCACGATGGGGTCCATGAGCGCCGCCGCCCCTTCCGGGCCCCGCTTCGGGCCCCGTGAGTTCCAGCTCGTCCTGTTGCGCCGGATGGCGGACCACCAGCCGGGTCTGGTGGAGGACGCCCGGCACGAGTTGAGCGCGTCGCTCGCGGAGATGCGCGAGGCGAACCGGCGGTGGCAGGCCATGGTCCGGGCGCCGCGCGGGCGGGGCGCGTTGCGACGCTACCGGTCGGTGCTCGGCGAGCCGGAGTCGACAGGCCGCCGGGTCCTCGGCGACCTGGCGTTCGACGTGCTGCTGTGGCCGGTTCCGCTCTGGCCGGAGCTCCGGTTCGAGGTGATGGTGGCGCCGGGCGGGGCGGTGTGGAACGAGTGGCTGGTACGGGCGCGGGGTGCGGCGGTGCCGGTGCTGCGGACGGTGGACGACCTGGTGCCGTGGTCGTGCACGGTGGACGAGGTCGCCCGGGCCTTCGCCCCGGCGCGGCCGATGGAGGGGAGCGCGCCGACGCGGTGGGCGTTGGGGGTGGGGGACGGGGCGGGTGCGTGTGTCGCGGAGTTCACGTGGGGGTTGTTGCAGCGGGTGGTTCCGGGGGGCTGAGGGCCTCGATCGCCTGACCGGCCGGATCGCGCGTGACGCGCTCGACACGCCGTCAGGTGGTCCCCCCTCCGGCTCAGTCCAGCGGGCGCGGGGGCCCCGAACGGCGCAGGCTTTCAGGAGAGCCGGCTGTCCGTCGGTCGCCCTCAACGCTCTCGGGAGGAACCCGCCGTGACCGTCAGCCTTGAGCAGTTGCGCCGTTGCCACGTCGCCGTCGACCTGGGGGCCGCCCGCACCCGGGTGTACGTCAAGGGGCCCGGCCTCGTCGTGGACGAGCCGAGTGTCGCCGCCGTCAACACCCGTACCGGCTCGCTCATCGCCGTGGGCGCGCTCGCCGAGCAGATGACGGGCCGCACCCCGGACTACATCCGGGTGGCCCGGCCCGTGTCCGGCGGGACCGTCGTGGACATCGAGATGGCCCAGCGCATGCTGCGCCACCTGCTCGGCGAGAAACTCCGGCGCCAGCTGCGCCGCAAGCCCTGGCTGCGCGCCGCCGCCTGCACCCCGCACGACAGCGACCCGCTCGCGCGGCGGGCGTCCGTGGAGACCCTGGTCGGCCTCGGCGCCCGGCGGGTGGAGCTGGTCGACACCCTGATCGCGGCGGCCGTCGGCAGCGGGCTCCCGGTCGAGCAGCCGACCGCGACCATGATCATGGTGTGCGGGGCCGCGACGACGCAGATCGCGGTGCTCTCGCTCGGCTCGATCGTGACGGCGGTACGCCTCCCGGTCGGCGGCGACGCGATCGACCACGCGGTCATCCAGCACCTGCGCCAGCACCACGAGCTGATGCTGCCGAGCCAGTCCGTGCGCCCCCTCCAGCTCGCCCTGCACGGCAACGGGCTGACCGCGCAGGGCCCCTCGGTCACCGAGATCCACGGCCGGGACGTCGCCACCGGCCTCGCCCGGTCCGTCCAGGTCGACACCGCCGCGATCCGGCAGGCGATCCACCGCCCGCTCACCGCCGTCCTCGACGGTGTGGGCAAGGTGCTGCGGGACTGCCCGCCCGACCTGGTCGCCGACCTCGCTGACTGCGGGATCATGATGGTCGGCGGGAGCGCCCTGCTGCCCGGCCTCGACCGGATGCTGCGGGACGCGACCGGCGTGCCGGTGCACATCGCGGAGCGGCCCGACACCTGCGCGATCCTCGGCCTGGGCGCCATGATGGAGGGCGAGATCAGCCCCCTGGTGCTCGACCCGCTGGCGAGCTGACCCGCGGCGGGACCGGCACATGACGGACCGGCCGCCGGGGGCGCACCCGGACCGCGGCCTGCCCCGGTCGCCGCTGCTGCCCCGGCTCCTGGAGGCCGTGCTGAGCGTCGGCTCGGACCTCGAACTCCGGGCCACGCTCCAGCAGATCATCGACACCGCGACCGCCCTGACCGACGCCCGGTACGGGGCGCTGGGCGTGCTGGACCCCGGGCGCGGCACGATCCGCGAGCTGTACGTGTGCGGGATGACCGAGGACGAGCAGGCAGCGATCGGTGACTTCCCGGACGGGCACACCGGCATGCTCGGCGCACTCGTGGACGCACCGGGCCCGCTGCGCTCCGACGACCTGACGGCCGATCCGCGTGCCACCGGCATCCCGCCCGGCCATCCCCCGATGCGCTCGTTCCTCGGCGCCCCGATCCGGGTGCACCACGAGGTCTTCGGCAACATCTACCTCGCCGAGAAGCACACCGGGCACTTCACCGAGACGGACGCGGGGCTGCTGAAGGTCCTCTCCGCGCAGGCGGGCATCGCGATCGGCAACGCCCGGCTGTACGAGAGCGCCCGGCAGCGGGCCCGCTGGATCGAGGGCGCGGCGGCCGTCACCAACACCCTGCTCACCGGCGCCAACCCGTCCGACGCGCTGACGACGGTGGCGGAGCGGGCGCGGCTGCTCAGCGACGCCTCGGCCGGGGTGATCCTCCAGCCGACCGACGCGGGCGGGATGGAGATCGTGGTCGCCTCGACGCACGAGGACCCGGCCGGTCTGGTGGGCACGGCGATCGCCCCCGGCTCCCCCGTCCTGGAGCAGCTGCTCGGTGGCGAGGCCGTGTTCATCGAGGACTCGGCGACCGATCCCCGGATGACGACGCCGGTACGGTCGCGGTTCGGGCCGAGCATGATGCTGCCGTTGCAGAGCGGGGGCCGGCTCATCGGGACGCTCGCCCTGCCCCGGCGGCGCGGAGCGCGCCCGTACACCGGCCTGGACCGGCTGCTGGCCGCCCAGTTCGCCTCGCAGGCCGCGCTGGCCCTGGTGCTGGCGGACTCGCAGCAGGACCGGGAGCGGCTGGCGGTGTACGAGGACCGCGACCGGATCGCCCGGGACCTGCACGATCTGGTCGTTCAGCGGCTGTTCGCCACCGAGATGATGCTGGAGTCGACGCGCCGCAGGGCCGGTGCCGGGGAGACGGGGGAACTGCTCGGGACGGCCGTGGACGAGCTGGACTCCACGATCCAGGAGGTGCGGACGGCCATCTTCGCGCTCCAGCAGCCGCCCGCCGAGGCGCCCGCCACCTTCCGGGGCAAGGTGCTGCGGGAGACCGGGGGCGCGGCGGCGGTGCTCGGCTTCCAGCCGTCGGTGCGTTTCGCCGGGGCGGTGGACGCGCTGGTGGCGGAGCCGGTCGGCGAGCGGCTGCTCGCGGCGCTGCGGGGCGCGCTGGCGGCGGCGCACCGGCGGGCCGGGGTCTCGGCGATCGAGGTGGAGGTGGACGCGACGGCCACCCTGCCGGACGGCCGGGGCGCGGTCCGCCTCACGGTGGCGGACGACGGGCGCGAGCCGGACGGTACGCGGGCGGAGACGGTGACCTGGCAGGCGCCGCTGTGAGGGCGCCGGTCACGGACCGGGCCCGGCCCGCAGGGCGACCCGGGTGTTCGAGTGGGCGACGCCCGCCTCGCGCTTGAGACGGCGCAGGAGGGCGTCCAGGGCCGCGGTGTCGGCGGCGGTGGCGCGTACCAGGTAGTCGTGGCCGCCCGTCACGTGCACCACCTCGGTGATGCCGGGCAGCGTCAGCACCGCCCGTTCGAAGGTCTCGTTGGTGGTGTCCATCCGCAGGGTCACGTCGATGAAGACGACGAGCCCGGTGCGGGTGTCGGCGGCCGGGTCCACGATCACCGTGAAGCCGCGGATGACGCCGTCCTTACGCAGCCGCCGGACCCGGTCGGCCGCCGCGTTGGCGCTGAGTCCGACCCGTACGCCCAGGTCGCGGTACGAGATCCGGGCGTCCTCCTGGAGGACACCGAGGATTTCCCTGTCCAGACGATCCATGGTCCCCATTGTCTCAGCTTCGCCCCATATGCGAAGAACGGGACCTTGTCCCCCGTACGGAGCAGGCCGACGGGCCCGCGGTCCGCGGCCGTCCTTGACTGGCCGTGTGGACACAGCCGCGAAGCAGTCACCCGCACCCGTGGAGGCCCCGGGCTCCGCCGCGTACCGGAACCTCATCATGGCCACGATCGGCTTCACGCTGACCTTCTGGGCGTGGAACCTGATCGCGCCGATGTCGGGGGACTACAAGGACCGCCTCGGTCTGAGTTCGTTCCAGCAGTCGCTGCTGGTGGCGGTGCCGGTGCTGGTCGGCTCGCTGGGCCGGATTCCGGTGGGCGCGCTGACCGACAAGTTCGGGGCGCGGCTGATGTTCCCGCTGACCTCGGCGCTGACCGTCCTGCCGGTGCTGCTGCTGATCCCGGCGAAGAACTCGTACGGGGCGATGCTCGCCGTCGGGTTCCTGCTCGGCGTCGGCGGCACGACGTTCGCGATCGGCATCCCGCTGGTCAACTCGTGGTTCCCGCCCGCCAAACGCGGTCTCGCACTCGGCGTCTTCGGCATGGGCATGGGCGGTGTCGCACTGTCCGGCTACTTCACCCCGCGCATCGCCGAGCACGGCGACAACCTGCCGTTCCTGGTGGTCGCCGGCGCCCTCGTGGTGTACGCGGCGCTCTCCGGGCTGCTCATCAACGACCACCCGGGCCGCAAGGTGCCGACGGATTCGCTGGCGCACCGGCTGGGCGCGGCGGGCCGGCTGCGGGTCACCTGGGAGCTGTCCGCGCTGTACGCGATCGGCTTCGGCGGCATCGTCGCGTTCGGCGTGTACCTGCCGACGTATCTCAAGACGTGGTACGAGCTGACGCCGACCGACGCGGGCACCAAGGCGGCCGGGTTCGCCCTGGTCACCGTCATCTTCCGGCCGATCGGCGGCTGGCTGTCGGACCGCGTCCACCCGGCGCTCGTCACCTCGGTGGCCCTGGGGGTGGCCGCCCTGATGGCGATCGTCCAGGCCTTCGACCCGCGGCTGGACCCGACGGGCACGGTCGCGCTGCTGGTCATGGCGGCGGGCCTGGGCACGGCCAGCGGCAGCGTCTTCGCGCTGGTCTCGCAGGTCACCCCGCAGGCGAAGGTGGGCAGTGTGACCGGCATCGTCGGCGCGATGGGCGGGCTCGGCGGGTTCGTGCCGCCGCTGGTGATGGGCGCGATCTACAGCGCGAAGGACTCGTACTCGATCGGCTTCATGCTCCTGTCCGACCTGGCGCTGGCGGGCTGCGTGTACGCGTACGGGCGCATGCGGAACGTGCGCGGGGACGGGTGAGGGGCGCGGCACGCGCACCGGGCGCGGGGCGGACTGCCGCGCCGGGGCGTGAAGCGGGCCTCATTCGCGCCGGTTCCGGGGCCGGGGGCAGTGCCGCGCTCTAGGGTGCGCAGGGTGATGCCACTTCTGCCCGCACTCCAGCACGCGTCCGGTCCGGCAGCCGCTCGCGAGGCCGTCCGGTTCGACGACGTGACCCTCAGCTACTCCGGGCTGGCCCGGATCACGGACGCCCTGGCGGCCCGCCTCACCGGCGCGGGCCGGGTCGCCGTCTGGGCCACCCCGACCGCGTCCACCGTCGTCGCGGTCGTCGCCGCGCTCCGGGCCGGGGTGCCGGCCGTCCCGCTGAACCCGAAGACGGGGGAACGCGAGCTGGCCCACATCGTCGCGGACAGCGCGCCCTCACTGGTGCTCGCCGCACCCGACGACGCGCTGCCACCCGCACTGGCCGGTCTCCGACGCCTCGACGTCACCACCACGCCTCCGGACACCGCCCCCGCAGCCACCCTCCCCGAGCCGGACCCGGAGTCCCCCGCGCTCGTCGTGTACACCTCCGGGACGACCGGCCCGCCGAAGGGCGCCGTCCTCCCCCGCCGGGCGCTCGCCGCGTCGCTGGACGCGCTGGAGGACGCCTGGCGGTGGACCGCCGACGACGTCCTGGTGCACGCGCTCCCCCTCTTCCACGTGCACGGGCTGATCCTCGGCGTCCTAGGCCCCCTGCGCCGGGGCGGTTCGGTGCGCCATCTGGGCCGGTTCTCGCCGGAGGGCGTGGCCCGGGAGCTGGGCGCGGGCGGCACCATGCTGTTCGGGGTGCCGACGATGTACCACCGGCTCGCGGAGGCGCTGGCGGACCCGGACGCGTCGGCCGGGCTCGCCAAGGCGCTGGCGGGCGCCCGGCTGCTGGTCTCCGGGTCGGCCGCACTGCCGGTCCACGACCACGAGCGCATCGCGGCGGCGACCGGCCGCCGGGTCATCGAGCGGTACGGCATGACGGAGACCCTGATGAACACCGGCGTACGGGCCGACGGCGCCCCGCGCCCCGGCACGGTCGGCCCGCCGCTGCGCGGGGTGGAGCTGCGCCTGGTCGAGGAGGACGGCACCCCGCTCACCGGCGCGGACGCGATCGGCGAGATCCAGGTACGCGGCCCCAACCTGTTCACGGGCTATCTGAACCGGCCCGACGCGACGGCCGCCGCGCTCACCGCCGACGGCTGGTTCCGCACGGGCGACATGGCCACGCTCGACCCGGACGGCTATGTGCGCATCGTCGGCCGCAAGGCGACGGACCTGATCAAGAGCGGCGGCTACAAGATCGGCGCCGGCGAGATCGAGAACGCGCTGCTCGACCACCCCGGTGTGCGGGAGGCGGCGGTCACCGGCGAACCGGACGCGGACCTCGGCGAGCGGATCGTGGCCTGGGTGGTGCCCGCCGACCCGGCCGCCCCGCCCACCGCCGAGCAGCTCGCGGACCACGTCGCCGCCCAGCTCGCCCCGCACAAGCGCCCGCGCACCGTCCGCTACCTGGACGCGCTGCCGCGCAACGACCTGGGCAAGATCATGAAGCGGGCGCTCCATGGCTGAGCGGCTGACGGCGCGCGAGGCGATCGCCGCGCTCGCCGACGACTTCACGGAGCTGCCCGCCCCCGCCGGGGGCACCGCCGGCGACGGCCCGCTCGGCTGGACCGGCTACGCCGAGTCACGGGCCCGGGCCACGGCGCGTACCGGCGAGCAGGAGTCCGTCGTCCACGGCACCGCCACGGTCGGCGGGCACCCCTGTGTGCTGATCTCGTTCGAATTCGGCTTCCTGGGCGGGTCGCTCGGGCAGCGCACCGGGGACCGGCTCGAAGCGGCGTACGAGGAGGCGATCACCCGGAGGCTGCCGCTCGTCTCGCTCATCGCCACGGGCGGCAGCCGCATGCAGGAGGGCATGATCGCGCTGACCCAGCTCCAGCGGGTGGCCCGCGCCTCGGCCCGGCTGCGGGCGGCGGGCCCGGCACAGCTCGCGGTGCTGCGCGACCCGACGACCGGAGGCGGCTGGGCCACGCTGGGCGCGGGCGCGGACGTGATCCTGGCGGTGCCCGGGGCGCAGATCGGGTTCGCCGGGTCGCGGGTGCGCCCGGCGGACGCCGACCCGGCCGCGTACACCGCCGAGGGCCAGCTCGCGGCCGGTTCGGTCGACGCGGTCGTGGCGTCCGGGGAGCTGCCGGCCGTGGTGGGCCGCTGGCTCGGCCTGCTCGCCCACCGGGACACCCCGTCCTCCCCCGCCCCGGTCCCGGCGGCGCTCGCGGCGACGGACCCGCCGGAGACGGGCTGGGACGCGGTGCTCCGCGCGCGGGCGGCGGACCGGCCGCGCGCCGGGGCCTATCTGGACGCCTACTTCGACGCGCGCCTTCCGCTGAGCGGCGACCGCTGCGGGGGCACGGACCCGGGGCTGCTCTGCGGTTTCGGGGTGCGCGAGGGGCGTGCGGTGGCGTACGTGGCGCAGTGCGGTACGGCGACGCGTCCGGCCGGGTACCGCACGGCGGCCCGGGTGATCCGGCTCGCCGACCGCCTGGGCGTCCCGGTCCTCACGCTGGTCGACACCCCGGGCGCGGCCAACGACGCGGAGGCGGAGCGGGCGGGTGCGGGGGCGGCCATCGCGGACGCCTTCGCCGCGGTGGCGGCGGCCCGGGTCCCGGTCACGACGCTGGTGATCGGCGAGGGCGGCTCGGGCGGCGCGCTGGCGCTGGCCGCGCCGGACAACACGCACGTCGCGCCGGACAGCTATTTCTCCGTCATCGCGCCGGAGCTCGCCGCCGCGATCCTGAAGCGCTCCCCGGACCGGGTCCGGGAGACGGCCGGCCAACTGCGGCTGCGTCCGCAGGACCTGGTGGACCTGGGTGTGGCCCGCTCGGTGGCGGGCCCGCGAGCCGACGGGCAGGGGGCGTGAAGGCTGACGCGGCACTAGCGTGAACAGGGGGCGTTCACTCGTACGAGGAGATGACCACGATGCCCGCAGAGACGACCGAGGGCACCCCGTGCTGGGCCGATGCGACGTTCACCGATCTGGAGGGCGCGAAACGCTTCTACGGTGAGCTGCTGGGCTGGACGTTCGGCGCATCGCTGCCGGAGTACGGCAATTACACCCAGGCCCAGGTGGACGGCAAGGCGGTCGCCGCGCTGATGCCGCCGGGCCCGGGCGGGATGCCGACCGGCTGGTGCCTGTACCTGGCCTCGCCGGACGCGGCCGCCACCGCGTCGAAGATCCGCGACAACGGCGGCACCGTCCTGGTGGAGCCCATGCGGGTCGGCGAGTTCGGCACGATGGTGCTGGCCACCGACCCGGGCGGGGTGACCTTCGGCGTATGGCAGCCCGGCAGCCACCGGGGCTTCGAGGCCGGCATGGTCCCCGGCGCCTTCACCTGGGCGGAGATCTTCACCCGTGCCCCGGAGAAGGCGGACGCCTTCTTCCCGGCGGTCTTCGGGTACGGCGTGCAGCGCATGGTGGACGACGGGGCCGACTTCACGCTCTACGACCTGGGCGCGGACCCGGTCCTGGGCCGCATGAGGATGACGGACGACTTCCCGGCGGAGGTGCCGTCGTACATCAACGTGTACTTCGCGGTGGACGACTGCGACGCGGCGGTGGAGAAGGCGAAGGCGCTGGGTGCGACGCTGCGGTTCGGCCCGATGACCATCCCGTTCGGCAGGTTCGCCGCGCTCACGGACCCGCAGGGCGCACCGTTCTCGGTGTTCGACAGCGGCACGACGGCCGGCGAGATGCCGAAGCTGGAGCGGGAGTCGTAGTCCCGTCACGCCTCGGGGGCGCGTGCGTCGTACCGGGCGAAGGCGGGCCACCGCAGCGCGAGCAGCCCCACGGCGACGGCGCACGCGATCCCGCCGCCGGTCACGGCGAGGCCGGGCGAGGTCAGGTCGGCGGCGGACCCGGCGAGGAAGTCGCCCAGCCGGGGCCCGCCGGCCACCACCACGATGAAGACGCCCTGGAGCCGTCCGCGCAGCTCGTCCGGCACGGCCGCCTGGAGCATGGTGTTGCGGAAGACCATGGACGTGGTGTCGGCGGCCCCGGCGAGCGCCAGGAACAGGATGCCCAGCCAGAGCTGCCGGGTCAGCCCGAAGACGGCGACGGCGGCGCCCCAGCAGGCGACGGCGACCAGGACCGCGAGACCGTGCCGCCGGACGCTCCCGAGCCATCCGGAGAACACTCCGCCGAGGAGCGCCCCGAGCGCCGGTGCGGCGACGAGCAGTCCGGTGGTCTTCGCGTCGCCCCCGTACCAGAGCACGGCGACGACGGGGAAGAGCGCGCGGGGCTGGGCGAGGACCATGGCGCACAGGTCGCTGAGGAAGGTCATCCGCAGATTGGGCCGGGTCCCGAGGAACCGCAGCCCGTCCAGCACGGAGGCGCGTCTGCGGTCCGCCGCGCCGTCCCGCTCGGGCAGCATGGAGGGCAGCCGCCACATCGCGTAGAGGGACGCCGTGAAGGTGACGGCGTCGACGCCGTACGCGGCCCGGTAGCCCCACCAGCCGACGATGAGGCCGCCGAGCATGGGCCCGACGAGCGTGCCGGTGGTGCTGGTCATGGAGTTCAGCGCGTTGGCGGCGGGCAGCTGCTCGGCCGGCAGCAGCCGGGCGATCATCGAGCTGCGGGCGGGCGAGTTGAGCGCGAAGCAGACGGCCTGGAGCGCGACGACCCCGTACAGCACCCCCACCTGCTCCACCCCGGCCACGGTGACCCCGACGAGCGCCACCGACAGCAGGAACGAGCCGAACGCGCTGACCAGCCCCAGCTTCCGCCGGTCCACGGTGTCCGCCACGGCGCCGCCGTACAGCCCGAACACCACGAGCGGCACCAGCGAGCACGCCCCGATGAGCCCGACGGAGAACGCCGACCCGGTCAGGTCGTACACCTGCAACGAGACCGCGAGCGCGGTCATCCCCTGCCCGATCCAGGACACGGTGTTCCCGAACCACAGCCGCCGGTAGTCGGGTGAGGTCCGCAGCGGGGTCAGGTCGGCGAATATCCGCCCCCGGGCCACCGGCTCACCGGCAGCGGCATCGGATTCGGTCAGCGATTCGGTCACGCGGAATGGTATCGACCACGCTGCTACGCGATCCGGCCGGCGGCCCGGCGGTGCGACGGCTCAACCCCCGCACCGCCGTCCCGGCTCACTGCGGGTCAGGTCAGGTCAGGTCAGGCGAGCGTGACGGTACCGCCGCCGAGCGAAAGCGGCCCAGCATCGCACCCGTGCGGCGAGCACCGCACGGACAACGGCCGCAAAACTGCGTTTTCGCAGGTCAGATCGATTCTGCTCGGTGGGGCGGGTGGGACTCGAACCCACGGCCGACGGATTATGAGTCCGCTGCTCTAACCGGCTGAGCTACCGCCCCGTCTCGGCGTGGCGCGTACAAGTGTGCGCACCGTCTGCCGCAGCATAGCCGGTCATACGAACTCGCGCTGCGGCTGCCCGGCTGTTGATGACCATGAAGACGGCGCTGCTCGCCGCCCGGTTCCGGGCACACGAAAAAGGACCCCGAAGGGGTCCTCTTCCGATCGCTCCCCCGACTGGACTCGAACCAGTAACCCTCCGGTTAACAGCCGAATGCTCTGCCAATTGAGCTACAGGGGATCGCGCTCCCCCGACTGGACTCGAACCAGTAACCTGCCGGTTAACAGCCGGCTGCTCTGCCAATTGAGCTACAGGGGATTGCTGCGGTGCCTCGAACGTACCTGCCTGGCGGATGCCGGGCGGCGCGCGCTCGCTGCGACACATACATTAGCGCAAGCAGGGGGGTGCTTTGCCAATCGGTATCGGCCGGGGTGATCTCGGGCGTCTGCGGGTAGGCGGGCAGCACACGTCGCACGGAGCGAAGGAAGGGTGGCAGCCATGCGGTACCGGCTCACGTTCATCGCCGGAATGGCCCTCGGATACGTGCTCGGCACGCGGGCCGGGCGCGAGCGTTACGAGCAGCTGAAGAAGTCCGCGCGCCAGTTCGCCCAGAACCCGGCCGTGCGCAACACCTGCGAGACGGCGGCCCAGAGCGGCCGGGAGTTCGCGGGGAAGGCGTACCACGTCGTGGGCGAGAAGGTCGGCGACAAGGTGCCGGCGTCCGTGACGGACCGGGTCCGGTCCATGCGGGGACGCGGGAACGGCGCCGAGGACGACTGGGGGACCACCAACACCTAGCCGGCTCCTCCGCCGTCACTTCTGCCGCGCCACCGGTACGGGAAACCTCCGGGGGTGCGGCAGAATCTGTGTATGGGCATAGTCGCCGGCTTGGACAGTTCTTCCGCGTTCACACACATCGTGGTCTGCGATACGGACACGGGCGCCGTACTGCGCGAGGGGTACGCCCCGCACCCCGTCGAGGCCAAGGCCACCGAGGCCGACCCGCAGGCATGGCTGCTCTCCCTCGGTGAGGCCGCCACCGGCGGGCTGCTCGAAGGGGTGCAGGCCATCGGCGTCTCCGCGCAGCAGCACGGGCTCGTGCCCCTGGACCACCAGGGCAACCTGGTACGCCCGGCGCTGCTCGGCAACGACAAGCGGGCGCAGGCCGCCGCGGCCGACCTGATCGACGGGCTGGGCGGGCGGCAGGCGTGGGCCGAGGCGGTCGGCGCGGTGCCGCAGTCCGCGCAGCCGGTGGCGAAGCTGCGCTGGCTGGCGCGGTCCGAGCCGGAGCAGGCACAGCGGGTGGCGGCGGTGCTCCAGCCGCACGACTGGCTGGTGTGGCAGCTGCTGGGGCGGCCGGCCCGGCGGACCACCGACCGGGGAGCCGCGTCCGGGACCGGGTACTGGTCGGCGGGGACCGAGTCCTACCGGCCGGACCTGGTGGAGCTGGCGCTCGGGCACCAGGCCGCGCTGCCGGAGGTGCTGGGTCCGTCCGATGCCGCCGGGATGACGCCGGAGGGGCTGCTGATCTCCGCCGGGACCGGCGAGACCATGGCGGCGGCCTTCGGCCTGGGCGTCGGGGTCGGGGACGCGGTCGTGTCGCTGGGGGCCTCGGGCTCCGTGATGGCCGTGCACCACGAGGCGCTGGCCGATCCGACCGGGATGATCACCTCGTTCGCCGACGCGACGGGCATGCACCTGCCGGTGGTGCACACGTCGAACGCGGTACGCGCGCTGCGCGGGACCGCCGAGATGCTGGACGTGGAGGGGCTGGACGCCCTGTCCGCGCTGGCCCTGAAGTCGACGCCCGGTTCCTCGGGGCTCGTGCTCCTGCCGTATCTGGAGGGCGAGCGCACCCCGCAGCTGCCGCACACCGCCGGAACGCTGTGCGGGCTGCGGCGGGAGTCGATGAAGCCGGAGCATCTGGCGCGGGCCGCGTTCGAGGGGATGCTGTGCTCCCTCGCGGACGCGCTCGACGTGCTGCGCGGCCGGGGCGTGGAGGTGCGGCGGGTCTTCCTGCTGGGCGCGGCGGCGGAGCTGCCCGCCGTACAGCAGCTGGCACCCGCGCTGCTGGGCACCCAGGTGGTCGTGCCGCAGCCCGCCCAGTACGCGGCGCGGGGCGCGGCCCGGCAGGCCGCCTGGGCGCTCGGGGTCTCTCAGGGGGCGCTCGACGGGCGCACTCCCCCGGCCTGGCAGGGCGCGGCGGCCCAGGTGCTGGAGCCCGGCGAGGAACTGGCCGTGGGGCAGGCGGTGCGCCAGCAGTACATCGCGACGCGGGACCAGATCCACCCGGGAGCGTTCGACCCGACACGGTGAGTGCGGAGGGGCCGCGGAATTATGGACCGGGTCCGTTTTTTGACCTGGACTTGAATAAAAACGTTCGCGGTCCCGGCGAGCGGTGCCGGAAGATGGGTCGGCTCCCCCGCCCTACGCCGACTCCGAGAGACACGCGTGCTCATAAAAATCCTGCGGGCCTATCTCGGTCCGTACAAGAAACCACTCGCGGTGCTGGTCGTCTTCCAGCTGTTGCAGACCTGCGCCACGCTCTACCTGCCGACCCTCAACGCGGACATCATCGACAACGGTGTCGTGCGCGGGGACACGGGCTACATCCTCCAGTACGGCGGCGTGATGATCGTCGTCAGCGTCGCCCAGGTGGTCTGCAACATCGGGGCCGTCTACATCGGCGCCCGCACCGCGTCCGCGCTCGGACGGGACGTGCGGGCGTCGGTCTTCGACCGGGTGCAGTCCTTCTCCTCGCGCGAGGTCGGGCGGTTCGGCGCCCCGTCGCTGATCACCCGTACGACCAATGACGTCCAGCAGATACAGATGCTGGTCCTGATGACGTTCACACTCATGGTGTCGGCGCCGATCATGTGTGTCGGCGGCATCATCATGGCGCTGGGCCAGGACGTGCCGCTCTCGGCGGTGCTGCTCGCGGTGGTGCCGGTCCTCGGGATCGCGGTCAGCCTGATCGTGCGGAAGATGCGCCCGCTGTTCCGCCAGATGCAGAAGCGGCTCGACACGGTGAACCGGGTGCTGCGCGAGCAGATCACCGGCAACCGCGTCATCCGCGCGTTCGTGCGCGACACGTACGAGGAGGGGCGCTTCCGGGGCGCCAACACCGAGCTGACCGACGTGGCGCTGTCGACGGGCCGGCTGATGGCGCTGATGTTCCCGACGGTGATGACCGTGGTGAACGTGTCGTCCATCGCCGTGGTCTGGTTCGGTGCGCACCGCATCGACAGCGGCGGCATGGAGATCGGCGCGCTGACCGCGTTCCTCGCCTATCTGATGCAGATCGTCATGTCGGTGATGATGGCGACCTTCATGTTCATGATGGTGCCGCGCGCCGAGGTGTGCGCGGAGCGCATCCAGGAGGTCCTGGAGACCGAGTCCAGCGTCGTCCCGCCCGTCGAGCCGGTGCGCGAGCTGCGCGCCCACGGGCACCTGGAGGTGCGCGGCGCGGACTTCCGGTACCCGGGCGCCGAGGAGCCGGTGCTGAGGGCGGTGGACCTGGTGGCGCGGCCGGGCGAGACGACCGCGATCATCGGGTCGACGGGCAGCGGGAAGTCGACGCTGCTCGGGCTCGTACCCCGGCTGTTCGACGTGACGGACGGCCAGGTGTTCGTCGACGGGGCGGACGTACGGACGCTGGACCCGGCGCTGCTGGCGAAGACGGTGAGCCTGGTCCCGCAGAAGCCGTACCTGTTCTCCGGGACGGTCGCGACGAACCTGCGGTACGGGAATCCGGACGCGACCGACGAGGAGCTGTGGCACGCGCTGGAGGTGGCCCAGGCGAAGGAGTTCGTCCAGGGCCTGGAGCAGGGGCTCGACGCGCCGATCGCGCAGGGCGGCACCAACGTGTCCGGCGGTCAGCGCCAGCGGCTCTCGATCGCGCGGACGCTGGTGCAGCGCCCCGAGATCTACCTCTTCGACGACTCGTTCTCGGCGCTGGACTACGCGACCGACGCGGCGCTGCGCACGGCGCTCGGGCGGGAGACCGCCGAGGCGACCGTGGTGATCGTGGCCCAGCGGGTCTCCACCATCCGGGAGGCCGACCGGATCATCGTGCTGGACGAGGGGCGGGTCGTCGGGACCGGCACCCATCACGAGCTGATGGACGGCAATGACACGTACCGGGAGATCGTGCTCTCCCAGCTGACGGAAGCGGAGGCCGCGTAATGGCCGGGCCTGGCGGACGCATGATGGCGGGCGGGGCGCCGACCGAGCGGTCCATGGACTTCAAGGGGTCCTCGAAGCGGCTGCTCAAGCGCTTCGCCGCCGAGAAGAACACCCTGTACGTGATGCTGGTCGCGGTGGCGTTCAGCGTCGGGCTCTCCGTGGTCGGCCCGAAGATCCTCGGCAAGGCGACCGACCTGGTCTTCGCCGGGGTCATCGGCCGGTCCATGGACGCGGGGACGACCAAGGAGCAGGCCGTCGAGGGTCTGCGCAGGAGCAACAGCGGCCTGGCCGACATGCTGTCCGGGGTGGACTTCACGCCGGGGCAGGGCATCGACTTCGGCGCGGTCGGCGACGTCCTGCTGATGGCGCTGGCGGTGTACGTCGGCGCGGGGCTGCTGATGCTGGTGTCGACGCGGCTGTCGATCCGGATCATCAACCGGGTCGTGTTCCAGCTGCGCGAGGACATCCAGACCAAGCTGTCGCGGCTGCCGCTCTCGTACTTCGACCGTGCCAAGCGCGGCGAGGTGCTGAGCCGGGCGACGAACGACATCGACAACATCTCGCAGACGATGCAGCAGACGATGGGCCAGCTCATCAACTCCCTGCTGACGATCATCGGCGTGCTGGTGATGATGTTCTGGATCTCGCCGCTGCTGGCGCTGGTCGCGCTGGTGACCGTGCCGCTGTCGGTGGTCGTGGCGACGAGGGTCGGCAAGCGCTCGCAGCCGCAGTTCGTGCAGCAGTGGAAGGTGACGGGCAAGCTCAACGCCCACATCGAGGAGATGTACACCGGGCACACCCTGGTGAAGGTCTTCGGCCGGCAGGAGGAGTCCGCGCGGGACTTCGCCGAGCAGAACGAGGCGCTGTACGAGGCAGGGTTCAAGGCGCAGTTCAACAGCGGGATCATGCAGCCGTTGATGATGTTCGTGTCGAACCTGAACTACGTGCTGATCGCCGTGGTCGGCGGGCTCCGGGTCGCGTCCGGGTCGCTGTCGATCGGTGATGTGCAGGCGTTCATCCAGTACTCGCGGCAGTTCTCGATGCCGCTGACCCAGGTCGCCTCGATGGCCAACCTGGTGCAGTCCGGGGTGGCGTCGGCGGAGCGGATCTTCGAGCTGCTGGACGCCGAGGAGCAGGCGGCCGACCCGGCGAAGGGCGAGGGCGAGCACCCCGGCGTCCTGCGCGGCAGCGTCGCGCTGGAGCACGTGTCGTTCCGCTACGACCCGGAGAAGCCGCTCATCGAGGACCTGTCGCTGAACGTCGAACCGGGCCACACGGTCGCGATCGTCGGCCCGACGGGGGCCGGCAAGACGACGCTGGTCAACCTGCTGATGCGGTTCTACGAGGTGACGGGCGGCCGGATCACGCTGGACGGCGTGGACATCGCGAAGATGTCCCGGGCGGACCTGCGCTCGGGCATCGGCATGGTCCTCCAGGACACCTGGCTGTTCGGCGGGACCATCGCGGAGAACATCGCCTACGGTGCCTCCGGCGACGTCCCCCGGGAGCGGATCGAGGAGGCGGCGCGGGCGGCCCATGCCGACCGCTTCATCCGGACCCTGCCGGACGGCTACGACACGGTGATCGACGACGAGGGCTCCGGGGTCAGCGCGGGCGAGAAGCAGCTGATCACCATCGCCCGGGCGTTCCTGTCCGACCCGGTGATACTCGTGCTGGACGAGGCGACCAGCTCCGTCGACACCCGGACCGAGGTGCTGATCCAGAAGGCGATGGCGGGCCTGGCGCACGGCCGCACCAGCTTCGTGATCGCGCACCGGCTCTCCACCATCCGGGACGCCGACGTCATCCTGGTCATGGAGAACGGCTCGATCGTGGAGCAGGGCACGCACGACGAGCTGCTGGACGCGAAGGGCGCCTACGCCCGGCTGTACGCGGCGCAGTTCGCCCAGGCGGTCGCCGAGGTCGACTGAGCGGTACGGCCGCTCCGCGGCTGCCCCGGGGGGACGCGCCCGCGCGTCAGTCGAGGTAGCCGCGGAGCTGGTCGGCGGAGGCGTGGTCGCGGAGTCTGTTGAGGGTCCTGGACTCGATCTGGCGGATGCGTTCGCGGGTCACGCCGAAGAGACGGCCGATCTCCTCCAGCGTGCGGGGCCGTCCGTCGACCAGCCCGTAGCGCAGCTGGACCACCTTGCGTTCGCGCTCGCCGAGGGTGGAGAGCACGTCCTCCAGGTGCCGGCGCAGCAGCAGGAAGGCCGCGGACTCCACGGGGGACGCGGCGTCGCCGTCCTCGATGAGGTCGCCGAGCGAGACGTCGTCCTCCTCGCCGACCGGGGCGTGCAGCGAGATGGGTTCCTGGGCGAGGCGCAGGATCTCGCCGACCCGTTCGGGCGTCAGGTCCAGGTGGACGGCGACCTCCTCGGGCGTGGGCTCGTAGCCGCGTTCCTGGAGCATCCGGCGCTGGACCCGGACGACGCGGTTGATCAGCTCCACGACGTGGACCGGGACTCTTATGGTCCGGGCCTGGTCCGCGAGGGCGCGGGACATGGCCTGCCGAATCCACCAGGTCGCGTACGTGGAGAACTTGTAGCCGCGCGCGTAGTCGAACTTCTCGACGGCGCGGATCAGCCCGAGGTTCCCCTCCTGGACGAGGTCGAGCATGGTCAGGCCGCGGCCCACGTAGCGCTTGGCGACGGAGACGACGAGGCGCAGGTTGGCCTCGATGAGGCGGCGCTTGGCCGTGCGGCCCATGACGACGAGCCGGTCCAGGTCGACGGCGAGGCGGGTGTCGGGGTCCGGGGTGCGGGCGAGGCGCTCCTCGGCGAACAGACCGGCCTCGATGCGCCGGGCGAGCTCCACCTCGTCGGCGGCGGTGAGCAGCGGGATGCGCCCGATCTCGCGCAGGTACTGCCGGAACAGGTCCGAGGTGGGCCCGGCCTCCGGTCTCCCGCGCGGCTCCGGGGGCTCGTCGGGCTCTTCCATGACCACGTCGGGGTGGTTCGCGGCCCGCGCCTGTAGGGGGATGGCCGGGGCGCGCTCGGCTTCGGTGACGGTCCGGGTCTGCACGGGGGCGACCTCCAGGTGATCGCTGCCGGACCGCGGGGGTGGGGCCGCGCTCCGATGACTCAGGGCACCGCCATCCAGTGTGGGGTACGACACACAGCCGCCACGAGGGGCGTGCGGTGACTTTCTGAGTCCGTTCCGTTACAGCCCCGCGTCAGAGGGCGGCGGCTCCGTGGTTGCGCAGGGTCTGGGCGTACTGCTGGAGGACCCAGACCTCGTTCTGCGCGGCGGCGAGGTGGTCGGGGGCCACGTTGCTGCCCAGGCGGGCCAGGCTGCTCTGGACGTCGTTGATCCGGCGGTCGACGGCGCGCAGGCGGACCTTGACCAGGTGTTCCCCGGCGTAGGTCTCGTCGATGGACTTGCCGTGGAAGACCTCGACCGCGAGCTCGGTGATCAGCTTGCGGACGGACTCGTTGGGTGTGGCGTCGAGGACCCGGACGAGGTATTCGCGGCTGTCGGCGAGGCCCTGCTCGGCGCCGCCCGCCTCTTCGATGCACTGGCGCACGGCGGTGTAGGGGGGTGCGGTGAACTCGTCGGCCCCGTAGGCGTCGAAGGCGGGTGCGACCAGCTCGGGGCGCTGGAGGGCGAGCTTGAGCAGTTCGCGTTCGGTGCGGTGGGCGGGGCTGCGGAGGTTGAGCGCGGGTCCCGAGGGGACGGGCGCGGCCTGGACCTGCTGGTGGCGGGCGCCGCCGCGGGCGGCGGGGGCGGGACCGCGCCGGTCGCCGCCCCGGCCGCGGGCCCACTGGGCGAGCTGGTTGATCCGGTGGACGACGTACTCCTGGTCCAGGATGCCGATGAAGCCGGCCAGCTGGACGGCGACCTCGCGCTGGACGCTGCCCGTCTTGATCTTGGCGACGACGGGGGCGGCCTCGTCCAGCGCGGCGGCGCGGCCGGCCGGGGTCTCCAGGTCGTACCGCCCGACGATCTGGCGCAGCGCGAACTCGAAGAGCGGGGTGCGCGGTTCGACCAGGTCGCGGACGGCGTCGTCGCCCTTGACCAGGCGCAGGTCGCACGGGTCCATGTTGTCCGGGGCGATGGCGATGTAGGTCTCGGCGGCGAACTTCTGGTCGTCCTCGAAGGCGCGCAGGGCGGCCTTCTGGCCGGCCGCGTCGCCGTCGAAGGTGAAGATCACGCGGGCGCTGCCGTTGTCCATGAGGAGGCGGCGGAGGATCTTGATGTGGTCGCCGCCGAAGGCGGTGCCGCAGGTGGCGATGGCGGTGGTGACCCCGGCGAGGTGGCAGGCCATCACGTCGGTGTAGCCCTCGACCACGACGGCCCGGCTGGACTTGGCGATGTCCTTCTTGGCCAGGTCGATGCCGTACAGCACCTGGGACTTCTTGTAGATCGGGGTCTCGGGGGTGTTGAGGTACTTCGGGCCGTTGTCGTCGTCCCGGAGCTTGCGGGCGCCGAAGCCGACGACGTCCCCCGCGGTGTCGCGGATGGGCCACATCAGGCGGCCCCGGAAGCGGTCGATGGGGCCGCGCCTGCCGTCCTGGGAGAGGCCGGAGGTGATCAGCTCCTTGTCGCTGAAGCCCTTGCCGCGCAGGAAGCGGGTGAGGTGGTCCCAGCCGGCCGGGCTGTAGCCGACGCCGAAGTGGGCGGCGGCGGCCTGGTCGAAGCCCCGGTCCGCGAGGAACGCGCGGCCGATCTCGGCCTCGGGGCCGTTGAGCTGGTCCACGTAGAACTGGGCGGCCACCTTGTGCGCCTCGACCAGCCTGATCCGCTCGCCGCGCTGGTGGGAGGGGTTGTAGCCGCCCTCCTCGTAGCGCAGGGTGATGCCGGCCTTGGCGGCGAGCCGCTCGACCACCTCGGCGAAGGTCAGGTGGTCGATCTTCTGCACGAAGGCGATCGTGTCGCCGCCCTCCTGGCAGCCGAAGCAGTGGAAGAGGCCCTTGCTCGGACTGACCTGGAAGGAGGGGGACTTCTCGTCGTGGAAGGGGCAGAGGCCCTTGAGGTTGCCCCCGCCCGCGTTGCGCAGCTGGAGGTACTCGGAAACGACGGCGTCGATCGGGACCGCGTCCCGCACCGCCTTCACATCGTCGTCATTGATCCTGCCTGCCACGCGTTGAAGTCTACGGGTGAGCTCGGACAGGAACGGCGCGGGCGGGGGTGGTCCCGGGCCGGCGCGGGGTGCGGGAGGGGGTGCCCGCACACCGGCCCGGGGCCCCTCAGACCAGGGATTCCAGGGGCACCGAGGGGTCGGCCAGGGCGTCCGGGTCGACCGGCCTGCCGGCCCTGATCAGCTTCTGCACGTGATCCGTGACGTCCCACACGTTGACGTTCATCCCGGCGAGCACGGTGCGGTCCTTCAGCCAGAACGCGATGAACCGGCGTTTGCCCGCGTCGCCCCGGATGACCACCTGGTCGTAGCTGCCGGGCGGGGCCCAGCCGGAGTACTCCAGGCCCAGGTCGTACTGGTCGGAGAAGAAGTAGGGCACCCGGTCGTAGGAGACGTCCTGGCCGAGCATGGCGCGGGCCGCGGCCGGGCCGCCGTTCAGCGCGTTGGCCCAGTGCTCGACCCGCAGCCGGGTCCCGAGCCGCGGATGGGCGGCGCTCGCGACGTCGCCGGCGGCGTAGACGTGCGGGTCGCTGGTGCGCAGCGAGGCGTCGACGGCGATGCCGCCGCCCGCTTCGCGCGGGGCGATCTCCAGCCCCGCGGCCTCGGCGAGCGCGGTGCGGGGGGCGGCGCCGATCGCGGCGAGGACGTCGTGGGCGGGGTGTTCCTCGCCGTCGTCGGTGCGCACGGCGAGGACCATGCCGTCCTGGCCGACGATCTCGGTGAGCCGGCCGCCGAAGTGGAAGCGGACGCCGTGGTCGCTGTGGAGCTCGGTGAAGATCTGGCCGACCTCCGGTCCGACGACCCGGAGCAGCGGGGTCGCCTCCGGCTCGACCACGGTGACCTCGGCGCCGTAGCCGCGGGCGGCCGCCGCGACCTCCAGGCCGATCCAGCCGGCCCCGGCGATGACCAGGTGGCCGTTGTCGCGGCCGAGGGCGGCGAGGACGTTGCGCAGCCGGTCGGCGTGGGCGAGGCGGCGCAGGTGGTGGACGCCGGCCAGGTCGGTGCCGGGGACGTCGAGGCGGCGGGGTTCGGCGCCGGTGGCGAGGAGCAGCTTGTCGTAGTGGATGACGGTGCCGTCGCCCGTCTCCACGGTGCGCGCCTCGCGGTTCAGGGCGGTGACGGTCTGGCCGAGGTGGAGTTCGATCTCGGCGCTCGCGTACCAGGCGGTCTCATGGACGAAGACGCTGTCGCGGTCCTCCTTCCCGGTGAGGTAGCCCTTGGACAGGGGCGGGCGTTCGTACGGATGGTCGCGCTCGTCGCCGATCAGGATGACCCGGCCGCTGAACCCTTCCGAGCGGAGCGTCTGGGCTGCCTTCGCCCCGGCCAGCCCTCCGCCGACGATGACGAACGTCCGATGTGCGTCGACCACGTGATGCCTCCTCGGTGCTTGCTGCGCGGCGCCAACTGCGAGCGTCCCGCACGCAGCGTAGTGGGGGAAGGGGGTGTGGCCCGATCAGGTCACTCCCGGTGGCGGGCGCCCGCTCCGGTGAGGTGGGCGTGCAGGGCGCGGGCGGAGGCGTCGGTGAGGGCGGCGATCTGGTCGACGAGGACCCGCTTGCGGGCGCGGTCGTCGGGCGCCGCCTCGTACAGCGCGCGCAGCTGCGGTTCGAGCCCCTCGGGGGCGCGGGCAGTGAGCGCGGCGGCCAGCTCGGCGATGACGACGCGCTGGTCGGCGCGGATCTCCTCCTGCTCGGCACGCTGCATCACGTAGCGGTCGGCGATGGCCTTGAGCACCGCGCACTCGTTGCGGGTGGCGCGCGGGACGACCAGCTCGGCGGCGTAACGGGTGAGGCGTCCGGTGCCGTGGCCCTGGCGGGTGGCGGTCTCGGCGGCGAGGCAGAAGCGGCCGATCAGCTGGCTGGTGGCGTCCTTCAGCCGGGCCTGGGCGACGGCGGACCCGTCGTAGCCGTGCGGCCACCACTCCTGGGCGATGAGCCGGTCGAGCGCGTCGGCGAGTTCCTGCGGGTCGGTGTCGGCGGGGACGTAGCGGCCGACGGCCACGTCCCAGATGTCCCGGCGCTCCGGCTCGGCCTCCAGGCAGTTGGGGTCGATGTGCCCGGCGTGCAGCCCGTCCTCGAAGTCGTGCACGGAGTACGCCACGTCGTCGGACCAGTCCATGACCTGGGCCTCGAAGCACGTGCGGTGGCGCGGGGCGCCCTGGCGGAACCAGTGGAAGACCGGCAGGTCGTCCTCGTAGACCCCGAATTTGGGCGAGCCGGGGTCGGTGGGGTGGGCGTCCCGGGGCCAGGGGTACTTGGTGGCGGCGTCGAGGGCGGCGCGGGTGAGGTTGAGTCCGACGCTGACCAGGTCGCCGGTGCGGGTGTCGGGGACGAAGCGCTTGGGTTCGAGGCGGGTGAGCAGCCGCAGCGACTGGGCGTTGCCCTCGAAGCCGCCGCAGTCGGAGGCGAAGTCGTTGAGCGCCTGTTCCCCGTTGTGGCCGAAAGGTGGGTGTCCCATGTCGTGCGAGAGGCAGGCGGCCTCCACCAGATCGGGGTCGCAGCCGAGGGCGGCGCCCAGCTCGCGGCCGACCTGGGCGCACTCCAGGGAGTGGGTGAGCCGGGTGCGCGGGCTGGCGTCCCAGGCGGGGCTCCGGGTGCCGGGCGTGACGACCTGGGTCTTCCCGGCGAGCCTGCGCAGCGCCGCGGAGTGCAGCACGCGGGCGCGGTCGCGCTGGAAGGCGGTGCGGCCGGGGCGTTTGTCCGGCTCGGGGTCCCAGCGCTCGGCGTCGGCGGGGCCGTAGGGCGCCGTCCCGGGGTGCTGTGTGCCGTCCGTGCCGTTCATGGGTCCGACAGTAATCCGCCGCACCGACAGGACGGGTCAGGCGGAGGCCGGGAAACGTGTGTTCATGGGTATGTCGTACGCGGCGGCTCCGGCCGCGCGCGCCTGGTCGTAGCGGTGCAGGAGCAGCCGGGCCAGCGCGGGGTGGGCGCCGAGCGGGGCGGCGGCGATCCAGGGCGCGTGGGCGGCGGCGGCCGAGGCGAAGCGGCCCGGCGCGGTGAAGTAGGAGGCGACGGCGATCCTGCGGTGGCCCCGGGCGGCGAGGGCCCGCACGGCGGCGGGCACGGTGGGCGAGGCGGCGGAGGCGTAGGCGGGCACGACGGGCACGCCGCCGAGCCGTTCCCCCAGGAGCCGCGCGGTGTGCCGGGCGTCGGCGGCCGATTCGGGGTCGCGCGACCCGGCGGCGGCGAGGACGACGGCGCTCCCCCGGTCCGTCGCGTGCCACCCGGCCTCGGTGAGCCGGTCGTGCAGCGCCTCCACCAGCAGCGGGTGCGGCCCGAGCGGCGCGGCGACCCGGGCCCGCAGGGCGGGGGCGGCGGCGACGGACGCGGGGATGTCGTGCTTGACGTGGTGCCCGCGCCCGAGCAGCAGCGGTACGAGGACGGCCTCGCCGGCGCCGAGGGCGTGCAGGGCGTCCGGCAGGAGCGGCGCGTTGAGCTCGATGTGGCCGAGGCGGACGTCGAGCCCGGGGCGCAGTTCGCGGACCCGGTCCAGGAGGGCGGCCACGGCGCGCGGGGTGCGCGGGTCCCGGCTGCCGTGGGCGACGGCGACGAGGGCAGGGGCGGCGGGCGCCGGGGGGTGCGCGGGGAGGTGCCGGATGCGGTGCATGGGGTGATGGTGGCGGACGGACGTTGCCGGGGCGTTGCGTGCCGGTCACGGGGATTTTCCGGCGGCTCACGGGGAAGCGGGCCGGCGGCCGGGAGACCGGCGCCCCTCAGCCCTTCCCCCGTACCGCGAACAGGTGCTCGATGACCTGGGCCACGCCGTCCTCCTCGTTGGTCCGGGCGTGCGTCGGCACGGCGGCCAGCACCGCCGGGTGGGCGTTGGCCATGGCGTAGCCCGTACCGGCCCAGGCCAGGACGGTGAGGTCGTTGGGCATGTCGCCGAACGCGATGACGTCCGCCGCGTCGATGCCCCGCTCCGCGCAGAGCACCGCGAGCGCGCCGGCCTTGGTGACGCCGGGCGCGCTGATCTCCAGCAGCCCGCGCCCGCCGGAGTGGGTCACCTGGACGGTGTCGCCGGCCCCCTGACGGGCGGCGGCGAGCAGGGTGTCCGCGTCGAGCTGTTCGGACCAGGCGAGCAGCTTGGTGACGGGGGCGTCGGTGAGCCACAGCTCGGCGAGGGAGGCGACGGGGAGTTCGGCGCCCTCGTCCTCGGACAGGCGCAGCCGGTAGGCGGGTTCGTAGTAGACCTGGTTGCCGGTCTCCAGGGCGAAGCCGACGCCGGGGACGGCCGCGGCGAGCGCGGTGGCGACCTGGCGGGCCACGGTCAGGGGCAGCACCTGCGAGGAGACGACGCTGCGGCTCGCCATGTCGTAGACGAGGGCGCCGTTGCTGCACACCGCCGTGCCCACGAGGCCGTTGGCCCCGGCCAGCCGGTCCACGAAACGCGGCGGCCGGGCGGTCACGATGACGATCTCCGCCCCGGCCTCCTCGGCGGTGCGCAGGGCGCGCAGGGTGCGGGGCGAGAGCGAGCCGTCACCGCGCAGCAGGGTGCCGTCGAGATCGGAGGCGATCAACCGTGGGAGTGACATCGCCCGATGGTACGCGGACCGCGCGGGCCGGGTGGAGAACCCTTTCGGCCGTCGGATCGTCCAGTAGGGCAGGGGCGGTCGGCCCCGGGAGCAGGGGCGGACGAGTGAGGGCACGGATGCGGCGGACACCGGGAAGCGAACGGACGCGGGGTGCCCGGCTGCCGAGGGCCGTCCGCCGGCTGCGGCCCCGGCTGCCTAGGGTCTGTCGTGTGACGACAGGCCCTAGGACCCGTCGGGGACGGCGGCGGGCCGTGCAGGGGCTGATGGCCGCGTGTGTGCTGGCCCTCGCGCCGGCGACCTGGCTGCATGTGGTGGCCGATGCCCGGATCAGGACCGTCGAGGACGTGCCCGCCCGGCAGGTGGCGGTGGTGTTCGGGGCGGGGCTGTGGGACGGGAAGCCGTCCCCGTATCTCGCGAACCGGCTGCGGACGGCCGCCACGCTCTACCGGGACGGCAAGGTGAAGGTCGTCCTGGTGACCGGGGACAACAGCCGCGTGGAGTACGACGAGCCGGACGCGATGCGGGCGTTCCTGGTCGGGAAGGGCGTGCCCAACGACCGGATCGTCAGCGACTTCGCGGGCTTCGACACCTGGGACTCCTGCGTGCGGGCGAAGAAGATCTTCGGCGTCGACCGGGCGGTGCTGGTGAGCCAGGGCTTCCACATCCGCCGGGCCATCGCGCTGTGCCGGGCGGCGGGGATCGACGCGTACGGGGTCGAGGTGGACGCGAAGCACGACGTCACCTGGTACTACGGCGGGACGCGGGAGGTGTTCGCGGCGGGGAAGGCGGCGCTCGACGCCCTGTTCGAGCCGGACCCGCACTTCCTGGGCCCCCGGGAACCGGGCGTGGCCGACGCGCTGGCGGCGGCCGGCCGCTGACCCGGGCTCAGACCGAGGTGACCGGGGCCGTCTCGGCGGAGACCCAGCCCAGGTAGCGGGCGCTGCCCCGGAGAACCGGCAGGGCGATGATCTCCGGGGTGTCGTAGTCGTGCGCCTCCTGGAGGTGGGCCTCCAGCTCCTCGTACCGCTCGGCCGTCGTCTTGCAGAAGAGCTGCCACTCCTCGGTGGCCTCGATGGCGTTCTGCCAGCGGTAGACGGAGGTGACGGGCGCGGAGATCTGCACGCACGCGGCGAGCCGCGCCTCGACCACTCCCCGCGCCAGCGCCCTGGCCTTCTCCTCGCTGTCCGTCGTGGTCAGTACGGTCAGCCAGGCCGGTGTCGTGGTCACTTCGGCGTCCCCTCGCAGCGGTATGTGGTTCCCCCACGATTGTGGGGGCCCGCCGCCCGCCGCGCCATCAGCCGCCGTACGGGTGGGCCCTCTTCGCGTCCCGCAGCGCGCGGCCCCACCAGACGAGCTGGTCGAGCAGCGTCTTCACGGCGGCGTCCGGCCCGGCGGGGTCGCGGTGCCTGCCCTCGTCGTCGAACTGGGCGCCGGCGTTGTGGAAGGAGACGGTGTCGCGGATCGACACGCTGTGCAGTTCCGCGAAGACCTGCCGCAGGTGCTCGACCGCGCGCAGTCCGCCGGAGACCCCGCCGTAGGAGACGAACGCGACGGGCTTGGCCTGCCACTCGTCGCGGTGCCAGTCGATGAGGTTCTTCAGGGGCGCCGGGTAGGAGTGGTTGTACTCGGGGGTGACGACGACGAAGGCGTCCGCCTCGGCCAGCCGGGCGGAGACGCCGGCCAGCACCTCCCTGGCCCCGGGCTCCAGGCGGTAGGAGAGGGCGGTGGGCAGATCGAGGGCGGCGACGTCGAGCACGTCCGTGCCGATCGCGGGATGGGCGTCGGCGTGGGCGAGGAACCAGTCGGCGATGACGGGGGCGAACCGGCCCTCGCGGTTGCTGGCGAGGATGACGGCCACCTTCAGGGGGGCGGTCGCGGGCAGGGTGGTGGCGGTGGATTCCGCGGTCTTGAGGTCCATGGCGAAGACGTTCGTACATCAACCATGGTTGAGGTCAAGCGCGGCGGGAAACCGGGCCCTCCCGCCGGGTGGTGGCCGCCGCATACCGTGGCCGCATGACGACTCCAGCAGCGGCGGCCCTCCCGTACGCCGAGTTCGACGGCCGGCCCGCCACCGAGGACGATCTGCGCCGGGCGCTCTTCTTCAACTACGGCCATTTCACGGCGATGCAGGTACGCGAGGGCCGGGTGCGCGGTCTGGATCTGCACCTGGCCCGGCTGGACGCCGCCAACCGCGAGCTGTTCGGGCTCCCCCTGGACGGGGACCTGGTGCGCCGGCTGATCCGGCACGCGTGGCGGAGCGCGGGCCTGGCGGACGCCTCGGTGCGGGTGCACGCGTATCTGCCGCCGGGGAGCACCGCGACGACCGTCATGGTGACGGTGCGGGAGGCGGGCGGGATGCCCCCGGGGCCCAAGGCCCTGATGTCCGTCCCGTTCGCCCGGACCGCGGCGCACCTCAAGCGGCCCGGCGAGTTCGGCCAGACGTACCACGCGGACCTGGCCCGTCGCGCGGGCTTCGACGACGCGCTGCTGACCCTGCCCGACGGCTCGGTGACCGAGGGCGCGTTCACCAACATCGGGTTCTGGGACGGCACCGCGATCACCTGGCCGCAGGCCCCGGCCCTGTCCGGCGTGACCATGGGCGTCCTGGAACGCGAACTCCCGGGCGCGGGGCTGCGGTCCTCGCGCCGGACCGTGACCCTGGACGGCCTCGGGGCGTTCCGGTCGGCGTTCCTCACCAACTCGCTGGGCATGGCCCCGGTCGCCCGGATCGACGACACCGTGTTCACGGTCGACGCGGAGCTGATGCGACGGCTGGCGGCGGCGTACGACGGCGCGCCGGACGAGGCGCTCTGACCGATGGAGGCTCCTCTGCTGCTCCACATCGAGGGATCACGCCTGCCCGGCCGCTCCTGCCCGGCCGGGCCCGGCTTCCCCGGCTACGAGAACATCCACCTGGGCGTCCAGCGCAAGGACCGCCCCGGCGAACTCCTCGGTCCGACACCGGGGGACGCGCCCGGTGCCCGCTGGACCCTGGAGTGCACGGCGACCGCGGAAGCGGACGGGATCGCGGTCCGGGGGCCATACGTGCAGAACCGGCTCGGCGGGCGCTTCGTGTACCTGTCCTGGGGGACGGTCGACGCGGACGGCCTGTTCACGATGTTCCGGCGGGCCAAGCTGATGTTCGCCGACGTCGAGCCGGCCGTCCTGGCGGCGGCCGTGCGCTCGGGGCACCTCACCGCCCGGCTCCCGCTCTCGGACGACGGGGGGCGGCCGCTCTGCGCCCGCGTCCGGCCGCCGGTGGTCGAGTGGTCGGCCGCCGCACCGGAGCGCCCCTGACGCAGTCCGCCCCCTCCGGACCCAGGGGGGAGGGGTCCGGAGGGGGCGTCGGCCGGGGGCGGCTGCGCACACCGTCCCGTGGGGGGTTGTGATGCGTGTTCCCGCTCAGCCTCGCCTCACGCATGTGACGTACGCCACATTGCCCGGCGGGTCCGTCACCCGAACGGCACCAGGGCGGGGCAGGCCGTGCACCTCACCCACCGCCACCCCTGTGACCTGCGACGAAACCGGTTGGCAAGGAGGCCGCGCCGGGCCGGTCGGGTGACAGCTGACTCGGTGTCAGCAGGCATGGGGGCCGGTCCGGCTGTTGGCTCGGAGCCAGGACACACCTGCCAGCGCCCCCGGTTCGGAGGAAACCCCATGCGCCGTCCTGCCCGACTCGTGACCGGCACCGCCGCCGCGGCCCTGGCCGCCGCCGCGCTCGGCCTCGGCGCCGCCGCCCCGTCCGCGTACGGGGACGAGCCGGCACCCCTGCGGATCACCCCGGCCAGCGCCGCGCCGGGCGCCACGGTGACCGTGGACACCACCGCCTGCGGCGTCGCCGGCGCCGCCACCGGCGACGCGAGCGCGCTGGACGCCCCGGAGTTCCCGCTGGCGCCCGCCTCCCTCGAAGAGGCCCTGGCCGGCTCCTTCCGGGTGCCGGGCGGCATCGCGCCCGGCTCGTACGGCATCGGCGTGGACTGCGCGAACGGCAAGAAGGCCACCGGCGAGATCGAGGTGAAGGCCGCGGACCGGGCGGCGGGCACCGAGGACCCCGCCGAAACCGCCGGGACCGCCGACTCGCCCGCGTACGACTTCTCCGACCTCGACGGCCTGGGCGGCGACGAGGACACGGTGGGCCCGGAAGGTCTCGACGGTCTCGATGCCGAGGCCGCCGGTTCCGGTCTCGTCCCGGACGCCCCCGCCGAGGCCGGCCGCACCACGCCCACCGAGCGCCCGGCCGGGTCCGGCCGCGACGAGACGGGGTCCGGGCGTGACGAGACCGGGTCCGGGCGTGAGACGCCCTCCGGGCACCGCACCTCGGCCGCCCCCACCGCCCCCTCGGGGCACGTGAAGACCGGTGTCGGCGGCAGCGTCGGCCCGGACACCACCCAGATCGCGGCGGGAGCCGGCGTACTCGCCGCTGCCGCCGTCGGCGGAGCCTGGCTCCTGCGTCGCCGGGCGAGCGGCACGCGGGACGCCGGCTGACGGAGGCATCCACCCCTCCGTACCGCCCGGTGTCCGTCCCGGTGGCCCCGCGCCACCGGGACGGGACCGTTTCCCGCTTCCGTACCCCGGAGGACCACCGTGTCCCAGAAGGCCAAGGGCTGGCTGCTCGTCGTCGTGGCGCTGGCCGGTGTCTGGCTGATCCAGAACGGCGCGGGCACCCGGCTCACCCCGCCCGGCCCGGCCGCCGCCCAGGCGTTCGCCGCCGGGCCCGCCCTGCTGCCCGGCTCCCCGGTCGCCGAGCCGCTGCGCCCCTCCGCGCCCGTCCGGCTGCGGATTCCCGCCATCCGGGTCGACGCACCGATGATGCGGCTCGGGCTCGGGGCGGACGGCAGCCTGGACGTGCCGCCGGCCGGGAACACGGACATCGTCGGCTGGTACGAGGGCGGCACGCCGCCGGGCGCCAAGGGCACCGCGATCGTCGCCGGCCACGTCGACAACGCGGACGGCCCGTCCGTCTTCTACGACCTGGGCTCACTGAAGAAGGGCAGCACCGTCGAGGTGGACCGGCAGGACGGCCGCACCGCCGTCTTCACGCTCGACGCGATCGAGGTGTACGAGAGCGACGACTTCCCCGACCAGCGGGTCTACGGCGCCTCCGAGCACGCCTCGCTGCGGCTGATCACCTGCGGCGGCGGGTACTCCGAGGCCACGGGCTACCAGGGGAACGTGGTGGCGTACGCCCACCTCACGGACGTGCGCTAGTTGGTGCTCAGCTCTGCCACTGGTCGAACCCGAGCTTCGCCACCAGCGAGAACACCACCACCAGCAGCACCCCGCGGACGAACTCGCTGCCCTTGCGCAGCGCCATCCGCGCGCCCAGCAGACCGCCCGCCAGGTTGAACACCGCCATCAGCGCCGCCAGCTGCCACAGCACGTTGCCCTGGTAGGCGAACATCGCCAGCGCCCCGGCGTTGGTGCAGACGTTGACGATCTTCGCGGTGGCCGACGCGGTCACCAGGTCGAGGTGGAGCACGGCGGTCAGGGCGAGCACCAGGAAGGTGCCCGTACCGGGGCCGAACAGCCCGTCGTACAGGCCGATGCCGCCGCCCACCAGGACGATCGCGGTAATCCTGCGGGCCCGGGTGACCGGCGGCGGGACACCGTCCCCGGCGGCCCGGCCGAACTGGGGCCGCAGCATCACGAAGGCGGCGACGGCGAGCAGCACCACCATGATCACCGGACGCAGCACCTCGCTGCTGATCCCGGCCGCGAAGAAGGCCCCGGTCATCGACCCGGCCAGGGCCGCGAGCCCTATCCGGACCGCCGTGCCCACCTTCACGGGCGCCTTGCGGGCGTAGGTGACGGCGGCGCCCGAGGTGCCGACGATGGCGACCGCCTTGTTGGTGCCGAGGATCTGCGCGGCCGGCAGGTGCGGCAGGCCGAGCAGCAGCGCGGGCAGCAGGAGCAGTCCGCCGCCGCCGACCACGGCGTCGACCCAGCCCGCCGCGGCGGCGGCGAGGCACAGCACGACCAGGGTGGTCAGAGTGATGTCCGGCATGAGCACGACCCTATGGAGCCGACGCGTGCACCGTCCAACCGTCCCGGGGCCGTGCCCGGAAAGTTGAGCCAACTCTGAGGTTTCCGCAGGACACGGCCCCTTTTCCGGCCTCCGGCGACCGCCTCACAGAGCTTTCCGGCGGGTGCTGAGCGCAAGGTTCCTCCCGGGAAACAGCGGGGAACCGGCCGGGTAACACCGCCGGGCCACGCTTCCGGTCATGAGCACACAGGCCCGGCGCCTGTGGCCCTGCCGAATCTGCTCCCCGACGACGGAGGCCCCGAGATGCCGGTGTCCACTCCCCCGACCGCCCCCACCTCAGGCCCTGCCGCCGTGCCGACGCTCGTGGTCGTCGGGCACGGGATGGTCGGCCAGCGCTTCCTGGAGGCCCTGGCCGAGCGCGGTCTGACCGGCGCCGCCGGGACCGCCCGGGTCGTCGTCCTGTGCGAGGAGCCCCGCGCCGCCTACGACCGGGTCCAGCTGACCTCGTACTTCGCGGGGAGGACCCCGGACGAGCTGTCGCTGGTCGAGGACGGCTTCATGGAGCGGCACGGCTTCGAGCTGCGGCTCGGGGACCCGGCGGTGGCCGTGGACCGTTCGGCCCGTACGGTCACCGCGCGGTCCGGCGAGGTCCTCGCCTACGACACGCTGGTCCTCGCGACCGGGTCCTACCCGTTCGTGCCGCCCGTCCCCGGTAAGGACAGCACCGGCTGCTTCGTCTACCGGACGATCGAGGACCTGCTCGCCATCGAGGAGTACGCCAAGGACGCGACGACCGGCGCGGTGGTCGGCGGCGGGCTGCTCGGCCTTGAGGCGGCCGGTGCGCTGAAGGGCCTCGGCCTGGACACGCACGTGGTGGAGTTCGCGCCCCGGCTGATGCCGGTCCAGGTGGACGAGGGCGGCGGCGCCGCGCTGCTGCGCACCATCGAGGACATGGGCCTGACCGTCCACACCGGGGTCGGGACGCAGGAGGTGACCGCGGACGAGGACGGCGCGGTGACCGGGATGGCGCTCTCCGACGGGTCCGCGCTGGCCACGGACCTGGTGGTGTTCTCGGCCGGGGTCCGTCCGCGCGACCAGCTGGCCCGGGAGTGCGGGCTCGCGGTCGGGGAGCGCGGCGGGATCGTGGTGGACGAGGAGTGCCGGACCTCCGACCCGGCGGTCTTCGCCATCGGGGAGTGCGCGCTCGCCTCGGACGGCCGGGTGTACGGGCTGGTGGCGCCGGGTTACGAGATGGCGCTGACGGCCGCCGAGGTGATCGCCGGGCAGGAGGCCGCGTTCACCGGTGCCGACCTGTCGACCAAGCTGAAGCTGCTCGGCGTGGACGTGGCCTCGTTCGGCGACGCGCACGGCACCACCGAGGGCTGCCTGGACGTGGTGTACGCGGACGCGCGCTCCGGCGTCTACAAGAAGCTGGTGATGGCGGCGGACGGCACCCTGCTGGGCGGGGTCCTCGTCGGCGACGCCGACCAGTACGGCACGCTGCGCCCGATGACCGGGAGCGTGCTGCCGGTGGCCCCGGAGCAGCTGGTGCTCCCGGCCGGGGCGGGCGGCCCGGTGGCGCTCGGCCCGTCCGCGCTGCCCGACGAGGCGGTGATCTGCTCCTGCCACAACGTCACCAAGGGCGCGATCTGCGAGCACACCACGCTGCCCGAGGTGAAGAAGTGCACCAAGGCGGGCACCGGCTGCGGCAGTTGCGTCAAGGTGATCGGCCAGCTGCTCCCGCAGAGCGCCGACGCGGGCCTGTGCGGCTGCTTCGCGTACACCCGCAGCGAGCTGTACGAGATCGTGCGCACCCTGGGGATCACCTCGTACGCGGATCTGCTGGACTCGCACGGCCGGGAGGAGGCACGCGGCGGCGACGGCTGCGAGATCTGCAAGCCGACGGTCGGCTCGGTCATCGCCTCGCTCGCCCCGACGGTCGGCGCCAGCGGCTACGTCCTGGACGGCGAGCAGGCGGCCCTCCAGGACACCAACGACCACTTCCTGGCCAACCTCCAGCGCAACGGCTCGTACTCGATCGTGCCGCGCATACCCGGCGGCGAGATCACCCCGGAGAAGCTGATCGTGATCGGCGAGGTGGCCCGCGACTTCGGGCTCTACACGAAGATCACCGGCGGTCAGCGCATCGACCTCTTCGGCGCCCGCGTCGACCAGCTGCCGCTGATCTGGACCCGGCTCGTCGACGCCGGCTTCGAGTCCGGCCACGCGTACGGGAAGTCGCTGCGCACGGTCAAGTCCTGTGTCGGGCAGACCTGGTGCCGCTACGGCGTGCAGGACTCCGTGAAGATGGCGATCGACCTGGAGCTGCGCTACCGGGGCCTGCGCGCCCCGCACAAGCTGAAGTCGGCGGTCTCGGGGTGTGCCCGGGAGTGCGCGGAGGCCCGGGGCAAGGACTTCGGGATCATCGCCACGGCCGGCGGCTGGAACCTGTACGTGGGCGGCAACGGCGGCGCCACCCCGCGCCACGCCGACCTGCTGGCCCAGGACCTGTCCGACGCCGAACTGGTCCGGCTGATCGACCGGTTCCTGATGTTCTACATCCGCACCGCGGACCGGCTGGAGCGCACCTCGGCCTGGCTGGAGCGCATCGAGGGCGGCCTGGAGCACGTCCGGGACGTCGTCGTGCACGACAAGCTGGGGCTCTGCGAGGAGCTGGAGCGGCTGATGGCCGACCACGTCCGCGGCTACCGCGACGAGTGGGCCGAGACCATCAACGACCCCGAGCGGCTGCGCCGGTTCGTCACCTTCGTCAACGCGCCCGACGCCCCCGACCCGTCGGTGAAGTTCGTCCCGGAACGCGACCAGGTCAAGCCGGACCTGGACATCCTCGCGGGCCCGGTTCTCGCCATCCGCACTCTTGAAGGGACCGCCTCCTGATGACCACGCAGACGCTGGAGACCGCGCAGGACACCCGGACCGTCCGGCTCGCCGCCGGGGACGGCTGGCTCACGGTGTGCGACCGCTCGCTGCTCACCCCCGGCCGCGGGGTCGCCGCCCTCCTCCCGGACGGCCGGCAGGTCGCGCTCTTCCTGGACCGGGCGGGGCGGACGTACGCCATCGACAACCGCGACCCGTTCACCGGGGCCTACGTCCTCTCGCGCGGCCTGGTCGGCTCGGACGGCGGACAGCCGTTCGTCGCGTCGCCCCTGCTCAAGCAGCGCTTCGACCTGGCGACGGGCGCCTGCCTGGACGACGACGAGGTCTCCGTACCGGTCTTCGAGGTACGCGCGGACTGACGCGCCGCACCGGCCGGGAGAACCCCGAACGGGTGCTTCCGGCCGTCCGCGCGCCCGGCCGTACGCTTGATCCATGACCCACGGCTGGAGCGCGCGCGACATACCCGACCAGAGCGGCCGCACGGCCGTGGTGACGGGGGCCAACAGCGGGATCGGGCTCGTCACCGCCCGCGAACTGGCCCGCTGCGGAGCCAGGGTGCTGCTCGCCTGCCGCGACGAGCGGCGCGGCGAGGAGGCCGCGGCCCGCATCCGGTACGCGGTGCGCGGCGCGGACGTCGAGTTCGCCCCGCTCGATCTGGCCGACCTGTCCTCCGTGCGCGCGTTCGCCGAGGACTTCCGGGCGGACCGGCTCGACCTGCTGGTCAACAACGCGGGGGTGATGGCCCTTCCCTACGGGCGCACCGCCGACGGCTTCGAGACCCAGTTCGGCGTCAACCACCTGGGGCACTTCGCGCTCACCGGGCTGCTGCTGCCGAAGCTGCTGGCCACCGGGGGCGCCCGGGTGGTGACCGTCTCCAGCGGGCTGCACGCCCTGGGCAACATCGACATGGGCGACCTCAACAGCGAGCGGAACTACCGCCGCTGGACCGCCTACGGCCGCTCGAAGACCGCGAACCTGCTCTTCGTCCACGAGCTGGCCCGGCGGCTCACGGCGGCCGGCAGCGCACTGGTCGCCGCCGCCGCGCACCCCGGCTACGCCTCGACCAACCTCCAGACGGCGGCGGCCCGGATGGAGAAACGCAGGACGGCGGAGCGGGTCATGGGGATCGCCAACCGCGTCGTCGCGCAGCCGGCGTCGGCGGGCGCCCTGCCCACGCTGTACGCGGCGACCGCGCCGGGCGTGCGCCCCGACTCGTTCACCGGCCCCCGGGTGCTGGGCTGGCGCGGCGCGCCCGGGCCGTCCTGGCGGGCGGGCTGGACGCGCGGGGACGTGGCGGGCGAGCGCCTGTGGGTGGCCTCGGAGCAGCTGACCGGGGTGACCTACCCGGGGCTGTAGCGCCCTTGGTCCGGCTCGGCCCTCACCGGCGGAGGGGTCACGGGACCGCGACCGGCGCCCCGCCCCTCAGCAGCGAGCCGCCCAGCGGGGTCAGGGTGTGCTGGACGGAGCTGCCGTGCCGCAGGGTGTGGACGAGCCCCGCCTCGCGCAGGACGCAGGCATGCTGGCTGGCCGAGGCGAGGGAGACCCCGGCGCGCCGGGCCAGCTCACTGGTGGTGCAGCCGTTGCCGATGGCCCGCAGGACCGTGGAGCGGGTCTGCCCGAGGAGCCGGCCGAGCGAGGGGCCCGGGTCGGCGAAGGCGGGCGCGGCGGGGTGCGCGACCGGGTAGACCAGGACCGGCGGGAGCAGCGGGTCGCGCAGGACGACGGGGGTGCCCCGGCAGAAGTAGGACGGCTGGAGGAGCAGCCCGCGCCCGTCCAGGTGGAGGTCGCGGTCCACGGGGTAGTCCGCCTCCAGGACGGGCGCCCGCCACCGGATGACCGGGGGCAGCGTGGCGAGCAGTTCCTCGGCGCCGCCGTCCAGGAGGGCGCGGCCCCGGATCGCCCGGTCGGCCTCGACGGCCGAGCGGATGTGCGGCCAGTACGGCTCCACGGCGGCGCGGTGGTAGTCCCGTAAGGCGCCGACGAGGCGCGCCAGGGGCTCGGCGGCGCCCTCGCGCAGGGGGCCGAGGCGGGCGGCCCGCCGGGCGCCCGGGTCCCCCAGGAGGGCGATCTCGGCGCGCAGCCGGTCGGGCGGAGTGGCGCGCACGGCCTCCATTCCGGCATCGAGCCCGAGCGGGTCGGAGTTTTCCTGAGAAGGCGTCAGGAAGTCGGGGAAATAGCCGCGCTGCGGGACCACCGCGGACAGCAGACGTACTTCACCGCTCAACCGTGGGCGGGTTTCGGTGCGCCATTTCCCGAAGACCGCGGAAGCCCTCCGGTCCCTCAGCCGGTGAAAGCTGAGAATGGTCTCCCACAGCGCGTCCGGCCCGGAGGCCATCCGAACCCGGGAAAGGTCCCATCCGGAGACATGGATACGCAGCACCGAACTCCCACCCCTTGCACCTGCAATTCCCCCTCGCAAGAGTATGCGAATCGTAACAGCACGTCACCACGGGGTTTCGGCCAGAGGTGAAACGCCTCGCCGGGACCGGCCGCCGGACGAAAAGCTGTACGGCGTCGGGTGCGATTCCGGAGCCACCGGAAGAGCGAGTGAAGGCCGTGGGGGGTTTTGCTCGTTCGGCGGCGGTTGGCAAAGGTGCGGCTCCGCACTCGATGGGGGTAAGCCGGGTGCGGCCCGTGGATGGGGATCCACGGGCCGCACCCCGGTCCGTTCAACTCGATTTCTTTGCGCATTAAACGAAGCAATGGGCGCCGCTCATGGGCGCCACTCATCGCATTTACCGGGACATGACAACGTTGGCCGCCCGGTCGCGCACGACAAGGCGGCGGCACCCCCGCACAGGGTGCCGCCGCCTCCGGAATTCCGCGTCAGCGGCTGTCGCTGGCCCGGGCCCCGGCCGCCGCCCGGCCGGCCTCCAGCCGCGCCACGGGAATGCGGAACGGCGAGCAGGAGACGTAGTCGAGACCGGCCTCGTGGAAGAAGTGCACGGACTCGGGGTCGCCGCCGTGCTCCCCGCAGATGCCCAGCTTCAGGTCGGGCCGGGTGGCCCGGCCGGCCGCGACGGCGTTCTTGACCAGCGAGCCGACGCCGTCCTTGTCGATCGTCTCGAACGGCGACACCCCGAAGATGCCCTTCTCCAGGTAAGCGGTGAAGAACGACGCCTCCACGTCGTCGCGGGAGAAGCCCCACACCGTCTGGGTCAGGTCGTTGGTGCCGAAGGAGAAGAACTCCGCCGCCTCGGCGATCTGCCCGGCGGTCAGCGCGGCGCGCGGCAGCTCGATCATGGTGCCGATCTTCAGCTTGAGGTCGGTGCCGGTGGCGGCCTGGACCTCGGCGATGACCCGGTCCGCCTCCTCGCGGACGATCTCCAGCTCCTGGACCGTGCCGACGAGCGGGATCATGATCTCGGCGCGGGGGTCGCCCTTGGCGTTCTTGCGGGCGGCGGCCGCCTCGGCGATGGCCCGCACCTGCATGGCGAACAGGCCGGGGATGACCAGGCCGAGCCGCACCCCGCGCAGCCCCAGCATCGGGTTCTGCTCGTGCAGCTTGTGCACCGCCTGGAGGAGCCTGAGGTCGTTCTCGTTGGCGTCCTTGCGGGCCTCGGCGAGGGCCACGCGTACCGACAGCTCCGTGATGTCCGGCAGGAACTCGTGCAGCGGCGGGTCCAGCAGCCGTACGGTGACCGGCAGTCCGTCCATCGCCTCGAACAGCTCGATGAAGTCCGCCTTCTGGAGCGGGAGCAGCTGCGCCAGGGCCGTCTCGCGCTCCTGGTCGGTGTCGGCCAGGATCAGCTTCTCGACCATCTCGCGGCGCTCGCCGAGGAACATGTGCTCGGTGCGGCAGAGGCCGATGCCCTGGGCGCCGAAGCGGCGGGCGCGCAGGGCGTCCTCCGCGCTGTCCGCGTTGGCCCGCACCCGCAGCCGGCGCACCCGGTCCGCGTACGCCATGATCCGGTGCACGGCGGCGACCAGCTCGTCGGCGTCGTCGGCGCCCGCGTGCATCCGGCCCTCGAAGTACTCGACCACCGGGGACGGCACGACGGGGACCTCGCCCAGGTACACCTTGCCGGTGGAGCCGTCGACGGAGACGACGTCGCCCTCCTCCACGACGATGTCGCCGACCGTCAGGCGCCGGCGCTTGGTGTCGACCTCGATCTCCTCGGCGCCGCAGACACAGGTCTTGCCCATGCCCCGGGCGACGACGGCCGCGTGCGAGGTCTTCCCGCCGCGCGAGGTGAGGATGCCCTCGGCGGCGATCATGCCGTCCAGGTCGTCCGGGTTGGTCTCGCGGCGGATCAGGATGACCTTCTCGCCGGACCGGGACCACTTGACGGCGGTGTACGAGTCGAATACCGCCTTGCCGACCGCCGCGCCGGGCGAGGCGGCGATGCCCCGGCCGAGCCGCTGGGTCTTCGCGGTGTCGTCGAAGCGCGGGAACATCAGCTGGGCGAGCTGGGCGCCGTTGACCCGCTGGAGGGCCTCGGCCTCGTCGATGAGCCCCTGGTCCACCAGCTGGGTCGCGATCCGGAAGGCGGCACCGGCGGTGCGCTTGCCGACCCGGGTCTGGAGCATCCACAGGTGGCCGCGCTCGATGGTGAACTCGATGTCGCACAGGTCCTTGTAGTGGGTCTCCAGCGTCTCCATGATCTTCAGCAGCTGGTCGTACGACTGCTTGTCGATCGCCTCCAGTTCGGCGAGCGGCACGGTGTTGCGGATGCCCGCGACGACGTCCTCGCCCTGCGCGTTCTGGAGGTAGTCGCCGTAGACGCCCTGGTGGCCGCTGGCCGGGTCGCGGGTGAAGGCGACGCCCGTGCCGGAGTCGGGGCCGAGGTTGCCGAAGACCATCGAGCAGACGTTGACGGCGGTGCCGAGGTCGCCGGGGATGCGCTCCTGGCGGCGGTAGAGCTTGGCCCGGTCGGTGTTCCACGAGTCGAAGACCGCCTTTATGGCGAGGTCCATCTGCTCGCGCGCGTCCTGCGGGAAGTCACGGCCGGCGTCCCGCGCGACGATCTTCTTGAACTCCTTGACCAGCTTCTTCAGGTCGCCCGCGTCGAGGTCCACGTCGACCTTGACGCCCTTGGCCTCCTTCGCGGCCTCCAGCGCCTCCTCGAAGAGCTCGCCGTCCACCCCGAGCACGGTCTTGCCGAACATCTGGATCAGCCGGCGGTAGGAGTCCCACGCGAACCGCTCGTCGCCGGCCTGGGCGGCGAGGCCCACCACGGAGGCGTCGGAGAGGCCGATGTTGAGGACGGTGTCCATCATCCCGGGCATCGAGAACTTGGCGCCGGAGCGCACGGAGACCAGCAGCGGGTCGTCGGCCTGGCCGAGCTTCTTGCCCATCCGCCCCTCCAGGGCGTCGAGGTGCGCACTCACCTCGTCGCGGAGGGCGGCCGGCTCCTCACCGCTGTCCAGGTAGACCTTGCACGCCTCGGTGGTGATGGTGAAGCCGGGCGGGACGGGGAGCCCGAGGTTGGTCATCTCGGCGAGGTTGGCCCCCTTCCCGCCGAGGAGGTCCTTCAGATCCTTGTTGCCTTCGGTGAAGTCGTAGACGAACTTCTGCACAGCTTTGTTTTCCGACACGGTCTCGACTCCTCGAAGACGCGGTGGCTGCCCTGACGGCGAGGAACATACCCAGATCGAAGGTGCCTGGGTACGTCCACTTGCGCGTCGTACGGCCGTAACCACCCGTCCGCCAGCAGATCGAAAGTCGGCAGCCCGATAGCCCTCCGGAAGGGCGTGTTCAGAAGTCGTACGCAGGATGACGCAGCGCACACCAGGACCCGGGTTTCGGTGGCTGAAAGTGATCGATGCGTCGATCGATCAAAGTAAGGACACCTGGCACTCAGTGCCACCCTTTGAGAAGTGCAACCCCGGTTTTCGCGCTCATCTGAGCATCGGACCTCTCAAGGTGGCGAGAATCACTCGATGGTGGTGACGCTCAGATGAGCGAAAACGACGAGTGGGGGCACGCAGTGCCCCCACTCGTCGGTCGCTTCGTCAGCCTCCGGAGGTGTCCAGTTCCGCGTCGGCGCCGACACCCGCGCAGTCGTACGGGTCCTTCAGCCAGCCGTCCGGGAGGGCCACCCGGTTGTTGCCCGAGGTACGCCCGCGCGGCCCGTCGGCGCCGTCCGGCCAGGGCTGGTCGAGGTCCAGTTCCCGGAGCTGGGAGCCCAGCTCCTCCAGCGAGGAGGTGATCGCCAGCTTCTTGCGCATCTCGGAGCCCACCGCGAAGCCCTTGAGGTACCAGGCGACGTGCTTGCGGAAGTCGATCACGCCCCGGGCCTCGTCACCGATCCACTCCCCCAGCAGCGTCGCGTGGCGCAGCATGACGTCGGCGACGGTGCGCAGCGTGGGCGCCTGCCGCGTCCCCGTCCCCTCGAACGCGCTGACCAGGTCACCGAAGAGCCAGGGGCGGCCCAGGCAGCCGCGCCCCACGACCACGCCGTCGCAGCCGGTCTCGCGCATCATGCGCAGCGCGTCGTCCGCGCACCAGATGTCGCCGTTGCCGAGCACCGGGATCTCCGGGACGTGTTCCTTGAGCCGGGCGATGGCGTCCCAGTCGGCGGTGCCGCCGTAGTGCTGGGCGGTGGTCCTGCCGTGCAGGGCGACCGCCGTGACGCCCTCCTCGACGGCGATGCGGCCGGCGTCGAGATAGGTCAGGTGGTCGTCGTCGATGCCCTTGCGCATCTTGATCGTCACGGGCAGGTCCCCGGCCCGGGAGACCGCCTCGTGCAGGATCGCGCGCAGCAGCGGCCGCTTGTACGGGAGGGCCGAGCCGCCGCCCTTGCGGGTCACCTTGGGGACCGGGCAGCCGAAGTTGAGGTCGATGTGGTCGGCGAGGTTCTCGTCGACGATCATGCTGACCGCCTTGCCGACCGTGTCCGGGTCCACTCCGTACAACTGGATCGAGCGCGGGGTCTCGCTCGCGTCGAAGTGGATGAGCTGCATGGTCTTCTCGTTGCGCTCGACCAGGGCCCTCGTCGTGATCATCTCGCTGACGAACAGCCCCTTGCCGCCCGAGAACTCCCGGCACAGCGTGCGGAAGGGGGCGTTGGTGATGCCGGCCATGGGTGCGAGGACCACCGGCGGCTGCACGGTGTGCGGGCCGATGCGGAGCAGCGAGGGCGAGGGGGCGAGCGTGGTCATGGCTCCCATTGTCCCGTACCCCGGAGACTGCTCCGGGGGCGGTCGCGCCCCGCCGGGGCGGGGAAGGAGGGGGCGTTGTCCGACCCGCGCCGTAGCGTGGGGATTCCGGCGACGGGCCGGTACACGTTCTTGGCGAATCAAGGAGACATGCATCATGACCACGCCCATGTCCCGCTTAACTCTCGGCTCCCCCAGCCGTCGCGGACTGCTCGCGCTCGGCGCCGCGGGGGTCCTGCTCACCGGCGCGGGGACCGCCCGCGCCGCGGCCGGCTCCACGACGGCCCGGCTGCGGGAGCTGGAGCGGACGCACGGCGCCCGCGTCGGCGCGTTCGCGTACAACGTGGCGACCGGGGTCGCGGTGCGGCACCGGGCCGACGAGCGCTTCCCGATGCTGTCCACGTTCAAGACGCTCGCCGCGGCGGCCGTCCTGCGGGATCTGGACCGGGACGGCGAGGTCCTGGAGAAGGTGATCCACTACACGGAGGCGGACTGCGTCTCCGATTCCCCGGTCACCGACACCCCGGAGCACATCGCGAGCGGGCTGAGCGTCGCCCGGCTCTGCGACGCCGCCATCGGCGACAGCGACAACACCGCGGGCAATCTGCTGCTGCGCGAGCTCGGCGGCCCGCAGGCCGTGACCCGCTTCGCCCGCTCCCTGGGCGACCGCGTGACCCGGCTGGACCGCTGGGAGCCCGTGCTGAACTCCGCCGAGCCGGGCCGGGTCACGGACACCACGACCCCCTCGGCGATCGCCCGCGACTACGCCCGGCTGGTGCTGGGGGACGTGCTGGAGCGCCGGGACCGCGAGCTGCTGACCCACTGGCTGCTGAACTGCCGGACGAGCGGTACGCGGTTCCGGGCCGGGCTGCCGCCGGAGTGGACGGTCGCCGACAAGACGGGCGGCGGCTCGTACGGCTCGTGCAACGACGTGGGCGTCGCGTGGACGCCGGAGGGTGCGCCGGTGGTCCTGGCGGTGCTGACGACGAAGCCGGCGGGCGCCTCCGACGCGGCGGGCGACCACCCGCTGGTCCGGGACGTGGCGAAGGCCCTGGCGGCGGCAGTCGTTAGTTAGTCGTACTATCGATGGATGCCTGAGCTCAGCCACCGGGGACGGATGCTGGTGCTGGCGATCTGCTGCATGAGCCTGCTGATCGTCAGCCTCGACACCACCGCCCTGAACGTCGCCCTGCCCGCCATGCGCCGGGAGCTGGACGCGAGCGTCGCGGGGATGCAGTGGACGATCGACGCGTACACGCTCGTCCTCGCGTCCCTGCTGATGCTCGCCGGTTCCACCGCCGACCGGATCGGCCGGCGGAAGGTCTTCATGGCGGGCCTGGTCCTGTTCACCCTGGGCTCGGCGCTCTGCTCGCTGGCGCCGAGCCTGGAGGCGCTGATCGCCTTCCGGATGGTGCAGGCCGTGGGCGGCTCGATGCTCAACCCGGTCGCGATGTCGATCATCACCAACACCTTCACCGACCCCCGCGAGCGCGCCCGCGCGATCGGAGTCTGGGGCGGGGTCGTCGGCATCTCGATGGCGGCCGGACCGGTCGTCGGCGGCGGCCTGGTCGACTCGGTGGGCTGGCGGTCGATCTTCTGGGTCAACCTCCCGGTGGGCCTCGCCGCCCTGTTCCTGACCTGGCGTCACGTCCCCGAGTCGCGCGCCCGGCGGGCCCGCCGCCCGGACCCGCTGGGCCAGCTCTTGGTGATCACGCTGCTGGGCTCGCTGACGTACGCGATCATCGAGGCCCCGCAGAAAGGATGGGCCTCCGCCGAGATCCTGCTCTTCGCGGGGCTCGCGGTGGCGGCCCTGGCGGGGCTGCTGGTGTACGAGCCCCGGCGCGCCGATCCCCTGATCGACCTGCGGTTCTTCCACAGCGTCCCGTTCAGCGGGGCCACCGTCATCGCGGTCAGCGCCTTCGCCGCGCTCGGCGGCTTCCTCTTCCTCAACACGCTCTACCTCCAGGACGTCCGGGGTCTGAGCGCCCTGGACGCCGGTCTCTACACGCTGCCCATGGCGGCCGTGGTGTGCCTGCTCTCACCGCTGTCCGGGCGGCTCGTGGCCAGTCGCGGGCCGCGCATACCGCTGCTGGTAGCGGGCGGCGCGATGGCGATGAGCGGGCTGATGCTGGCGGCGTTCGACGCGGAGACCGGGACGGTCTCGATGTTCGCCGCGTATGTGCTGTTCGGCCTGGGCTTCGGCTCGGTGAACGCGCCCATCACCAACACCGCCGTCTCCGGCATGCCGCGCTCCCAGGCGGGCGTGGCGGCCGCCGTCGCCTCCACCAGCCGGCAGATCGGGCAGACCCTCGGGGTCGCCGTGATCGGCGCGGTCCTGGCGGCGGGGATGGCGGACCCGGGCGGGTCGGACGGCTTCGTGGCGGCGAGCCGGCCCGGCTGGTGGATCGTCACCGGCTGCGGGCTCGCCGTCCTGCTGATCGGCGCCCTGAGCAGCGGCCGGTGGGCGCGGTCCACCGCCCGCCGGACGGCGGAACGGCTGGCGGAACCGGCGGCGGAGGGGCCGTCCGCCGCGCCGGCCGCTCAGTCCTCGGCGGCGCGCACCAGCTCCTGAAGGCGCGCCAGCCGCTCGTAGGTCTCGTCGTCCCGGGGCGCGTAGCTGACCAGGCGTGGTCCGGCCGAGGGGCCGAGCCAGAGGTCGGTGGCCTCCACCCGGAGCAGCCCCACCCAGGCGTTGCGGAAGACCTTGGACCGGCTGCCCGCGCCGACGACCTCGTGCCGGGCCCAGTTCTCGCGGAACTCCTCCGATGCCGCCTCCAGGCGGCCCAGCAGCTCCTTCCAGGCGGGCTCGGCGAGGTGTTCCGCCATCGCCGCGCGGAACTTGGCGGTGATGTAGCGGGTGACCTCGGCGGTGTCCATGACGGAGGCGCGCCACTGCTCGTTGGTGTGGGCGAGCAGCATGACGTTGCGGTCCTCGGGAGCGACCGCCTCCAGGTCGCAGAGCAGCCGCCCGTACGTGCGGTTGTGGGCGAGGATGTCGTACCGGCTGTTCTGCACGCAGGCGGGGATCGGCTCCAGCTGCCGGAGCATGGTCCGCAGGGCCGGGGTGAGGTGCGGGCAGTCCGTGCCGGGGGCCGGGTCGATGGCCGCGGCGAGCGAGAAGAGGTGGCTGCGCTCGCTGCGGTCCAGGAGCAGGGCGCGGGCGAGGGCGTCGAGGACCTGGGGTGAGACCTGGATGTCCCGGGCCTGTTCGAGCCAGGTGTACCAGGTGACGCCGACCGCGGAGAGCTGGGCGACCTCCTCCCGGCGCAGCCCCGGCGTGCGCCGGCGGCGCCCCCGGGCGAGGCCGACCTGCTCGGGGGTGATCCGTTCGCGGCGGCTGCGCAGGAAGTTCGCGAGCTCGTGCCGCCGGATATCGGGCTCGCTCCCGCCGGGGGCGGCCGTCTGCGTCAGGGGCGTCGCCATCGTCGTCATTCCTCCAGGGTGCGGGCCCGGCACGGGCACCGGACGGCCGGTGCCTGGTGGTACTTGTACCAGGATAAAGACACTCTGGTACCAGGCTACGGGCGGAGCGATCGTCGGTGGCGTGAGTGAATCCTCTGTACGCACGACAACGGCCAGCGCCACCGCCTCCCCGGTGGTGCGGCACGACCATCCCGCCCCGGTGCTCGGCACGCTGGGGCTGTTCACCGTGCTGCTGGGCGCGGCCCTTCCCCTCATCGACTTCTTCATCGTCAACGTGGCCCTGCCCACCATCGACCACGACCTGGCGGCGGGCCCCGCCCTGCTGGAACTGGTCGTCGCGGGCTACGGGCTCGCCTACGCCGTGCTGCTCGTCCTCGGCGGGCGGCTCGGCGACATGGCCGGCCGGCGCCGGCTGTTCCTGGCCGGGATCGCGGCCTTCGGGCTCACCTCGCTGGCCTGCGGGCTCGCCCCGAACGCCTGGTCCCTGGTCGGGGCGCGGGTGGCCCAGGGCGCCGCGGCCGCGCTGATGCTGCCGCAGGTCCTCGCCACCATCCAGGCGGCCACCTCCGGGCAGCGCAGGGCCCGGGCGATGAGCCTGTACGGGGCGACGGCCGGGCTCTCCATGGTCGCGGGCCAGATCCTGGGCGGGGCGCTGGTCGCCGCCGCGCCGCTCTCCTCGGTGTTCGGCGAGAGCGCGGGCTGGCGGTCGGTGTTCCTGGTCAACGTGCCCGTCGCGGCGATCGGTCTGGTGCTGGCGGCGCGCGCTGTCCCGGAGACCCGGGCGGACCGCCCCGCACCCGTCGACGTACCGGGCACGCTGCTGCTCGCGGTGTCGCTGCTGACGCTGCTGGCCCCGCTCACCGAAGGACGGGCCGCGGGCTGGCCGCTGTGGACCTGGGTGTCCCTCGCGCTGTTCCCGTTCGCGGCGGCGGCGTTCTACCGGGTGGAGCGGCGGGCGGACCGGCGCGGGCTCATCCCGTTGGTGCCGCCGAGCCTGCTGCGCCTGGAGTCGCTGCGGCGCGGCCTCGCCCTCGTGGTGCCGTTCTCGGTGGGCTTCGGCGGCTTCATGTTCGTCATCGCGGTCGCGCTCCAGCAGGGCCTGGGGCTGGGCCCGGCGCGGTCCGGCCTGTCGATGGCCCCGATGGCGGTGGCCTTCTTCGCGGCGTCGCTGGCCGGTCCCCGGCTGGTGCGGCGGTACGGCAGCCGGGTCGTGACGGCCGGCGGGCTGATCCAGGCGGCGGGCGTGGCGGTGCTCGCGCTCACCGTGTGGCGGGGCTGGCCGGACCTGGGTCTGGCGGGCCTGCTGCCCGGCATGGCGGTCGCCGGCTTCGGCCAGGGCCTCCAGCTGCCCGTCATCTTCCGCATCATCCTGTCGGACGTGCCGGCGGAGCGGGCCGGGGTGGGCGGCGGTGTGATGACGACGACCCAGCAGGCGACCCTGACGCTGGGGGTGGCGACGCTCGGCTCGCTGTTCCTGGCCCTGGTGCCGGGGTCGGGGATGCGGGACGCCCTGATCGTGACGCTGCTCGTCCAGCTGGCGGCGGTCGCCCTGACCGCCGCGCTGAGCCTGCGGCTGCCGCGCACCGTGGGGTAGGGGCGGCAGCCGGAAGCACCCGGGCCCCGGGGGGCCGGCCACGGGGGGGGGGCCCCCGCGGGCCCGGGGCGGGGGGGGGCCCCACCTGCCGGGGCGCCCCGGGCCGCGCCCCCCCGGGCCCCCGCCCCCCCCCCCCCCCCGGGGCCCGGCGTTGGTGGTCCGTCCGCCGGGGCCCTGGGGCCTGGGCGTCAGCTCTGCTCCGGGGCCTCCGGGGCCTGCGCCTCTTCGGCCTTCGCGGTGTCGGGCTGTCCGGTGCCGGCGGCCCGTTCCCGCATCTTGCGGAGCAGTTCCTGCTTCTGGTCGGCGGCCGACTTGCGGTCCGCGTCGCGCGCCGGACCGGCGCCCTGCGCCCCGGCGCGGGACAGCTTCTTGCGCTGTCCGCCGACGCCGAGGAGGTTGTTGCGGCTCTTGGCCATGGGGTTCTCCCAATGTGTGGTCTGGGTGAGGTCTCGTGCGACCTCGGATCGATCCGGGGGGCGGCGGGTGGTCGGGCCCGCCGCGCTCTCACTCGTAGATCTGGAAGAACGAATACATGGGCAAGACGGTACCCACCCCGGGCGCCCGGCTCACCCGGTTTTCCGCCCCCGGACGCACGGGGCCCCCGGTTCCGCGGCGGGCGCGGAAGCGGGGGCCCCGGTCGGCGGTGCGGGCGTCAGCAGCCGAGCAGGCGGGTGGCGAGGTAGCCCTGGATCTGGTCCAGGGAGACGCGCTCCTGCTTCATCGTGTCGCGCTCGCGGACGGTGACCGCGTTGTCGTCCAGGGTGTCGAAGTCGACGGTGACGCAGAACGGCGTACCGATCTCGTCCTGGCGGCGGTAGCGGCGGCCGATGGCGCCGGCGTCGTCGAACTCGATGTTCCAGTTCTGCCGGAGATCCGAGGCGAGGCCCTTGGCCTTGGGCGAGAGCTGCGGGTTGCGGGAGAGCGGGAGGACCGCGACCTTGACCGGCGCCAGGCGCGGGTCGAGGCGCATCACGGCGCGCTTCTCCATGACGCCCTTGGCGTTCGGCGCCTCGTCCTCGCTGTACGCGTCGAGGAGGAAGGCCAGCATCGCGCGGCCGACACCGGCCGCGGGCTCGATGACGAACGGGGTGTAGCGCTCGCTCTTCTCCTGGTCGAAGAAGGAGAGGTCCGTGCCGGACGCCTTGGAGTGGGCGGTGAGGTCGTAGTCGGTGCGGTTGGCGACGCCCTCCAGCTCGCCCCACTCGCTGCCGCCGAAGCGGAAGCGGTACTCGATGTCAGCGGTGCGCTTGGAGTAGTGGGAGAGCTTCTCCTGCGGGTGCTCGAACCACCGCATGTTCTCCTCGCGCATGCCGAGGCCGGTGTACCAGTTCCAGCGCTGCTCCATCCAGTACTCCTGCCACTGCTCGTCCTCGCCCGGCTTGACGAAGAACTCCATCTCCATCTGCTCGAACTCGCGCGTGCGGAAGATGAAGTTGCCCGGAGTGATCTCGTTGCGGAAGGACTTGCCCATCTGCGCGATGCCGAACGGAGGCTTCTTGCGCGCGGTGGTCAGCACCTGGGAGAAGTTGGTGAAGATGCCCTGGGCCGTCTCCGGGCGCAGATAGGCGACCGAACCGGAGTCCTGGGTCGGGCCGAGGTGCGTGGAGAGCAGGCCGGAGAACTGCTTGGGCTCGGTGAAGGTGCCCTTGTTGCCGCAGTTGGGGCAGTTGAGGTCGGCGAGACCGTTCGCGGGCGCCTTGCCGTGCTTCTCCTCGTACGCCTCCTCCAGGTGGTCCGCGCGGTAGCGCTTGTGGCAGGAGGTGCACTCGGTCAGCGGGTCCGAGAAGGTGGCGACGTGGCCGGAGGCCACCCACACCTCGGGGGCCAGGATGACCGACGAGTCGATGCCGACGACGTCCTCGCGGGAGGTGACCATGTAGCGCCACCACTGGCGCTTCAGGTTCTCCTTGAGCTCGACGCCCAGCGGCCCGTAGTCCCAGGCGGCCTTCTGACCACCGTAGATCTCGCTGCAGGGGTAGACGAAGCCACGGCGCTTGCTCAGGCTGACGATGGTGTCGATCTTGTCGGCGGCCACGGTGCTCTCTTCATTACGACGGAACGGGCGGGCGAATGGCCCAGATTACCGGCGGCCACTCCCCTTCGATCAAATCGGTACCGGTCCCGGCCGCGAACCCCGCTTGTTGACAATCGTTTCCACTTTTGTTGAAAATGAGAGTCATGAACATACGTCGCCTCATACCGGCCGCCGCCCTCACCGGCGCGGTCGCCCTCGGCCTCACCGCCTGCTCGTCGTCCGACACCGCCGACCGCAAGAACGACGGCCGGCTGGACCTGGTGGCGTCCTTCTATCCGATGCAGTTCCTGGCCGAACGCATAGGCGGCGACCACGTCTCGGTCACCACGCTCACCAAGCCCGGCGTGGAGCCCCACGACCTGGAGCTGAGCCCCCGGCAGACCGGCAGGCTCGGCGACGCGGACTTCATCCTCTACCTCAAGGGCCTCCAGCCCGCCGTCGACGAGGCCATCAAGCAGTCCGGCGCCTCCCACACCCTCGACGCCGCGACGCTGACCACGCTGGAGGACCACGGCACCGAGACCGGCGGCGAGGAGCACGGCCACGACCACGGCCACGAGCACGAGGGCGACGAGGCCGGCGCCGACCCGCACATCTGGCTGGACCCGGTGAAGTACTCCGAGGTCGCCAAGGGCGTCGGCAAGTCCCTGGAGAAGACCGACCCGGACCACGCGGCGGACTACCGGAAGAACACCGACGCCCTGGTCGAGGAGCTGGGTGCGCTCGACACCGCGTACCGGACCGGGCTGAAGAACACCGCGACGAAGACGTTCATCACCACGCACTCCGCCTTCGGCTACCTCGCCGAGCGCTACGGCCTCGTCCAGGAGGGCATCGCCGGCATCGACCCCGAGGCCGAGCCCAGCCCCGCCCGCATCAGCGCCCTGCACTCCATCGCCGAGGAGAAGAAGGTCACCACCGTCTTCTTCGAGACGCTCGCCAGCGACAAGACCGCGAAGACCGTCGCCCGCGACACCGGCCTGAAGACCGACGTCCTGGACCCGCTGGAGGGAATCACCGACAGCTCCCAGGGCGATGACTACATCGGGGTCATGAAGTCCAACCTCGCCGCCCTGCGCACAGCGCTCGGCGCGAAGTGAGCGACGACCCCACCGCACCCGTCGGCCCGACCCGCGCAGCAGCACCGGAGGCGCTCATGCCCGAGCCCCAGCACCCCGCCAGCGAACCCGTGATCGCCGTACGCGACGCCACCGCCGTCCTGGGGGCGCGCCCCGTGCTGCGCGGCGTCGACCTGACCGTGCGCCGGGGCGAGGTCGTCGCCCTGCTCGGCGCCAACGGCTCCGGCAAGTCCACCGCCGTCCGCTCCGTCATCGGCCAGGTCCCCCTGACCGGCGGCACCGTCGAGCTCTTCGGCACCCCGCTGCGCCGCTTCCGCGACTGGGCCCGGGTCGGCTACGTACCGCAGCGCACCACGGCGGCCGGCGGCGTGCCCGCCACGATCCGCGAGGTCGTCTCCGCCGGGCGGCTCTCCCGCACCCGGCTCGGCCTCCCCCGCAAGGCGGACCGCGCCGCCGTCGACCGGGCCATCGAGCTCGTCGGCCTCGCCGACCGCGCGAAGGACTCGGTGAACGCCCTCTCCGGCGGCCAGCACCAGCGGGTGCTCATCGCCCGCGCGCTCGCCGCCGAACCGGAGCTCCTGATCATGGACGAGCCGATGGCGGGCGTGGACCTGGCCAGCCAGGAGATCCTGGCCGCCACCCTGCGCGAGCAGGTCTCGGCCGGCACCACCGTGCTCCTCGTCCTGCACGAGCTGGGCCCGCTGGAGCCCCTGATCGACCGGGCGGTCGTCCTGCGCGACGGCTGTGTGATGCACGACGGGCCGCCCCCGAAGGCCGTCGGGCAGCACGCCCTGCCCGGCCACGACCACGTACACCCCCACGCGGCTTCCGAGCCCGTCCGGACGGGACTGCTGAGCTGACCATGGAATTCCTCGACCCTCCCTTCATGCAGCGGGCGCTGCTCGCCGCCGTACTGGTCGGTGTCATCGCGCCCGCCGTCGGCATCTACCTCGTGCAGCGCCGGCAGGCCCTGATGGGCGACGGCATCGGCCACATCGCGATGACCGGCGTCGGCCTCGGCTTCCTGCTCTCCACCAGCCCGGTCTGGATGGCCACCGCCGTCGCCGTCGCGGGTGCGGTCGTCATGGAGCTGATCCGCTGGTACGGACGCACCCGGGGCGACATCGCGCTGGCCATGCTCTTCTACGGCGGCATGGCGGGCGGCGTCCTGCTGATCAACCTCTCCGACACCGGCTCGAACGCCAACCTGACCTCGTACCTCTTCGGTTCGCTGTCCACGGTCTCGTCCGAGGACATCACCGCGATCTCGCTGCTCGCCGCGTTCGTGCTGCTGGTGACGGTGGGGCTGCGGCGGCAGCTGTTCGCCGTCAGCCAGGACGAGGAGTTCGCCCGGGTGACCGGCCTGCCGGTGCGGCTGCTGAACCTGCTCGTCGCGGTCACCGCCGCGGTGACCGTCACGGTCGCGATGCGGGTCGTGGGGCTGCTGCTGGTCAGCGCCCTGATGGTGGTCCCGGTCGCCGCCGCGCAGCAGATCACCCGGTCCTTCAAGGTGACGTTCGTGCTCTCCGTCGTCATCGGCGTCGGCGTCACCCTGTCCGGCACCATCACCTCGTACTACCAGGACGTCCCGCCCGGCGCGACGATCGTGCTGCTGGCCATCGGGGTCTTCGTCGTCCTGACGCTGCTCGCCGCCCCGCTCGCCCGCCTCCGCGCCCGGCGCGGCGAGACCGAGGCGGAGCGGTGCACCCTGGAAGTACCGGCGGCCCGCCCGGCGCCGGACGACGTCCGGGTCTGACCCCCCGGACGGGGCGGGCTGGCACAATGGCCCGACAGATGTACGGGCGACACGAGGAGGCTCCTGTGGCGACGGCGCCGATCAGTGGTACGAATGCGGCTCCGGTACGCGGCCGCTCGACCCGGCAGCGGGCAGCCGTCGCGGCGGCACTCGACGAGGTGGACGAGTTCCGCAGCGCCCAGGAGCTGCACGACGTGCTCAAACACCGGGGGGACTCGGTCGGCCTGACGACCGTCTACCGCACCCTTCAGTCCCTCGCCGACGCCGGCGAGGTGGACGTCCTGCGCACCACGGAGGGCGAGTCCGTCTACCGGCGCTGCTCGACCGGCGAGCACCACCACCACCTGGTCTGCCGCATGTGCGGCAAGGCGGTCGAGGTCGAGGGGCCCGTGGTCGAGCAGTGGGCGGAGACCATCGCCGCCCAGCACGGCTTCGTCAACGTGGCGCACACGGTCGAGGTCTTCGGCACCTGCGCGGACTGCGCCGGCGGCGAGAAGTAGCAGGCGGGCCGGCCGGGGTGGGTCCCCGGCCGGCCCGGCCGCTCAGCTCCCCGAGGCCGCGACCTCCTCGGCGCCGCCGAACCGGCGGTCGCGCTGGGCGAATTCCAGACAGGCGCGCCACAGGTCCCGGCGGTCGAAGTCCGGCCACAGCACGTCCTGGAAGACCATCTCGGCGTACGCGCTCTGCCAGATCAGGTAGTTCGAGGTGCGCTGCTCGCCGCTGGGCCGCACGAACAGGTCCACGTCCGGCATGTCCGGGTAGTAGATGTACTTCGCGAACGTCTTCTCGTTGACCTTCGACGGGTCGAGCCGCCCGGCGGCGACGTCCTGCGCGATCCGCTGCGCCGCGTCCGCGATCTCGGCCCGGCCGCCGTAGTTGACGCAGAAGTACAGCGTCATCTTGTCGTTGTCCGTGGTCTGCTCCTGCGCGACCTGGAGCTCCTGGACGACGGACTTCCACAGCTTGGGCATGCGGCCCACCCAGCGGATGCGGATGCCGAGCTCGTCCATCTCGTCCCGGCGGCGGCGGATGACGTCCCGGTTGAAGTTCATCAGGAACTTCACCTCTTCCGGGGACCTCTTCCAGTTCTCCGTCGAGAAGGCGTACAGCGAGAGGTTCTTGACGCCCATCTCGATGCAGCCCTTGAGCACGTCCATGACGACGCCCTCGCCGACCTTGTGCCCCTCGGTGCGCGGCAGACCGCGCTCCTTCGCCCAGCGGCCGTTGCCGTCCATCACGATGGCGACGTGCTTGGGCACCAGCTCACCGGGGATCTTCGGGGGCACGGCACCGGACGGGTGCGGTTCCGGGGTCTTGTAGTCGCGCCGGTTACGGCCGCCGAGCATCCCGCGTACTGCCATGAGCTTCAGTCTCCCTGTGTCACTTCTCTACGTACCGCAGTGAACGCAGCCCGCGCTCCAGATGCCAGTGCAGATACGCGGACACCAGCCCGCTCCCCTCCCTGACATGACGCGCCTCGCACGCGTCCGCCGTCTCCCAGTCGCCGGTGAGCAGGGCGCTCAGCAGGGCGACGGCCTCAGCCGAGGGTACGACGCTGCCGGGCACCCGGCAGTCGCCGCATACGACCCCGCCCGCCGCCACCGAGAAGAAACGGTTCGGTCCCGGCAGTCCGCAGCGGGCGCAGTCGTCGAAGCTGGGGGCGTAGCCGTTGACCGCGAGGGAGCGCAGCAGGAAGGCGTCCAGGATGAGATGCGGCTCGTGCTCGCCCCGGGCCAGCGTGCGCAGCCCGCCCACCAGCAGCAGGTACTGCTGTACCGCGGGTTCGCCCTCGTGGTCGGTGAAGCGCTCGGCGGTCTCCAGCATCGCGGTCCCGGCGGTGTAGCGCCCGTAGTCGGTGACGATCCCGCCGCCGTACGGGGCGATCGTCTCGCTCTGGGTGCACAGCGGCAGCCCGCGCCCGACCAGCTCGCTGCCCCGCGCGAAGAACTGCACGTCCACATGGGAGAACGGTTCGAGCCGGGCCCCGAACTTCGACTTGGTGCGCCGCACCCCGCGCGCGACGGCCCGCACCCGGCCGTGGCCCCGGGTCAGTATCGTGATGATCCGGTCGGCCTCGCCCAGCTTCTGCGTGCGCAGCACCACGCCGTCGTCCCGGAACAAGCTCATGCGTCCCATTGTCCGGTACGCCACCGACACCCGGGGCCCGCCCCCGTGAGGCGGGCCCGTCAGCTTCCCCCGGCGGGCACCACGAGCCCCGACTCGTAGGCGGCGATGACCAGCTGGGCCCGGTCGCGGGCGCCCAGCTTGCCCATGATCCGGCTGACGTGGGTCTTGGCGGTGAGCGGGCTGAGGCCCAGGCTCTCGGCGATCCCGGTGTTGTTGAGCCCGCGCGCGACCAGGGCCAGGACCTGGCACTCCCGCTCGGAGAGCATGCCGAGGGCCTCGGGGCCGGGCCCGGCGGGGGCGCTCGGGGCGCTGAGCACCCGGGCGATGAGGCGGGCGGTCGGGCCGGGCGAGAGCAGGGACTCACCGGCCGCGACCGTTCTGATGGCGGCCAGCAGGTCGGCGGGCCGGGTGTCCTTGACCAGGAAGCCGGAGGCACCGGCGCGCAGCGCCTCGACGATGTGGTCGTCGGTGTCGTAGGTGGTGAGGACCAGCACCTTCACCCCGGCCAGGTCCTCGTCGGCGGCGATCCGGCGGGTGGCCTCGATGCCGTCGAGCTCCGGCATCCGGATGTCCATGACGACGAGGTCGGCGCGGGCCGAGCGGGCGAGCGCGACCGCTTCCAGGCCGGTGGCGGCCTCGCCGACCACCTCCATCTCCGGGTCGGAGCCGACGAGCATCGCGAAGGCCGCCCGGACGAGCGTCTGGTCGTCCGCGAGCAGTACCCGGATCATGGTGTGGTCTCCGCTTCCCGTGCCGTTGGGTGTTCACGCGCGTACGTGCCGGGCTCGTCCGCCCGGTTTCCCGGGGGCGCCGGCGGGAGAGGCAGCAGGGCCGACACCTCGAAGCCGCCGCCGGGGCGGGGGCCCGCCGTGAGGGTGCCGCCGGTGGAGCGGGCGCGTTCCCGCATTCCGACGATCCCGAACCCGGGCGCGGTGCCGTCCTCCACCGGGCCGGTGCCGTCGTCGGTGACCGAGACCCGCAGTGCCCCGGCCGCCGGGGCGACGAGGACGCGCACCCGGGCCCCGGCGCCCGCGTGGCGTACCGCGTTCGTCAGGGACTCCTGGACGATCCGGTAGGCGGCCGCGCCGACGGCCGGGGCGAGGCGGCCGGCCGGGACGCCGGTGGTGTCGAGCTCGACCCGCGCCCCGGCCGCCTCGGCGGCCCGTACGAGGCCGGGCAGGGCGGCCAGGTCGGGCAGCGGGCCCTCGGCCTCCGCTCCCCCGGCCTCCTGCCCGGACCCGCGCAGCACCTGGAGGGTGGTCCGGAGCTCGGCCCTGGCCTCCCGGCAGGTGTCGGCGATGTCGTCCAGCGCGGCGGCCACGGCCCGCCGGTCCAGCCGGTCCGGGTCGACGGTCAGGATGTGCGAGGCGACCGAGGTCCGCACCCCGATGACGGTGATGCTGTGCGCGAGGAGGTCGTGCAGATCGCGGGCGATCCGCAGCCGCTCCTCCGCGACCCGGCGGGCCGCCTCCTCCTCCCGGGTCCGCTCGGCGCGTTCGGCGCGCTCCAGCACCGAGGCGACGTACTGGCGGTAGATGCGCACGTCGACCCCGCAGAGCAGCACCGCGACGATCCAGCCGGAGATCCGCAGCAGTTCGAGGACGTCGTGGGCGCTGAGGGCGAGCACGACCGTCACCATCACGGAGGTGACGCCCACGCCGACGAGCAGGGTGCGCAGCGGGCGGCCGGTGACGGCCACGGTGTACAGGACGATCCAGGTCTGCGGCATCGGCGCCGAGTGGAGGTCCTGGGTGCCGTGGTAGACCGCCAGCAGCGGCACCATGGCGCACAGAATCCACACCGGGGCGCGCCGCCGCCAGGCGAGCGGTACGGCGCTGCCCAGGAGCAGCGCCCAGCCGGCCGCCCCGAGCGTGCCGGCGTCGCCGGTGGACAGGGCGAGGGCGGCGGCGAGTGCCGCCGCGCCCGCGGCGGTCAGGGCGTCGTTGCGCGTCCGGTGCGGTGCGAGCATCGGGTCGCGGTTGACGACGGCCAGGACGCGGTCCCGGCGGCTGGTGGCCGCGGGGGCGGCCGGGGCGGTGGCTGGGGGCACGTAGCCATCCTCCGGTACGGGACGGGGCTCTGTCAGCGCCTGTCAGGGGGCACTGACGAGTTCGGGCTCCCTGGACGCTCCGGCGGGGGCGGGGCGGCTGAGCGCGCCCGGCCACCAGATCCGGCGCTGGAGGGCCACGCTCGCCGATGTCACCAGGTAGGTGCGGACCAGGAAGGTGTCGAGGAGGACGCCGACGGCGATCACGAAGCCCATCTCGACCAGGGCCGTCATCGGCATGTTCGTCAGCACGGCGAAGGTGGCGGCGAGCACGAGGCCGGCCGACGCGATGACTCCGCCGGTGGTGCGCAGGGCGGTGAGCGCGGCGTCGGTGGGCTCCGCGCCGCCCCGGGCCTCCTCGCGGACCCGGTGCATCAGGAAGATGCCGTAGTCGACGCCGAGGGCCACCAGGAAGACGAAGGTGAGCAGCGGCAGCCCGGGGTCGGTGCCCTCCAGCCCGAGGACGGGTCCGAAGAGCAGGCCGCCGATGCCGAGGGCCGCGCCCCAGACCGCGACGACGGCGGCGACGAGCAGCAGCGGGGCGACGAGGCTGCGCAGCAGGGCGATCAGGATGAGGAGGACGGAGAGCAGGACGAGCGGGACGACGGTCCGCAGGTCCCGGGTTCCGGCCTTCTCCAGGTCCATCTGCTGGGCGCTGGGCCCGCCGACATGGCTGCCGGGGAGGCGTTCGCGCAGGGCGAGGATGGTGGCCCGCTCGCCGGCCGACTCGGGGGCGGCCTCCGGGGTGACGGAGATTTCGGTCCACCCGCCGCCGCTGCGTCCGCGCTCGACGGCTGCGACGCCCTCGGTGGTACGGGCCCGGGCCAGCGCGCCGGGGGCCTCCCCGGTGGGCGTGGTCACGATGACGGGCTGGCTGGAGCGGCCTGGGTAGGCGTCGGCGAGGGTCTTCATCGCGGTGACCGAGTCCGGCTTCGTGGTGAAGGAGTCCTCCAGCTTGAGGTCGCCGGGCAGGTTGAACACCCCGAGCGACAGCGCGCCCAGCAGCACCCCGCCGGTGACGAGGACCGCGACCGGCCGGCGCCCGGCGGAGCCGCCCATGGCCGCGAAGAGCGAACGGCGGCGGCGCGGCTCGGAGCCGTACACGGGGACGAGCGGCCAGAAGACGCGGCGGCCCAGCAGGACCAGGACGGCCGGGAGCAGCGTCAGCATGGCCAGGAGGGCGCACAGCACGCCGACGGCGGCGATGGGGCCCATGCCCCGGCTGCTGGTGAGATCGGCCGCCAGCAGGCACAGCAGGCCCGCGGCGACGGTCCCGGAGGAGGCGAGGACGGCGGGCCCGCAGCCGCGCAGCGCCGCCGCCATGGCGTCGCGGGGGCGTTCGGCGCGGACCAGCTCCTCGCGGTAGCGGGAGACCAGCAGCAGCGCGTAGTCGGTGCCGGCGCCGAAGACGAGGATGGTCATCACGGCGGAGCTCTGGCCGGTGACGGTGACGTCGAAGCCCTGGTTCACCCCGTAGACCACGGCCATGGACAGGGCGTCGGCGACGCCCGCGACGGCGAGCGGCACCAGCCACAGCAGCGGGCTGCGGTAGATGAGGATCAGCAGGACCGCGACGACGCCGACGGTCGTGTAGAGCAGCGGCCCGCCCAGCGAGTCGTAGACCTTCTTGGAGTCCACGTACAGCGCCCCGGGCCCGCCGACCTCGACGCCCAGTCCGTCGCCGCCGCGTACGGTCTCGCGGACGTCGTCCACGAACGCGGTGCGGGCCTCGTCGTCCTGGCCGGGCTCGGTGGTGGAGACCGGGTACATCAGCGTGGTGCCGTCCTCGGAGGGCACGGCGCGCGGGGGCGCGGTGAGGGTGTGGCCGCTCGCCACTTCGGCGGTCTGGCGGGCCGCGCGCGCCCGGTCGCCGGGGGTGAGGCCGCCGTCGCGGTGGTAGACGAGGACCAGGTCGGTGGACTCGCCGCCGGGCAGCGCGTCCTGGATCTTCGCGACCTGGGTGGAGTCGGCGCTCGCCGGGAGATAGTCGACGGCCCGGTCGACCTGTACGTCCGCCAGCTTGCCCGCGAACGGCCCGGCGACGGCCAGGACGGCGGCCCAGAGCGCGACGACCGCCCAGGGCAGCAGCCGCCACCGGCTCACCGTTCGTGTGCGTGTGCCGCTGTCCTGTTCCGCGGTCCTCATGGGCGCGCCCCTTCCGTACGGGTGTCCGGTCGGGTCCAGACTCCCGTGGGGGCGGGGGAACTTCGTCGCGCCCGGGGCCGACTTCCCGGCTACTGCCCGGGTAGGCGGGACGGGCCCGTTACTCCCTGGGGAGTACCGGGCGGGAGCGGCTCAGGAGGGCGTACGCGCCGCCTCGGCGAGCAGCCGGGCGGTGTCCTCGGCGCACAGCCTCAGCGCCCCGCCGACGGTGGTCAGCACCTCGCGCTCGGCGGTGCTGTACGCGCCGTCGGCGAGGGCGATGCGGGCACCCTGGAGCAGAATCGATTCGCGCCCGGTGGGGGCGAGGTGCGGGGCGAGCGGTTCCAGCGCCTCGTGCAGCTCGATGGCGAGGGCCGCGCCGCACGCCTCGGCCGCCGGGTCGAACGCGGAGCCCTGGCCGATGTCGGCGGACAGCACCTCGACGACGGTGGCGAGCTGTTCGGGCGTGCAGTCCTCGTACCCGGCGCCGCGCACGGTCTCGGCGGCGCTCTCCAGGACCGTACGGGAGGTGCTGCCGCCGGCCGCGAGGACGCCGAGGGCCACGGTGTGCACGGCGTCCCGGAGCATCGCGGAGAACCGGGTGGTGGTGGGGTGGTCGAGCGCTTCCGGGTCGAAGTGCTGGTGGCAGGCGGCGCATTCGACCACCGGGCCCGTGGTGCCGCGGCGCAGCAGGGGCACGCCCAGCACGGCGAAGCGGCGGCGGCCGGTGAGACGGCGGTAATTGCGGTCACCGCCGCAGCCGGGGCAGAAGAACTCCCCGTCGCCGGTGGTGTCCCACAGCGTACGGATGCCGCAGATACGCAGCTTCATGGCGCGTTGTCCCAGGGCTGACCGCACGTCGCACACCTCCGTAACACTCCGGCAACACTGCCGTGTCGACGTGATGTTAACCACATCCCCGTTGCGCCGTCAGCACCCCGCCGGTCACAACCGCCCGGAGAATGGCCGAACCCCGCCCCCCGGAAGCGGGTGGGCGGGGTTCGCGGACCGTACGGCTCCGGGCCCTTTCGAGCGCCGGGTCAGCGGGCGGCGCGGTTGACGGCCGAGACGACCGCCTTCAGCGAGGCACGGGTGGTGTTGGCGTCGATGCCGATGCCCCACAGCACCTTTCCGTCGATCGCGCACTCGATGTACGAGGCGGCCTGGGCGCTCGCGCCCTCGCTCATGGTGTGCTCGGTGTAGTCCAGCAGCCGGGCGTCGATGCCGATGGCCTGCAGCGCTTCGAAGAAAGCGGAGATCGGGCCGTTGCCGGTGCCGGTCAGCACGGTGTCCGCGCCGTCCACGGTCGCCTCGACGGTGATCGTGTCGCGGCCGTCGGAGCCGGTCGTGCTCTGGCCGGAGCGGATCTGCACGCGCCCCCAGGCGTTCTCGGGGTTGGGCAGGTACTCGTCCTGGAAGACGCTCCAGATCTGCGTCGGCGTGACCTCGCCGCCCTCGGCGTCGGTCTTGGCCTGAATGATCCGGGAGAACTCGATCTGCATCCGGCGGGGCAGGTCCAGCTTGTGGTCGTTCTTCAGGACGTACGCGATGCCGCCCTTGCCGGACTGCGAGTTGACCCGGATGACCGCCTCGTAGGAGCGGCCGACGTCCTTCGGGTCGATCGGCAGGTAGGGCACGGCCCACTCGATGTCGTCGACGGTCTTCCCCTGGGCGGCGGCGTCGGCCTCCATGGCGTCGAAGCCCTTCTTGATGGCGTCCTGGTGGGAGCCGGAGAAGGCGGTGTAGACCAGGTCGCCCGCGTAGGGGTGGCGCGGGTGGACCTCCATCTGGTTGCAGTACTCGCTGGTACGGCGGATCTCGTCGATCTGCGAGAAGTCGATCTGCGGGTCGACGCCCTGCGAGAACAGGTTCATGCCCAGCGTCACCAGGTCGACGTTGCCGGTCCGCTCGCCCTGGCCGAACAGGCAGCCCTCGATCCGGTCCGCCCCGGCCATCAGGGCCAGTTCGGCGGCGGCGACGGCGGTGCCGCGGTCGTTGTGCGGGTGGACGGACAGGCAGACGAACTCGCGGCGGGTCAGGTTGCGCGACATCCACTCGAACCGGTCCGCGTGCGTGGACGGCGTCGAACGCTCCACGGTGGCGGGCAGGTTGAGGATGATCTCGCGGCCCTCCTCGGGCTGCCAGACGTCGCAGACCGCCTCGCAGACCTCCAGGGCGAAGTCCAGCTCGGTGTCGGTGAAGATCTCGGGGCTGTACTGGTAGCCGAAGATCGTCTCGTCGCCCAGGATCTTGTCGGCGTACTCCATGACCAGCCGGGTGCCGTCCACCGCGATCTGCTTGACCTCCTCGCGGGAGCCGCGGAAGACCACGCGGCGGAAGGTCGGGGCGGTCGCGTTGTACAGGTGGACGGTGGCGCGTCGAGCGCCGACCAGTGATTCGACGGTCCGCTCGATCAGTTCCTCGCGGGCCTGCGTCAGGACGGAGATCGTCACGTCCTCGGGGATCGCGCCCTCTTCGATGATGGAGCGGACGAAGGCGAAGTCGGTCTCGCCGGAAGACGGGAAACCGACCTCGATCTCCTTGTACCCCATGCGTACGAGCAGGTCGAACATCTCGCGCTTGCGGGCCGGCGACATCGGGTCGATCAGGGCCTGGTTGCCGTCGCGCAGGTCGGTGGAGAGCCAGCGGGGCGCCTTGGTGATCCGCTGCTCGGGCCAGGTGCGGTCGGGGATGTCCACGGCCTCGTAGCGGCCGTACTTGTGGACCGGCATCCCGGACGGCTTCTGCAGCACCGTGGCGTTGGTGATCGGCGTGGGACGGCCGACGGCGTGCGAGGCGGGGGTCTGGGCGGGATTGACTTCGGTCATGGCGCGGGGCTCCTCGGGTGTCCTTCTCCGGGACGGCCGACTGTGTTACTGCAACACCAGACTCCGCGGGGAGGGGGTCGGCCTCGACTACAGGCCCTCGCCGCGGCAGCTAAGAAGAAGCAGCCCGAAACGCATGATGCGCCGAGACTAGCCGAGGGGCGCCCGAGACGTGGGTGCCGTTCCAGTATGCGGGATCGACAGCCGCTCTTACCCGTACGAGACGACCTAAACGCTCAACAGTGACCAATCACTCCATTTCATCAACCCCGATAGCAAGCAGTGACAGCGCACTTACGGAGTGCCACAGTCGTGTGTATGCAGCCTCGTTCACAGCAGGGGTTCCACCCCGTCTTCTGCACCATCGTCCCGCCCCACGTCCTCGACAAGCTGTCCCAGTCCGACGACCCCGTCCTCGCCGATCCGGCCCGCCGCACCCTGGAGTCCGACGCGACCCGCCGCACCCGTCGCCAGATGACGACCGTCGCCCGGCCCACCGCCCCCGCCGAGCCGGACGACGAGGGCACCGCCAAGCCCGACCGCACGCTGTACGACTGCCGCCACGGCACGGACCTGCCGGGCACCAAGGTGCGCGGCGAGGGCGAGCCGCCCACGAAGGACGCCAGCGTCAACCGCGCGTACGCGGGCCTCGGCGCCACCTTCGACCTGCTGCTCACCGCCTACGGCCGGCGCTCCATCGACGGTCACGGACTGCCGCTGATCGGGTCCGTCCACTACGACGAGAAGTACAACAACGCCTTCTGGGACGGCGAACAGATGGTCTTCGGAGACGGGGACGGGGAGATCTTCCTCGACTTCACCGTCGCCCTCGACGTGATCGCCCACGAACTGACCCACGGTGTCACGCAGTACACGGCCAACCTGAGCTACTACGGCCAGTCCGGCGCGCTCAACGAGTCGGTCTCGGACGTCTTCGGCTCCCTCGTGAAGCAGTACTCACTGGGCCAGACCGCCGACCAGGCGGACTGGCTGATCGGCGAGGGGCTGCTCGCACCCCGGGTCCAGGGCGTGGCGCTGCGCTCGATGAAGGCCCCCGGCACGGCGTACGACGACGACGTGCTCGGCAAGGACCCGCAGCCGGCGTCCATGGACGACTACGTCCACACCGGCGACGACAACGGCGGCGTCCACATCAACTCCGGCATCCCCAACCGCGCGTTCTACCTCCTGGCGACCGCGCTGGGCGGCAGCTCCTGGGAGCGGGCGGGCCAGCTCTGGTTCGATGTGCTCACAGGTGGTGAACTGGCGGTGGACGCGGAATTCGCGGACTTCGCCCGGCTGACCGTGGCGGCGGCGCGCAGCCGCTTCGGCGAGGGCGACGAGGTGGAGGCCGTCCTCAAGGCGTGGTCGGAGGTGGGCGTTCCGACCGACTAGGAGGGACACACCGCATGCGGATTCGGGTGAGCAGGACCGGCGGCTTCGCCGGCATCGCGCGCCACGGCGAGATCGACACCTCCGGGCGGGCCGACGCCCAGGAGTGGGAGGCCCTGGCCGACTCGGCGCTCGCCGACGGCCAGGCCGCCGCGTCCCGGGGCGTCCCTGACGGCTTCAGCTACCGGATAACGGTCGACGGCAGGACCGTGCACTGCGCGGACCCCCGCCTGACCGAGGCCCAGCGCGCCTTGATCTCACGCGTCCTGAAGGAGGGCGCGTGAGACCGGGAGGCTGCCGGGTGCGGGTCGGGGAGTCCTGAGACGGGAGGCTGAGGAGCCCCCCGCTCAGAACCCGAGCTTGCGCAGCTGCTTCGGGACCCGTCTCCACGGCCCCCCTCGCACCCTTCGGCCCCTGGGGGCCTCAGCGGCTTCGGGCGGCTGCGTCGGCCTCCGGCCGCCGGTTCGCGGTGCCGCTCAGAACCCGAGCTTGCGCAGCTGCTTCGGGTCGCGTTGCCAGTCCTTGGCGACCTTGACGTGCAGGTCGAGGAAGACGGGGGTGCCGAGCAGGGCCTCGATGTGCTTGCGGGACTTGGTGCCGACGTCCTTCAGCCGCTTGCCCTTCGGGCCGATGATGATGCCCTTCTGGCTGGGGCGCTCGATGTAGACGTTGGCATGGATGTCCAGCAGCGGCTTGTCCGCCGGCCGGTCCTCGCGCGGCAGCATCTCCTCCACGACCACCGCGATGGAGTGCGGCAGCTCGTCGCGTACGCCTTCCAGCGCGGCCTCGCGGATCAGCTCCGCGACCATCACCATCTCCGGCTCGTCGGTGAGGTCGCCCTCGGGGTAGAGCGGCGGGCTCTCGGGCAGGAGCGGGGCGATCAGGTCGGAGAGCAGATCGACCTGCTGGTCCTTGACGGCCGAGACCGGGATGATCTCCGCCCACTCGAAGCCCAGCTCCTCGCCCAGCCGGGAGACGGCCAGCAGCTGTTCGGCGAGCTGCTTGGAGTCGACCAGGTCGGTCTTGGTGATGATCGCGATCTTGGGCGTCTTCCTGATGCCCGCGAGCTCCTTGACGATGTACTTGTCGCCGGGGCCGAGCTTCTGGTCGGCGGGCAGGCAGAAGCCGATCACGTCGACCTCGGCCCAGGTGGTGCGCACGATGTCGTTGAGCCGCTCGCCCAGCAGGGTGCGCGGCTTGTGGAGCCCGGGGGTGTCGACCAGGATCAGCTGGGCGTCCGGCCGGTGCACGATGCCGCGCACGGTGTGCCGGGTCGTCTGCGGACGGTTGGAGGTGATGGCCACCTTCCTGCCGACCAGAGCGTTCGTCAGGGTGGACTTGCCCGCGTTGGGGCGGCCCACGAAGCAGGCGAAGCCGGCCCGGTGGGGGGCGGGGTTCTCGGCCTGCCGCGCGGCGGCTTCAGGGTTAGGTCGAACGCTCATGGCGCCCATTGTCCCCGATCGCGGGGGCGGCGGGGCACCGAGGCGCCCGCCACCGCCTCCGGGCCCGGTCCGGACGGGCCCCGGCCCCCGCCCCGTACGGGGGTCAGCCGGCCGTGACGCTGAGCCGGAGCAGGCCGTCCGGCCCGGCGAGCAGCACCGGCGTGCCGGGTCCGCCCAGGTCCCGTACGGCGGCCCGGTCCTCGTCGGAGGGGGCGTCCGCCTCGGAGACGATCGCGGCGGCCTCCAGGGACTTCGCCCCGCTGGCCACCGCCATCGCGACGGCCGTCCGCAGCGCGCTGAGCTTCAGCGACTCCAGCTCCACGGTCCCCGCCACATAGGTGCGCCCGGTCTCGTCCCGGACGGCCGCGCCCTCGGGGACGCCGTTGCGGGCGCGGGCGCTGCGCGCCAGGGTGACGATCTTGCGGTCCTCGGCGCCGAGGTCGGTGGTGCCGGTGCTCTCAGTCATGTGCCGAGCATACGAAGCCCGGCGCGGACCGGGGCGGGCGGGAGCCCCGGTCCGGTGCGCCTCAGGGGCGGTCGAGCCGCAGCCGCTCCGCCTTCGGCAGCCCCGCCACCACCAGGTCGTAGCTGTCCTCGATCAGCTCGCGGAGCTTCGCGTCGGGCAGTCCGGAGACGGTGACGGTGTTCCAGTGGCGCTTGTTCATGTGCCAGCCGGGCACCACCGCCTCGTACTCCTCGCGCAGCCGGACCGCCTCGTCGGGGTCGCACTTGAGGTTCACCGTCAGCGGCCGGGCGTCCAGCGCGCTGAGCGCGAACATCTTGCCGAGCACCTTGAAGACGGACGCCTCGGGCCCGAACGGGAACTCCTCGGTGCTCGCGTTGAAGCTCAGGCAGAAGGTCCTCAGCTGCTGCGGGGTCATTCCGCCGTCTCCTCCTCGGAAGCCACCGGCTCCACCAGCACCGTGACGATCTTGTTGCGCCGGCCCGCCGGGGACTCCGCGGTCAGCCGCAGCCGCCGCCCGTCGGGCAGCTCGACCTCGGAGGACGCGCCGGCGATCGGGACCCGGCCCAGCGCCTTCGCGAGGAGCCCGCCGACCGTCTCCACGTCCTCGTCGTCGTACTCGTCGAGGCCGAACAGGTCGCCGAGGTCGCCGATGTCGAGGCGGGCGGTGACCCGGAAGCAGCCGTTCTCCAGCTCCTGGACGGGCGGCAGCTCGCGGTCGTACTCGTCGGTGATCTCTCCGACGATCTCCTCCAGGATGTCCTCGATGGTGACGATGCCCGCCGTGCCGCCGTACTCGTCGATGACGACGGCGACGTGGCTGCGTTCCTGCTGCATCTCGCGCAGCAGGTCGCCGGCGTTCTTCGTGTCCGGCACGAACGCGGCCGGGCGCATCGCCGTGGAGACCGGGTCGGCCTCCGAGTCCCGGTTGATGTGCGTCTTGCGGACCAGGTCCTTGAGGTAGACGATCCCGACGACGTCGTCCTCGTTCTCGCCGGTGACCGGAATCCGCGAGAAGCCGGAACGCAGCGCGAGGGTGAGCGCCTGCCGGATCGTCTTGTAGCGCTCGATGCAGACGAGGTCGGTGCGCGGGACCATCACCTCGCGCACGAGCGTGTCGCCGAGCTCGAAGACGGAGTGCACCATGCGGCGCTCCTCGTCCTCGATCAGCGACTCCTGCTCGGCGAGGTCCACCATGGCCCGCAGCTCGGCCTCGCTGGCGAACGGGCCCTTGCGGAACCCCTTGCCGGGGGTCAGCGCGTTGCCGATGAGGATCAGCAGCTGCGGGACCGGCCCCATGATCCGGGCCAGCGGCAGCAGCACGTACGCCGACGCGGTCGCCGTGTTCAGCGGGTGCTGGCGGCCGATGGTGCGCGGCGAGACGCCGATCGCGACGTAGGAGACGAGGACCATCACGCCGATGGCGACGGCCAGCGCCTCCCAGGTCTCCGGGAACTCCTTCAGGCAGGCGTACGTGACGAGCACCCCGGCGGCCATCTCGCAGGCGACCCGCACCAGCAGGGCGACGTTGAGATAGCGCGTCGGGTCGGCCGCGACCTGTTCCAGCTTCGCGCTGCCACGCCGGCCCGAACGGACCGCCTCGGCGGCCCGAAAGCTCGACGTGCGGGCGATCCCGGCCTCGGCGCAGGCGGCCAGCCAGCCGACGACGACCAGCAGGACGACGCCGAAGATCAGGGGCAGGCTCACGAGACGGTGGGGGCGGGGGACGGGCCGGTCAGGCCGCGCTCACCGCGCCAGCCGTCCACGATGGCCGCCTGGAGGCCGAACATCTCGGCCTTCTCGTCCGGCTCCTCGTGGTCGTAACCCAGCAGGTGCAGCACCCCGTGGACGGTGAGCAGCTGGAGCTCCTCGTCCATGGAGTGCCGGGTCTCGGCTTCCTCGCCCTGCCTCTTCGCGACCTCGGGGCAGAGCACGATGTCACCGAGGAGCCCCTGCGGCGGCTCCTCGTCGTCCTTGGCCGGCGGACGCAGTTCGTCCATCGGGAAGGACATGACATCGGTCGGGCCCGGCAGGTCCATCCACTGGATGTGCAGCTGCTCCATGGCCGCTGCGTCCACCACGATCACCGAGAGTTCGGAGAGCGGGTGAATCCGCATGCGCGCGAGCGCGTAGCGGGCGATGTCGAGGATCGCCTGCTCGTCGACCTCGGTTCCGGACTCGTTGTTGACGTCGATCGACATGGTGCGCTGCTACTGCTTCCCGTTGTGACGGCCGCGGCCCCGGTGGCCCCCGCCGTCCTGCTCGCCCTTGCTGCTGTCGTACTTCTCGTACGCGTCGACAATACGGCCGACCAGCTTGTGCCGGACGACATCCTGCGAGGTGAGCCGGGAGAAGTGCACGTCGTCGATGCCCTCCAGGATCTCCTGCACCTGGCGCAGACCGCTCTTGGTCCCGGTCGGCAGGTCGACCTGGGTGATGTCACCGGTGACGACGATCTTCGAGTCGAAGCCGAGCCGGGTCAGGAACATCTTCATCTGCTCGGCGCTGGTGTTCTGCGCCTCGTCCAGGATGATGAAGGCGTCGTTCAGGGTCCGGCCCCTCATGTAGGCCAGGGGCGCGACCTCGATGGTGCCCGCCGCCATCAGGCGCGGGATCGAGTCGGGGTCGAGCATGTCGTGCAGGGCGTCGTAGAGCGGGCGCAGATACGGGTCGATCTTGTCGAACAGCGTGCCGGGGAGGAAGCCCAGGCGCTCGCCCGCCTCGACGGCCGGGCGGGTCAGGATGATCCGGCTGACCTGCTTGGACTGGAGGGCCTGGACCGCCTTGGCCATGGCCAGGTAGGTCTTGCCCGTACCGGCGGGGCCGATGCCGAAGACGATCGTGTGCTTGTCGATCGCGTCGACGTACCGCTTCTGGTTGAGCGTCTTGGGGCGGATCGTGCGGCCCCGGCTGGAGAGGATGTTCTGCGTCAGCACCTCGGCCGGCGTCTCCGTGCCGTCCGCCTGGCCGTTGTCGGTGGCCTTGAGCATCGCGATCGACCGTTCCACGGCGTCCTCCGTCATCGGCTGCCCGGTGCGGAGCACCAGCACCATCTCGTCGAACAGGCGCTGGATCAGGGCGATGTCCGCCGCGTTGCCCGTCGCGCTTATGTCATTTCCCCGGACGTGGATGTCGGCCGCCGGGAACGCCGCTTCGATCACGCGCAGCAGCGAGTCGCCCGCTCCCAGGAGCATCACCATCGGGTGAGCGGCCGGGATGCTGATGTGGGCACGCGCCTGCGGCTGTGTGGGTGACTGAGTCATGGGCCGGCCCTCGGGCCTGCGCATACCTCCCGTTGCAGGGTTCTCGCTGCTCGAAAACCTCGTGTGCCTCAAGCCTACGACTCCGCACCGACAACACCAGAGGGTTTTCCGGGGCGGTGGGACTACGCGCGGAAACCGATCGTGGGCAGGGCCCGGCGCAGCGGCCACGGCCGGGCGGCGGCCGGCAGCAGGGCGTCCAGGAAGGCGTAGCGCCGCAGCGCGGCCGGGTCCTGCCCGGCGCAGGTGCGCACCTGCTGCCACCAGGCGGCGATCTCCGCCCAGCCGGGGGCCGAGAGCGAGCCGCCGAACTCCTGGACGGAGAGGGCGGCGGTCAGCCCGGCGAACGCGAGGCGGTCGGCGAGGGGCCAGCCGGCCAGCGTGCCGGTGACGAAGCCGGCCACGAAGACGTCGCCGGCCCCGGTCGGGTCCAGCGCCTCGACCTCGATGGCCGGGACCTCGGCGGCGGTGCCGGTGGCGGCGTCGACCGCGTAGGCCCCGTCGGAGCCGAGGGTGACGACGGCGAGCGGTACGCGTTCGGCGAGGGCGTGCGCGGCGGCCCGGGGGCAGTCGGTGCGGGTGTAGCGCATCGCCTCCTCGGCGTTGGGCAGGAAGGCGTGGCAGTGCTCCAGGCCGCTCAGGGAGTCCAGGTCCCAGCGCCCGGTCTCGTCCCAGCCGACGTCCCCGAAGACCAGGGCCCCCCGGCCGGCGGCCTCCGCGACCCAGGGTTCGGTGCGGCCGGGCACCAGCGAGGTGACGGCGGCCCGGGCCCTGGGCGGGCAGCGGGGGAAGGCGGGGGCCTCGGGCGAGGCGGTGGTGGGGAGCGACGGGGCCTCGTGGCCGTGCGAGACCATCGTCCGCTCGCCCTCGTACGCCATGGAGACGGTCACCGGGGAGTGCCAGCCGCGGACCGTGTGCGAACGGGAGAGGTCGATGCCCTCGCCCTGTTCGAGCGCGTCCCAGCAGTACTCGCCGTAGTGGTCGTCGCCGAACGCGGCGGCCAGGGAGGTGCGCAGGCCCAGGCGGGCCAGCGCGGTGGCCATGTTGGCGACGCCGCCGGGGCTGGAGCCCATGCCGCGCGCCCAGGACTCGGTGCCGCGTACGGGGGCGCTGTCCAGGCCGGTGAAGATGATGTCCAGGAAGACCGTGCCGGTGAGGAAGACGTCGCAGTCGGGGTCCTGCGGGGCGCGCAGTCCGTCCAGCGGGTCGATCTGCGGAATGTCAGCGCTCACCTTGCACTCCCCGGTCGCGGCGGTTGCGGCCAGTGTGCCCGATACGCGGCGGTGATGGACGAGTGCGCGCCGCGCGTGTGTTCACGGTCGCTGACCTGCGTAAACATGCGCGGTTACCCATCCATGAACCACGTAAACACAAAAGTGATCCAGATCACAGAAGACCGGCTTTCGGTGAGCCGGGAGCACTTGATACAAATTGGCCCGCGAGCACCGTTGGAGACGTACCCGACGGAAGCGCCGATTTCTCGTATTTCCCCCCTCCCTTCTGCCTCTTCTCGGCATGTCCTCAGGAACGCCCATGTCCTCGCGCCCTCGCGCCGCGTGGCCCCTGGTCGCCGTGTTCACCGCCGGCTACCTCGCCGCCTATCTCCTCCCCACCATCGTGGGACGGCTCTCCGTCTATCTGGGCCTGAGCACGGCCCAGGCCGGGCTGGTCGGCAGCGCGCTGCTGCTCAGCTCCGCCTCCGCCGGCTTCTCCCTGGCGGGACGCGTGGAGACGTACGGGCCGTGCAGACCGGCGCGCGTGGGACTGATCCTGTGCGCGGTGGGGTACGGCTGTGCGGCACTGGCCGGCACCGTGCCGCTGGTGGTCGCGGGCGCGGTGGTCGGCGGCTTCGGCTCCGGCACGGCGACCGCCGTCGCGGCGGCGGGCATCGCCGCCCAGAGCGACCCGCACCGCACCTCGTCCCTGGGGCTGCTGAGCGTCTCGGCGACCGCGGGCGCCCTGTACCTGACGGTCCCGCACCTGGGCGGCGGCCACCGGCTGCCGTTCGCCTCGATCGCTCTGGTCGCGCTGCTGGTCTGGCCGGCCACCTCCCGGCTCGGCGGCTCGTCCCCGGCCGGGCCGGCCACCCCCTCGGCGGGCCGGCTGCCGCACCGCCGCTCCGGACTGGTCCTCGCGGGCGGCATGCTCGTCTGGTCGATGGCGCAGAACGCGCTGTGGGGCGTCAGCAGCCGGATCGGCGTGGACCAGGTCGGGCTGTCCGAGGTGACGATCGGCGCGGTGTTCGCCGCCGCGCTGGGCGCCGGGCTGCTCGGTGTGATGGGCGCCGGGGTGCTGGGCTCGAAGCTGGGGCGCGCGGTCCCGATCGGGGTGGGCACCGCCGTCATCGCGGGGAGCATCGTGCTCAGCTCGTCCGCCGGGAGCCTCAGCTCCTTCGCGACCGGCGAGATCCTGTGGAACACCGTCTACCCGGTGGTCCTGTCGTACCTGATCGGTCTGGCCGCCTCCCTCGACGTACGCGGCCGCTGGGCGGTCCTCGCCGGGTCCGCCTCCTCCGTGGGCGTCGCCTGCGGACCGGTGCTCGGCAGTGTGCTGTCCGAGGAGGCCAAGTTCCCGGGGATGGGTCTGATCCTGGGCGCGGCGACCCTGCTGGTCGCGCTGCCGGTGACGGCCGTCGCCCTGCACGTCGGCGGCCGTCCGCTGGTGCCGGGTTCGGTCCGCCGCCGGGGCGGTGCGCCGGCGGCCCTGCTGGCGGTCACCACGGGTGCGGTGCCCGGCGCGGTCCCCAAGGTGGGCGCGCCCGAGCAGGCCGTCGCGGAGATCAGCATCCCGGCCCTGCGCCGCCGCCGGCTCGGCCGGAACGCCTTCCGGACGGCCGGCCCGGCGGGCGGCGGTCAGTCGAACGCGTACGCCTCGACCTCGGACAGGTAGCGCGCCCTGCGCTCCTCGTCGTGGTCGAGGAAGGCCGCCCGGAAGGAGTTGCGGGCCAGGGTGCGCAGCTGCTCGCGGTCCAGGCCGAGCGCTTCGTGGACCGCGTGGAAGGTGTCTCCGACGTACCCGCCGAAGTAGGCGGGGTCGTCGGAATTGACCGTGCAGAGCAGCCCGGCCTCCAGCATCGCGGGCAGCGGGTGCTGTTCCAGGGTGTCGACCGCGCGCAGCCGTACGTTGGACAGCGGGCACAGCGTGAGCGGGACGCGCTCGGCGACCAGCCGCTTCACCAGGTCCGGGTCCTCCATGCAGCGCAGCCCGTGGTCGATCCGCTCCACGCCCAGCACGTCGAGCGCCTCGCGGATGTACGAGGGCGGCCCCTCCTCGCCCGCGTGGGCGACCTTGCGCAGGCCGAGCTCGCCGGCCCGTTCGTACACCTCGCGGAACTTCACGGGCGGGTGGCCGACCTCGGCGGAGTCCAGGCCGACGGCGCTGATCCGGTGCAGGTGCGGCCGGGCCGCCTCCAGGGTCTCCAGGGCCGACTCGGCGGACTGGTCGCGCAGGAAGCACATGATCAGCTGGGTGGAGATGCCGTGCTTCTCCTCGCTGCGTTCCAGCGCCCGCCCCAGCCCCTCGACGACGGTGCCGATGGGCACGCCGCGCGCGGTGTGGGCCTGCGGGTCGAAGAAGATCTCGGCGTGGCGGACGCCCTGGGCGGCGGCGCGGGTGAGGTAGGCGTCGGCGAGTTCGGCGAAGTCGTCCTCGGTCCGCAGCACGGCCATCAGCGCGTAGTAGAGGTCCAGGAAGCTCTGGAGGTCCTCGAAGAGGTACGCGGTGCGCAGGGCTTCGGTGTCCGCGTGGGGCAGGGTCACGCCGTTGCGCGCGGCGAGCGCGAAGGCCAGTTCCGGTTCGAGGGTTCCCTCGATGTGGAGGTGGAGTTCGGCTTTGGGGAGGTGCACAGTGGTCTCAATCGTGTGGGGGTGGTGCGTGGTGCGTGGTGCTACGCGTGCCGGCTGGGGACCGGTACGCGCATGAGATCCCGGGCGACGGTCAGCTCGCCCTCGTAACCGGCCGCCCGGGCCTCGGCCTCGAACGCCTCCGGTTCCGGATAGCGCTGCGAGAAGTGCGTCAGGACGAGGTGCCGTACGCCGGCCTCCCGGGCGACCCGGGCCGCCTGGGAGGCGGTCAGGTGGCCGTGGTCGGCGGCCAGCTTCCGGTCGGCGTCGAGGAACGTCGACTCGATGACCAGCAGGTCGCAGCCTTCGGCGAGGGCGTACACGCCGTCGCAGAGCCTGGTGTCCATGATGAACGCGAACCGCTGTCCGCGCCTGGGCTCGGACACGTCGGCGAGCGTGGTCCCGCCGAGGTGGCCCTCGCGCTGGAGGCGTCCGACGTCCGGCCCCCGGATGCCGTGCTCGGCGAGCTTCGCGGGCAGCATCCGCCGCCCGTCCGGCTCGGTGAGCCGGTAGCCGTACGACTCGACGGGGTGCGAGAGCAGGTGGCCGTCGAGCGTGTACGCGGCGGTGGTGGCCAGCGGTCCGTCGGCGGCGACCGGGGCCTCGGTCAGCTTCACGGTCTCGCGGTACGCGGTCGCGTACCGCAGCCGGTCGAAGAAGCGCTGCCCGCTCGCCGGGTAGTGGGCGGTCACCGGGTGCGGGACCCGGTCGAGGTTGATCCGCTGGATCACCCCGGCCAGGCCCAGCGAGTGGTCGCCGTGGAAGTGCGTGACGCAGATCCGGTTGATGTCGTGCGCGGCGACCCCGGCCCGCAGCATCTGCCGCTGGGTGCCCTCGCCGGGGTCGAAGAGGATGCCCTCGCCGTCCCAGCGCAGCAGGTAGCCGTTGTGGTTCCGGTGCCGCGTCGGGACCTGGCTGGCGGTCCCGAGCACGACGAGTTCACGTGCCGACATCTATCCGGGCGGCCATTCCAGGCCCCGGCCGCCCAGGACGTGCGCGTGGGCGTGGAACACGGTCTGGCCGGCGCCGGCGCCGGTGTTGAACACGACCCGGTACCCGGTCCGGTCGATCTTCTCGTCGGCGGCGACGTTGCCCGCCTCGCACAGCACGTCGGCGAGCACCTGCGGTGCGGCGGCGCCGAGGGACGCGGCGTCCGGGTGGTGCAGGCGCGGGATGACGAGTACGTGGGTGGGGGCCTGGGGGTTGATGTCGCGGAACGCGACGGTGGTGTCGGTCTCGCGGACGACGGTGGCCGGGATCTCCCCCGAGACGATCTTGCAGAACAGGCAGTCGGGCTGCGGTTCTCCTGCCATTCGCTTACGCGCTCCTTGGGCTCGGGTGATCCGTTGCGGTCCAGCCTATCGGGGCGCCCCCGCGCCCGGAGCCTTTCGGGGGCGCTGCCCCCGGACCCCCGCTCCCGGCTGTCAGCCTCGCCGGCGTTTGAGGCGCGGGGTCCGGGGCGGCGCCCCGGTTTCGGGAAGGGGCGGGGTGGGGAACCGGCACGCCGCAGGCGCTCCCGCCCCCACCCCGCCGAGGTCACTCCGCGAGGCCCGGCAGCTCGGGTGCCACCTTCGCCGGCGCCCGCTCCAGCGACTCCAGCGCGATCCGGACCGCCTCGTCCAGCTGCGGATCACGTCCTTCGGCGTGATCCCGCGGCGTCATCACGACCTCCACGTCCGGGTCGACGCCGTGGTTCTCGACGCCCCACCCGTACCCCTCCAGCCAGAAGGCGTACTTCGGCTGCGTGACCAGCGTCCCGTCGACCAGCCGGTACCGGCTGTCGATGCCGATCACGCCGCCCCACGTCCGGACCCCGACCACCGGCCCGATCTTCAGCGCCTTGATCGCCGCGTTCACGATGTCGCCGTCCGACCCGGAGAACTCGTTCGCCACGGCCACCACCGGCCCCCGGGGCGCGTCGCCCGGGTAGCTCGTGGGGCGCATGCCGCGCGCCAGGTCCCAGCCGACGATGCGGCGGGCCAGCTTCTCCACGACGAGCTGCGAGGTGTGGCCGCCCCGGTTCTCCCGGACGTCCACGACCAGGCCCTCGCGCGCCATCTCGGTGCGCAGGTCGCGGTGGATCTGGGCCCAGCCGCCGCCGACCATGTCGGGGACGTGGAGGTAGCCGAGGCGCCCTCCGGACCGCTCGTGCACGTACGCCCGCCGGTCGGCGACCCACGCGTGGTAGCGCAGTGCCTCCTCGTCGGCGACGGGCACGACGACGACGTGGCGCCGGTCGCCCCCGTCGGCCGGGGAGACCGTCAGTTCGACGGGCTTGCCGGCCGAGCCGGTGAGCAGCGGCGCGGGCCCGGTGAGCGGGTCGACGGGGTGTCCGTCGACGGCCACGATCGCGTCCCCGGCCTGGATCGCGACGCCCGGCGCGGCGAGCGGCGAGCGGGCCGCCGGGTCCGAGGTCTCGGAGGGCAGCACGCGGTCGATGCGCCAGCTGCCGTCCTCGGCGCGCGAGAGGTCCGCCCCGAGCAGCCCCTGCCGGGCCGCGTCGTCGCGCCACCCGCCGGGCGGGGTGACGTAGGCGTGCGAGGTGCCCAGCTCGCCCTGGACCTCCCAGAGCAGGTCCATGAGGTCGTCGTGGGTCGCGACGCGCTCCAGGACCGGCCGGTAGCGGTCGAGGACCCCGGCCCAGTCGACGCCGCCCATGTCGGGGCGCCAGAAGTTGTCCCGCATGACGCGCCCGGCCTCGTCGTACATCTGGCGCCACTCGGCGGCCGGGTCGAGGGTGCGGCGGATGCGGGAGAGGTCGACGGTCACGGCGTCGTCGTGGTCGTCGTCGCCCGCGGGCACCCGGCTGTCGGAGGGGACGACGGACAGCTTGCCGTGGCTGATGATCGCCAGCCGCTTCCCGTCACCGCTCACCGCGAAACGGCTGACGTCCGAGGACAGCTCCTCGCAGCGCAGCTTCTCCAGGTCGTACCGCTCCAGGACGGTGTCCGGGCGGCGGGCGTCCGGGCCGGCCCCGCTGGTGCCGAGGACTCCGGTGAGCGGGTGGCGCAGCCAGAGCAGCCCGTCACGCGCGGTGCGCAGCGAGGAGTAGACGGCGGCCTCGACGGGAAGGGGCACGATCCGGTCGGCGAGGCCGTCCAGGTCGATGCGGGTGATGGGGAGCGCGGTGGGGTTGTCCTCGCCGTCGCCGCCCTTCTCCTTCTCCGTGGGCCGGCCGTGCAGCTGCGGCCCGAACGGCGAAGGCGTGGTCGCCGCGAGGGTGAGCAGATGCGGCCGGCAGGAGCCGATGAACGCCATGTCGAAGACGTGGGCGTCGTAGATGGGGTCGAAGGCGCGCTCGGAGAGGAAGGCCAGGTGCTTGCCGTCGGCGGTGAAGGCGGGCGCGAAGTCCCGGAACCGCAGCGGGGTGGCCTCGGAGACCGAGAGGTCGGCGATGTGGGCCAGCTTGAGCTGGCTGAGCGGCTCGGGGCCGGGGTGCGACCAGGCGAGCCAGGCGGAGTCGGGCGACCAGGCGAGGCCGGAGGCGTCGCCGTTCTCGCTGCGGTCCACCTCGTGGATCTCGCCGCTCTCCCGCTCGACGATCAGCACCCGCCCGTCGTGCGCGGCGACCGCGAACCGGCTGCCGTCGGGGGCGGGGGCGAGGTCCAGGACGCGGCCCAGCCGGCCCGCCGCGAGGCGGCGGGGTGTGGCGCCGGGGGCGGTGCCGGTGGCGGGGGCGATCTCCAGCGCGTCGTCGCCCTCGGCGTCGGTGACCCAGACGACCTGCTGGTCGCCGTCGGCCTGGAAGGTGCGCGGCAGCCTGGCCCGTACGCCGGGCTCGGCGGCGAGTGCGCGGGCGGGGCCCTCGCGGTGGGTGACCCAGTGGACCGCCCCCCGCGACAGGACCGCGCTGCCCCGGCCGGTGCGGTCGGGCGACGCGCTGGTCAGGTGGCTGTCGGCGTGCAGCGGGTAGGGCTGGAGGTCGGCGCGTTGGCCGCCGAGCCGGACCTCGACGCGGCGGGGCTCGTCGCTCTCCAGGCCGTCCAGGAGCCAGAGTTCACCGGCCGAGGCATAGGCGACCCGGGTGCCGTCGGTGGTGGCCTGCCGGGCGTAGAAGCCGTCGACGGGGGTGTGCCGGCGCAGGTCCGTGCCGTCGGGCAGCGAGGAGTAGAGGGCGCCGGTGCCCTCGTGGTCGGAGAGGAACGCGATGCGCTCCCCCACCCACATCGGGCACTCGATGTTGCCGTCGAGGTCCTGGTGGACCCGGGTGAACTGGAGCGGGTCGTCCTCGGCCGCGATCCAGAGCTTGCCGGCCGTGCCGCCCCGGTAGCGCTTCCAGGAGGCGGCTTCGCGCCCCATGGTGGCCGAGAGCAGCAGGACGCGCCCGGCGGGCCCGTACGCGAGGGAGCCGACGGGGCCGTACGGGAGGGTCCGCGCGGGACCGCCGTCGACCGGGACGGCCCGGGCCCAGCTGCGGCGCAGTGAGACCTGCCCCTGGGTGCTGGTGACCAGCACGTCGCCTTCGGGGGTCCAGCCGCGCACGGTGGTGCGGGCGTCGCCCCAGTGGGTGAGCCGCCGGGAGGGCCCGCCGTCGGCGGGGGCGATGTGCACCTCGGGCGCCCCGTCGCGGGTGGACGTCCAGGCGACGAGGGTGCCGTCGGGAGATATGCGCGGCTGGGTGACGGGACGGTTGTCTGCGCTGACCCGCCACGCCCGGCCGCCGTCGAGCGGGGCGAGCCAGACGTCGTCCTCGGCGGTGAAGGCGATCACATCACCTTGGACGTGGGGGTACCTGAGGTAGGAAGGCTGTGTCACACGATCACCCTAGGCCGCGGGTGTGCCGGGTGGCACGGGGTTGGCCGGAGTACGTCATGCGGTGCGGGTCCTCCACCGATGCACGCGAACCGACGGTGACCGCCGACTCCCCCTCCTGCGGCCTCACTTGCCGGGGTACGCGGTGACCGTCACCGTCACGGTGGCCGTCGGGCCGTCGCCCCGGCCCGGAGGGCCGGCCGGCGGCGCGGTCGTGGCCGGGGCGGTGCAGTCGCCGAGCAGGGTGGCCCGGAAGACGGCGCGGCCACCGCTCTTCGCGGTCATGTCGCCCCGCACGCACCGGCCTTCGACCGCGTAGGTCACCTGCCCGTCCAGCGCGATGTCGCCGCCGGACTTCGTCCTGCCGTCGCAGTGGACCTCGGCCGTCCGGCGCGCGGCGGAGGGCGCCGCCGAGCGGGGGGTGCCGCCGCCGTCGAGTGAGGCCGTGCAGGTCAGCCAGCGCACCTGGACGCCTTCGTGCTCCAGGGCGCGGGTGGCGGTCCGGTCCGTGGTGAAGGCGACGGACGCGGTGTTCAACGCGCCGGTGGCGTCGCCCGGTTCACAGGCGGTGAGCCCGGCGACGGCGGCCGCGGCGAGGCAGAGCGCGGCCGGAAAACGACGGGCCGCGCGACGGCCCCCTGCCCTTGATGTCCCCATACGGGCAGCTTCCCACCGCAGGTGACGGCGCGGTAGACCGCTTCCGGGCACAACCACCGTTCCTATTCAGTGAGCAGGAGTGAGTCTTGGATCCATTCCTGTTCGCTGCGGACATCCCGAACGGTTTTGGGTGTCCTGGTTGCCCGCGTTCTCGCCGCGTCCGGTGGCACGGATCGTGTCCGTGGTCCGGGAATGCGGGGGCGGGGCCCCTCACGCCCTGGGGCACCTGGTGCGGCCTGGACGGTCCGATGCCTCGCACGATCGCTCTGGTCGTGTGGGGGCGGTGTCGTCCGACGCCGGATCGGGTGTCCGAGGGCGCGTCGCCCGATCGCGATACCGGCGGCATCGTGACGGGACATCTTCCGGTGCGGGGTGGTCAGTGGCTTCTGCCAGTGCTGAGCACCCCACCGCGAGGTGTAGGCCGGGTCGACCGCGATGATCGCGAGACCGTGCTCGGCGGCCATGGAGACCAGGCGGGCCTTGAGCTTGCCGGTGGGCATACCGGAGATCAGCTGCCGGAAACGCTTCCGGCGGCCGTGCTTCTCCCGCGTCTTCTCCGCACCGAAGTCGAGATCCTCGATGGCGATCGCCGTGACACCGGTCTGCTTCGCCCAGTGCAGGAGGCGGGTGAGGGCGTGGCGGACCTGCGCGTCGCGATGTGCGGCCGTTCCGGACAGGTCGTACGGAAAGCGGTGGGGTTCGCCGACCGGGTTGCCGTGGGCGTCGAGGCGGTAGGCGGCGAAGTGATCGGCGTTGGTGTCCACCCCGATCACACCCCCGGCCCGAGCCGCCTCCAACGGGACGGTCTGCACGACGGGTCGTTGCCAGGACGCGGTCAGGTACCAGCGGTCCCGGCCGGCGTCGTAGTGGATGCGGTAGGCGACAGCACGGTTGCCTTCGACGCGGTCGGCCCACTCCGCACCCCGGTGCGCGAACCCGACCGGGGTGGTGAGGGTGTAGCGGCCGTGTGCGCTGTTGGCGAGGTGGGCCAAAGGGGCGGGGAGTTTGATGCTGACCCGGCCGTCCGGGGTGACGCGGATGGTCTCGTTCCCATACCGCTTCCCCGACTCACCGTCCGCCGCGAGAAACCACCGTTCCGCCTCCCACCGCTGACGCCACTGCTCCTGCGTCAGCCCGGCCTCGGCGAGATGATGGCGGGTGTTCAACAGGCGCTTCCCGCCCCGCACCACCCGCCCCGCCTGCCAGTCCGCGACAGCAGCCGCCAGCCGGTCCTCCAGGGTCTTCAGACGGCGGGACTTGTGAAACCACTCACCCCTGGACCGGTAACCACCCGCCGCCCGCTTCGTCCCCTTGGCCCCGACCGGGAGCGACAACCGGTGCCTGAGCACGCTGATCCCGGCCTCAAGGCTCCGGATATGGGCGGCCAGGCAGCGCCGGGCCAGCGCCCACTGATCATGCGACGCCTTCGTGATCGCCCCAGCGATCCGCGACGACGACACTCCCGTCAACCCACGCTTACGCGAAGCCCACGACTCAGCGCTGTGGCCCAGGCCGTCCGCACACCGGGCCTTCAGATCACGCGACGCCAGCCCACCCTGATACGCGCCCACCGCCCGCAACACCCGCTCGTCCTGTTCGGTGAGGCATTTGAGACGGCCCCGCACCGCCACCCCGGACGCTCCGGCCACCACGAAAGACGCCGCCAACTCCCGCACACCGCCCACCACCACACCCCCGCCCACGACCGGCACACCACACCACCCGTAACAACGAGCAACCCTCCACAAGGTCACCCATTCGATCCCAGAACCTGCATTCCCCCACACCCCCACCACTCACTCCCAAGCACCACAGCTCACTCATGCACGCTCAGCCCACAGCAGTCAGAACCCCATCGGGGACGGTTCACGACCAGCGCCCCGTGCGTCCCAGGAGCAGTGCCGTCGCCGCGGTGCCCGCCGTCGAGGTGCGCAGGACCGTGGGGCCGAGGCGGCAGGTGCGGGCGCCGGAGGCGGCGAACGCGGCCAGTTCGTCCGGGGACACCCCGCCCTCGGGGCCGACGACCAGCACGATCTCGCCCTCCTCGGGCAGGGCGACGGTGGCCAGGGGTTCGCTCGGGTAGTCGCGGTCCTCGTGCAGGACGGCGGCGAAGTCCGCCGCGGCGAGGAGGCCGGCGACCTGCTTGGTGGTGGCCAGGTCCGCCACGTCCGGGAAGAGCACCCGGCGCGACTGCTTGCCGGCCTCGCGGGCCGTGGCGCGCCATTTGGCCAGGGACTTGAGGCCGCGGTCGCCCTTCCACTGGGTGATGCAGCGCGCCGCCTGCCACGGGACGACCGCGTCGACGCCGGTCTCGGTCATCGTCTCCACGGCGACCTCGCCCCGGTCCCCCTTGGGCAGGGCCTGGACGACGGTGATCCGCAGCGCGGGGCGCGGCTCCTCGTGGACCGGGTCCAGGTCCCCGACGACCAGCCGGTCCTTGCCCTCGGCGGCGCGCACGACGCCCCGGGCCCACCGGCCGCGGCCGTCCGTGAGGACGACCTCCTCGCCGGTGTGCAGCCGCTTCACGGACACGGCGTGGCGTCCCTCGGGCCCGTCGAGGACGAACTCGGGGGCGTCGGGCAGGTGTCCGACGACGAAGACGGGTGCCGTCACTGTGTGCTCCTCGTGCTCACTGCCGTCCGTGCGGCGTCCAGTTCGTCGGCGAGCAGCCGGACCAGCCGGCCGGCGGGCAGCTCGCGGGCCATCCGGTGCCCCTGCCCGGCCCACAGCGACATGCCCTGGGCGTCCCCGACGCGGGCGGCGGCCTTGCGCAGCCCGGAGGTCAGGTGGTGGACCTGGGGGTAGGCGGCGGGGGCGTACGGGCCGTGCTCACGCACGAAGCGGTTGACCAGGCCGCGTGCCGGGCGCCCGGAGAAGGCCCTGGTGAGGGTGGTCCGGACGAACAGCGGGTTGGTCAGGGCCTGTTTGTGCAGGATGTGGGCGCCGGACTCCGGGCAGGCCAGGAAGGCGGTGCCGAGCTGGGCGGCGTCGGCGCCCGCCGCGAGGACGGCGGCGATCTGGGCGCCCCGCATCAGGCCGCCGGCGGCGACGACCGGTATCTGCACGGTCTCGCGGACCTGGGTGACCAGGCTCAGCAGCCCGGTCCCGCCGTCCTCGGTCGCCGGGTCGTCGTGGAACGTGGAGCGGTGGCCGCCCGCCTCGGTGCCCTGGGCGCAGACGGCGTCGGCCCCGGCCCACTCGGCGGCCTGGGCCTCCTCCGGCGAGGTGACCGTGACCACGGTGTACGTACCGGCGGCCGCGAACGCGTCGAGCGTGTCGCGCGAGGGGCAGCCGAAGGTGAAGGAGACGACCGGGACCGGGGCGTCGAGGAGGACGGCGACCTTGTCCTCGTAACCGTCGTCGCCGGGGACGTCCGGGTCGCCGAGCGCGGTCTCGTAACCGGTGGCCTCGCCCGTGAGCCGGCTGCGGTAGTCCGCCAGCGCGGCGGGGTCGGCCGGTTCGCACTGCGGCATGAAGAGGTTGACGCCGAAGGGCTGCCCGGTCAGGCCGCGCACCTGGCGGACCTCGTCGCGCAGGGCGTCCACCGTCTTGTAGCCGGCGGCCAGGAAGCCGAGTGCGCCGGCCTCGGAGACGGCGGCGGCGAGCTGCGGGCAGGACGGACCGCCGGCCATGGGGGCCTGCACGAGGGGATACCGGCAGAGAGCGGTCAGCGCGGAGGGCATGACCGCATCGTGTCATGTCCTTCCTGTCCCGTGATGCCCGCCCCGCGAACCGTCCGGCCGCGGCGCGGTACGGACCCGGGGCCCGGGTCCGTACCGCGCGGGCGGGTGCCGTCAGCGGCCGTTGAAGGCGTCCTTCAGGCGGGAGAACAGGCCCTGCTGGCCCGGCTGGAACTGGCCGGTGGGCCGCTCCTCGCCGCGCAGCTCGGCCAGTTCGCGCAGCAGGCGTTCCTGCTCGGGGTCCAGCTTCATCGGGGTGGTCACCTCGACGTGCACGATGAGGTCGCCGCGCCCCCCGCCCCGCAGGTGGGTGATGCCGCGCCCGTGCAGCGGGACGGACTGGCCGGACTGGGTGCCCGGCCGGATGTCGACCTCCTCCAGGCCGTCCAGCGTCTCCAGCGGCACCTTGGTGCCGAGGGCCGCCGCCGTCATGGGGATGGTGACCGTGCAGTGCAGGTCGTCGCCGCGGCGCTGGAACACCGCGTGCGGCAGCTCGTGGATCTCGACGTAGAGGTCGCCGGCCGGGCCGCCGCCGGGGCCGACCTCGCCCTCGCCCGCGAGCTGGATGCGGGTGCCGTTGTCGACACCGGCGGGGATCTTCACGGTCAGCGTGCGCCGCGAGCGGATGCGGCCGTCGCCGGCGCACTCCGGGCACGGGGTCGGCACGACGGTGCCGAAGCCCTGGCACTGCGGGCAGGGACGGGAGGTCATGACCTGGCCGAGGAAGGACCGGGTGACCTGGGAGACCTCACCGCGGCCGCGGCACATGTCGCAGGTCTGCGCCGAGGTGCCGGGGGCCGCGCCCTCGCCGCTGCACGTGGTGCAGACGACGGCGGTGTCGACCTGGATGTCCTTGGTGGTGCCGAAGGTCGCCTCGGCGAGGTCGATCTCCAGCCGGATCATCGCGTCCTGGCCGCGCCGGGTGCGCGAGCGGGGCCCGCGCTGCGACGACGTACCGAAGAACGCGTCCATGATGTCGGAGAAGTTGCCGAAGCCGCCCTGGCCGAAGCCGCCCGCGCCGGCGCCGCCGGACTGCGAGAGCGGATCGCCGCCGAGGTCGTAGACCTGCTTCTTCTGCGCGTCCGAGAGGACCTCGTAAGCGGCGTTGATCTCCTTGAACCGCTCCTGGGTCTTCGGATCGGGGTTGACGTCCGGGTGCAGCTCGCGGGCGAGCCTCCGGAATGCCTTCTTGATCTCGTCCTGGGAAGCGTCGCGGCGCACGCCGAGTACGGCGTAATAGTCCGTGGCCACTTACGACTCCGCCAGGATCTGTCCGACGTAACGTGCCACTGCGCGTACCGCTCCCATCGTTCCGGGGTAGTCCATGCGGGTCGGTCCGACCACGCCGAGTTTGGCGACTGCCTCGTCGCCCGAACCGTAGCCGACCGCGACGACGGACGTGGAGTTGAGCCCCTCGTGGGCGTTCTCGTGCCCGATGCGTACGGTCATGCCCGAGTCCTTGGCCTCGCCGAGCAGCTTCAGCAGCACGACCTGCTCCTCCAGTGCCTCCAGCACCGGCCGGATCATCACCGGGAAGTCGTGTCCGAAGCGGGTGAGGTTGGAGGTGCCGCCGATCATCAGCCGCTCCTCCGTCTCCTCGACGAGGGTTTCGAGCAGGATCGAGAGGACGGTGGACACGGTTCCCCGGTCCTCGCTCTCGAAGGATTCCGGCAGGTCCTGCACCAGCTGCGGGACGTCCGCGAACCGGCGCCCCACCACCCGGCTGTTGAGCCGGGCCCGCAGATCGGCGAGGGAGGTCTCGCCGAACGGCGCCGGGCAGTCCACCAGTCGCTGTTCGACCCGGCCGGTGTCCGTGATCAGCACGAGCATCAGCCGCGCCGGGGCCAGCGACAGCAGCTCCACATGCCGCACCGTCGAACGGGTCAGCGAGGGGTACTGCACGACGGCGACCTGCCGGGTCAGCTGCGCGAGCAGCCGTACGGTACGGCCCACGACGTCGTCCAGGTCGACCGCGCCGTCGAGGAAGTTCTGGATGGCGCGGCGCTCCGGTGACGAGAGGGGCTTGACGCCCGCCAGCTTGTCCACGAAGAGCCGGTAGCCCTTGTCCGTCGGGATGCGCCCGGCGCTGGTGTGGGGCTGGGCGATGAAGCCCTCCTCCTCCAGCACCGCCATGTCGTTGCGGACGGTCGCCGGGGAGACCCCCAGCTTGTGCCGCTCGGTGAGCGCCTTGGAGCCGACGGGCTCCTCGGTCCCGACGTAGTCCTGGACGATCGCGCGCAGCACTTCGAGTCTGCGTTCGCTGAGCATCGCGCGCACACCTCCAGCTCTCCACGTCGGTGTTCCCGGGCCGTTCCCGGGATTCCTCCTGGCACTCGGTGCGTACGAGTGCCAGCGATCCCCGGCCAGTGTACGGCGACGGGGTGGTGCCCTAGCAAGGGCGACCGGCCGCCGTGCCGCCCGATCGCGCAGGTCGCTGCCGATAGCGTCGCCGTATGGATGCCTCTTGGGAAGACTTCGGATGGGAGCGGCTGGGTCACGGAACGGGCCGCCGGCGCCTTCCGGTCTGGGACGCGACGGCCCTGCTGGTGGCCGGCCCGGACGGGGTGCTGCTCTGCGACACCGGCTCGTCACTGCGCGAGGGTGTGGAATTGCGCACCCAGGCGCAGGCGCTGCTCGGCCGGAGGGTGACGCACATCGCACTCAGCCACCCCCACTTCGACCATGTGCTGGGCACGGCGGCGTTCGCCGGCGCGCGGGTGTACGGCTCCGAGGGCACGGCGGAGCTGCTGCGGCGCGGGGCGGACGAGCTGTACGCGGACGCGGTGGCCCAGGGGCTGCCCGAGGCGGACGCGGCCGGTTCCGTCGATGTGCTGGTGGCGCCGGGCCACGAGGTGCGCGGGGAGCTGACGGTGGACCTGGGCGGCGGCCGGGAGGCGGTGCTGGTGGACATGGGCGCGGCGCACAGCGGCCACGACCTCGCGGTGCTGGTCCCGGGTGCCCCCGCGCTGGTGTTCTGCGGCGACCTGGTCGAGGAGTCCGGCGAACCCCAGGCGGGCCCGGACGCCCGCCCGGCGCGCTGGCCGGCGGCGCTGGACCGGCTGCTGGAGCTGGGCGGGGACGACGCGCGGTACGTGCCGGGGCACGGGGCCGTGGTGGACGCCGCGTTCGTCCGGGCCCAGCGGGAGGCGCTGGCGGGGCGGCTCGGCGTGTCGTAGGTCTTCCCCGATTATCGTCGTGCGATGCGCAGCTACCAGCCCGATCTGACCCCGCCGTGGAAGAAGTCCGCCCCCGCCCCGGAGGTGCCCGCCGAGACCGATCTGGTCGTGGAGGAGGCGGTCACCGGTTTCTGCGGCGCGGTCATCCGGTGCGAGAAGACCGCCGAGGGGCCGACGGTGACCCTGGAGGACCGGTTCGGCAAGCACCGGGTCTTCCCGATGACACCGCGCGGCTTCCTGCTGGAGGGGCGGGTCGTCACGCTGGTGCGCCCGTCGGCCGGGGGCCCGGTGCGGCCCACGCGTACGGCTTCCGGTTCGGTGGCGGTGCCCGGGGCGCGGGCGCGGGTGGCGCGGGCCGGGCGGATCTACGTGGAGGGCCGGCACGACGCGGAGCTGGTCGAGCGGGTCTGGGGCGACGACCTCCGCATCGAGGGCGTGGTGGTGGAGTACCTGGAGGGCATCGACGACCTGCCGGCGATCGTGCGGGAGTTCTCGCCCGCGCCGGACGCCCGCCTCGGGGTGCTGGTCGACCATCTGGTGCCCGGTTCCAAGGAGTCCCGGATCGCGGCCCAGGTGTCGGACGGCGACGTGCTGGTGGTCGGGCACCCGTACATCGACGTGTGGGAGGCCGTGAAGCCCGCGTCGGTGGGGATCGCGGGGTGGCCGGTGGTGCCGCGCGGGCAGGACTGGAAGACGGGGGTGTGCCGGGCGCTCGGCTGGCCGGAGAACACCGGAGCGGCCTGGCAGCGCATTCTGTCCTCGGTCCGCTCCTATCGGGATCTTCAGCCCGAACTCCTGGGCCGGGTAGAGGAATTGATCGATTTCGTCACCCTTCCGGACTGATGTCCGGCCGTCCTTCCCCTCGATCCGGCACCGATCCGGATGAATGCCTGCGCCTCGCACACATCATCGGTTATTGAGTGGGGCCAGGCTCTGTTCGCGAGGGAAGGCACGGGGGCGATGGCACGCGAGGTCTGGCGGGACACTGCGGAGAACGAGGCGGCCTCCGCCGTCTTCCACTTCGTGCAGCAGCTCATCGACCGCTACCGCGACAACCGGCCCCTGCTGCCGCTGGTCGTCCTCCAGGCCGCCGACGCCGACGTACCGGCCGCCGTGGACGCCCGGGTCGAGCAGATCGTGCGCCAGATCCACCGGGCCAACCAGCCGCGCCGCGTCCCCCTGAGACTGCTCGACGGGCGCGGCGACACCCCGTACGACGCGGCGCTCGACATGGTCCGCACGCTGACCGAGAAGCCGTGGGAGACCCGGGGCGGATCGCAGTACAAACCGTTTGCCTTCCCCCGTTCCCGGCTGCTCGGCGCCATCGAGCAGGCCACCGGGTCCGTGCTGCGGGACCCGGACCCGGGCAGCTCCCGCGACCAGCGCGACGAGCGCATCCTGGAGGAGCTGAGCGCGCTGCGCTGGCGGGCCCGGCGGCGCGGCCGGGGCACCTGGTGGACCGCGTTCCGCGAGTCGGTGCGGCCGGAGACGTTCGTGGGGGCCGTGGTCATCGCGGTCCTGGGTGTGCTGCTCGGCGAGATCGGCTGGCTGCCGACCGCGCTGGTGGCCGTGGGGGCGGTCCTCGGGCTCGCGGTGGTCCGGCTGGTGTCGACGTCGGCGCCGCCGCTGCTGTGGCTGCGCCGGGCCAGCAAGTGGTTCGCCACCACCTCGTCGCTGGCCGCCGCCAGCACCGGCTACCCGTCGGACGGCTGGTCCCGGTTCTCGCCGAGCGGTTCGTGGCGGGTGATCCGGGCGCGGGCGGCGGTGGTCGCCGGGCAGGTGGCCGACGCGGCGGCGGGCGACGAGCGGGCCCGCCAGTTCCACCTGGAGCTGCGGGTCCAGGCGCTGCTGGAGGACCTGCGCAACAACTACCGGCCGCACGCGCCGGACTGGCGGCGCGGCAAGCGGACCGTGCCGCCGGTGGTCTTCCTGCCGAGGGCCGTCCAGAGCAACGGCGGCGTCCAGCTGATCAACGCGGTCAACAACGTCCGCTCCCGGCGCAGCGAGGTCGATCCGCTGCTGCTCCTGGCCTCCCTGCCGGCGGCCGAGATCCTGCGGCACACCCCGCCGCTGCCGCCCGACCCGCCGCCCGCGCACACGGGTGCGGCGCGGGCCAGGTACGAGGACTGGGTCGGCCGCCTCAGCGTGGGCCAGTCGCCCTCGGGCACGGCCACGCCCGCCTGGGTGCTGCGGCTGCCCTTGTCGACGGCTCAGCTGACCCACGAGCACGCGGACGCGCAGCTGTCCACGGAGCGGGTGCGCAGGACGTGGGTGTGGTGGGTGATGTCGCGGACGACGGTCGCGTGTCTGATGGCCGGCGCGCTGCTGGGGACGATGCTGCTGAGCAACCACCTGGCCGGCCGCTACTGCCACGGGCCGCTCACGGACGTCGACACGGACTCGGTGCGGCTGGACGGTCCGGGCGGCGGGGACAAGGAGTGCATCGGCGTGGCGACGACCACCCGGGTGCGCTTCGCGGAGGGCAACGACCTGGAGCTGGACGGGGCCGGGGCGGGGGTCACCTTCGACCGGATCGAGCGGGCGGTGGCCGAGGAGAACGCCTCGATCGAGCCGGGCGACAAGTACGTCACGCTGATCTACGCGGGTCCGTTCACCGCCCCGTCCCCGGAGGGCACCCGCAAGGCCCTGGAGGAGCTGACCGGCGTCTACCTCTTCCAGCACCACACCAACACGCTGGACTTCTCCGTCAAGCTGCGGGTGCTGACCGCCAACGGCGGGCAGGACATGCTCCAGCAGATACCCGCGGTGAAGAAGATCATCGAGGTGGCCGAAAGGGACCGCTCGGTCGTCGGCGTGGTCGGGCTCGGCCGCGACACCACCGACAGTCCGGAGGCCACCGCGCTCCTTCAGCAGGCGGGCCTGCCCGTGGTGGACACCACCAACTCCGGGGGCTACCTGGCGACGGACTACTCCAACTACTTCGGCCTGGCGGCCACCGACCAGGAGCAGGCGAAGGCCCTCGGCCTCGTCGCGAAGCAGGTGGCCGAGGCGGCGGCGCGCAAGCACGAGCCGCATGCCCTGGTCCTGTCCCGCAAGCTCGGCAACAACGACAAGGACCGCTACACGCTGGAGCAGCAGGAGGTGGGCGGCGCGATGCTGGAGGAGTCGGGCTTCGAGCTGTCGGAGCCGGTGGAGTACGACCTCGGCCGCCGCAGCAGCGCCGACCTGGACCGGCCGGTGCAGCGGATCTGCGCCGCGGACCCGGCGCCGGACGCCCTGTACTTCGCGGGCCGGGTCGAGGACGTCGCCAACCTGATGAGCCGGCTCACCCACAGCTGCTCGCGCCGCCCCATCACCGTCTTCACGGGCGACGACCTGTCCAAGGCGCGGCTGGACGCGAGCACGGACACCACGAAGAACGTCACGCTTTACCACACGACCCTCGCGCCGATGAGCCGCGGCCGCGCGGACGGCTTCTACGAGGAGTCGTACCGCGCCCTGGGGAAGCTGCTGCCCGAGGGCGCGGTACGTCCCCGGCTGCCGGCGTCGCGAGCGTACGAGGACCCGCTCTTCGCGAGCGGCCAGTCGGTGATGTCGTACAGCGCCACGGCCGCGCTGTACGACGCGGCGAGCCACGGCGACGCGGCGAACAGCGCCGCGGAGACGTGGGCGAACCTGTACGCGGTGAACCTGCGGAAGATGCCCACGGGGACGATCACCTTCCGCGGCTTCATCCCGTACGAGGCCCAGGCGGGCCACGGTCTGGACGTCGTGCAGATCACCTACCCGGACGGCCGGAGCCGCGCCCGGATCATCTGCGGCCGGGCGGCGGGGGCGCGGGCGCTGACACCGGCGGGGTGCCCGTTGAAGTGAGTGCGGCGGGCGTGGGGGCGTGCGCCTTGATGCGCGTACGCCCCGAGCGGCGCGGCCCGCTCAGTCCACCAGGTCGCGCACCACGGCGTCGGCCAGCAGCCGCCCGCGCAGCGTCAGTACGGCCCGCCCGTCCTCGAACGGCGCCGGTTCCAGGAGTCCGTCGGCCACCGCCCGGCGGGCCGCCGCGAGGCCGGCGGGGGCCAGCAGGGAGAGCGGGCAGCCGTCCACGAGCCGCAGCTCCAGCAGGATGCGCTCGACGCGGCGGTCCTCGGCGGACAGGATCTCGCGCCCGGCCCCCGGCGACCGCCCCTCGGCGAGCGCCTGCGCGTACGCCCCCGGGTGCTTCACGTTCCACCAGCGCACGCCTCCGACGTGGCTGTGCGCGCCCGGTCCGGCGCCCCACCAGTCGGCGCCCCGCCAGTACAGCTCGTTGTGCAGGCAGCGGCCCTCGGGCGTACGGGCCCAGTTCGACACCTCGTACCAGGAGTAGCCGGCGGCGGCCATGGCCTCGTCCGCGATGAGGTACCGGTCGGCGTGCGCGTCGTCGTCGGTCATCGGGATCTCGCCGCGCTTGATGCGGCGGGCGAGGCCGGTGCCCTCCTCGACGATCAGCGCGTACGCGGACACGTGGTCGGGCCCGGCGCCGATCGCCGCGTCCAGGGACGCGCGCCAGTCGTCGTCGGACTCGCCGGGGGTGCCGTAGATCAGGTCCAGGTTGATGTGCTCGAAGCCGGCCGCCCGCGCCTCGGCCACGCACGCCTCGGGCCGGCCCGGGGTGTGGGTGCGGTCGAGGATCTTCAGGACGTGCTGCCGGGCGCTCTGCATGCCGAAGGAGATCCGGTTGAAGCCGCCCTCGCGCAGCTCGGCCAGGTAGGCGGGGTCCACGGACTCCGGGTTGGCCTCGGTGGTGATCTCGGCGTCGTCGGCGAGCCCGAACTCCTCCCGGATCGCCGCCAGCATCCGGACCAGGTCGGCGGCGGCCAGCAGGGTCGGCGTACCGCCGCCGACGAAGACCGTGCGGACCGGGCGGGGGTCGTCGCCGAGGACCTTGCGGGCCTGGCGGACCTCGCCGACGAGGTGGGACGCGTAGTTGTCGCGGGAGGCCAGGGCACCGCCGGAGCCGCGCAGCTCGGTCGCGGTGTAGGTGTTGAAGTCGCAGTAGCCGCAGCGGGTCGCGCAGTACGGCACGTGCAGGTAGAAGCCGAGCGGCCGGCCGGCCGCGCCTTCCAGGGCATGGCGGGGCAGCGCCCCGTCGTCGGGCACGGGTTCACCATCGGGCAGTACGGAAGGCATACCGCCCATTGTCGCGCGCCGCCCGGCGACCGGACGCCATGCCCCGGACCGGGCCCTACTCGGCCTGGAGCACGAGCAGGGCCAGGTCGTCGTCCGGCGGGCGCTCGGCGAAGTCGTGCACGGCGTGCTTGATGCGCTCCGCGATCTCCTCCGCGCTCAGCCCCGCGCACCCCGACAGTGCCTTCGCCAGCCCGTCGCCGTCGTCGAACATCAGGGCGCCCGAGCGCCGCTCCGTGACCCCGTCGGTGACGCAGAGCAGGCTGTCGCCGGGCGCCAGGTCGAAGCTCTGGGTCTCGTAGACCGCGTCGTCCATCAGCCCGAGCAGCAGCTGCGGCTCGGCGGCGGGCCGCACGGTGCCGTCCGGGCGCAGCAGCAGCGGCAGCGGGTGCCCGGCGCTGGCCAGGGTGCAGCGGGCGCCGCCGCCGGGCAGCGGCACCAGCTCCCCGTAGAGCAGGGACAGGAAGCGGGACTGCCCGCCGTTGTCCGCGGAGTGCTGGCCGCCGGCGGCGGCGACCATGAGCGCGGCGGCCTCGGCGGCCTCCATGGCGTCGTCCAGGAGCAGCCGGTTGAGGCGGACCAGGACCTCGTCGGCCTGGAAGCCCTCGCGGGCCAGCAGCCGCAGCCAGGGGCGGGCCAGGCCGGTGACGACGGCGGCCTCGGGGCCGCTGCCCTGGACGTCGCCGAGGACGAAGCACCAGCGGTCGCCGGGGCACGGGAAGATGTCGTAGAAGTCACCGCCGACGACGCCGTCGTCGCTCGGTTCGTAGACGAGGGAGCTGGCCACACCCGGTATCCGGGCGACCTTGCTGGGCAGCAGCCCGCGCTGGAGGATGCGGCTGATGGTGGCCTGCCGGCTGTAGGCGCGCGCTGCGCCGACGGCGAGGCCGACCCGGCGTACGAAGTCCTCGACGAGGGCCGTCAGCTCGTCGGGCAGGCGGTCGGTGGACCCGCGGCCCAGCAGGACCGCTCCGAGGGTGCGGCCGCCGGACGTGATGCGGTAGGCGAACGCGACGCCCTCCTCCTCGTCCGGCGGTTCGCCGTCCTCCGCGCTGCCGGGCCACGGCATGGAGACGGCACCGGTGCCGACGCGCTCGGGCAGCCGGAGCGGGTCGCCCTCCAGCAGGGCGCGCAGCGGTCCGATCCGGTCCTCGTCCACGTGCCAGACCTTGGCGAGGCGGGGGACGGCCGCGGGGCCGCCGCTCTCGGGCTCCAGCCAGATCGCGCACCAGTCGGCGAGGCGGGGAACGAGTAACTGTCCGGCGAGGGCCGCCACGATGTCCTCGTCCAGCTGCCCGGCCAGCAGGTCGGACGCCTCGGCGAGGAAGGAGAGCGCGCCGCGCCCGGCCCAGTCCCCGTCGTCGCGGGCGGTCCGCCGGGCGCTGGGGGCGAGCAGTTCGGCGGCGCGCAGCCCGCGGTCGAGCCCGGTCTCGCCGCGTCCCTCGGGGAACGGGTTCCAGTCGTCGACGGGGAGCCGGGCCCAGACGGTCTTCGTGCCGGTGCGGTAGGTGATGCCCCACCGCTCGGCGAGGGCGGCGACGATGTCCAGGCCGCGCCCGTAGTCGGCCGGCTCGCCCATGTGCTCGGCGCTGTGCGCGTGGTCCCCTCGGACGGTGCGGCCGGGGTGGTGGTCGGAGACCTCCAGGACCAGCGCGGCCTCCTCGTCCTCGGTGGCCTCCTCCAGCCGGAAGAGCAGTTCGACCGCGGTGCCCGCGTGCACGACGGCGTTGGTCACCAGCTCGCTGACGATCATCGCGGCGTCGTCGGACAGCCGCTCGCTGAACCCGACCGCGGCGGGCAGCCCGAGCCCGGTCCACTCGTCCAGCGCGGCGGTGACGAACCGCCGGGCCGCGGCGGGCGCGAGGAGGTTGCCGGGCAGGCTGGTCCGGGCGACCGGCTGGGCGCCTGTGGCTGCGGTGGTTCCGGGACGCTGCACGATGTCCCGCTGCATGGGAATGGACCCCACAGGGCGGCTCCTGACCTGTTCTCGCTCTGCCTGTTTCTCCGTGGTGCGCCGCTGACGACACGGACAGAGTGACAGATCGGCCCTTCACATACGCGCCGAGTTACCGAAGTGGGTGGTCACGATGTTGCGGCGAGAACGCGCCGACCCCCCGCGCCGGAGTGCGCGGGGGGCTTTCAGGGGGCGTACGGAGGTGCGGCAGGCGCCGGTCAGGCCTCGCGGGAACCCGCGTACATCTCCTCGATCAGGTCCTTGTAGGTGCGCTCCACGACCGGCCGCTTCAGCTTGAGGCTGGGCGTGACCTCGCCGTGCTCGATGTCGAGGTCGCGCGGGAGCAGCCGGAACTTCTTGATGGTCTGCCAGCGCTGAAGGCCCTCGTTGAGCCGCTTGACGTAGCCGTCGATCAGCTCGACGGTCTTCGGGGAGGCCACGACGTCCGCGTACGACGTGCCCGCCAGGCCGTTCTCGGCGGCCCAGCCGAGGATGGTGGGCTCGTCCAGGGCGATCAGCGCGGTGCAGAAGTTGCGGTCCGCGCCGTGCACCAGGATGTTGGAGACGAACGGGCACACGGCCTTGAACTGGCCCTCGACCTCGGCGGGCGCGATGTACTTGCCGCCCGACGTCTTGATCAGGTCCTTCTTGCGGTCGGTGATCCGCAGGTAGCCGTCCACCGAGAGCTCGCCGATGTCGCCGGTGTGGAACCAGCCGTCGGCCTCCAGCACCTCGGCGGTCTTGTCCGGCAGGCCCTGGTAGCCCTGCATGATGCCGGGGCCGCGCAGCAGGATCTCGCCGTCGTCGGCGATCCGCACCTCGGTGCCGGGCAGCGGTTTGCCGACCGTTCCGGTGCGGTAGCTCTCGCCGGGGTTGACGAAGGAGGCGGCGCTCGACTCGGTGAGTCCGTAGCCCTCCAGGATGTGGATGCCGGCGCCGGAGAAGAAGAGCCCGATGTCGGGGGCGAGCGCGGCGGAGCCGGAGACGCAGGCGCGGAGCCGGCCGCCGAACGCCTCGCGGATCTTGGCGAAGACCAGTGCGTCGGCGACCTTGTGCTTGCTGCCGAGCGCGAAGGGCACGGACGCCTTGCCGGTGCGCCGGAAGTTGTCCTGGGAGACCCTGGCGTACTCGCGGGCGACGCCGGCCGCCCACTGGAAGATCTTGTACTTGGCGGCGCCGCCCGCGCGCGCCTTGGCCGCGACCCCGTTGTAGACCTTCTCGAAGATGCGCGGCACGGCGGCCATGTAGGTCGGCTGGACGACCGGCAGGTTCTCGATGATCTTGTCGACGCGGCCGTCGACGGCGGTGACGTGGCCTACCTCGATCTGCCCGGAGGTGAGTACCTTGCCGAAGACGTGGGCGAGCGGCAGCCAGAGGTACTGGATGTCGTCCTTGGTGATCAGGCCGGTGGAGACGGTGGCCTTGGCCATGTACGACCAGTTGTCGTGCGGCAGCCGTACACCCTTGGGGCGGCCGGTGGTGCCCGAGGTGTAGATGAGGGTCGCCAGCTGCTCGGAGGTGATGGCGTCGACGCGCTCGCGGACCGCCTCCGCGTTCTTCGCCAGGTGCTCGGTGCCCAGGGCCTCCAGCTCGGCCAGGGTGAGCACCCAGCCCTCGGGGTCGCCCTCGGCCGGACCGGCGCCCTCCGCGTCGATGACCACGACATGGGCGAGGTCCGGGAGCTCGGCGCGGCGCTCGCGGGCCTTGGCCAGCTGGGCGGCGTCCTCGGCGATCAGGACCCGGCTCTCGGAGTCGGCGAGGATGAACGCCGACTCCTCGGCGTTGGTGGAGGGGTAGACCGTGGTGGTCGCGGCGCCCGCGCACATGACGCCGAGGTCGACGAGAATCCACTCGACCCGGGTGGAGGAGGCGAGGGCGACGCGCTCCTCCGGGTTCACGCCGAGCGCGATCAGCCCGGCGGCCACGGCGTACACCCGCTCGGCGGCCTGCGCCCAGCTGAGCGACTTCCACTCGTCGGGGCCCTCGCCGCCGGCCGCGGGCACGGGGTAGCGGTACGCCTCCCCGTCCGGGGTGGCCGCCACCCGGTCGATGAAGAGGGTCGCCACGGAGGGCGGACGGTTATCGATCATGGTCTGTGTGTCGCTCACGACATCCTCCGGGCCTGCGGCGGTGGTGCTTGCTGCTGTCTGCGTCTATGTGCTGCGATCCCGCTTGCTTAACTGGCGAGTAACTAAGAAGTCGTGATCAGGGTAAAGCGCCCGCGCGCCCCGCGTAAGAGGCAATCGGACCCCGCTTGATAACGAACGGGCCCCCGCATCGCAGCGTGCTGCGATGCGGGGGCCCGCCTCCCTGCCCGGGACCTACTTCTTGGCCTTGCCGTCCCCGGCGGACTCGTCGGTCGACAGCACGGCGATGAACGCGTCCTGCGGCACCTCCACGTTGCCGACCATCTTCATCCGCTTCTTGCCTTCCTTCTGCTTCTCCAGCAGCTTGCGCTTACGGGAGATGTCGCCGCCGTAGCACTTGGCGAGGACGTCCTTGCGGATGGCGCGGACGGTCTCGCGGGCGATCACCCGGGAGCCGATGGCCGCCTGGATCGGCACCTCGAAGTTCTGCCGGGGGATGAGCTTCTGCAGCTTGGCGACGAGGCGCACACCGTAGGCGTACGCCTTGTCCTTGTGGGTGACCGCGGAGAACGCGTCCACCTTGTCGCCGTGCAGCAGGATGTCGACCTTGACGAGCTGCGCCGACTGCTCGCCGGTGGGCTCGTAGTCGAGGGAGGCGTAACCCCGGGTCTTGGACTTCAGCTGGTCGAAGAAGTCGAAGACGATCTCCGCGAGCGGCAGCGTGTAGCGGATCTCGACCCGGTCCTCGGAGAGGTAGTCCATGCCGAGGAGGGTGCCGCGGCGCTGCTGGCACAGCTCCATGATCGCGCCGATGAACTCGCTGGGCGCCAGGACCGTGGCCCGGACGACCGGCTCGTGCACCTTGTCGATCTTGCCCTCGGGGAATTCACTCGGGTTGGTGACGGTGTGCTCGCTGCCGTCCTCCATCTCGACCCGGTAGACCACGTTGGGCGCGGTGGCGATGAGGTCGAGGCCGAACTCGCGCTCCAGCCGCTCGCGGACCACGTCCAGGTGGAGCAGGCCGAGGAAGCCGACGCGGAAGCCGAAGCCGAGCGCCGCGGAGGTCTCCGGCTCGTACACCAGGGCGGCGTCGTTGAGCTGGAGCTTGTCCAGGGCCTCGCGCAGGTCCGGGTAGTCCGAGCCGTCCAGCGGGTAGAGCCCGGAGAACACCATCGGCTTGGGGTCCTTGTAGCCGCCCAGCGCCTCGGTCGCCCCGTTGTTCAGCGAGGTGATCGTGTCACCGACCTTGGACTGCCGGACGTCCTTCACACCGGTGATGATGTAGCCGACCTCGCCGACGCCGATCCCGTCGGAGGGCGTCATCTCCGGCGAGGAGACACCGATCTCCAGCAGCTCGTGCGTGGCGCCGGTCGACATCATCCGGATGCGCTCGCGCTTGTTCAGCGAGCCGTCGACGACACGGACGTACGTGACGACGCCCCGGTACGAGTCGTAGACCGAGTCGAAGATCATCGCGCGGGCGGGCGCGTCGGCGTTCCCGACGGGCGCCGGGACGTCCCGGACGACGCGGTCGAGCAGCGCGTCCACACCCATGCCGGTCTTCGCGGAGACCTTGAGGACGTCCTCCGGCTGGCAGCCGATGAGGTGGGCCAGCTCCTCGGAGAACTTCTCGGGCTGCGCGGCCGGCAGGTCGATCTTGTTGAGCACCGGGACGATGGTGAGGTCGTTCTCCATCGCCAGGTAGAGGTTGGCCAGGGTCTGGGCCTCGATGCCCTGCGCGGCGTCGACCAGCAGGATCGTGCCCTCACAGGCGGCCAGCGACCGGGAGACCTCGTAGGTGAAGTCGACGTGGCCCGGAGTGTCGATCATGTTGAGGACATGGGTGCTGCCCTGGCCCTCACCGGTGGTCGGCGCCCAGGGCAGCCGGACCGCCTGGGACTTGATGGTGATGCCGCGCTCGCGCTCGATGTCCATCCGGTCGAGGTACTGAGCGCGCATCTGCCGCTGGTCGACCACCCCGGTGAGCTGGAGCATCCGGTCGGCGAGGGTCGACTTGCCGTGGTCGATGTGCGCGATGATGCAGAAGTTGCGGATCAGCGCCGGGTCGGTACGGCTCGGCTCGGGCACGTGGAGAGGAGTCGCGGGCACGCAGGGTCCTGATTCTTGAGACGCCGGACGCCGTGTCTCGGGTCGGTTCGGGTCGGGGCGGATCTGTACGTAGCCTCCATCGTCCCACGCCTGCGGGGCGGCGACCGGTTTGGGCCGGTCGGACCGCTCCTGCTACCGTGGACAGCTGTGCCATGTGGCTCTCGGGCCGCACGGACACACATCGAAGATCCAACGAACCTGAAAAGGCTCTTTCGTGGCGAACATCAAGTCCCAGATCAAGCGGAACAAGACGAACGAGAAGGCGCGCCTGCGCAACAAGGCCGTCAAGTCGTCGCTCAAGACCGCGATCCGCAAGGCCCGCGAGGCCGTCGCCGCCGGCGACGTCGAGAAGGCCACCGTCGCCGTGCGCGCCGCGTCCCGTCAGCTGGACAAGGCCGTCTCGAAGGGTGTCATCCACAAGAACGCCGCCGCCAACAAGAAGTCGGCGCTGGCCTCCAAGGCTGCCACCCTCCAGGGCTGAGCGATCTGATCCCACCGCCGGAACGGACCAAGCGGGCCCTCTACCCCGCTCCTGCCCGGCCCCCGCGCCGCACACCGAACCTGCGTTCGCCACGCGGGTGCGGCGCACCAGTCCGAACCCGAGGCCCCGCCTCCCTTTCCCCAGGGAGCGGGGCCTTCGGTATGGGCGCCCTTCCCGGCCCGTGCGGCGCTTGAGGACGTCTGAGCCCGCGCGGCAGTACCAGCCGGTCCGGCGCTTGAGGACGCCCGAACGGCACGTTCAAGCCCGTCCGGCGATTGAGGACATCCGCGGCCGGCCCCCTACCGCGGGCCACGCCCGCCCCGTGCCGCACCCGCCACGGCCACCACCGCCTTCTCCAGCGCGTACTCGGGGTCGTCCCCGCCCCCCTTCACCCCCGCGTCCGCCTCCGCGACCGCCCGCAGCGCCACCGCGACCCCGTCCGGCGTCCACCCCCGCATCTGCTGCCGCACCCGGTCGATCTTCCAGGGCGGCATGCCCAGCTCACGCGCGAGGTCCGCCGGCCGCCCTCCGCGCGCCGAGGACAGCTTGCCGATCGCCCGTACGCCCTGCGCCAGCGCGCTGGTGATCAGGACGGGCGCCACGCCTGTGGACAGGGACCAGCGCAGGGCCTCCAGGGCCTCCGCCGCCCGCCCCTCGACCGCCCGGTCGGCGACCGTGAAGCTGGACGCCTCGGCCCGCCCCGTGTAGTAGCGCCCGACGACCGCCTCGTCGATCGTGCCCTCGATGTCCGCGACGAGCTGCGACACCGCGCTCGCCAGCTCCCGCAGGTCGCTTCCGATGGAGTCGACCAGCGCCTGGCACGCCTCGGGCGTCGCGGACCGCCCCAGCGCGCGGAACTCACCCCGTACGAAGGACAGCCGCTCGGCCGGCTTCGTCGTCTTCGGGCAGGCGACCTCGCGGGCACCCGCCTTGCGGGCCGCGTCGAGCAGCCCCTTGCCCTTGGCGCCGCCCGCGTGGAGCAGGACGAGGGTGATCTCCTCGACCGGGTCGTCCAGATACTTCTTGACGTCCTTGACCGTGTCCGCGCCCAGATCCTGCGCGTTGCGCACGACCACGACCTTGCGCTCGGCGAACAGCGAGGGGCTGGTCAGCTCGGCCAACGTGCCCGGCTGGAGCTGGTCGGGGGTGAGGTCCCGGACGTCCGTGTCGGCGTCGGCGGCGCGCGCCGCCGCCACCACCTGCTGCACGGCTCGGTCGAGGAGCAGGTCCTCCTGCCCCACGGCGAGCGTGAGCGGGGCGAGCGGGTCGTCGGTGGAATTCCTTCTGGTGGCCATCGCCGTCCAGCATCCCACGGGCCACCGACAGGCCGGTCGCGGCCGGGTCCGCCGCACCCTTCCCCGTATCCGAGAATGAGCACGTGAGCGATGAGAGACACGTGCTGGTGCTGCCCGACCGCGAGGGAGCCGAGGAGGCGGCGCGGGAGCTCGCCGAGCGCTTCGGCGTCACCGAAGAACCGCAGCTCGTGCGCGACGCCCTGGCCGGCGAGGACGACGCCGAGGACGCCCAGTGGCTGGTCGTCGTGGAGGACCCGGACCACCGTCTCGACCCGGCGGCGCTCGACGCGTTGGCCGCGGAGTACGAGGGGTGGCTGGAGGCGCCCTAGGACGTGTCCTCTCCGTGGTGCGGGGGCTCAGCCCTTGGGGACGATCTGGATGTCCATCTCGACGGAGATGCTCGGGCCGACGACCGCGATGCCGCGCGCCAGCATCGTCTGCCAGGTGAGGGTGAAGTCCTCGCGGTGCAGTTGGGTGGTGGCGCGGCAGGCGGCCCGGGGCTCGCCCTCCATCCCGTTGCCGAGCCCGAGGTACTGGGTGTCGAGGGTCACCGTACGGCTCACCCCGTGCAGCGTGAGCGCACCGCTCACACCCCAGCGGGTCCCGCCCCGGTGCACGAAGCGGTCGCTGTAGAACTCCAGCGTCGGGTAGCGGCCGACATCCAGGAAGTCGCTGGACCGCAGGTGGTCGTCGCGCATCTGGACGTTCGTGTCGATCGACGCGGCGTCCATGATCACGTGCATCGCCGAGTCCTCCATGCGGTCGGCGATCCGCACCGCCCCCGCGAAGGTGTTGAACCGGCCGTGGATACGGGCCATCCCGATGTGCCGGGCGGTGAAACCGATCTGGGAGTGCATCGGTTCGATCTCCCAGTCGCCCGGCTCGGGCAGCTGCGGCGGGGCGGCGACCTGGAGGGTCACATCGCCGAGACTCGCATGGCCGCCCTCGATGACCGTGGCCGAGCCGTGGAAGGGGGTGAACCCCTCCGCCGTGACGGCCAGCCGGTACTCCCCCGCCGGAACCGTGGCCATGACACTGCCGTACGGGTCGGTCTCGCCCCCGACCACCTTGCGCCCGGCCCGGTCCGTCAGCGCGAACTCCGCCAGCGGTACGGGCTCGTTGACCGGGTCGAGCACCCGGCAGCTGAGGACGCCCGCCGAATCCGGCACCACCAGTCCGGCCAGGGCGTTGCCCCGAGCGGCACCCGACGCACCTTTGTTTCCGAACCAACGGCCGAACATCTCCACACACTCCCGGGCACTCGCTCACCTCGGGCCGGAGGGCAGACGTCGTTGTCGGAGCAGCGGCCCGCCGACGAGCATGCATTCGACCACCATTGAGGCGTTCGAGGCAAACAGAGTGGCTCGCAGCGGCTTGGGCGTAGCTGTTACCGAAGGTCCGAATTTCCGGGAAGCCGGTCCAGGCGCAGGCCGAAGTGGTCCCGATAGGCCGCCAGCACCTCGTCGTCACCGCCCAGCGGTGTCTCGTGCCGCTCGCCGCGCACGGTCGTGAGGAGCTTGCGGCCACTGAGGGTGATCCGGCCGTCGTCCGTGCAGCGCGAGCAGACCGGGGCCCGGGTGAAGTGGGAGTCGGGCGAGGTGCGGTGGTACCAGGCGCCCGCCCGGAAGTCGGCCAGCTCCCTGGCCCGCCGCTCCAGCCGGAGCCGGGGCGTGCCGTCGCGGAGGACATCGAGGTCCCCGCGCTCCCCGCCGCCCGGCTCGGCCGGGGCGATCCGGAAGACACCGCCCGGGTCCTCCTGGTCGGCGCGGTCGTCGAGCGCGAGCGGGTGCCTGGCGTGGTCGCCGAACCCGACGTCGGCGAGCCACGGCCCGGTCCCGTCCTCCGTATCGACGCGCAGCGCCAGATGGTCGTACGGAATGCCGAGCCGTCCTTCCGCGCCGTGGACCCGGGCCTGAAGAAGGGTGACGCGGAAACCGAGCGCCCGCAGCAGTACGGCGAACGCGCCGTTGAGTTCGTAGCAGAAGCCGCCGCGCTCGCGGGCCACGATCTTGTCCAGGAGCGGTCCGTCCTCCAGCACGATGTCCTCGCCGAGGTGGATGGAGAGGTTCTCGAAGGGCACGGCGACGAGGTGGCGCAGTTGCAGTTCGCGCAGCGCCGAGGCGTCGGCACGCGCGGGCCGGACCGCGCCGATGCGGTCCAGGTAGGCGTCGATGGTCTGCGGCAGCTGCGGGTCCATGGAGCCAGTCTGTGCCGCCGCCCCGGCCGCGCGCCATGCGTCACTGGTCCTAGGTCCGGCGACGGTGTCACGCGGCCGGGGCGCGGGTTAGCGTGCGCGGCATGCCTCTCCCGGAACCGGCGCGCAGCCGTGAACAGCGCAAGCAGGACGTACTCGACCGCCTGGAGAAGGACACGGACGCCTGGGTGTCCACGGCCTCCGCCGACGGAACGCCGACCCTGGTGCCGCTGTCGTTCCTGTGGGACGGGGAGACCTTGCTGATGGCGACCCGGCGCACCAACCCGACGGCGGTCAACCTGACGCCGGACGGCCGGGCCCACATCGCCCTGGGCCACACCCGCGACGTGGTCATGATCGAGGCCACGGCCGAGGTGGTCGAGGGCACGGACCTTCCTCCGGCATCGGGTGACGCGTTCGCCGCGAAGTTCTCCTGGGATCTGCGGGGGCGCCCCGCCTGGGTGTACCTCCGCTTCACCCCGTACGCGGTCAGGGCCTGGCGGGAGTCCAACGAGCAGCCCGGCCGCGACCTGATGACGGACGGACGCTGGCTGGTCTGAAGCCGGGGCCGGGGCCAGGGCCGGGGCCGGGGCCGCCGCGCCCCTCGCCCGCACCGGCGCGACGGGCGCCGCCCGCCGCCTCGCCGCACACCGCGTCATGACCGCCCCACCGCCCGCAGCCGGTTCCCCGCACCCGTCACCGCGATCGCCCCGTCCCTGTCGGTGCGCAGCACCACCGCCCCCTGCTCCGCGAGCGCGTCGACCGTCCGGGGCGCCGGGTGCCCGTACGGGTTGTCCCGGCCCACGCTCACCAGCGCGAACCTGGGCCGGACGGCCCGCAGCAGGGCGCTGTCCTGGTGCGCGGAGCCGTGGTGGGCGACCTTGAGCACGTCCACCCGGGGCAGCTCCGGATGGCTGAGCAGCAACGCCTGCTGGGCGGGCGGTTCCAGGTCGCCCGGCAGCAGCAGGGTGAGCCCGCCGGTCCGTACGAGCAGGGTGACGCTGGCATCGTTCGGGTCCTGCGGCACGTCGTACGGAGCGGGGCCGGCCGCCGGTGCCGCGCCCGGTGGCCACAGCACCTGCCAGTCCAGCTCGCCGATCCGCCGCCGCTCCCCGGGCGCGGCCCGCACGACGGGCACACCGGCCTCCGCCGCCGTTCTCCGGACGAACGCGGCCTGCTCCGGCGGCTCGTCCAGGCTCGTCGTCTCGACCGCCCCCACCGCCCTGCCGCGCAGCACCCCGGGGAGGCCCCGCACGTGGTCGGCGTGGAAGTGGGTGAGCAGGAGCAACGGGACGCGGCTCACGCCCAGTTCGCGCAGGCACCGGTCGACGGGCCGGGGATCGGGGCCGGCGTCGACGACCACTCCGGAGCCCCGCCCCGCCGCGAGCACCAGGGCGTCGCCCTGTCCGACGTCGCACATGGCGAACGCCCAGCCGGGCGGCGGCCACCCGGTCAGCACCCGGGTCAGCGGTACCGGCCGGAGCACCGCGAGGACCAGGAGCAGCGCGGCGGCCGTGCAGACCCAGGGGCGGCGCCCGGCCCAGCGCGCGGCCGGTACCAGGACCAGGACCACGGCAGCCAGCAGCGCGGCCCCGGGGAGGCCGTCGGGCCAGTCGGTCTCCGCCCCGGGGAACGCCGCTCCGGCCCTGGCCACCGAGGCGATCCACCCGGCCGGCCACCCCGCGGCCCCGGCGAGCAGCCGGGCCGCGGGCATCGCCACCGGGGCCAGTGCGAGCGCGGCGAACCCGAGGACCGTGGCCGGTGCCACGGCGAACTCCGCCAGCAGATTGCACGGAACCGCCACCAGACTCACCCGGGAGGCCAGCAGCACCACCACGGGCGAGCACACCGCCTGCGCGGCGACCGCGGCGGCCAGCGCCTCCGCAAGCCGTGGCGGCACCCGGCGCCGGCGCAGCGCCTCGCTCCAGCGCGGGGCGAGGGTCAGCAGGGCACCGGTCGCCAGCACCGACAGCACGAAGCCGTAACTGCGCGCCAGCCACGGGTCGTAGAGCACCAGCAGCAGCACGGCGGCGCACAGTGCCGGGATCAGCGTCCGGCGCCGCCCGGTGCCGATGGCGAGGAGCGTGATCAGCCCGCACGCGGCGGCCCTCAGCACACTCGGTTCGGGGCGGCACACCAGGACGAAGGCGAGCGTGAGCCCACCGCCGAGCAGTGCCGTCATCCGCAGGGAGATCCCGAGCCTGGGCGCCAGGCCCCCGCGTTCGGCCCGCAGCGCACGGCCGGGCGGCCCGATGAGCAGCACGAGCATGATCGCCAGATTGGACCCGGAAACGGCCAGCAGGTGCGTGAGGTCGGTCGCCCGGAACGCGTCGTGCAACTCGGGGGTGACCCGTGACGTGTCGCCGACCACCAGTCCGGGGAGCAACGCCCGGGCGTCGGGCCGCAGTCCGCCGGTGGCTTCACGCAGCCCGGCGCGCAGCCGGCCCGCCGTGCGCTGGAGGAGGCTGGGCGGCCCGGTCACCTTGGGCGGGGCCTTGCCGTCGGGCCGCAGCACGGCGGCGGCCCGTTCGCCCTTGTGCAGCGGGGGCGCCAGCCGCCCGGCGACCCGCAGGCTGGTGGAGGGCAGCAGCCGCTGCCAGGCCGCCGTGGCGCCGCCCGGCGGGACGATGACCAGGACCGGCGTCCGCAGCCGTACGGCCGTGCCGTCGGTCCGTGTCAGCCGGGTGACCTCCGCGTCCAGGAGGAGGGAGGCGGGCGTGCTGCGGTCGCCGCGCACCCGGGGGAAGGTGCGCCGGGCGTCGGAGGTGAGGACGATCTCCGCCTGGACGCGCGCGTACTGCCGGGCCAGCCCGGGGACCGGCCCCCGCCGCGCGTCGGCACCGTGCAGCGCGGCGGACGCCGCCCCGGCCGCCCCACAGAGCAGCACCGCCGCAACGGCCGTCGCCCGCAACCGCCCCCGCGCACTCCCGGTTCCGGCGGCGCCGCCCACGCCCGACGCCCCGGCACCACCGACTCCGCCGCCCCCACTCGGCACCCCACTGTCGGCCTCCCCACAGGACCGCTGCAGCCCCACCGCGAGGAGCACCATCGCCGTCCCCAGGCAGAGCGCCACCCCCATCGCCGCCCAACGCCCCGGGGCGCCCACCGCGAACCCGGCGCCTGCCCAGGCCGCCGCTGCCGGGGCGAGCAGCCGGAGGTCGGCCGGACCCTCCTGACGGGGGTCGGAGAGCCCCAGCCGTCGGCCCGACGCCGCGTGAATGTCCCGCTCCTCGTGGGCCTCCGCCACCGCGCTCGGAGCCGGCACCCCGAGGGTGCCCGCCGCGCTCACGGCCGGACCCGGGGCTGGAGATCCGCGAACCGGCGGGCACCGATCCCGTTGACCTCGCGGAGTTCGTCCACGGACCGGAAGCCCCCGTGCTGGGTCCGGTAGTCCACGATGTGCTGGGCCAGGACGGGGCCGACGCCCGGCAGCCCCTCCAACTGCTCCGCCGTCGCGGAGTTGAGGCTCACCGGTCCGGTCGCCTCCGCGCCAGGGCCACCCGCCCCGGGACCCGGGGCCGGGGCGGGGGCCGCTGGAGCGCCCACCACGATCTGCTCGCCGTCCATGAGCACCCGGGCCCGGTTGAGCCCCGCCAGGTCCGTCCCGGGCCGCGCCCCGCCCGCCGCCGTCAGCGCGTCGTCCACCCGCGATCCGGAGGGCAGCCGGCGCAGCCCCGGGTTGCGCACCTTCCCGCTGACGTCCACCACGATCTGCCCGCCCGGCCCGGCAACGGGACCGGGGGACGGCTCGGGCCGGCCGCCGGCCTCCGGCTCAGCCCCCGCGTCCGGCTCCGGCACAGGCGCAGACGCGTGCACCCCCTCGCCCGCCATGTCCGGAGCGCGGACCCCCTCGGGCCGAGCGGACCAGAAGTGCGTCCCGGCCAACACGGCGGCCGCGACCAGGACCACGACGAGCGCGGCAAGGGTCTTCGGCTCCAGGCCGCATCGGAGCTGCACCCACATCGGAAGCCGCTCCCGCACCGCGAACACGGCCGCCGCCCACCGCCCCACGGACGCCGTGCTCACCACAGGCGCCGCGCTCACCACGGACGCCGTACTCGCCACGGGCGCCGCGCCCGCCACGGCCGAAGGAGCCTCCCCGGCACCGTCCTCGGCGCGGGGCGCCGCCACCGGCACCGCGGCGGCGGGCGCCCCGATCCCCCAGCGCGCGACGCGTCCTCCGGACCCGCCCGCCATCAGCGCGTCGGCTCTGCTGCGCGCCGCCGCGGCCATCTCCGCACGGACCGTGGTCCGGCGCCGGCGGCCCGGTCCGGGGCGCGCCGCTCGTCGTAGGCGTCCGTCGGAATCCGGGGCACGGCCGGGGCCGGCACCCGCTCCGCCGGGTCCGCTGATTGCACGATGTGATCGGGAAGCCATGGAGCAGGACGCTAGGCAGTCCCGCCGCCTCCCGTTGAGCACAGGCGATTTCCGTGGACAACGGGCTCATTGTGTATAACTCGGCCACTCCGGAGAGTGACGTTTCCGCCGGGCGCCGGGTGGTTCAGCGCGGCGAGACCACCGCTCCCAGCAGTCCCGGTCCGGTGTGCGCGCCGATCACCGCACCTACCTCGCTGACGTGCAGGTCCGCCAGGCCGGGCAGGCGTTCCCGGAGCCGCTCGGCCAGCCGGTCCGCCCGTTCGGACGCCGCGAGGTGGTGCACCGCGATGTCCACGGGCCCGCTGCCCGCGCGTTCGGCGACGATCTCCTCCAGCCGTGCGATGGCCTTCGAGGCCGTCCGCACCTTCTCCAGCAGCTCGATCCGGCCGCCGTCGAGTTGGAGCAGGGGTTTGACCGCGAGGGCCGAGCCGAGCAGGGCCTGCGCGGCGCCGATCCGGCCGCCCCGGCGCAGGTAGTCCAGGGTGTCGACGTAGAAATACGCGGCGGTCCCCGACGCGCGCTTCTCGGCCGCCGCCACCGCCTCGTCCAGCCCGCCGCCCGCCTCCGCCGTCTCGGCGGCGGACAGGGCGCAGAAGCCGAGGGCCATCGCGACCATGCCGGTGTCGACCACGCGCACCGGCACCGGGGCGTCCTTCGCCGCGAGCACCGCCGCGTCGTACGTACCGGAGAACTCCGCCGACAGATGGAGCGAGACGATACCGCTCGCCCCGGCCTCCGCGACGGCCCGGTAGGTCGCGGCGAAGACTTCGGGGCCGGGCCGGGACGTCGTCACGGAACGACGTTTCTGCAGGGCCAGGGCCAGCGAACGGGCCGAGATCTCAGTGCCCTCCTCCAGGGCCTGATCGCCCAGCACTACGGTCAGCGGCACCGACGTGATGCCGTGCCGCCGCATCGCGTCAGGCGGCAGGTAGGCCGTGGAATCGGTGACGATCGCGACATGGCGGGACATGCCCCGGAGGTTACCCGCAGGGGCGCGACGTAGGCAGTCCGACCCCGCGCGAGCGATCAGTCACGGTCGCTTCGCATCGCATCCTGCCACCCTCGGTCACGGGTGGTCGCCCCGTCCCCGGCGCCGGCGCGTCCCGGCGGCCGGGCGTTCACCGGTCAGTTGGTGGTCTCGGGCCGGGCGGTCTTCTGCCACGGGTAGGCGGTGCTCCGCCGGGGGTCCCGGGCGGTGAGGGCCTCGGGCGGCTTCCGGCGGCCCTCTTCCGGCGCGTCGGACGACGGCCGGTGGTCCTCGGCCGGCGGGTCCGCCTCGCCGCCCCACTCCGGCGAGGGGCCCGGCGCCTCCTCGACCGTGGTCCAGTGCCGCAGCGCCCCGGCCTCCACGTCGATCTGCGCGTTCAGCGCCGACAGCTCGTCGTCGGCGAACTTGCGGGCCCGGTCCCGGGCGGCCCAGCGCAGCGAGTCGGCGGAACGGGTGATCTGCGCGGTGCGCTCCTTGAGGCCCGGCAGGCGCGAGGTCACCGTCGCCTTGTCGGGCTCGCGCTCCAGCGCCTTCAGCTCCTCGTCCAGCTCGTGTCCGTGTGCGCTGAGCCGGTCGAACAGTCCCAGGGACTCCGACAGGGAGGCGTCCTCGGCCGCACCCGCCCGCAGGGCCTCCTGGGTGGCCCGCATCGATGTGCGCAGCGAGAGGCGCAGCTGCGCCAGCTCACCGCCGACGCCCAGCTGCCCGTAGCTCTTGGCCCGCAGGGTGGTGTCCTCGACGGTCCGGCGTGCCTGCGTGATCGTGCGGTCCACGCCGCGCTTGGCGGCCCCGACGACCTTGACCGTCGCGTAGACGCCCAGGGCCATGAAGGCGACGACGAGCAGCCCCAGAATCAGGATCACGGCTTCCATGAGCGCCCCTCGGATGGTGTGACGGCCTCCGGTACAGGTACACCGGTCCTCTCCACCGTAAACGGAACGGGCAGGCTGAGGGTTCCGCCGGAACCCCCAACCTGCCCGTAGGGGAAAGCCCTCACCCGTCTCCGCGACTACGCGGGAACGATGTTCACCAGCTTCGGCGCGCGGACGATGACCTTGCGGATGCCCGCGCCGCCCAGCGCGGCGACGACGGCCGGGTCGGCCAGGGCCAGGGCCTCCAGCTCCTCGTCGGTGATCGACGGGGAGATCTCCAGGCGCGCCTTGACCTTGCCCTTCACCTGCACCACGCAGGTGACGGTCTCGTCCACCACGTACGCCGGGTCGGCCACCGGGAAGTCCTGGTGCACGACCGACTCCGTGTGGCCCAGCCGGTGCCACAGCTCCTCGGCGATGTGCGGGGCCAGCGGCGCGACCAGCAGCACCAGGGCCTCGGCGACCGGGCGGGGCAGCGGGCCGCCCGCCTTGGTCAGGTGGTTGTTCAGCTCGGTGACCTTGGCGATCGCCGTGTTGAAGCGCATCCCGGCCATGTCGCCGCCGACGCCGTCGATGGCCTTGTGCAGCGCACGCAGCGTGTCCTCGCCGGGCTCGGAGTCGACCACGGTGACCTCGCCGGTCTCCTCGTCGACGATGTTGCGCCACAGCCGCTGCAGCAGCCGGTACTGGCCGACGACCGCACGCGTGTCCCAGGGCCGCGACACGTCCAGGGGGCCCATGGCCATCTCGTACAGGCGCAGTGTGTCCGCGCCGAACTCGGCGCAGATCTCGTCCGGCGTGACGGCGTTCTTCAGGGACTTGCCCATCTTGCCCAGGACGCGGGAGACCTTCTCGCCCTGGTGGTAGAACGCCCCGTCGCGCTCCTCGACCTCGGCCGCCGGGACCGCGATGCCGCGGCTGTCCCGGTAGACGAACGCCTGGATCATGCCCTGGTTGTACAGCTTGTGGAACGGCTCGGCCGAGGAGACGTGGCCCAGGTCGTGCAGCACCTTGGACCAGAAGCGCGCGTACAGCAGGTGCAGGACGGCGTGCTCGGCACCGCCGACGTACAGGTCGACGCCGCCGGTCGGCTGCCCCTCGCGCGGGCCCATCCAGTACTCCTCGATCGCCGGGTCGACCAGCTTCTCGGAGTTGTTCGGGTCCAGGTAGCGCAGCTCGTACCAGCAGGAACCGGCCCAGTTGGGCATGGTGTTGGTCTCGCGGCGGTACTTCCGCGGTCCGGACCCGTCGCCCAGGTCCAGCGTGACGTTCACCCAGTCGGCGTTGCGCGACAGCGGGGTCTCGGGCTGGGTGTCGGCGTCGTCCGGGTCGAAGGTGCGCGGCGAGTAGTCGTCGACCTCGGGCAGTTCCAGCGGCAGCATCGACTCGGGCAGCGGGTGGGCGATGCCCTCCTCGTCGTACACGATCGGGAAGGGCTCGCCCCAGTAGCGCTGGCGGCTGAACAGCCAGTCGCGCAGGCGGAAGTTGACGGTGCCCTCGCCGACGCCGTGCTCCTTCAGCCACTCGGTGATGCGGGCCTTGGCGTCGACGACCCCCAGACCGTTCAGCGAGATCTCGTCGTTGGCGGAGTTGACCAGCTTCGCGTCGTACGAGGCGAAGGCGTCCTCCCACGTGGAGGTGTCGGTGCCGCGGTCGTCCGAGGGCTCGACCACACAGCGCATCGGCAGCTCGAAGGCGCGCGCGAACGCGAAGTCGCGCGCGTCGTGCGCCGGTACGGCCATGATCGCGCCGGTGCCGTAGCCCATCAGGACGTAGTCGGCGATGAAGACGGGGATCTGCTCGCCGCTGACGGGGTTGGTGGCGTACGCGCCGGTGAAGACACCGGTCTTGTCCTTGGCCTCGGCCTGCCGCTCGACGTCCGACTTGGAGGCGGCCTGCTTGCGGTACGCGGTGACCGCCTCGGCCGGGGAGGCGTGACCGCCCGTCCAGACCGGGTGGGTGCCCTCGGGCCAGGCGGCGGGGATGATCCGCTCGACCAGCTCGTGCTCCGGCGCCAGCACCATGTAGGTGGCGCCGAACAGGGTGTCCTGGCGGGTGGTGAAGACGGTGATGCCGCCCGCGCCGTCGACCGGGAAGTCGACCCGCGCGCCCTCGGAGCGGCCGATCCAGTTGCGCTGCTGCAGCTTGATGGCTTCGGGCCAGTCCAGCCCGTCCAGGTCGTTCAGCAGCCGGTCGGCGTAGGCGGTGATGCGCATGTTCCACTGGCGCAGCTTCGCCTTGAACACGGGGAAGTTCCCGCGCTCGGAGCGGCCGTCGGCGGTGACCTCCTCGTTGGCCAGGACGGTGCCCAGGCCGGGCGACCAGTTGACCGGCGCGTCGGACGCGTAGGCCAGGCGGTACTCACCCAGGACGTCGGCGCGCTCCGCAGCGCTCAGCGCGGACCAGTCACGGCCGTCGGGGGTGGCGCGCTCGCCGCTCTCGAACTGGGCGACCAGCTCGGCGATGGGCCGGGCGCGGTCCGCCTCGGTGTCGTACCAGGAGTTGAAGATCTGCAGGAAGATCCACTGGGTCCACTTGTAGTACTCGGACTCGATCGTGGCGAACGAGCGGCGCTTGTCGTGGCCCAGGCCCAGCCGGCGCAGCTGCGCCGTCATGTTCTCGATGTTGGCCTCGGTGGAGACCCGCGGGTGCGTGCCGGTCTGCACGGCGTACTGCTCGGCGGGCAGGCCGAAGGCGTCGAAGCCCAGGGTGTGCAGGACGTTGTGCCCGGTCATCCGCTGGTGGCGGGCGAAGACGTCGGTGGCGATGTAGCCCAGCGGGTGGCCGACGTGCAGCCCCGCGCCCGAGGGGTACGGGAACATGTCCATGATGAACTTCTTGGGCCTGGCGGCCAGCTCCGGGTCGCCCGCCAGGTCCCCGGTCGGGTTGGGCGCCTCGTACGTGCCGTCGGCGTCCCAGAAGTCCTGCCAGCGTGCCTCGATGTCGGCGGCCATCGCTGCCGTGTAGCGGTGCGGCGCAGCGGCGTCCGCTGCGGTATTCGTCTCGCTCATGATCCTCAAAGCTCCATCGATCGTCATCTGCCGGCATCCACGTCTACGGACACACGTCCTTGGAAACGAAAAATCCCCTCGCACAGGAGGGGACGCCGCGCTGATGCCGACCAGGCGTTCTCACCGGTCGGGACTGATCAGCGCGGCTCGCTAAGCAGAAGGGCTACGGCACGCATGGCGTCAGGGTACCGCACCGAGCCGGTCGCCCTCCGGGCAACGGCCGCCGACCGGCCCTCGCACGCAGAACGGCGGGCCATCCACTTGGGATGACCCGCCGCTCCTTCTTCACTGTGGAGCTAAGGAGAATTGAACTCCTGACCTCTTGCATGCCATGCAAGCGCTCTACCAACTGAGCTATAGCCCCTCGTCGTGCCGCCCGGTCTCCCTGGCGACATCGAGAACAGTACCGGTCACCCGGGCCGTCCACCAAATCGATTCCCCTCCGTCCGGTTTTCACCCGCCGGCGGAGGGGAAGCGGTCAGGCCGTGGCGAAGGAGTAGAAGCGTTTGAGGGTGCAGTGCTCTTCGAGCAGCCGGCCGTAGATCGGCTCCCCCTCCAGCTCCCGGTAGGTCTCGATGGGGTCGCCTTTTATGATCAGCGCCCGCGCGCATTCCTCGCACCAGTACTGGTAGTCCGCGTTGACCGGGTCCATGTCCCTGACGATGGGCGTACCGCTGCCGCACCAGTCGCACTTCCGCCTGTGTGCACCCATGGATCAGCTCCGGCCCCGGCGGAAGAAAGGCGGCTGCGGGACCTCGTGGCGGCTCCCAGGCATCGCGCACACCCTCCCGTTCGGTCCGTCGCCCCCTCCGGCGGTCCGATTCTGCCATGACCCCGCAAGGGGGTCAGCCGACCGCCACTCCCGTCCGCCGCCGCCGTACGAGCCCCGCCACCGCCCCGGCGCACGCCACGGCGGCCAGGGCCAGCTCGCAGACCCACAGCGCGTGCCCCGACCCCTGCGGCCCCGGGCCACCGAGGCGGTTGAGGTAGAGGGTGCCGATGGCGGCGACGCCGATGACCTGCCCGAGCTGGGTCACGGTCACCAGCACACCGCTGGCGTCGGCGGCGTCCTGCGGCCGTACGTCCGCCAGGGCACCCGCGAGGTTGGGGCTGAACGCGAGAGCCATACCCACGCCGATGAGCACGAAACCCGAGTACAGGGCGACGCTCCCGCCCTCTCCGCCCCGCAGTGCGAGTCCGGTCACCGCCTCGCCGGCGGCCAGCACCGCGAACCCTCCGGGCACCAGGTGCCGCTGGAGCCGGGCCGGCCACCGCCGCCAGGTCAGCCCGGCCGCGCCGAAGGCCGCCGCGGTCGGCGCGCACATCAGTCCCGCGTGCAGCGCCGAGTACCCGAGGCCGCCCTGGAGGTGCAGGGTCAGTGTGAAGAGGAAGCCCGCGTTGGCCGCCATGACCAGCAGGATGCGCACCGCCGCCACCGCGATTCCGGGCAACCGGAGCACGCGGGGCGCGATCAGGGGCGCACCGCCGCGCGCGGCGAGCCGTGTCTCGTACGCGACGAAGCCGGCGAGGACCAGCGCGCAGGCGAGCAGGCAGACCCACGTCCAGTCCGGCCAGCCCAGTTCCTGGCCGAGCACCAGCGGCACGGTCAGCAGCGTGACGGCCACCGCCAGGAGCACCAGCCCCACCGGGTCGAACCCGCGTGCGCGCGCTTCCCGCCGGGCCGCCCCGGTCCGCGGCTCCCCCGGCAGCACGCGCGCGCCGACCACCAGCAGGGCGAGCCCGATCGGGACGTTGACCAGGAAGACGGGCCGCCAGCCCGCACCGAACAGGTCGACGCTCACGAGCACCCCGCCCACCACCTGCCCGGCGGCGGCCCCGGTGGCCAGCACGGCGCTGTAGGCGCCGATCGCGCGCACCCGCGCCGCCCCGGTGAAGTGCTGCTGGATCAGGCTGAGCACCTGCGGGATCATCACCGCCGCGCCCGCTCCCTGGATCACCCGGAAGGCGATCAGCTGCCCCGGGCCCGCGGCCAGCCCGCAGGCGAGCGAGGCCGCGGTGAAGACGGCGAGCCCCGTCAGATGCGCACGGCCGAGGCCGAACACGCCGCCGAGCCGGGCGCCGGCGACGAGGAGGACGGCGTACGAGATGGTGTATCCGGCCACCACCAGCTGCAACTGGGCTCCGGACGCGCCGAGTTCGGTACGGATCGTCGGCGCCGCGACATTCACGATGAAGATGTCGAGCATGGCCATGAACTGGGCCGTCAGCACGACGGCGAGCAGCCGGGCAGGTGCCTTGTCAGTGGTGGATGTTCTCCTGGTGACGGAGCGTGGTGCCGTCGTTTCGGATGTCGCGGTCATGCGTTCCAGGCTGGTGCCGTACGCATACGGGTAACGAGAGCCCGCCGATGCTGGTACTGGCAGCACCTGGCAACGGCCGGGCGCAGCACCGACGATGGGGGGCGTGACGACGGTGACGGCACAACAGCGCACGCGGCGGAGCGGACCGGCGACGGGCAGGCGGCCGGAGCTCGCCGCCTTCCTGCGCGGCCGCCGGGCCCGGGTGACCCCGGCCGACGTGGGCATGGCCCCGGGCCTGCGGCGCCGCACCCCCGGGCTGCGCCGCGAGGAGGTCGCCCAGCTCTCCGGCGTCGGCGTGACCTGGTACACCTGGCTGGAGCAGGGCCGCCCGATCAACGCGTCCCCGCAGGTGCTGGACGCGGTGGCGAGGACGCTGCGGCTGGACCCCCCGGAGCGCGAGCACCTGTACGAACTGGCGGGGGTCGCCTTCATGCCGGGGAGGGAGTCCGACACCTTCGAGGTCGGCGCGGAGATCCAGGGCATCATCGACGCGCTCGACCCGCTGCCCGCCGTCGTCTACAACGCGCGCTACGACGTCCTGGCGACCAATCCGGGCTACCGGGACATCTTCGATATCCCGACCATGCGGGGCACCAAGGTCCGCAACGCGTTGTGGTCGCTGTTCACGGCCTCGGACGAGGACTGTCCGGTCGTGCACCGCTCCCAGGAGCTTCCCCTGATGGCGGCGACCCTGCGCAGCGGCTACGGGCGCCATGTGGGCGAGCCCGCGTGGGAGACGTTCATCGCGGAGCTGTCGGAGGCCAGCCCCTACTTCGCGCAGCTGTGGCGCAGCGGGGACGTCGTCCCGCCGGGGCGGCGCGTGAAGACCTTCCGGCACTGGGCGGTGGCCGGTGAGATACGGATGACCTCGGTGTCGCTGACCATCAACGGGCTGCCCGAGTGCCGGATCGTCACGTACACCCCGGCCGACGAGGAGAGCGGGGCGCTGCTCGCCGCGCTGCGGGCGCACCGCCGGGGCGCTGAGGACCGCTGACCGCACATGCGGAAATCCCGCCCCCTGACGGGGACGGGATTTCCGATTGTGGAGCTAAGGAGAATTGAACTCCTGACCTCTTGCATGCCATGCAAGCGCTCTACCAACTGAGCTATAGCCCCGCTGTCCGCTGTGTTTCCCTGCGCTCTCGCGCTGCGAACAAGAAGAACTTTAGCCTGTGACCAGCCGGAAAGTGAAATCCGGCCCCCGCCGCCCCGGAGAGCGGCCGGCGACGGCCGGTCAGGTGTCGTCGCCGAGCACCGGTTCGGGCAGGGTGCCGGCGTTGTGCTCCAGCAGCCGCCAGCCGCGGGCGCCCTCGCCGAGCACGGACCAGCAGCAGTTGGTCAGCCCGCCGAGCCCTTCCCAGTGGTGCGCCTCCAGGCCCAGCAGCCGGCCGATGGTGGTCCGGATGGTGCCGCCGTGGCTGACGACGACCAGCGTGCCGTCGTCGGGCAGTCTGTCGGCGTTCGCCAGGACCACCGGGGCGGCCCGGTCGGCGACCTCGGTCTCCAGCTCGCCGCCACCGCGCCGCACGGGCTCGCCGCGCTTCCAGGCGGCGTACTGCTCGCCGTAGCGCTCCACGATCTCCTCGTGGGTCAGGCCCTGCCAGGCGCCCGCGTAGGTCTCACGCAGACCCGCGTCGTGCACCACGTCGAGCCCGGTGATAGCGGCGAGCTCGGCCGCCGTGGCCGCCGCCCGCCGCAGGTCGGAGGCCACGATCGCGTCCGGCTTCAGCGAGGCGAGCAGCCGGGCGGCCCGGGCGGCCTGCGCGACGCCGGTCTCGGTCAGCTCGATGTCCGTGGAGCCCTGGAACCGGCGTTCCAGATTCCATGCCGTCTGGCCGTGGCGCCAGAGGACGATCCTGCGGCCCCTGCCGCTCCTGCTGCCGTTCAGCTCTGCTCACCTTCCGTACCGCCGTTGAGCTGCGCGTGCTCGGCGGCCTTGCCGCGGGTCTTCACCGCGTCCTCGGGCAGGTCGAGCTCGGGGCAGTCCTTCCACAGGCGCTCCAGCGCGTAGAAGACCCGCTCCTCGCTGTGCTGGACGTGGATGACGATGTCGACGTAGTCGAGGAGGATCCACCGGGCGTCGCGGTCGCCCTCGCGGCGGACCGGCTTGGCCCCGAGCTCCTTCTGGAGCCGCTCCTCGATCTCGTCGACGATCGACTTGACCTGGCGGTCGTTGGGGGCCGAGGCCAGCAGGAAGGCGTCGGTGATCGACAGCACGTCGCTGACGTCGTAGGCGATGATGTCGTGCGCGAGCCGGTCGGCGGCCGCCTGGGCGGCGGCGTTGATGAGCTCGATGGAGCGGTCAGTGGCGGTCACAAGCAGGCTTTCGTCGTCGGTCGGATAGACCCCTAGGGTCTCACGGGGAACCGCTCGCCCACGCAGCCGTATTCCGCGGCCCGCCCGTGAACCGCCCTGGGAGGCCCGGGCCGCTCGGCTCCGGACCTCCCGCGACCGCTCCGCGGCTACTCGGCCTTGTAGTCCTGGCCGAGGAGGACGGACACGTCCGCGTTCCCGGCCGGCTTGCCCTTCCGGACCGAGCCCGCCGGCAGCCCGAGGGTCTTGGCGACCTGGGTCGCCTTCTCCTTGTCGGCCGCCCCGGCATAGACCACCTGCGAGGAGGCGACCGCGTCGGCCTTGCCGCTGTTGACGAAGGCGAAACCGCCGTTGACCAGCTTGCCCCGGGCGGACTCGGTGGAGCCGGTGTCACCGGTGGCGTTCTTGATCCCGACCCGGACCACCCCGTCGGCCGACGGCGCCTTGACCGTACCGCCGAGGATGTCCTTGACCACGCTGTCGGTGGCCGCGTCGGTGAGCGTGCCGTCGTCCTGCACCGGCAGCAGCGCCGTCTTGTAGTCGCCGATCTTGGCGTGCTCGGCCAGCTTCGCCAGCGACGCGCCGAGGTCCTTCTCGGGCAGCGACGGGTCGAGGATCTGGGCCAGCGTCTGGACGGTGACCGTGGCGGCCTGCGGGTCGTCGGACATCTTGCGCAGCACCCCGCGCATGACCTGCCCGAACCGCATCAGCTGCTTGGCCTCGGCCTCGCCGGGCCCTCGGTACGTGGCGTACGCCACGGCCATCTGGCCGCTGAGGGTCTGCGCCTCGCCCTTCTTCACCAGGTCGCCGGAGCCCTTCTTGGCGCCCGGCACCGCGGTGTCGGTGTCGACCTCGATGTTGCCGACGAGGTCGACCAGGTTCTCCAGGTACGGCGTGTCGAGCCGCCAGGTCCCGCTGATGTCGGTGCCGAGCAGGGCGTCCAGGGAGTCCCGGGTCCCGGACGTGCCGTCGTCCTCGACCGACTTGCCGAGCGTGGTGGTGGTGCCGTCCTCGTCGGAGACGGCGAGGGAGTTGGGGAGCAGGACCGTGGTGCCCTGCTTGGTGGTGACGTTGTCGACGAGCAGGGCGGTGGACGTGCCGCCGGACTTGGTGTTGTGGAGGTGGACCACGATGACGTCCCGGCGCTGCGGACCGGTCGTCGCGGTGTTCTCCTTCTCGCCGTCGGACATGCCGGGGATCTTGTCCGCCGACCACAGGTACCCGACGCCGCCGAGCACGGCCAGGACGCCGACGACGAGCAGCGCGACGATCCGGTGGCGGCCCCGGCGGCGCGCCTCCTCACGGCGCTCGCTGCGGCTCTCGGTGAACTTGAGCCAGTCGATGACGTCCTCGGAGTCCTCGTCGGGCTCCTCGATGAAGGCGAACTGCTCGGTGCGGTAGTCGTCGCCGCCTCGGCGCTGACCGGGCACGGCCGCGTCCGGCGCCGGACGCGGCTCGGGCTCACGGGGCGCGGCGGCCGGGGCGGGCGCGGGGGCCTGCTGCGGGATGCTCCACTGCTGGGTCGTGTCGACCGCGGCGGGCTGCCGGCCGGTGTCGTGGACGGGCTGCTGCTGCCCCGTGTCGTGGACGGGCTGCTGCCGGCCGGTGTCGTGGAGGGGCTGCTGCCCCGTTTCGTACCCGTACGGGTCGTACCCGTAGTCCTGCTGCGGGGCCTGCTGGGGCTGGGCCGCGTAGGGGTCGTACGGCTGCGGCGGGGCGGGGGGCCCCTGCTGCGCGTACGGGTCGTAGCCGTACCCCTGCCCGCCGCCCTGGGGCGCCTCGCCTCCGTACGGGTCGGACTGCTGCGGCTGCTGCGCGTACGGGTCGTACGGCTGCTGTTCCGGCTGCTGCTGGTACACCGGCTGCCCGTACTCGTCGTAGCCGATGATCTGCGGCTGCTGGTAGTACGGGTCGTACGGGTTCTGTCGGTCGTTCACCGGTGCCCCTCTCCGTGGCTCACTCGCCGCGGTACAGCTGGCGCTTGTCGATGTAGCGGACCACGCCGTCGGGCACGAGGTACCAGACCGGCTCGCCCTGGGCGACCCTCGCGCGGCAGTCCGTCGAGGAGATCGCGAGCGCGGGTACCTCCACCAGGGAGACGCCCCCCTTCGGCAGCCCGTCGTCCGTGAGCACATGGCCCGGCCGGGTCACACCGATGAAGTGGGAGAGCGAGAACAGTTCGTCGGCGTTGCGCCAGGTGAGAATCTGGGCGAGCGCGTCGGCACCGGTGATGAAGAAGAGGTCCGCGTCGACGTGGACCTCGTGCAGGTCCCGCAGCGTGTCGATCGTGTACGTGGGGCCCTTGCGGTCGATGTCGCTCCGGCTGACCGAGAACTGCGGGTTGGACGCCGTCGCGATGACCGTCATCAGATAACGGTCCTCCGCCGGGGACACGTGCTTGTGGCTCTTCTGCCACGGCTCCCCGGTCGGTACGAAGATCACCTCGTCGAGGTGGAACTGGGCGGCCACTTCACTGGCCGCCACCAGGTGTCCATGATGGATCGGGTCAAACGTCCCGCCCATCACGCCGAGTCGGCGCTTTCCGCGGCCGGTAGGCACTTCCTGCTCTCCCATGCGTGCAGAGCCTACTGGCACAGCTGTACGCCTCGGTCTCAGCGGTCGCGGTTGAAGCGGGTGGTGATCCACAGGAGGAGGAGAAGCACGACAAGGGCGCCGCCACCGGTGACGGCGGGGATGAGGCTGTCGTGATTGCCGCCGTGCTCGCCCTCGGCGGCGACGGTGACCAGCTGGTGTGCGGTGCTCGTGAGGCTCATCTTCGGCAGGACCTATCGATCGGGAGTCGGGGGAAGACGTCGCGGACATCGTATGCGGGGGTCACGGGCACGCTCACGCCGACTCAGTCGTTGTTGTCGTCGTTGCGGTATCCGCGGAGCAGGAACCAGGCCAGCAGTGCGGCTCCCAGCAAGGAGGCGACCAGCACGATGCGGATCGTGTTGCCCGGGCCCTGGTCCCCGGATGCGGCGGCGAACAGAGCAACGGTGTGCGGCATGTCGGGCGTCTCCTCAGTTATCCACAGCCCCCCGCACACCGTAGCCCCAGCACCTAGGCTGGGCGGCGTCAGGGGGCGAGCGACGTCTCGCACGAACACAGGGGGCCCATGTCATGACCAGCAGCCACGAGAGCCAGGACCGCGTACCGAGCAGGCAGCGCAAGCGTTTCCCGGGGATCTCCTCCCGGGCCTACGAGCACCCGGCGGACCGCTCCGCGCTGGTCGCGCTGCGCAAGCTGAGCGGCTTCGACACCGTCTTCAAGGCGCTGAGCGGACTGCTGCCCGAGCGCAGCCTGCGCCTCCTCTTCCTGTCGGACTCCGTCCGGGTGAGCGACGCCCAGTTCACCCACCTCAACGACATGCTCCGCGACGCCTGTTACATCCTGGACCTGGAGAAGGTCCCGCCGATGTACGTCAACCAGGACCCCAAGCCCAACGCCATGTGCATCGGGCTCGACGAGCCGATCATCGTGGTGACCACGGGCCTGGTCGAGCTGCTGGACGAGGAGGAGATGCGGGCGGTCATCGGCCACGAGGTCGGACACGCCCTGTCGGGTCACGCGGTGTACCGCACGATCCTCCTCTTCCTCACCAGCCTGGCGCTCAAGGTCGCCTGGATTCCGCTGGGCAACGTCGCGATCATGGCGATCGTGACGGCGCTGCGCGAGTGGTTCCGCAAGTCGGAGCTGTCGGCGGACCGGGCCGGGCTGCTGGTCGGCCAGGACATACAGGCGTCGATGCGCGGCCTGATGAAGATCGCCGGTGGCAACCACCTCCACGAGATGAACGTGGACGCGTTCCTCGCCCAGGCCGACGAGTACGAGAAGTCCGGCGACCTGCGCGACTCGGTGCTCAAGATCCTCAACGTGCTGCCCCGCTCGCACCCGTTCACCACGGTCCGCGCCGCCGAACTGAAGAAGTGGTCGGAGACCCGCGAATACCAGCGGATCATGGACGGCCACTACCCGCGCCGGGACGAGGACAAGGACACCTCGGTGACGGACTCGTTCAAGGAGTCCGCCTCGCATTACGCCGATTCGGTGCGCAACAGCAAGGACCCGCTGATGAAGCTCGTCGGTGACATAGCGGGCGGCGCCGGGGACCTGGGCGGCAAGCTGCGCGACAAGTTCACCGGCGGGGGCGGCGCCAAGGGCGGTTCCGCTAAGCCGTCGGGGACGGAGGGCCCTGAGGGCTCGCAGGGGCCTTCGGCGGAAGGGAGCTGACCTCCAGCGTCCCGCACAGCGCGGCGACGGGCCGGCCCGTGGCGTACGGGTCGGTGCCCGCGGGTCCGCGCGAGACCGCCCGCTGGCCGGCGAGCAGCGGCCGCAGGGCTCCGGAGGCGTCGGCCGGGCAGGACTGCGGGCCCGCTTGGAGGTAGCTGGTCCGCACCTCCAGCCGATGCAGCCTCAGGTCCTCCCGGTCGAAGCGGAAGCGCATCTCCCGCCGCACCGTGAAGAGGGAGGCGCCGCCCTTCGGCTGGGGGCCCGACACGGCGGGCCGCAGGGCGTACGTGAAGGTGTGGTCCGACACGACCTCCAGGGTGTCGGAGCCCGTCTGGAGGTAGCGCAGGGTGCCCCGGACCCGGACCTCGGGGTCCGGGGTGACCTCGGCCGGGTCGAAGCGGACGAGCCAGCCGGTCGCGGCGTGCTGCCCGTCGTCGTAGGGCTCGTCGACGCTGTGGTCGAACTGCTCCATCTGGTCCGGGTCGAGCAGCGCCTCCACGGGGCGCACGGCGTTCCCGCTGAGGACGTCGGGGTCGAGCGAGGAGGCGGCCAGGTAGTCCTTGACGGTGGCCAGGGCGGCGCTCACCTCGCTCTCCGAGAAGTCGGCGGTGTGCCGGGCCGGCGGCGGGTTGATGCCGTCCCTGCCCTTCGCGTGCTGGGCTGCGGGGCTGTTCGCGAACAGGGCGGCGGGGGTGCCCGCGGGGACGGCGCCGCGCGGGGCGAGCGGGACGAGGGTCATCCGCAGCGGTTCGGGCTTGCGGGCGGCGGCCGGAGTCTCGTAGGGGTGGCTCAGGCCCATGAAGACGGCCGTGCCGAAGGCCAGGGCGATGAGGACCATCAGGGCGAGGGCGATCCGGGAGCCGCTGCGATAGGCCCGTCCGGGGAGACTGCGGACGGCGCGGGCGTGCTGCCCCATGCGCTCCTGGGCGGAGAATTCCTGCAGCCGGGCGGCCCGCACGAAGGACTCGTCGAAGACGAGTGAGCCGTACTCGTCGTCCGGGCCGTGCGCGCGGTGCTCCGCCGGGCCGTCGGGTGGATCTCCGCGGTGTGCCATGACTTCTCCCGACTCCGTGAGAAGTCCCCTCTTCGGGCGGAGGAGGGGTCATACCTTCAGGGTGGGTCGAACACGACGACGGTAAACGCGGTGACGCCCGGCAACCACCGGGGAGTTCCACCGGACCGCCGGACGGAGGACGGGGCGGGCCGGAGCACCCCGGCGGGGGCCGCCCGGGTCAGGGGGTGCGCGGGACGGCGGAGACCATCGGGCGGGCGTGGTCGTCCGCGTCCGAGGGGGCGGAGCCGGGACCGGGGCCGGGCGCGCTGTCCACACCGGTGGAGGCCGGCGGCGGGACCTGGTCCTGCCGGTCCCCCGAGCTGTTGCGGTAGACCGCGCTGAAGGCCAGGGCGACCATGCCGACGCCCATCAGGACGGCCAGCAGCCAGGCGACCGGGCGGTGCCAGCGGGCCGCTCCCCGGTACGGGCGCAGGGCGCCGCCGTGGCGTCCGTAGGGGCCCTGCTCGGTGTAGTCGTCCGCGTCGAACGGGTCGTAGCCGTCCGGGCCGCCGTAGCCGCCCGGGCCGTAGCCCGCGTCGTACAGCTCGTCGTCGAGGGGTCCGCCGCGGGCGCCGGAGCGCCGGGCGTCGGCCTCCGCGCGCGCCTCGGCCGCCGCCAGCAGGCGCTCGACGGCGGTCGGTTCGTGGAACTCGGCGGCCCGTACGAAGTCCTCGTCGAACACCACGGAGGCGAAGTCCTCGTCCGCGCCCCCGCGGTCGTCGTCGGGCTCCCAGCCGTTCGGGTACGGCCTGCCCCCCGCGTCGTCCGCCACGGTTTCAGACTAGCCCCGGCGGGCCGCTTTGGGCAGGGAGACGGCGCATTCGCCTGTCACCGGGTCACCTCACGTGGCCGTCGCCGGTGACGATGTACTTGGTCGACGTCAGTTCGGGCAGGCCCATGGGGCCCCTGGCGTGCAGCTTCTGGGTGGAGATGCCGATCTCGGCGCCGAAACCGAACTGGCCTCCGTCGGTGAACCGGGTCGAGGCGTTGACGGCCACCGTGGTGGAGTCCACCAGCTGGGTGAAGCGGCGGGCGGCGGCCTGCGAGGTGGTCACGATGGCCTCGGTGTGGCCGGAGGACCAGAGCCGGATGTGCGCCACGGCCGCGTCCAGCGACTCCACGACGGCCGCCGCGATGTCGTACGAGAGGTACTCGGTCTCCCAGTCCTCCGGGGTCGCCGCCACCACCGTCGCCTTGGAGCCCTCGGCGTAACCCAGCACCCGTTCGTCGCCGTGCACGGTCACGCCGGCCTCGGCGAGGGCGTCCAGCGCGCGCGGCAGGAAGGCGTCGGCGACGTCCTTGTGGACGAGCAGGGTCTCCGCCGCGTTGCAGACGCTGGGCCGCTGGGCCTTGGAGTTGACCAGGATCTCCACGGCCATGTCCAGGTCGGTCTGCGCGTCGACGTACACATGGCAGTTGCCGGTGCCGGTCTCGATGACGGGGACGGTGGACTCCTCGACCACGGTGCGGATCAGCGAGGCGCCGCCACGCGGGATGAGCACGTCCACCAGGCCCCGGGCGCGCATCAGCTCGCGCACCGAGTCACGGCTCTCGCCCGGGACCAGCTGCACCGCGTCGGCCGGCAGTCCGGAGCCGCCCACGGCGTCGCGCAGCACCCGCACCAGGGCGGTGTTCGACGCGAAGGCGGAGGACGAGCCGCGCAGCAGGACGGCGTTCCCCGACTTCAGGCACAGGGCCGCCGCGTCCACGGTCACGTTGGGCCGGGCCTCGTAGATGATCCCGACGACACCGAGCGGCACCCGGACCTGGCGCAGGTCGATGCCGTTGGGCAGGGTCGAGCCGCGCACCACCTCGCCGACCGGGTCGGGCAGGGCGGCGACGTGCCGTACGTCGGCGGCGATGGCGCGGATGCGCTCCGGGGTGAGGGTCAGCCGGTCCACGACGGATTCGCTGGTGCCCGCCTCACGGGCGCGCGCCACGTCCTCGGCGTTGGCCGCGAGGATGTCGCTCGTCCGTACTTCCAGCGCGTCGGCGATCGCCAGGAGGGCGTCGTCCTTCGCCGCGCGCGGAAGTGGCGCGATGTCGGCGGCGGCGGAGCGGGCCCGGTAGGCGGCCTGGGCCACGGGAGACATGTTGTCGTACGGCGAGAGCGTGGTCATGCCCGCAGAGTAGTGCGCACCCTGCGGGCATTCCGCACGCATCCCGTGATGCGAGACGGCCGTTTCACCGGCGGGGGCCGGGTCAGTACGGGTGGACGCCGACCGGGGCGGCCGGAGGCGGCCCGTATCCCTCGGCGACGCGCTGGTGGTAGGTCTCGCGGTCGATGACTTCGAGGCCGACGATCGCCCAGGGCGGCAGGCCGGCGGTGGAGCGGTGCTCGCCCCACAGCCGCAGGGCCACCGCCGCCGCGTCGTGCAGGTCGCGGGCCTCCTCCCAGTAGCGGATCTCCGCGTGGTCGTTGGCGTAACGGCTGGTCAGCAGGAAGGGGTGGTCGTGCGCGAGCTGTTCGAGCCCGCGCCTGACCTCCTTCAGCGGGAACTCGGTCCCGGAGACGCAGAGGGTGACGTGCCACAGCTTCGACGGGGTGTGCTCCCGGCCGGCCGGTCCCGGCTCCGGCCGGGCGGGGCGCTCGTCCCTCCGGTCCGCGGGACCGCTCCCGTCGAAGCCGGCCCCCGCTCCCACACTGGTCAGGGTGCGGCCACCCGTTCCTCGGGGCGGCGCCCCCGGGCGCGCTCGTCTCACCGGCGGCCTCCTGTGATGTGTTGCTTTTGCTGTACCCCGCAGTTTCCCTGCTACAAAGTGGACCAGTCCGCGGCCCGGTGTGGGGCGGTTTTCGTGAAGGTCTCGGTCCTGAGGCTGGACTTTCAGCCGTTTCGGGGGGCGTCAGCCGTCCAGGAGGACGAGATCGTCCCTGTGTACGACCTCGCGTTCGTAGGCGGGTCCGAGATCCCGGGCGAGGTCCCGGGTGGAGCGGCCGAGGAGTTGCGGCATCTCCTTGGCGTCGAAGTTGACGAGCCCGCGCGCCACGGGCCGCCCCCGCAGGTCGCGCAGCTCCACCGGGTCGCCCGCGGCGAACTCGCCCTCGACCGCCGCGATCCCGGCCGGCAGCAGTGAGCTGTGGCGCTCCACGACCGCCTGCACCGCCCCGTCGTCCAGGGTCAGCGAGCCGCGCGGGGTGGAGGCGTGGGCGAGCCAGAGGAGGCGGTCGGCGGAGCGGCGGCCGGTGCGGTGGAAGTAGGTGCCGGTGTCACGGCCGGCCAGCGCGTCGGCGGCGTGGCTCGCGGAGGTGAGGACGACGGGGATGCCGGCGGCGGTGGCGATCCGGGCGGCCTCGACCTTGGTGACCATGCCGCCGGTGCCGACGCCCGCCTTGCCCGCGCTGCCGATGCTGACCCCGGCCAGGTCGGCGGGACCGGTGACCTCGGCGATGCGGGTGGTGCCGGGGATGCTCGGGTCGCCGTCGTAGAGGCCGTCCACGTCGGAGAGGAGGACCAGCAGGTCGGCGCGGACCAGGTGGGCGACGAGGGCGGCGAGCCGGTCGTTGTCGCCGAACCGGATCTCGTCCGTGGCGACGGTGTCGTTCTCGTTGACGACGGGCAGCGCGCCCATGTCGAGGAGCTGGTCCAGGGTGCGGTAGGCGTTGCGGTAGTGGGCGCGGCGGCTGGTGTCGTTGCTGGTGAGCAGGACCTGGCCGACGCGGATGCCGTAGCGGGCGAAGGAGGCGGTGTAGCGGGCGACGAGCAGCCCCTGGCCGACGCTGGCGGCGGCCTGCTGGCGGGCCAGGTCCTTGGGCCTGCGGTGCAGTCCGAGCGGGGCGAGTCCGGCCGCGATGGCACCGGAGGAGACGAGGACGACCTCGCGTTCGCCGCCGTCGCGGACCTTGGCCAGTACGTCGACCAGGGCGTCGACGCGGTCGGCGTCCAGGCCGCCGGCGGCGGTGGTGAGGGAGGAGGAACCGACCTTGACCACGATCCTGCGGGCTTCCGTCACGCCCTGCCTTGCCCCTGACACCCGGTCCCCCGCATTCGCTCGCTGGACCCCGCAATCTACGCGAGAGCGGAATCCGGCGCCTTCGCGTTCCGCACCGTGGAAACCTTTTCGTCGCCTTATGTCCCGTTCCGTGTCTGTTCGGTCCCCGGACTCGTTGAGCAGGGACACCGGGGCCGCAGAGGCCCCGCGGACTGCGAACAGGATGTGATCGCATGCGTCGGCTCTCCGTTCCCGGGGCCTGGGTGCACGAGCCCACGGTCTTCCCGGACGGCCGCGGCAGCTTCCACGAGTGGTTCAGGGCCGCGGACCTGGGCGCGGCGGCCGGGCACACGCTGGGGCTGGCGCAGGCCAACTTCTCCAGCTCACGCCGGGGCACGCTGCGCGGCATCCACTTCGCGGACGTGCCGCCGGGCCAGGCTAAGTACGTGAAGTGCGTGCGGGGCGCGGTGCTGGACGTGATCGTGGACCTCCGCACCGGCTCGCCCGCCTACCGGCGGTGGGAGGCGGTCCGGCTGGACGACACCGACCACCGGGCGGTCTACCTCGCGGAGGGGCTCGGGCACGGGTTCATGGCGCTGACCGACGACGCGTGCGTGCTGTACCTCTGCTCCGAGGGGTACGCGCCGGAGCGGGAGCACGGCGTCGACCCGCTCGACCCGGACCTGGGCATCGAGTGGCCCGCGGACATCGCGCCGCTGCTCTCGCCGAAGGACGCCTCGGCCCCGACGCTCGCCGAGGCCGAGGAGCGCGGGCTGCTGCCCTCGTACGCGGCGTGCGAGGCGTACTACGCGCGGCTGCGCGCGGAGGGTCCGGCGGTGCCGGGGGTCCGGGCCGGTGAGCCGTCGTTCAGCCCGGCCGGGCGCTGACCGGGGCGTTCGGCGGCGAGGAGCGCGGGGAAGGCCGCGTGCAGCGCCGCGCGCCAGTCGCGGACCGGGTCGATGCCGGCGGCCCGGAAGCGGTCGTGCGCGAGGACGCTGTACGCGGGCCGGAGCGCGGGCCTGGCGAAGGCGGCGCTGCCGACCGGGCGGACCCGGTCCGGGTCGGCGCCCAGCAGCCGGAAGACCTCGCGGGCCAGCCCGTACCAGGTCGTCGCGCCCCCGCTGGTGCCGTGGTAGACGCCGGCCGGAGCGGTGCCGTCGAGCGCGGCGCGGCCCAGCAGGACCAGCCGGGAGGCGAGATCGACGGTCCAGGTGGGCTGTCCGCGCTGGTCGTCCACCACGTCGAGGGTGTCCTTGACGGACTCCAGCCTGATCATCGTACGGACGAAGTTGGCGCCGCCCGCGCCGTAGAGCCAGGCCGTCCGCACCACGTGGCCCGTGTCCGGCAGGGTCTCCAGGACCGCGCGCTCCCCGGCCAGTTTGGTGCGGCCGTACGCGCTGCGGGGGGCGGTCGGGGCGTCCTCCGGGTACGGCCGGTCCGCGTCGCCCGCGAACACGTAGTCGGTGGAGACGTGCAGCAGGACGCTGCCGTGGGCGCGGCAGGCGTCGGCGAGGACGGCGGGTCCGGTGCCGTTGACGCGCAGCGCCTCGGCCTCCCGGCTCTCCGCGTCGTCCACGGCGGTCCAGGCGGCGCAGTTCACGACGACGGCGGGCCGGTGGGTGTCGAACACGGCGCGGACCTGCGCCGGGTCGGCGATGTCGAGGGCCGCGCGGTCCGCCGCGACGACGGTGCCGCCCTCACGGGTCAGCGTGGCCGTCAGGTCCCGGCCGAGCATGCCCCCGGCCCCGGTGACCAGCCAGCGGGGCCTCACAGGGCGGCCCTCTCCTTGAGCGGTTCCCACCAGGAGCGGTTCTCGCGGTACCAGCGGACGGTCTCGGCGAGGCCGGCCGCGAAGTCCTTGCGCGGCGCGTAACCCAACTCCTCGCGGATCTTGGTGCAGTCGACGGAGTACCGCCGGTCGTGGCCCTTGCGGTCCTCGACGTGGATCACATCGGTGTCCCAGTCGGCGTCGCACGCCGCCAGGAGCAGCCGGGTGAGCTCCTTGTTGGAGAGTTCGGTGCCGCCGCCGATGTTGTAGACCTCGCCGGGACGGCCCTTGGTGCGGACGAGTTCGATGCCCTGGACGTGGTCGTCGATGTGCAGCCAGTCGCGGACATGGGCGCCGTCGCCGTAGAGCGGGACGGGCCGGCCCTCCAGGAGGTTGGTGACGAAGAGCGGGACGACCTTCTCGGGGAAGTGGTGGTGCCCGTAGTTGTTGGAGCAGCGGGTGACGCGCACGTCGAGGCCGTGGGTGCGGTGGTACGCCAGGGCGATGAGGTCGCTCGACGCCTTGGACGCGGAGTACGGGGAGTTGGGCGCGAGGGGTTCGTCCTCGGTCCAGGAGCCCTCGTCGATGGAGCCGTAGACCTCGTCGGTGGAGACGTGGACGAAGGTGCGGACGCCCGCCTCGTGTGCGGCGTGCACCAGGGTGTGGGTGCCCACCACGTTCGTACGGACGAAGGCGGCGCCGCCGTCGATGGAGCGGTCCACGTGGGACTCGGCGGCGAAGTGCACCACCTGGTCGTGCCCGGCCATGAGCCGCCCCACCAGCTCCGCGTCGCAGATGTCGCCGTGCACGAAGGCGAAGCCCGGACGGCCCCGGACCTCGTCCAGGTTGGCCGGGTTGCCCGCGTAGGTGAGGGCGTCGAGCACGGTGACGGAGACGTCGCCGGGGCCGTCCGGGCCGAGCAGCGTCCGGACGTAGTGGGAGCCGATGAAGCCGGCGCCTCCGGTGACGAGGATGCGCGTACCGGTCATGAGGAGATCTGCACCTTGCTGTGGTCGCCGAGGACGAGTCGGTGGGCGGACGGGCTGCGGGGCGCGGGCGTCACCTCGACGTCGTGGCCGATCAGCGACGCCTCCACGCGCCGCACCCCGTCGATGGAGGCGCCCCCGAGGACGATGGAGTACTCGATCTCGCTGTCCTCGATGCGGCAGTTCTGGGCGACCGAGGTGAACGGGCCGACGTAGGCGTCGCTGATCACCGACCCGGTCCCGATGACGGCGGGGCCGACGATCCGGCTGCGGGTGACCCGGGCGCCCGGTTCGATCAGCACCCGGCCGATGATCTCGCTCTCGCCGTCGACGTACGCGCCGTCGGTGCACGGCTCGATGCCCTCCAGCACGGTCCGGTTGACCTCCAGCATGTCGGTGACGTTGCCGGTGTCCTTCCAGTAGCCGCGGATGATGGTGGAGCGCACATCGCGTTCCCGGTCGATGAGCCACTGGATGGCGTGGGTGATCTCCAGCTCGCCGCGCCAGGAGGGACGGATCGAGCGGACGGCCTCGTGGACGGCCGGGGTGAAGAGGTAGACGCCGACGAGCGCGAGGTCGCTCTTGGGGTGCTCCGGCTTCTCCTCCAGGGCCACCACCCTGCCGTCCCCGTCCAGCTCCGCGACGCCGAACGAGGTCGGGTCGGGCACCCGGGTCAGCAGGATCTGCGCGTCGGGCCGGTCCGCGCGGAACTCCTCGACCAGGTCCGCGATCCCCCCGACGATGAAGTTGTCCCCCAGGTACATCACGAAGTCGTCGTCCCCCAGGAAGCGCTGGGCGACCAGGACCGCGTGGGCGAGGCCGAGGGGTTCGGCCTGCCGGATGTAGGTGACGTCGATGCCGAAGCGCGAACCGTCGCCGACCGCCGCGCGGATCTCCTCCTCGGTGTCGCCCACGATGATGCCGACCTCGGTGATGCCGGCCTCCGCGATGGCCTCCAGGCCGTAGAACAGCACCGGCTTGTTCGCCACCGGCACCAGCTGTTTCGCCGAGGTATGGGTGATGGGGCGCAGCCGGGTGCCGGCCCCACCGGAGAGTACGAGAGCCTTCACAGTTCCTGCCCCCACGATGAGATGTGACGGCGGCCGCAGGGCCGCTACCTAGGGGACCTTACTGAGATTCTGCCGCACTTCAGTGAACAAAACGGCTCTTGCCCGCCCATTGCCGCCCCATCCGGAGGAAAAGCGACGACATCCCGCGACCCGGACCGCCCCGCGGTACGCGAAGGGCCCGGCGCCGCCCCGTGGAGCGGCGCCGGGCCCTTCGTGCGGCCGTGCTTACGGGTGGCGCAGGCGCCAGCCCTGCCAGGCGGACTCGATCATCTCGTCCACGCCGTACCGCGCCGACCAGCCCAGCTCCTGGCTGATGCGCTCGGCGGAGGCGACCACGCGGGCCGGGTCGCCGGGGCGGCGGGCCGAGACCTCGGCGGTGGCGTCCTCGTTGCCCGTGACCTTGAGGATGCGGTCGACCATCTCGCGCACCGAGCTGCCCTCGCCGCGGCCGATGTTCAGCGTGAGGTCCGTGCCGGGCTCGGCATCCTCCAGCCGGCGGGCGGCGGCGAGGTGGGCGGAGGCGATGTCCTCGACGTGGATGTAGTCGCGGATGCAGGTGCCGTCGGGCGTGTCGTAGTCGTCACCGAAGATGCGCGGGGCCTCGCCGGCCTCCAGGCGCTCGAAGACCATCGGGACGAGGTTGAAGACGCCCTCGTCGGCCAGCTCCGGCGAGGCGGCGCCCGCCACGTTGAAGTAGCGCATCGAGGCGGCGCGCAGCCCGTGTGCCCTGGCGGCGGCGTGGATCAGCCACTCGCCGACCAGCTTGGTCTCGCCGTACGGGCTCATCGGCGCGCACGGCGTCGTCTCGGTGACGAGGTCGACGTCGGGCATGCCGTAGACCGCGGCCGACGAGGAGAACACCAGCCGGTCGACGCCCGCGTCGGCCATGCTCTCCAGCAGGACCTCCAGGCCGGTGACGTTCTCCTTGTAGTAGTACAGGGGCCGCTCGACGGATTCGCCGACCTGCTTCTTGCCCGCGACGTGCACCACACCGGTCACGCCGTGCTCGCGGATCGCCGCGTCCAGGGCCTCGCGGTCGAGGACCGTGCCGGTCACCAGCGGAACGCCGGCGGGCACCTTGTCGGCGCTTCCGGTCGACAGGTCGTCGAACACGACCACCCGCTGACCACCGGCGACCATCGCGCGCACCACGTGCGCACCGATGAATCCCGCCCCACCCGTAACCATCCAGGTCATGTTCGTGCGTCTCCTGTCAGCTGCTGCGCCCCGTCGGCGTTCCACCCTACGCGGAAGGCCCCCGGCACCCTCCGGAGGCGGTTGGGGCGATCAATTACGCTGTCCGGGTGCCGGACGCCGACCACTGTCGCACGGTCCGACCGCGCCCCCTCGTAAAGCCCTTGCGGACAGCCCTCTGGAACTGGTGGACGATGCCTCGACTGACACTCATCGTGCCTGCGTACAACGTGCAGGGGTACATCGGAGAGTGTCTGGACTCCGTGCTCGGGCAGGACTTCGCCGACTTCGAGGTCATCGGCGTCGACGACTGCTCCCCGGACGGTTCCGGCGCGATCCTCGACACCTACGCGGCCCGCGACGAGCGGCTGCGTGTGCTGCACCTCACGGAGAACGTCGGCCTGGGCCGGGCGCGCAACGCGGGTCTCGAAGAGGCCACCGGTGACTACGTCCTCTTCCTGGACAGCGACGACACCCTGGCACCGGGCTCGCTGTCGGCCATAGCGGCCCGGCTCGACGCGACCGGCGACCCGGACATCCTGGTCTACGACTACACCCGGACCTACTGGGACGGGCGGCTGCTGCGCAACAAGCGCTCCGACCTGATGACCGAGGACGGCCCGGCCGTCTTCTCGCTCGCCGAACGCCCGCAGCTCCTGGACCTGCTCCAGATCGTGTGGAACAAGGCGTACCGCCGCGACTTCGTCACCCGGCACGGGTTCCAGTTCCCGCCCGGCTATTACGAGGACGCCCCATGGACGTACAGCTCGCTCATCGCGGCGGAGCGCATCGCGGTGCTCGACCGCTCCTGCGTGATGTACCGGCAGCGGCGTGAGGGCGGCAACATCCTGCGCACGGTCAGCCGGAAGCACTTCGACGTCTTCGACCAGTACGACCGGGTGTTCGCGTTCCTGGACGAGCGGCCGGACCTGGCCTCCTGGCGGCCGGCGCTGTTCCGGAAGATGGTCGACCACTTCCTGACCGTGCTGGAGAAGCCGGGCCGGCTGCCGCGCAACGCGCGGGCCGAGTTCTTCCACCGGGCCGCGAAGGACTACCGCGCACGGCTGCCGGAGGGCTTCGAGCGGCCGGCCGGCGGGCGCGGTTACAAGTACGCGCTGCTCGGCCTCGACTCGTACTCCGCGTTCTTCGGCCTGACCCGCGCCAACAACGTCCGCCACCGCGCGCGTCTGGGCGGGCAGGCCCGTATCGGCCGGGCCAAGCGGGCGGCCCTCGGCGTGTTCTACCGGTCGCAGCTGCGGCTGCCGGTGGACGAGAACCTGGCCGTCTTCTCCGCGTACTGGGGCCGGGGCCACTCCTGCAACCCGGCGGCCATCGAGGCCGAGCTGGGCCGGCTGGCGCCGCAGGTGCGCCGGGTCTGGGCGGTGCGTGCCGAGCACCGCGACCGGGTGCCCGAGGGCGTCGAGAAGGTCATCGTCGGCTCACGCGAGTACTGGGCGGTCATGGCCCGCGCCAAGTACCTGACGAACAACGTCAACTTCGGCGACACCATCGTCAAGCGCGAGGGGCAGATCCACCTCCAGACCCACCACGGCACCCCGCTGAAGACGATGGGTCTCGACCAGGCGCAGTACCCGGCGTCCACCAACATGGACATGGAGAAGCTGCTCCGCCGGTGCGACCGCTGGGACTTCAGCCTGTCGTCCAACCGGTTCTCGACCACCGTCTGGGAGCGGGTCTACCCCTGCCGGTACAAGACGCTGGAGACCGGCTACCCGCGCAACGACGTGCTGGTCAACGCCACCGCGGCGGACGTCGTGGCGGCCCGGCGGGAGCTGGGCCTCGCGGACGGCACGACCGCCTTCCTGTACATGCCGACCCACCGCGAGTACGAGAAGTCGTTCACGCCCCGGCTCGACCTGGCGAAGCTGGCCGAGGACCTGGGCCCGGACGTCACCCTGCTGGTGCGCGGGCACTACTTCTACAAGCCCGCCGGCCGGACGGCCGAGCTCCAGGCCGGCGGCCGGATCATCGACGTCTCCGCCCACGGCGACGTCGAACAGCTCTACCTCGCGGCCGACGCCCTGATCACCGACTACTCCTCGGCGATGTTCGACTACGCCAACCTGGACCGGCCCATCGTCATCCACGCGGACGACTGGGACACCTACCGGGTGGTGCGGGGCACCTACTTCGACCTGATGGCCGAGCCCCCGGGCGCCGTCGCGACGACCCAGGAGCGGCTGACCGAGATCCTGGGCTCGAAGGAGTGGTGCGACGAGAAGGCGGCGGCGCTGCGCACGGCGTTCCGGGAGCGGTACTGCGACTACGACGACGGGCGGGCCGCCGAGCGCGTGGTGCGCAAGGTGTTCCTGGGCGAGGAGACCCTGCTGCCGGTGATCCCGCTCGCCGAGCGGACTCCGGCCCCCTCCCCCGCCGAGGCCCTGTCCCAGGTCTGAGCGCCCCGTAACGAAACGACCGCGGGCCCGGTCCCTTCCGTCATCCGGAAGGGACCGGGCC
>NZ_JBHUXS010000014.1:153717-221933 GCF_042669245.1 Streptomyces sp. NPDC057249 | reverse complement strand
CCCGGAGGACCGGGCGGCCATTCCTCGCGAGCCACAAGCGGCAAACACCCATCAGCCACACCCGGTCCCCCCGGACCGCCAACCATTCTTAGGGAACTCCCATGTCAGGGGCAGCCCGTTCATCCCCCGGCCGCCCTCTGCAGCACCTCGGCCAGCTGACGCGCCGTCTCCGTGTTGCAGTTACCCAGCGCGACGAGCGGCTGCCGGCTCGTCCACGCGAGCGTCAGCGGGTCAACTCCCAATGACGGCAGCGTGATGCCGTTGGCCTTGAGCGCCGCGCGCAATGCGTCGATCTCCGGGCCGATGTCGTGCGGGCCGTGGTCCATGAGGGCCGTCCACCTTTCGGTTGCTTGCTGTGACGAACACCTCACACGCTGCCGCACGGAGCCCTACGGTGGAAGGCGATTCCGCTCCACAGAGCGAGGTGTGAAAGGCGGTCGGCGGTGGCCAAGGAGATCGACGGTTCGGCGGGGGTGCCGCAGTTCTACGGGAAGGAGCTGCGGTACCGAAGAGAGGCGGCGGGCCTGACCCTGGAAAAGCTGGCGGAGGGCAGCTACTACGGGATCGCCCTGCTCAGCGCGATCGAGCACGGCGGCCGCAGCATGCCGCCGGACCTCGCGGCGCACGTGGACCACAAGCTGGGGACGGACTTCTTCGTTCGGCGTTGTAGAGACGTGCAGGAGGCCCGACGCAGGGGGCACGCGGAGTACTTCGCGCGCGTGTTGGAGGCGGAGAAGCAGGCGCTGACGATTGAGGAATGGTCGCCCACCCTCGTTCCTGGGCTGCTCCAGACGGAGGCGTACATCCGCGCGCTGTTTCGCGGCGAACGCTTGCAAGAACTTCCGGAGGAGACCGACGAGAAGGTCAAGGCGCGGCTGGCACGGGCACAGATCTTCGAGGACAGCCAGCTCTCCCCCGAGTACTGGGTGATCCTGCCCGAGGCCTTGCTGTGGAACGCCATTCTGCCGCCGGAGCAGATGGCCGAACAGCTCGACCACATCGCCGCCCTCATCAAGCGTGGCCGGATCTTTGTACAGATCATCCCGTGGAAAACCGGTGCGCATCCGCTCATGCAAAGCAGCATCATGGTGCTCGACTTCGCGGACGCTCCACCGCTCGTCTACATGGAGGGCCAGCACCACGGCCAGACCGTCGACGATCCGGGCCTCGTGAAGCAGTACAGGAGATCGTACGATCTCCTGAGGGCCGTCGCCTCGCCGCTGGAGGCGTCCCTGGCCATGATCGAGGCTGCGGCAGAGGAATACCGAAATGGCGTCCATCCACCACGACTTGACCGCCGCGATCTGGCGTAAGAGCAGCTACAGCAACACCAGCGGCGGGAACTGCCTCGAAGTCGCCGACGGCCACGCCGGACTCGTCCCCGTCCGCGACTCCAAGCGCCCCGACGGCCCCGCGCTCGTCGTCAACGCCGCCGCCTGGGCGCCGTTCATCGAGTCCGTCAAGGCCGCCTGAGGCGGAGCCCGTACCTACGCGAAGGGGCGCGTCCCGGAGACATCCGGGACGCGCCCCTTCGGCGTGGAGCCGCACCCCCTCGCGAACCGCGCCGCCAACTTCGCTCCACGCTCGGCGTGTTCGCCTTTCTTTATCAGGTCATGCGGCGATTGGATGGGGATTGACCCACCGCACCCCTCTTGGGGGCGGCAGGCGCCATGGGTCGCCCCCTTCGTCCCCGAGCGTTCCTCGAGGCTCGATCGCACATGCTAGGAGCACCACCGAATGCCAGAGCTGCCGAAGCGAAACGTCAACAGACCGGCCGGCTCACGGCCCGCCGAGCCACTGCGGAGCAACGACGCGTCGAAGCTCGATTCCGCCCGTGCCGCGCTGGCTCGGGCCATAGCGGCGCAGCGGGCCGAGGAAGCCGGGACCGCAGAGGGCGCCGGGAACGCCGGGAACACCGAGGCGCCGGTCCACGGCATATCCCCGGCCACTCCCCCGCGTCGCCGGGCGTTCCCGCGACGGGCGCGCGTCCTGGCGGCGGTCGTCGGTGTGGTGGCCGTCGCCGTCGTCGCGGGCGTGGCCGTCACGGCCGGCGGGGGTGACGAGGGCTCCGGCCGCCGGGCCGACGCGCCGGCCGAAGGGCCCGTACGGGTCGGAGGCGGGGGCCGGTCGCCGCTGCCCGAGGGTTCGGCGGCAGACCCGACGGCGTCCGGCTCCGTGACCCCGTCCGCCACCGCCTCCCCGTCGCAGCGGAATACACCCGGTCCGGGCAGGAGCACCGCGTCGGGGGCGGGGTCCCGCCCGTCGTCGCAGGGGAGCGGCGCGGGTACGGACAGCGCCACCAAGCCGGGCGGCGCCAAGGACTCCGACTCGGCCGAGGTGCGCGCGTTCCCGCTGTCCGTCGAGGCGTCGGGCAAGTGCCTGACCGGCGCGGGGTCCGGGGCACAGCTGCTGGCGTCCCCCTGCGACGGTTCGTCCGCCCAGTCCTGGAGTGCGGGTGCGGACGGCAGTCTGCGGCAGGGCGGGCTCTGCGCGGCCGTCACCGGGACCGAGGACCGCACTCCGGTCGTCCTGGCCGGCTGCGACCGGTCCTCCGCTCAGCGCATCGGCCTTTCCGGCAAGGAGCTGCGGTCCGCGTCCACCGGCAAGTGCCTGGATCTCTTCGGAGGGGCGAGCGGTTCCCAGATCGTGCTCTGGGAGTGCAACGGCCGCGACAACCAGCGCTGGCACGCCGCCTGACCGCCGCGTGAGCAGGGCCGAGGCCCCTACCCGGTCATCTCGACGTCGGACTTCTCGGACTCCTCGGAGTCCGATCCGTACTGCTGACTCCCGTCCGGGCCGGTGCGGTGGACGGTCGCCGGCTTGTACTGCTGGATCAGCTCGTCGAGCTCCTTCTCGTCCTTTACACCTGCCGCGTTGGCGATCTTCGTGAGTCCGGCGTTGGCGGTCGCCCAGTAGCCGCCGGGTTTCGTCTGGAAGGTCAGCTGGGGGAGCTTCTTGTGTTTCGCGATCGACAAGGAGAGGAAGCACGAGGTGCACGGCCTCTTCTTGCCGACGATCGTCGCCGCTCCGGTCGAGCCGGCCTGAAGGAGGGCCAGCACCAGCTTCTGCTCCGCGTGGAGTTCCTCGAAGCCGGAATGGATGAAGACGATCTTCCCGTCCATGTGCCCGCCCCCGATCGTTGCCGCGGCCTCCGTCGCCGTCTGTGCTGTCAACACGCCGTCCTGCAGGGCCATGGCGGTGGTCATGAAGGTGTTGACCGCGCCTTCCTTGCCGCTCCCCTCACCGAGGTTGGTCATGTAGTCCGCCGACCTCTGGGCCCTTGCGTCGTTTCCCGCCCCGTGCGAGTCCCGCATGACATCGGCGAGCGTTCGCGTCTGGAGGGTCTTCAGGATCTCGGCAGCTGTGCCGTTGTCGTTGCAGGCGACCAGAATCCCGCCGCCGACGTGCATGACCTGGGTCTCCTGGTTCCCGTCCTCCGCGATGTAGGCCTTTCCGCTGTTGAAGAACTGCCGCGCCACATGGCGCAGAGCCTGCTCATCGGTGTCCATGCGGCGCCTGGGGCTGTTCTCGACGGTGTCGGGCCATTTCCCGCCGGCGTAGGGCATCTGCGTCCAGTCCGACGTCATCTTGCCCATGGCCCGCTTGGTCGCCGCGGCCGGCACATCCTTCGTCCTGGTGCGTTGCAGGTGGGGTTGGCCGTGAACCGGGGACGCGTCCGGCCCGGACGTCGTCGGCGTCGTTCCGGGGGCGTGGCCCGGAGGCGTCGCGGCGAGGGCGCGCTTCGCGTTGGCCTCCGCCTCGCGCTCGAAGCGGTCCGCCGGGTCGGAGACCTTGAGCCCGGAGCCGTTGTCGGTGCCGGCGACGGGCCCCTGGCGTTGCTGGATGACGTGGGTCAACTCGTGGGCGAGGGTGTGCCGGTCGGTGCCGCCGGCGCCGATGACGACATGGTTGCCGGACGTGTAGGCGCGGGCACCGACCTCGGCCGCCGAGGCCGCGGCCGCGGAGCCGTCGTGGATGCGCACGTCCGAGAAGTCCGCGCCCAGCCGGGCCTCCATGTCGGTGCGGGTCGCGTCGTCCATGGCCCTGCCGGGGGACCGGAGCACCTCGTGAACGGTGGACCGTTGCACGGGCGCCGCATCCGTGGTTCCGGCCTGCCCATCGGTCCGGTGGCCGCAGCCGGGACCGTGCTGGTGGCGCTCGGGCGAGGGCTGGACCCAAGGGTGGCCGGCCTCTCGGAGCATCTGGACGATGGCGGCGTTCCCGTGTTCGGCCTGGAGGGCCCACAGCCCTTCATGCTGCGCCTGCGGCGCGCCCCTCTGCTGCGCGGCCGGTGCCCGGCGGGGGCCGGTGGACTTCATCAGGTTCTCGTGATCGGTCAAGGCCCGCTCCGCAGCAACTGAGAATGGCGACTCTTCAGGGATACACGGCCGGCGGAGCAGGGTTCCAGGCCCACGAGGGCAAAGCGGGGTGACCCGGGAGGGGTTCACAGGGTGACCTGAGGCCGTAGCGAGGTCGGCCCCTCAAGCAGCAGAAGGGGCGCGCCCGGAAGGAATCCGGGCGCGCCCCTCGGCGTCACCGCACGACCGTTACTGGTCGAAGCGCTCGCTCGCCTCGTCCTGGGCGCGCTGGGCGGCGCCCTTCGCGCGGTCGCGGCCCTGCTGGGTCGCGTCCTTGGCGCGGCCCTGGCCCTGGCCCTGGCGCCGGCGGTCCTGCGCCTGGTCCTGCGCCTGGCCCGCGAGGTCCTTGGCCTTGTCCTTGAACTGGTCGGCGATGCCCATGCTGTTCACTCCTATGTGGTGCGTGGGGGTGTGGCCCCGGTGGGGCCTCGACCAGATTCACACGGGCCGCCACGCTCCGCATGTCGATCACTCACGCTGTGTACGCGTGGCGCGTTCCTGCTGGTCGGCGGCGCCTCCCGCGCCGACGAGGCCCTTGCTCACGCCCTCCATGCGGGGGCCGAAGCGGCGCATTTCGCGCTGGCCGACGACGCCGATGAGGGTGGGCAGGTAGCCGCGTACGGACTGCATGCCGCGCAGCCACCACTGGGCGTAGACGTGGGCGGAGCGGCGCTCGATGCCGGCGACGATGCGGTCGACGGCGGGGCCGAGGGGGTACGTGCGGTTGGTCGGCCACGGGAGGCGCTTGCGCAGGTCCCGCATGACGTCGTCCTCGTCGGCGCCGCGCACCATGTCGGTGTCGGTCCAGGAGAGGTAGCCGACGCCGACCTTCACGCCCTTGTAGCCGACTTCGGCGCGCAGGCTGTGCGCGAACGCCTCGACGCCCGACTTGGAGGCACAGTAGGCGCTCATCATGGGGGCCGGGGTCATCGCGGCGAGGGACGCGATCTGGAGGAAGTAGCCCCGGCTCTCCATGAGGACGGGCAGGAAGGCGCGAGCGGTGACCGCGCCGCCGATGAGGTTGACCTCGATGACCCGGCGCCAGGCGACCGGGTCGGAGTCGACGAGGGGGCCGCCGGTGGCGACGCCCGCGTTGGCGACGACGATGTCGATCTTGCCGAAGCGGGCCTTGACCTCCTGGGCGACGCGGGCCATGGCCTCGTGGTCGGTGACGTCGGCGTGCCAGTGGTCGCTCTCGCCGTGGAGGCGGGCGGAGACCTTCTTCAGCTCGTCGGGTTCGAGGCCGACGAGGGCGAGGATCGCGCCCCGGGCGGAGAGCTTGCGGGCGAGGAGTTCGCCGACGCCGCGTGCCGCGCCGGTGACGACGACGACCTGTCCTTCGAGATTTCCCGTGCCGCTCACGCGACCTCCTCCTTGCCCTCGATGTCTGTAGTACCCCGCGCGTCCCGGTCCGGTCCGGCGGGAAGGTAGGCGGTCACCAGTTCCCGTATCTTCGCCGTGACGGTCTCCGGCGCCTCCACGGGCGTCATGTGCCCCATGCCCGTCAGCTCGGTGAGGCCGAGGCAGTCGGGCAGGGCCGCCGCGAGGGCGCGGGCGTGGACGGGCGGGGTGAGCCGGTCCTCCGTACCCGCGATGATCGCGGTGGGCACGCGCAACTCCCGTACGCCCTCGTCGAGATCGAGTTCCGCGAGGACGTTCCCCCAGGCGACCCGGGGTATGCGGGGGCAGGCGTGCACGATGCGGGCGCAGGTGTCGACCCGGTCCGGGGCCGAACCGGCGCCCATCGTCCCGTACTTCAGTATCCGCCGGGAGACCGGTGTGACCGGTCCGAGGGGGGCGCGCGCGCCGAGGATGGCGCGGGTGAGGCGGGTGCGTACGGCTCCGGCGCGCATCGGCACGACCAGCGACTCGGCGAGGAGCCGGGAGCTGCCGGTGCTGCACAGCAGGACGGCGACGGCGTGCTCGCGCAGCTTGGGACGGCGGGAGGCGGACATGATGGTCATGCCGCCCATGGAGTGCCCGGCGAGGACGGCCTTCTCGCCCGGGGCGAGGGTCGCGGCGAGGACGGCTTCGAGGTCGTCGGCGAGGGCGTCGGTGGTGTAGCCGTCGCGGGCGGCGGCGGGCGAGGTGCCGTGGCCGCGCTGGTCGTAGGCGATGACGCGGTGGTCGACGGCGAGGTCGCGTATCTGGGCGTCCCAGAAGCTGGTGTTGCAGGTCCAGCCGTGGGAGAGGACGACGGCGGGCGCGCCCTCCTGGCCGTGGATCTCGACGTGTATCCGGGAGCCGTCGGCGGAGACGGCGAGGAGTTCGCGGGCGGCGACGGGGCGGCGGCCGGCGACGGGCAGGGGGCGGCTCATCGGACGGCCTCCTCGGAGACGGTGTCGCCGGACGTGCGCTGGGCGGGCAGGGGCGGGCGCAGGACCTGGTACTCGGCCATGTCGACGGTCCGGGTGGCCTTGCGGAACTCGGAGGTGGTGCCGGGCCAGACGGTGGTGTTGCGGCCGTTGGCGTCCAGGTACCAGCTGTTGCAGCCGCCGGTGTTCCAGACGGTGCGCTTCATGCGGTCCTGGACGCGGCGGTTCCAGGTGTGCACGGCGGAGGGGCGGGCGTCGAGGGCCGCCTTGCCGCCGAGCAGGTTCAGCTGGCGCAGGTAGTCGGCCATGTAGTTCAGCTGGGACTCGATCATGAGGATCATCGAGGAGTTCCCGAGCCCGGTGTTGGGGCCGATGATCGTCATCCAGTTGGGGAAGCCGGCCGCGCTGGCGCCGCGCAGCGCCTGCATGCCGTCCTTCCAGGACTCGGTGAGCGTGATCCCGTCGGCGCCGACGACGCGTTCGGCGATCGGCATGTCGGTGACGTGGAAGCCGGTGCCGAAGATGATCGCGTCGACCTCGGCCTCCGTACCGTCCGACGCGACGACCGTGGAACCGCGGACCTCGGCGAGGCCCGAGGCGACGACGTCGACATTGGGCTGGGCCAGGGCGGGGTAGTACGTGCTCGACAGCAGGATGCGCTTGCAGCCGATGCGGTACGAGGGGGTCAGCTTGGCGCGCAGGGCCGGGTCCTTGATGGCGCGCGCCATGTTGGACTTCGCTATGCGCTCGACCAGGCCGAGCTGGTCGGGGTGCTTGGTGAAGGCGCTGACCTGCAATTCCCGGATGCCCCAGAGGAGTCCGCGGCGGGCGGTGCCGGTGGCGGGCAGGGCGCGGTGCAGCTTGCGCTCGATGCCGCTGATCTTCCGGTCCATGCGGGGCATGACCCAGGGCGGGGTGCGCTGGAAGAGCGTCAGCTTCCCGACCTTCGGCTGGATCGCGGGCACGATCTGGATGGCGGAGGCGCCGGTGCCGATCATCGCGACGCGCTTGCCCGCGAGGTCGGCGTCGTGGTCCCAGCGGGCGGAGTGGAAGACCTTGCCGGGGAAGTCGGCGAGCCCGGGGATGTCGGGCATCTTCGGGTCGGAGAGCGGGCCGGTCGCGGAGACGACGACGTCCGCGACGACGGTGTTCCCGTCGGCGCTGTCGATGACCCAGTGCAGCTCGTCGTTGTCCCAGCGCATCTGCTTCACCTCGTGGTTGAGGCGCAGGTGGGCGCGGAGCCCGAAGGTGTCGGCGACGTGCTCCAGGTAGGCGCGGATGTGCTCCTGCCCGGAGAAGGTGCGCGGCCACTCGGGGTTGGGGGCGAACGAGAAGGAGTAGAGGTGGGACGGTACGTCGCAGGCGCAGCCGGGGTAGCTGTTGTCGCGCCAGGTGCCGCCGACGGAACCGGCCCGTTCCAGGATCACGAAATCGGTGATGCCTTCGCGGCGGAGCCGGACCGCGGCGCCGAGGCCCCCGAATCCCGATCCGATCACCGCCACGCGTACATGCTCGTGCTGGGCCATGCTGCCGCCTCCCGCGGTACGTCACACGACTCTGCCAGCAATCACTGGCATGGTTGGGAGGGTAGAGCAGCGGAGTACCGATGGGTAGGGGGCGGACGGAGGAAAGTTACCCGCGGTACAACTTGCGGCTCGAACGCGTTTTCCTCGCCGGGGAGACGGATAGGGTGCGGGGGTGGCAGAGGGACCCGAGCACCGCGAGTACCGCATGGAGGAGCTGGCCGAGAAGGCCGGCATCCCCGTGCGGACCGTGCGCTTCTACCGTGAGCGCGGCCTGATCTCGCCGCCCCGCCGGGAGGGCCGCATCGCCTGGTACGACGACCACCACCTGGCCCGGCTGCGCACGATCACGGGCCTCCTGGAGCGCGGCCACACCCTGACCGGCATCGCCGATCTCGCCCGTACGTTCGAGAGCGGACGCGATGTCGCGGAGGTGCTGGGCCTGGGCGAACCGTCCGAGGAGACCCCGGTCCGCCTGACGCCCGAGCAGCTGGCGGACTACTTCGAGGGCGAGTCCACGCCGGAGAACCTGGCGCTGGCGATGGAGCTGGGCTACCTGGGGACGGACGGCGAGGAGATCGTCCACATCAGCCGCCGCCTGCTGGACGTTTCGGCGGAGCTGGTACGGGAAGGGGTGCCGCTCGCCACGGTGCTCTCGACGGGCCGCCATGTCCGTGCGCACGCGGAGGCGCTGGCGGACCTGTTCGTGTCGGTGCTCCAGGAGTACGGCGCGGAGACGGACCCGGAACCGCCCCAACTGCGTCCGCTGGCACGGGCGGTGATCGACGCGGAACTGTCGATGGCGCTGGACCGGCGGCTGCGGCGGGAGAAGCCGGAGCCGGAGGAGGCGTAGCCGGCCGGTACGGGCCCGCGCGCCCGGTCCGCAGGTGTTCTGCAAGATTTCTGCAGCAGGGCGCTGGCAGTGTTCCGGGAAGCGGGCGGCCGACGGGCCACACGCCGCACGGTGTCCAGAGCCCGTGAGGCGAGGTACGTGCGCCGCCCGAGTCGATCAGAGCGGAGGGGCCCCGGAACCCGGGGATCGGCCCGGCGCGTCCGGCGTCCCCCCACCGCGTTCCGTGCGGCGTACGGCACAGCCCGCGCCGCACGGTACCTCTCGCAGAAGGAGCCACCCTGTGAAGCCTCGTATCGGGCGGATACTCGCCGGCGCGACCGCGCTCGCCGCCACCGCCCTCATGATGAGCGGCGCCACCGCCTCCGCCCAGACCGCCCCCGCCGGCGGCTGGGACCACATCTTCAACCCCAACAGCCCCACCGGCAGCGGCGTGCGCGTGTACGTCGAGGAGTACGGCGACGTCGTCTCGGTGTGCGACAGCGCGAAGGACGGGAAGTCCGCCACCGCCGTGGTCACCGACCTCGGCTACGCCGGCCGCGAGTACTCCATGACCGTCAGCAGTGGCTACGGCACCTGTAAGTCGCACCGGGCAAGCGACGGCGGGGTGTACAACCTGCACGAGAACAACTACGTGGGCATCACGTACACGGCCAAGGGCGGCGACAACTACGCCGAGTACTACAACGACCACTGAGCCGTCGTCGTCGCCTCTCATGAGGCGCTGAAGCAGGGGCCGGGGTGAGGCGAGGCACGGGGGTCCGCGCTTCACCTCGCCCCTCGGGCGGCCGCCAGGACGGTCCGGGCCCGGTCCGCCACCGGTCGCAGACCCAGTTCCCCGGCGGCCGCCAGGGCGGCTTCCGCCAGCTCCGCGGCGGCCCCGGCGTCCCCCTCCGCGTACCGCACCCGGGCGAGGCCGGCACGGGCGTCCGCCTCCTGGTGCCGGAAGCCCGAGCGGCTGGTGATCTCCAGCGCCTCCTCCAGGTACGCCGCCGCCTGCGGCAACTCTCCGCCGAGGCGCGACACTTCGCCGAGGTTGATCAGGCAGTCGCTCAGCGCGCTGGGGTCCCCCGTCTCACGGGCGTACGCCAGCGCCTTCTCGGCCGGCGGGCGGGCCAGGTCGAGGCGGCCGGCGTCCCGGTGGGTGCGCGCGAGAATCTCCTGGGCGTCCGCCTCGTTGCGGCGCTTGCGGTGCTCCTGGGACAGCCGCAGCGCCCGGGTCGCGTCGGCCAGCGCCGCCTCGTAGTCTCCCCGGCCGTGGTGGGCTATGGCCCGGTTGACCAGCGGGCTGATGGTCCCCATCGGCTGCCCGTGCTTCAGGGAGAGCTCGATGGCCGCACTCGCGCACTCGACGGCCTGCTCCGACTCGCCGAGGTAGGAGTGGATCAGGGCCACGACGTTGAGGGCGATGCCGAGAAGCACCGGACGGTCGAGGCCGCGGAGCAGTTCCACGCCGCGTTCCTGCCACTCCCCCGCCTCACGCATCCGCCCGCGACGCCCGTAGTAGACGGCCAGGTTGGACATGACACTCGCCTGACCGGGGACGAATCCGGCGCTCCGGTACCCCTCCAGGGCACCGAGGAGGTGGTCCAGATTGCTTCCCCGGTCCTCGGTGTGGTGGCCCAGCACACCGAGGCTCTGGAGCATGGCCGCCCGCGCGAGGGGGTCGCCCGCGGCCTCGGCGGCGCGCAGCCCGGCGGTGGCCATCGCCTTCCATTCGACCCGGTGGTGCCGGTAGTACACGTACATGCGCAGCTGGTCGGCGAGCTGCCAGGCGATGTGCCGCGGGCCCCTCGCGGCGGCTGCCCCGACCACGGCGACCAGGTTCGCGAGTTCCTGGTCGAGCCACCCCAGGGCCTGCTCCCGGCCGGTGAACCGTTCGGGGGCGGCGCGCTCCCGGGGCAGTTGTGCGACGCCCGTGTACTCGAAGGCGGTAGCGGCCTCGGCGGTGGCGAGATACCAGTCGCACAGCCGCCGCCACGCCTCCTCGTGCCCGGGCTGCGCCGAGGCGTGCTCCGCCGCGTACAGCCGCAGCAGGTCGTGGAAGAGGAAGCGGTCGGCCGCGCTGCGCTGCAGCAGGCTCGCGTCGGCCAGTACGTCGAGGAGCTCCTCGGTCACGGCCGGCTCGGCCCCCAGCAGAGCCGCGGCGGCCTCCGCGCCGAAGTCCGGCCCCGGGTGCAGGCCGAGCAGGGCGAACAGCCGGACCGCGGAGGGGTCCAGGAACGCGAGGGAGTGGTCGAAGGCGGTACGGACCGCGGCCCGGCGGTCACCGGCGATGGACAGTTTCGCCAGGCGCCCGTCGCTGTCCAGGTCGGTGGCGTAGGACTCCAGCGACCGCCCCGGCCGGGCCGCGAGATTGGCGGCGGCGATCCGCAGGGCCAGCGGAAGCCGCGCGCACTGCTCGGCCAGCCGTCGGGACGCCTCCGGCTCCGCGGCCACCCGGTCCTCGCCGAGCACGCCGGACAGCAGGGTGTGCGCCTCGTCCGGGTCCAGCACCTGGAGCCGGACGGCGTGCGCGGCATGGCTGACGCCGAGACCGCGCAGCTCGAAACGGCTGGTCACCAGCGCGGCCACCCCCGCGGTGCCGGGCAGCAACGGCCTGACCTGCTCGGCGTCCGCCGCGTCGTCGAGCACCATGAGCACCCGCCGGCCGGTGAGCCGGCCCCGGAAGACCGCGGCCCGGTCCTCCAGCGGCTCCGGGATGGTGGCCGCGTCCAGGCCGGACGCCTGCAACAGGGCCGCCAGCACCTCGGACGGATCACGGGGGCGGTCGCCCGCGCCCAGCAACCGCACGTACCACTGCCCGTCCGGGAAGGCCGCCCGCAGCCGGTGTCCGAGACGCACCGCCAGCGCCGTCTTGCCGACACCGGGCGTGCCGGTGATGACGACGGGTGCGGTGGTCTCCCCCTGCGCCGCCGCCGTGAACAGAGCCTCCAGTTCCCGTATCGCGCCGTGCCGGCCCACGAACCCTGGCACGGCGAAGGGGAGTTGGCACTGCACGGTCCAGTCCCCCCGTACGCCGTCCGGTGCGGCCTCCGGTGGCTTCCGGTGCCGGGCAGGTGGCCCGCCCAGCTCCGGGGCGTCGCGCAGGATCGCCTCGTGCAGGCGCCGCAGGGCGGTGCCGGGGTCGACGCCGAACTCCTGCGCCAGGCTCCGCCGGAACGCGTCGTAGTGCGCGAGCGCCTCCGCCTGCCTGCCGGACCGGAACAGCACGGTCATGAGCTGGGCGGCGATCCGCTCGTCCCACGGATGTTCGGCGGCGAGGCCCCGCACCTGCTCGGTGAGACCGGCCGACCCGCCCGCGGCGAGACGGTGGTCGACACGGTCGAGCCGCGCGGCCAGCCGTTCCTGCTCCAGGCGAGCGCGGACGCTCTCGGCCCAGTCGCCGGCGATGCCGGAGAGCGGGTCCCCGTGCCACAGGCCGAGCGCCTCGTCCAGAATGCGCCCCGCCTCGGCATCGCCGTCGGCGTCCCGGGCCCGTGCGGTCAGGCTCCGGAAGCGGTGGAGGTCGATGTCGGCGGCGGAGGCGGTGAGCAGGTAGCCGCCGGCCCGGCGCTGTATCGCCGCCGTGCCGTCGCCCTGCGCGGACAGGGCGCCCCGCAGACGTGTCAGGTAGCTCTGGAGCGTGCCGCGCGCGGTGGGGGGCGGGGAGTGGCCCCATACGCACTGGATCAGATGCTCGGTGGAGAGCGCGACCCCCGGGGCCAGCAGGAACGCGGCGAGGACGCATCGCTGCTTCGGGGAGCCGAGGGGTATCTGGGCTCCGTCGCGCGACACCCCGACGGGGCCCAGGAGCTGGAATTCCAAGCGCTGTCACCCGTCCGTAGATGTGCGGCAAGCACGGCATGCCCATCGGCGCCGCCGGGCCGGAACACGGGCCCGACGCCGCCGGCCCCGCGGCGTCGCGCCGGAGGCCGCGGCGAGTGGCCCGACGCCGGGCCAACCTAGCGCGACCGCGCCCCAGCCTCCGAAAGGGGGCACCACCCCCTCGCCCCGGGCTGCCCGCAGTCGCTCCCTACAGGTCGTAGACGACGGTCACCGGCGCGTGGTCGCTCCACCGCTCGCCGTGGCTCGCCGCCCGCTCGACCCACGCCTTCACCGCGCGACCGGCGAGGCCCGGGGTCGCGACCTGGTAGTCGATGCGCCAGCCGGTGTCGTTGTCGAACGCGCGCCCCCGGTACGACCACCACGAGTACGGGCCCTCGACGTCCGGGTGCTGGGCGCGTACGACGTCGACGTACGCGCCCTCCTCGAAGACCCGGGTCAGCCACGCGCGCTCCTCGGGCAGAAAGCCGGAGCTCTTGCGGTTGGCGCGCCAGTTCTTGAGGTCGGCCTCCTGGTGGGCGATGTTCCAGTCGCCGCAGACGACGACCTCGCGGCCCTCGGCGGCGGCGCGTGCCTTCAGTCCGACGAGGTAGGGCAGGAAGGCGGCCATGAAGCGCTCCTTCTCGTCCTGCCGCTCGGTGCCGACCTCGCCGGAGGGCAGGTAGAGGCTCGCGACCGTGACCCCGGGCAGGTCGATCTCGACGTACCGCCCGCTCGCGTCGAACTCCTCGCACCCGGCCTGCCCGTGACCGCCGAAACCGATCTGCACCCGCTCGGGGGCGCGCCGCGAGTAGACGGAGACCCCGGCCCGGCCCTTGGCGGCGGCCGGCGCGTGGACGGTGTGCCAGCCCTCGGGGTCACGTACCTCCACGGGCAGCTGCTCGGGCTCGGCGCGCACTTCCTGGAGGCAGATCACGTCGGCGTCGGTCTGCGCCAGCCACTCGACGAAGCCCTTCTTGGCCGCGGCGCGGAGACCGTTTACATTCACGGAGGTCACGGTGAGCATTCCGGCACGATACCGGTCAATGATGTCGCATACATGTACGATGCTTCGCATGAATATCCACGTCCGGGCCTTCGACCACCCCGATGCCGTCAAACTCAACGACCGCGTGCAGCTCGAATACGCCGAGCGCTACGGCGATGGGGGCGATGTCACACCGCTGGACGCCACGATGTTCGACCCGCCTCACGGCCTGTACCTGATCGCGTACGACGCGTCGGACCAGCCGGTGGCCACGGGCGGCTGGCGCTCCCAGGAGTGCAACGACGAGGGCTACTCGGACGGCGACGCCGAGCTGAAGCGGATGTACGTCATACCGGAGGGCCGCGGCCAGGGCCTCGCCCGCCGCATCCTGGCCGCCCTGGAGGCGGACGCCCGCGCCGCCGGCCGCACCCGCATGGTCCTGGAGACCGGCGACCGCCAGCCGGAGGCCATCGCCCTGTACCTCTCCAGCGGCTACGCCCCGTGCGACAAGTTCGGCCACTACCGCACGTACGACAGCAGCCGCTGCTTCGCGAAGCCGCTGCGGGGGAACGGCGCGGCCTGACGCGCCGTTCCCCTCACCCCGCCTTCGGAAACGCCGTCTTCAGGGCCGTCCCCCGGGTGAGGAACGCGACGCGGATCACCGGCAGCACGCACAGCGCCTGCACGACCGCGTACCAGGGCGGGCAGACGCCCGGGATCAGGTCGACGCCGATGATGGCGATCGGCATGATCACCGCGACGGTGCTCACGCGCTCGAAGGCCCGGCGCGAACCCCCGGCGGCGGAGGCCGTGATGCGGTGGAGCACGTACGCGATCACCGGCAGCAGGACCGCGCGGACCCCCATGAAGGTGTTCACCGTGTGGCCGGTGGCGGCCACCACGGCGACCGCTCCGAGGGCGGTGGCGGTGAGTGCGCCGCAGAGCGCGATGCTCCGGCGTGCCGACGTGAGGGCCCTCAGGGCCTCGGGCCGAAGGTTCGTCTTCGTGGTCATGGTGCCGACGCTACGAAGCGCCGTTCCGGGACGGTATGCGTCTGGGCGCACAAGGGGGTGGGTCCAGACCCACTCCTCGTCCGAGCGGCGCCTCCCCGCCCGCCGCGCGGTGCAGAGTGGGGCGTCGGGACGGACGCGGAGAGGCGGCAGGGGATGAGAGTGCGGGGGTCGTGGGCGGCCGGCGCGGTGATCGGGTTCGTACGGGCGTGCGCCGTCGTCGCCGTCACGCTGCTGATCCCGGCCGTGTGGGCGGGCGCGGTGGCCTGGGGCATCGGGTGGGGTGCGTCGAACCCCTGGTCGTGGGTCGGACCGCTGGTACTGGTGTGCGTGGCCACGGCCGTCCTGGCGCGGCCGGTGTGCCGGGCGGTCCGCGCGCTGGTCGCCCGCTGGTCCGGGACCGAGATCCCGTCCGGCTACCGGAACGCCCCGCCGGTGACGCGCATGGCCACCGGCTACTGGTGGAACGGCTTCGACTACCACCACACCCGGCGGGACGCCCTCATGGACCAGCGGTGGCGGCTGCGCTGGAAGGACCCGGCCAACTGGCGCGACCTGCGGTTCACGGCGATCGCCCCGTTCACGGCGGGGATCGTGGCGTGCGTGCCGCTCGCGGGGGTGGTGTGGGCCGCCGTCGGGCTGGGAACGGGCCGGCCGGCCTGGCTCCTCGGCCTCCTCGTGACCGTCGCCTCCGCCCCGTACGCCTGGCGGCCGGTCACCCCGGTCGCGGTCCGTTTCCTGCGGCCGTCCGCCAGGATGGCGCTCGCGGACCGGGTGGACGAACTCACGGGGCAGCGGGCCGATGCGACGGTGGCCCAGGCCGCCGAGATCCGCCGGATCGAGCGGGACCTGCACGACGGGGCGCAGGCCCGGCTCGTCGCGCTCGGGATGTCCCTGGCGACGGTGGAGAAGCTGATGGAGACCGACCCGGACAGGGCCAGGGCTCTGATGCGCGAGGCGCGGGCGGGCGCCACCGCCTCGCTGGCCGAGCTGCGCGACCTGGTGCACGGGATCAATCCGCCCGTGCTCAACGACCGGGGGCTGGTCGACGCCGTACGCGCTCTCGCCCTCGACAGCCCGCTCGAAACGGAGGTCGTCGCGGACGTGCCGCGACGGCTGGACGCGCCCGTCGAGTCGGCCGTCTACTTCGGCATCGCCGAGCTGCTGGCCAACACGGTCAAGCACGCCCGTGCGACGCGGTTGCGGATCACCCTCGCCCAGGATGAGACGGGTCTCGTCGTCGAGACGGAGGACGACGGGCGCGGTGGCGCGGTCGTCCGGGACGGCGGCGGGCTCGCCGGGCTGCGGCGCCGCCTCGCGGTCTTCGACGGGAGCCTGGAGATCACGAGTCCGGCCGGCGGGCCGACCCGGGCGAGGATCATGGTGCCATGCGCATCGTTGTAGCCGAGGACCTGTATCTCCTGCGGGACGGCATGGTCCGTCTCATCGAGGCGTACGGCCACGAGGTGGTGGGTACGGCCACGACCGGGCCCGAGACGCTGGCCGCCCTGCGCGGGTTCCGCCCGGACGTGGCGGTGGTGGACGTGCGCATGCCGCCGACGCAGACGGACGAGGGGCTGCGCGCGGCCCTCGCCGCCCGCGCCGAGACGCCGGGGCTGCCGGTGCTGATCCTGTCCCAGTACGTGGAGCAGCTGTACGCCCGCGAGCTGCTGGCCGACGGGTCGGGCGGCGTCGGCTACTTCCTGAAGGAGAGCGTGTTCGACGCGGACCAGTTCATGGACGCGCTGGAACGGGTCGCGGCGGGCGGCACGGCCATGGACCCGGCGGTCATCGCGAAGCTCCTGTCCAGCGGCTCGTCGCACCGCCGCCTCGACGTGCTCACCGAGCGCGAGCACGAGGTCCTGGCCCTGATGGCCGAGGGCCTCTCCAACCAGGCCGTCGCGGCCCGCCTGTTCCTCAGCGAAAGCGCGATCAGCAAGTACACGACCTCGCTGTTCGCCAAGCTGGGCATCACGGACGACGGCACGAACAACCGCCGGGTGCTGGCCGTGCTGGCGTATCTGAACGAGGCGTGAGGACCGGGCCGGACGCGCGACCGGCCCGCGCGAGTCCGCGAGCGGGATGCCCGGGGCTGCCCAACAATGGCTGTCACGGGAGCACACGGACGGGAGGAGTCACGGGATGCGCGGCGAGGGGAGCCTCCGTGCCGGGCGGGACGGGAAACCGGCCGCCCAGGGCCGGGCCCCCAAGGCGGCGGTGCTGGGCACCGCCCTCCTCCTGTGCGTCCTCGTCGTGGTCCTGCAAGTGAGCACCCCGCCCTCCTCGCACATCGCCTCGGTGCTGGTGGCGGTGCCCGCCGTGATCTCGTTCGGGTTCGGGCCGCCGGTGATCATCGGTACGGCGGTGGCTGCGGTGGGCATCCGCTGGCTGCTCCTGCCGGCCGAACCGCAGCGGATCGGCTCCGCGATCGGCACCACCGTCGTGATCTGCGTCATCGCCGCACTGAGCTGCTTCGTGGTGCGCCACGTGGAACGGGAGACCGCGCGGCTGCGGAAGGTGGTGTCCGTCGCCGAGACCGCCCAGCGGGCGGTACTGCGCCCACCGCCCGAGACGCTGGGCCACTTCCGTACGGCCGCGAGCTATCTGGCCGCCGCCCAGTACGCGCGTATCGGCGGCGATCTCTACGCGGTGGCGGACACCGAGTTCGGTGCCCGCGCGCTGATCGGGGACGTACGCGGGAAGGGGCTCGACGCCGTGTCCACCGCCGCGGCGGTCCTCGGCTCGTTCCACGAGGCGGCGTACGAGGAAGGCACGCTGGGCCGCTTGGCCGGGCGCCTCGACACCGGCCTGAACCGCTTCCTGCGCGACGACGAGGCGTTCGTCACCGCTCTCCTGATCCAGATCGCACCCGACGGCCACACGGAGGCGTACTCCAGCGGCCACCCGCCCGCACTCGTACTGCACGACGGCACGGTCCGGGAGCTCCCGGCCGGCACCGGCCTCCCCCTCGGGCTGAGCGCCCTCGCGACCGCACCCGCCGACGCGGACGGCCCGCAGTCGGCCGGAACGCTTCTGCGGCCCGGCGACACCCTCCTGCTGTACACCGACGGCATCGCGGAGACCCGGAACGCGGCCGGGACCTTCTACCCGCTCCCCGACCGCCTGACGGCCTACCAGCGCGCCCATCCCCCACCGGTCGATCCGCAGCACCTGCTCACCTGGCTGCTCGACGACGCCCAGGAGTACAGCTGCGCCGAGAGCTCCGACGACGCGGCGCTGCTGGCCCTCGCCTGGCCGCCCGGCCCCGGTGAGGGAACGGGCGGCCGGCCCACGAGAGCGTGGCGTCACAACGACGCGCCCCGCCCGCTCCGGTCCTCGTCCCCGCCGGAGCGCCCCAGCCGCAGCGCCGAGACGAGGAAGAAGATGCCGCCGGGAACGGCGTAGCCGATCGCGCTGGTGAGCGTGGGGTCCTCGGCGCCCGCCGCCCCGACGAACGACGCCCCGGCCAGGACCGAGATGCCGCCGCTGAGGATCATCGGCCACTGCCCGCCCATCCGGCGCCGCGGGACGGCCACGACCAACTGCACCAGCCCCGCGACGACCGCCCACGCCCCCCACACCCGCAGCACCGCGGGAATCCCCGACGCGGAGGCGATCCCCACGCCCACCGCCGCGGCGAGGCTGACCGCCATGTTGACGTAGAGCAGCACCGGCGCACGGGTGGCACGGGAAGCGTTGGCGTCCACCACGGCTGCGCCCACGTCGAACAGCGGATAGAGCACGAGCAGCGCGGCCACGAACGGGCTGATGCCGTCGGCCGTCGCGAACATCACGAGGGCCCAGAGGATGGCGAACGCGGCGCGGACGAAGTACAGCCGCCGCAGCGCGGAAGCCGTGTTCGTGAGGTCCGACGGGGCGGCAACGGTGGTCATGGCGAACCTTTCGACGGAGGTACGGGGAACGCGGCGGACCGCCGCCCCGGATCACTCGCGAGCACGGCCCTACGGCCACCCCGCACGAGAACGAACGTTCTGTGCACCAGACTGGCAAGGTCGCATCCCGCTGTCAAGACCGAACGTTCTACCTATGCGCCGCGTAGGCTGATGCCATGGCGCACAACGCACCCGAGAGCCGCCCGTCCGAAGCCCGGGACCGGCTCCTCAGCACGGCCACCCGGATCTTCTACTCGGAAGGCATCCACTCCGTGGGAGTGGATCGCATCGTCAAGGAAGCGCAGGTGACACGGGCGACCTTCTACCGCCACTTCCCCAGCAAGGAGACCCTGGTCGTCGCGTACCTGACCGCGGCGGACCGCGCCCTGCGGGACCGGACCGAAGAGGCCGTCGCCGCCGGGCTCCCCGCAGCCGACACGCTCCGCGCCATCGGCGCGTCCATCGCGGAGGACATCCGGTCCCCCGGCTTCCGGGGCTGCGCCTTCCTCAACGCCGTCGCCGAGTACCCCGACACCGCCGACCCGGTGCACCAGGTCGTCCTCGCACACCGCCAGTGGTTCCTCGACACGCTCGCCGGACTCCTGCGCGCGATCCGGGAGGAACCCGCGGACCGTGCGGCCCGCCACTTCGTCATGCTGCGCGACGGCGCGATGGCGGCCGGCTGCCTCTTCGACCCCGAGCTGGTGTGCGAGACCTTCCTCAACGGAGTGGAAGGACTCCTCAAGGCCCAGGCGTCGGCATCGTTCACCTGACACCCCGTCCCCCGCCTCACAAACCGATACGCGTATGTGCTCCCCGGCCAGAAGACGACGGCGTCACACGGGCAGCGCTCCGGCGGGGTGCCCGTGTTCTCGGCCGCATGCGGTGAGGGCGACAACTCCGTGGCCTGAGGTGCTGGTATGTGCTCCCAGTGCGCCGGGATCGACCGACACCCGCGCTGCGATGTCGTTGGCATAGCAGGTGTCAGGAATCCGAAGGTCTTCCTTGACTTGGCGGTACCGGGCTGCGACCGCCTCGGAGCCTGTGAGGTTCACACCGTCGAAGGCGTCCTCGGGAAGGCCGTCCTGGTGGGGCAGGAGGTAGCCGACTTCGGCCGGGTGCACGGGTTGCCCATCACCGTCTTCCTCCTCGGCGTCGTACGCGTCGTAGTGACGCAAGATCTCACCGTCTTCAGCGATGCACCAGGCGGTCCAGTCGTCACCGCAGCTCATCCCGTACCACTGCGCGGATCCGAAACGGCGGCTGAGGTCGGTGCACCGTTGGCTCACCACGAGGGGAAGGACTTCGTCCCGGTCGTCCGCGTCCTCGATGCGGTGGGTGCCCAGGGAGGAGTGGCCGAAGACGAGCGTCCAGCCGTCCAGAGCGGGACTGACGAAGACGCGGGAACAGGCGGCATGCGGGCGGGTCCGGTTCCGACTGTGGTGGTCGTGGTTCCAGGCCGCCGCGCCGGTCCGAAGCGTGACCGGCTGCGGGCTGCCGAGGTCGAACGCCTCGAGTACGGCGTCCTGGTCGTCGGTCGGCACCGCGTACCAGGACCCGCACAGGTGCATGCCGTCCGGGACCTCGGACAGCAGCTTGATTTTCGTCAGCCGGCGCCAGGCGTCCTGGTCCTTGAGGCCGAGGCCGTCGGGGACCGCGATGGCGGCGAGCGCCTCCAGCGCACCTGCCCGCACCCTGGGGCCGGGCGCCGGCAGGCGGCGCACGCGCTGCAGGGCGGGTACGACAGCGGTACCGATCGCCTGGAATGCCCAGACCGCTCGCCGGCGGACTTCGGGCTCCGGGTCTCCGAGCAACGGGATCAGCCGGTCGACGAACTTTGCTGCCGCCCCGCCGCGAACCTGGAAGGCAAAGAGAGCGTCGCTCCGGACCCGCGTATGCACATGATTCAGCAGTGGCTCGTAGGCCCCCGGATCGTCCACCATCAGCCGTCCCAGTGCCCACCCGGCCCTTCGCGCGACCTCAGGCGAGTCCGCCGCTGCGGCTGCGTGTGCCAGGGGCAGGAGAGCGGGCTCCCCGATCCTGCACAGCACGTCCGCCGAGACCGTCCACTCGACGGGCGACTGCTCATCACAGAGCACGTCCAGCACTGCCCCGACGGCAGCCACTCCCTGTTCCACGAGCGCATCGCGTGCCGACCGAGTGTGCTCCCAGGAGCCAGAGAGCGATTCGGTCAGCAATCCCTTGTCCATGGCAGGCACCCTAATCAGGCGCACTGACAAGGACGTCTCCCATTTCAATGGTGAAGAGCGCCGGGGACACTCCTCACTTCTGTGTCAGGGGTATCTCCATATTGAGTGGAGGCAGGGCAGCCGCACACGGCAGAGTGGCGTGGTGACTGAGCTGTGGGCACACACACCCTGACCTGGGCGGAAGTGGATCCGTCGCGACATCCGTTCAAGCTGGACGAGGATGCCGCGACGACGTTGACCGGACTTGTCGCTCCCTTGCTGCCCAGTGCCGAGGCCGCCGAAGAGCACCGCGGGCGCTCGCTGGACCCCGTCAGCGAGTTCCTGGTGGACCGATACGGCCGATGGGCCTGCGGGTGGAACTGGTCGATAGGCGAGGGCGACACCGATGGCGGGATCGTCGGCACGTGGTGCTGCACCGCCCATTCCGTGACCACGGCGGAGGAGACGGCTCCTCTGGTCGTCGCCGGCCTGCTGGAGTGGCGTGACTGGTTGGAGGATCTGGCGGAGCGCTTCGCCGCGCTGGCGCCGCCGTCGCACTCGACGGAGGCCACGGCGGATCCCTGGCATTGGGAGCGGGCGTGCACGCGGCTGGTCACCGTGGTGGCCGACCGAACGCAGGCCGAGAGCGGCTGGTACGGACACTGTGAGCAGGTGCTCGGCTGGTTCCTCGCCTACAACGGCATCGAAGAGAAACGGGCCGGCGAGATTGCGGGGAGCGCGATCGGCGGCCGATTCGGCAGTTGGATCTCGCCGGACGCCACGGTGGTCGATGCGGTGAGTTCGAAGTTCGCCCGGGTCATGGGCGAGACCGCATGACGTTCGCCCCCGACCACCCGAAGGACGCCCTCTCCGACTGGCTGCGCATCCGTCCACAGATCTCCTGGCCGACTGGCAGCAGACCGTGTTGGGCGAGAGCGTGACCGCCTTCCGTACGGTGCCGGCTTTCGCCAAGAGAGGGCGAGAGCGCTACGGCATCGCACCGGGCACGCGGGCGTGGTTCGAGCAGTGCCTGTCCGAGAGCACTCAACCGGACCTGCCGCTCCCCTCACGCGCCGCACGAACCTACCTCGACATCCTCTTCTTCCACCCGTTCGAAGACGGCAACGCCCGCGCGGCGATGCTGGCGCTGGCCTTCGTCCTGGCCCGCGAAGGAACGGCGATCGACCAGGTGCACGCGCTCTAGACCACCCGCTGGGCCGACGACGCCGAGGGAGCGGCCGATCTGGCGGTGCTGCTCGGCATTCTGATCACCGCGGCGGAACGCCGCCTCTCCCACGGGAGGCAGTCATGAACGAACGCGACGTCCTGCTCAACGAGCTCGCGCAGGGGCTGCGCCCGATGTCAGAGGGCATCGAATGGTTCGACGGCCTCGGCCGGGAAGAGCAGGCCCAGACTCTACGGTTCCTGGTTCACCACTGCACCCAGGCGCGCGCAGTCCCCGAAGACGGACCGGAGAGCATCCGCCGTGCCGGGCTGCGCCCGACGCATACGCCCGCAGTGCTGATCTCACGAGGCCGGATCGACGAACAACTGGGGAAGATTGCCGGTCTCGCGCCTCTCGACGAACGCCGCAAGGCGTTCAGGCTGCTGGTCGCGGTGCTCACGATCGCCGACGCGCGGCGCCGCGAGCGCTTCTGCTCCACCGGCTGCAGTCACTGGTGGCACAGACTGAACAGCAGAACGCCGATGCCCGTGGAACCGTGCGCCTTCGATGCCCGGCGGCCGGACCGTCCCCTTCGGTGAACTGTCGCCGCTGGACCCGAGACGCCGCCATCCACCACCCCGAACAGGCGTCGAACGACCCCGAAACGACGAAGATCCCGCCCGATCTTGCGATCGGACGGGATCTCGTCACCATTCCCGAGCTACTGAGGTTGAACTCGTGATGTCGCTGGGTTGCTCAGGTGGGTCTGATGGTCAGGCCGGTCTCGGCGAGGCAGCCGTCTATGAGGTGGCTGCGGTACTGGATGTGGCGTAGGCCGGTCCGGATGCGCTGGACGAGGTGTTCGGGGGGTGGAGAAGGCGACGTTGGAGAGCCAGCCGCGTCGTAGGAGGGACCAGATCCCTTCGACGGGGTTGAGGTCGGGTGCGTAGGGCGGCAGGTAGTAGATCGTCAGCCAGTCCCGGGAGGCGGCGAACTCCCGCAGGCCGGCGGCCTTGTGGACGTTGAGGTTGTCCCAGATGAGCACGATCGGGCCGCCGAGCTGCTGGTGGGCGGCGATCAGCAGGTCCCGGTAGTCGCGCCAGGAGAAGCTCTTGCGGCCGTCGCGTCGGCCGTCGTCCCGGCGTGGCCGGTAGATCAGCCGGGACCTGTGGCCGGGTTTGTAGCAGGTCAGCGCTGCGATGGATATGCGTCTGCGGGAACGGCCACGGACACGCACCACCGGGGTCCGGCCGCGCTGTGACCAGGTCCTGGACTGCGGCGGCGTCATGGAGAATCCGGCTTCGTCCTCGAAGACGAGCCAGGCTCAACGGACCGCCGCGAGTCTTCCGCGCAGGGCCATACCTCCTTGACCCACCCGGCCACCGCCTCGTCGTCCCGCTCGATGGCGCGTCGGGCCGGGACCTGACAGGACCAGCCATTGCGCCCCAGGAGCTTGCGCACGCCCTGGACCGTGTAGGTCAGGTGGAAGCGCCGGCCGATCACCGTTTTCACACGGCTCAGGGTCCAGCGTTGGTCTTCCCAGCCGTGCGCGGCGGGCCCCTTGGCCAGCTCCGCCTCCAGCTGGGCGACCTGCTTCTTGCTCAGCCTCGGCAGCGAGGCCGGCCCCTGTGACCGCAGAGCCCGCGGACCGCCCTCGTCCCACATCCGCCGCCACCGCTGCACCGAGCGGACGCTGACCCGCAGGTCCCTGGCGATCACTGAGCTCGCCTCGCCTTGGACGAACATCTCAGCCGCCCTCAGCCGTAACTCCTCGCGGAACTGCTGCCGTTCGGCGGTCAGCCCGCCCCCTTGTGGATACCGCATGCCCCGGTGATACCGCACCGGCGAGGAGCCGTCAGCCCCTGCGACTCCACGAGTTCAACCTCAGTAGCACTACGCGTTGTTGAGCGTGACAAAGCGTGCAGGCTCCGCCAGAACCTTGCTGGCGCCCTCCTCGTCCGCAGTGCGCGCGGCGAGAGTGGCTTCGGCCAGGCGGGGCGGGAGAGCTTCTGCGAACTTGAGGCCACGAACCGCCCTGCTGTCGACTTCGGGAAGGCACAGACCCGCGCCGCTGTCCGCGCGGGCAGCCTGCCAGGCCTGAAGCGTGAGGTCGTCGCGGAGCCGAATCCACTGGTCACCGACGCGCCGGTGCGGGGTCACCACCGAAGAGAGTGACGCTGCCAGGGTGGCGTTGGCGCGGTGGCCGGCCCAGGTCCACCAGCGGACATCACCGTCGGAAGTCCGGGTGACGACCGTGCCGCCGGGGTGGACGGTATGCAGGTGCGCCTCGCGGGCATCGGTGAGCTGTGCCGTGGCCCTCTTGGTCAGGCGGACCGGTGGGTCATCGCCCAGGAGAACGTCCCGGGCGGCGCGAGCGAGGGTGAACGAACGGATGCGCTCCGCGCCGAATCCACTCCATCTGGCACGCCCTCCCGCGTCGGCGGGTTCGACGAAGCAGCGCTTGCGGGTCCAGTCGATGTACGTCACCAGCCAGTTGCGGCCGGCCAGCAGCAGTTTGCGCGGGCCCTCGATCTCTTCCGTGAGCAGGTCGGGGTCGGTGCGCCCGATCTCTGCGCGTCCGTTGAGGACGGTGAACTCGGGCGGGGCGGTGAAGACCGCAGTCAGGTTCATGAAGTGGCGGTGCCCGTATCGGCGTTCCGCTTCCGGGCCGACGAACAGCAGTCCGCCGTCGTGGTCCAGGTATCCCTGCTCCACGAGGTGGCGCACGACGGGGGCGGCCCCCGGCCCGAACGGCCCGATGCCGCCCCACCACTCATGCCACAGGTTCTCACCCACCCGGTTCTCCTGGAGGCACAGGGCCAGGAGCTGCTGGGCGACTAGGTGGCGCGGCTCGGGAGGAGCGACGACCGGTTCCACCCAGCCGCGGGACCACTGCAGGAGGAGTGCGGCCGCCGAGAGCAGGCCCTCAGCGTCGAGTGCGAGGAAGAGGCAGTTGCGTGCGGTGCCTTGGCGGCGGCCGGTACGCCCGAGACGCTGAAGGAAGGAGGCGACGGTTGCCGGAGCGTCGAGCTGGATGACGCGGTCGAGGTCTCCGACGTCGATGCCCAGTTCCAGCGTGCTGGTGGAGACGATCACGCAGTCACGCGCTTCGGCGAACGCAGTTTCAGCCCGCCGCCGCTCGTCGACGGAGAGCGAGGCGTGGGACAGGAACGTCGTCACGCCCTTCAGCCGCAGCTTCTCGCCCAGCTCCTCCACCGTGCGGCGGCTCTCGCAGAAGACGAGCCGCTTCTCGCCCCGGTGCAGGGCCGCGATGACGGTGGCGGCGTTCGCGACGGATCCGACGTAGTCGAGTTCGATGTCGCCATGGGGTGGTGCGGCGGGTGCCGCTCCGTCCAACGGCTGTTTACGCAGAAGGGGCGCGACGACCCGGGCGGGACGGCGGCCGTGTCCGGAGCCCTGGAGCCACGCCAGCAGTTCGTCGGGGTTGCCGACCGTCGCGGACAGGCCGACCCGCTGGAGGGAGTGGCCGACGACACGACTGAGGCGCTCCAGTACGGCCAGCAGGTGCCAACCCCGGTCGTCACCCGCGAAGGCGTGCACCTCGTCGACCACGACTGCGTTCAGCCCCGAGAAGAAGGCCTGGTGGTCGACGTGCGTACTGACCAGCATCGACTCCAGCGACTCGGGAGTGGTGAGCAGGATGTCCGGGCGCTGTGCGAGGATGCGGCGCCGTTTGCCGGTGGTGATGTCACCGTGCCAGAGCGAGGCCGTGCGGCCCAGCCAGCCCGCGTACGTCTCCAGGCGGGGGTGGAGGTTGTTGAGCAGGGCCTTGAGCGGGCACAGGTAGAGCACACTGGTGCCCTTCCAGCCGCGCCGGTTCATACGGGTGAGCAGCGGGAAGGCGGCGGCTTCGGTCTTTCCGCCTGCGGTGGGTGCCAGCAACACCGCGTCCTCGCCACTGAGGAGCGGTTCGATGGCCTCTTCCTGCAGGGCACGCAGGGAGCGCCAGCCGAGGGAGTTGACGATGTGGTGGCCGAGAACGGGGTCGAGGAGGTCGAAGGGGTCTGCCGGTTCCGTCATGGCAGGTCCAATTCCAGTTCGATGTCTCCCGCGCCGGTGGCCGCGCTGCGTTCGGTCTCGTTCAGCTCGGAACTGTTCAGAGTGAGGGCGTAGTGGGCGCGGGGATCGAAGTCCTCGTACTCGTCGACCCTGTCCATCACATCGACGACGAGTTTGCGCAGGTATAGGCGCGGGGCGATGCCCACCTTCCCGCCGAGCGAGCCGGTGACCGCGCGTGCCAGTTCCGCGAGATAGGCGTCGTCGACGCGCGCGGCCAGCCGTTCGGGGCGGCGAGCCACCCCTGTGTAGACGTCGCGCACCTTTGCACCCAGTTCGGTCAGTGACTCCAGGTCGAAGCCTGCCAGGCGCAGTTGCACGGCGCGCGGGGAATCGAAGCGGGGATCGGTGGTGAAGTCCGTGGCGAGGCGCTGGGCGAGGGGCGCGAGGCGTTGGACTCCTTGCTGACCGTCGTAGAAGGCGGGGGTGCCGGTGATGACGAGGAACAAGCCGGGGAAGCGTCCGGCGTCAATCTCGTCGAGGAGCTGACGGAGCGCGTTGAGGGACTTCTCGCGTACGTCGCCGCGCACCCGTTGCAGGGTCTCGACTTCGTCGAGTACGAGCAGGAGACCAGGGTGTCCGCAGTCCCGCAGGACGGTGAGGAGCCCCTGGAGGAACCCGAGGGCGCCGAAGTGGTCCAGGTCGCCCCGGATGCCCGCGGCGCGCTTCGCCGAGGCTGCCACGGACTTCTGGCCGCCGAGCCACGCGATGAGTGCTTCGGCCCGGGCGCCGTCGCCCGCGGCGACGGCCTGGCGGTATCCGCGCAGAGCGGCGGAGAATGCCGGGGTGGTGCGGGCAACATCGGCGAGACGGCGCTCCAGGAGTTCGTCGACGGCCGCGGCCAACGCGTCCTCGTCATCCTCCGAGATGTTCCCTGACGCCAGGACTTCCTCTTCCAGCGCGTAGAACCAGGAGTCGATCACCGACCGGAGGGCCGAGGGCTGGTGGGTGGCGGTGGTGAGGCGTTCGGCGAGCCGGCGGTAGACGGTCTCCAGCCGGTGCAACGGGGTCTCGGTCTCGGAGATCTGCACTTCGCTGACGGCCAGACCGCGCCGCTTGGCGCGTTCGGCGAGCCAGCGGGCGAAGAAGGTCTTGCCGGAGCCGTACTCGCCGCGCAGGGCGTGGAAGGCTGAGCCTCCGCGCGCCACGGTGTCCAGGTCGTCGTCGAGAGTGGCTTCGAAACGGTTCAGCCCCACGGCAAACAGTCCGAGCCCGGCTCGTGGCACCGTTCCGCGCCGCAGGGCGTCGATCACATCGCGCCGGCGTGCCGTGCTGATCTCCGAGGACCCGGTGGTCATGCGGCCCCTCCGAGGAACTGCTGCTGGAGCAGGGACTTGTCGAGCTGGACTGTCCGTCCGGATTCGATGAGCTGGAGTACGGGGTATCCGTCGATGTTCAGCAGCCGCTCCAGCACGGTGGCGAAGCGCTCGGGGTTGCGCTGCGACTTGCCGGTGGCGGCCTGCGCGGCGGCGGCGACCGCGCCCGGGGAGAGCTTTCCGCCTGCGGAGAGCAGGGCGTCGAGAACTGCGGCGACGGCCTTCTCGGTCGGGGCGAGACGGACGAACTCACGCTGTGCCTTGAACAGGGGCGACTGCACGGTCTGTTCACCGAGCGTGCCCCGCCCGGGCAGCATGAAGATGCCTTCGCCCTCCGGGGCCGGAGCCGCCTTCCTGCCGCGCGGCTTTTCTGCGAGGGGTGCGGAGCCGGCCCTCATGGGCGCGGCATCGCCGCCTCGCCACCAGTGCGGAGCGGTGCTCTCCGCAGGCAGCAGGGTCCAGCCGGCCGGGATTAGATCGGCGGACGGGACGACGGTGATCACGGGAACGGTGACCTCTGCCAGAGCGGCACCGCCGTGGTATCCGGCCTGTCTGCCGGTGTAGCGCAGGTCGTCCCGCCAGGCGGCGATGATGTGCCCGCCGCCCGCGAGGACACGGGGGCCCGCCAGTGCGATCTCCCCCTGCTGCGGGGTGCCGGTGCGCCAGCGTGCGCCTCCCACCCCTTCCGCATCGGTCTGCTGGTGGCCGCGCGGGGTGCGGTCCAGGACATGCCCGTGGTCGGAGACGAGGACGACGGGGCGGCCGTAGTCGCGTGCCGCGTTGAGCAGGTCGGAGAGTTTGGAGATGTCGCCGATGTTCCATCGGCCGCGGGCGCCCTCGCGGCCGTCTGCCAGCGCGTCGTCGATGGTGTTGACGACGACGGCGACGACGTCGTCGGACGCGAGGGTGTCCAGCAGTTCGGGGGCAAGGCGGTGTCCCGGCGGCCCTTCGTAGCCGCCCTTGTGGAAGAGGTGGGCGTCACGGTGGCGCTTGCGCCAGAACGTGGTGAAACCGGCCCGTTCCACGCTCTGCCCGCCCTGGGCCGGTTCGCCGCTCAGGAGTGATGCCCTGCTGATCGTAGTGAGGGACGGCAGCATGGATACGGCCGCCTGGCGGGCCGCTTCCTTGCCGGGGCGTGGCTTGGGGATCACCTCGGTCCACACCTTGCGGTCCAGTTCACCGGCGAGCTGGACAGCGACGTCAGCACTCATGCCGTCGAGCACGAGGATGAGGGGCCGGCCTCCGTCGCGGGCGAGCGGCGCCGCTGCTTCGGCGAGTACGTTCTCGATGAGGAGCGCGCCGCCCGTCGCCTGCTGGGACGCGTTCTCCGTCCAGTCGGCGAGGGTGCGGGCGAATGCCTCGTCGAGCCGGGTGCGACGCTCGCGGACCGCTCCTATCAGCCGGTGGTAGGCCTCGCCGACGGCGGTGTCGAGTGAGGTGTCGCCCTCGGAGAGGATGCCGACGGCCAGGTCGGCCCAGCCCGCCGATGCCATGTGCTCCTGCACGGCCTGGCCCGTCGACACCGTCTTCGGCATCGGCCCGTTCAGCCAGCGCACCAGGCGCACGGCGGTGCGTGCCATGTCCGTGGACTCGGCGTTCAGCTCGGCGAGCTGGTGTTCGGCCAGTTCTCGCAGTGCGGCCTCCGCGTGGGCGACATCGCCGTCGAGGGTGGCCGCGAGTGCGCGCAGTCTGGCTCGGTAGCCGGAGGGCAGCAGGCGGTCGGTGCCGATGAGCGGGCTGAGCCGGGCGTCGGCGGCCAGTTGGTCGGCCCGGTCGAGTACGGCGAGGACGCGGCTGCGCGCCTCGTTCCCGTGGGGTCCGCCGCCTTCGGCCTGCGCGATCCAGCGGGTGACGACTCCGGTAGCGGCGTCGGCGAAGGGCCGCAGCGCGTCGAAGGACGCGAGGGCGGAGCCGTACAGGGTGCCCAGGGCGAACCCGGTGGCCTCCGCCGAGGAGGCGGCGAGCGCGGCCGATGCGAGGGCTCCCAGCGGAAGGGCGTCGGCACCTCGTCGGTCGGCGGCCAGCGCGAGGAGTGTGGGCGCGGCCGGCCCGACGGTCTTCTCCAGCCACTCGCTGAGACCTGCACGCTCGGCAGCGGGAAGTGCGGCGAACAGGACGGGGCCCGCTCCGGTCCGGGTCCAGGCGAACAGGGTGTCGGCGTCGAAGTCCAGCGTGTCGGACGTGGTGTCGCCGAGTCCGAGCCGGGCGGCGAGCAGGGCCCGTACGGCACGGTCACGCGTGAGCACGGCTCCGCTGCGCGGCCAGTGGCCCGCGGGCTCGGCTTCGAGCAGGGCGTCCAGGAGCCACTTCTCGCCGGCCATCCGGGCGTCGAGGTCCGCGGCGCCGAAGAGCTGCTTGACGATGTCCGCCGGATCGACGGCTAGGGAGCGCCTGCGGACGGCGTGGGCGCGCAGGTCCCAGCCGAGCTGGTCGGCGGGGACCGCCCCGGTGACGACGAGGACGCTGTCGCCGTCCGGGTCCTCCTGGGACCGGTGGCGCTGCCAGGCGTCGACGATGCCGAGGGGGGAGTTCTGTTCGGTGATGCGTACGCGGCGCTTGCGGCCGTTGATCCGGACGGTGAATTCGGTCTCCCGGTCCCCTCCTTCGTAGGTGGCGTCGACCAGGACCAAGCGCCGGTCCTCGCCGTGAGGGAGTTCGCTCTCCAGGAGCACTTCGATGGCGCGGCGGCCGGCGGCGGGGCGTACGGCCATCAGTTGCCCTCTTCCGCGTCTCGCTCGTCGTCGTTCTTCACCGCACGCCAGATGATCTCCACCGGCGTGTCCGGGTGGGCGGCGCGGAACTGTTCGATCTCCCCGCGGACGGCTTCCAGTTCGTCACTGAGCAGTGACTCCAGTGGGGAGAGACCGGACGCGATAACCCGCCGGGCGGACTGTGTGCTCGTGTCGGCCCCTCCCTGTGGCTGTTGGGGCTTCGGCAGCAGCGGGGAAGGCGCGGGGTCGGAGGGCACGGGCGGGTTCCCGTGCTGCGAAAGGCGAATCAGGTCCGGCCCGGGGGCAGGGAACGGCGATTGCGGGGCTGCCTGCTCCACGTGCAGGGCCGCCTCGACGATGGCCATACCGGTCTCCGGGACGCCGCCGAGCACGGGCACCAGGGAGCGTTCGAACTCGGAGGCCCGGGCCGTCTCGGCGACCTGGGTCAGCAGCCGGCGTGCCCGGTCGCCCAGGCTGTCGTCGCGGTCGCTGAGGCGCCGGACGTTCTTGAGGACCCGCCAGGCCGCGTCGGCGTCGTCCAGGGCCTGGAGCACCGCTTCCGCGGTGGTCATGGTGTGGGCCAGGTCCCGGTCCGGGGTCTCGTAGGAGAGACCGGAGAGTTCCCGGACGAGGGCGGTCGCATCGCTGCCGTGACGGCTGAGCCGGGCGAGCACCCCGGCGGCCTCTCGGAGCATCGCCGTACGCGGGGCGGGGGCGTCGCCGTCGAGGCCGAGCAGGGCGGCGTGCTGGTCCAGCGAGGCACGGACCCCAGTCACGGAGGTCTCGTACTCCGTCGTCCTGTCCCGGACCTCCTCGGCGAGCTTGTTGACGTTCCGCGCGAACAGGGCGGGCTTGGCGCGGGCTCCGAAGAGCCGCCCGGCACGGTCCCGGGCGCGGGCGTACTCGTCCTCGCTGGGCAGCGGCTGGGAACGCAGCGCCCAGCCGGGGCCGATCGCGGCGAGCTCGGGTGCGGCGGTCTCCGGACCGGAGTGGTAGACCCAGGCGCGGTCGTCGAGCAGCGCGTACGCGGCGATCAGGAGGTTCGTCGTCTGCTTGTCGAGGCCGTCGTAGCCGAGGTCCCGGGTGATCCAGCTGCGGATGTCCTCGACGTTGAGCGGGCCGCGTTCCTTGTGCTGGGCGGCGGCCTGGTTGATCCGCGTACGCCAGTCGGCGCGCAGCACGAGCGGGCCGTCGTGGACGGTGCCGAGTTCCAGGGGTTCCACGATGCGCTTGACGGTCTTCAGCTGGTGGCTGTCGACCTCCGCGCGTCCGCCCTCGTCCATGGCCCGAGTGATCCACTCCAGGGCGGTCCGCAGCTCACCCGTGGTGACGGCCTTGTTCTGGCCGCTGGGGTGACGGCCGAAGTCGGGATGCTTGGGGTAGAGCGCGGCCAGGAGCCCTCCGGCAAGGTGCAGCGCGTTGTCGGCGAAGGGCTTCCCGCCCTCCGGCTGCGGACGCGGGAAGCGGGGGTCCATGCAGAGGACGTGGCGGCCTTCCACCACTTCCGCGGCCCTGGTGCCGTCCTTGGCCTCGGCGATTCCGTACACCTCGGCGAGCGAGCCGGTGAGGGTCCGGGTGAGGGTCTCGCGGCCGACCTCCAGCTGGCGGCGGGCCTTGGCCCGGTCGTCCGGCGGGTAGTTGCGGGTGTAGTCGGCGAGCCGGTCGCGCTCCAGCAGGAAGTTGATCCGCATGAGCCGGCCGAGCTGGGCCTTGCGCTGTTCAGAGAAGAAGTCGGGCAGCCAGACGAGGGTGGCGGCGGTGTATCCGTCCCTGGTGAGTTCGACCACGCGCTGGTAGTCGTCGGTGGGGTAGTTGCCGTCGTCGTCGAAGGGGTAGTCGACGACGAAGCGGATGTTACCCGGGGTGGCCGGTGTGAACTGCTCGTCCGGCAGGTCCCGCGGGTCGCGGACGTTACCGAACACGAACTCCGCGGTGCGCCGGGTCCCATGCCAGATGATCTCCTTCTCGGGGACCAGCTGGCCTTCCTTCACCCCGAGTTCCTCCCACAGCCGGTCCCGCAGCCATACACGTCGCACTCCCGACCGGTCCTCGCCGGCGACGGCGTCGAGGAGGGGTTCGACGTCCAGGTCGGACAGGTGCAGCGAGAAGACGGGGTCGGTTTCTCCCTCGGCCCGCAGCTCGGTGGGGTACTCGCCCTGCAGGGCCCGCATCCGGTCGATGACCTTCTGCCCGACGGGCACGGTCCGCGACCGTACGGAGCCGTGGTTGAGGGCGGCGAGCCGTGCCCCGGTGAGGCGGCGCAGCGCGGGTACGTCGGGGGCGAGCGCGGCCAGCAGCAGCGTCTTGACGAAGCGGTCGTCGGCGAGGAAGTCGGGGTGGTCGTCCCGTCCGTACTTCTCCAGCAGGTGGAGACGGGCCTTGGTGTGGAACCGCTGGGCCGCCTCGGACTCGTGCTTCAGCTTGTCGGTGAAGGCCGCGCCTGTCCCGTCGATCAGCACGTCCCAGAGGTCGCCGAGGGGGATCAGCTGACCGAGCTTGGCGTCGGCGTTCCTCTCCAGGAGCTGCTGGACGAGCTTGAGGCCGGTGCGTTCGCGCTGGAGGGCGCCGGACAGGGCGACGAGGACGTTCAGCAGAGCGGGTGAGAGCGGGTAGACGGTCCGGAAGTCGTCCCAGCCCGCGTGCGTCGCACCGCCGTCGTCCAGCAGGACGTCCTTCACCAGCGGGCTGAACCGGTCGACGCCCTCGAAGGCGGCCTCCAGCACGTGCTCCTGCCCGGACCTGGGCTTGAGCACCCTTTCCTTGATGATCTCCGGAAGGTTGCGGTCCTCCAGGTCGACGACGGTGACGCGCTCCTTGAGGTACTCCAGCGCCTGCTCCATGTTCTGCACGTCGGAGCCGAGGATGTCGGAGCCGACGAGCTGGGAGAGGTCACGCTGGCGTGAGATGAACGAGACGATCGGGACCGGCCGGTTCGGGTTGCTGGACTCGATCAGCTTGACGAGTTTCTGGATCTCGTCGTTGACGAAGGTCCGCTCCCGCATCCGGGCCTGCAGCCACAGGATCAGTTCGTCGAGGAAGAGCACCACTCCGTCGTAGCCGAGCGACTGGGCGTGCACGCTCATGGCACTGAGGCCGTCGTCCAGGGACACGTACGCTGCCGCGTCGCCCCGAATGCTGTCCGCGTACGCCTTGTTGGGCCCGCTGACCAGGGCTGATACGAGTCGCGCCCGCCCCTCGTCCCCATGGGGCGCGGCAAAGGCGGCATCGAGCTCCGCAGTGGTCCAGGCGGTGTCGGCGACGGCACCGATCGGGGCGAGCCCCTCGTCGTCCTCGTCGTCCGCCGCGGTTCCGGGTGCGGCCTCGGCGGTGGGCAGCAGCTTCGCGAATTCTTCGTCCCCGAGGGACGCCCGCAGGCTGCGTGCGTCGGACAGCAGCGAGTCCGCCTTGAAGACCAGTGGCGTGGGCGCGTCCGGGTGGCGCTCGCGCACGGTCTTGACGTATCCCCCGAGCAGCGCCGAGTCCAGGTTGGCGGCCCCGACCAGGTGGTAGGGGATCATGAGGAACTTCTTCCCGCGGAGCCACTCGTCGTGCTCGGCGACCACCTCGCGCAGCCGGGGCTTGGCGCGGGTGGCGGGATCGCCGTTGAGCACGGCGTGCAGCACGCTCAGGAAGTGGCTCTTACCTGCACCGAACGAACCGTGCAGGTAGGCGGCGTACGAGCTGTTCTTCTTCACCGCGCTGCGGATCAGCTTCAGCGCGGTGTCGAACTGCTCCCGCAGCTGCGGGGTGACGACGTACTCCTCGACCGTGCCGGCAGAGGACCCGGTGAAGCCCTTCGACAGTTCGATCTTGAAGTCACCGGCGTGGACGTCCTCCTTGATGTCGAGGACGTCCTTCAGCACAATGTCACTGCCCCTGGCCATCAGCCGCTCCCGCTCCCCGATACATCCCGCCCGGCCGCCGCAGCCGGACACGCAGCGCAGTCACACTGTCACTCGCGTCCCGCACGTACACCCCTCCATCCTGCCAGCTCGGGTGTGCGGGGGAAGCAGTCCGGTCCGGAGTGGATCAGCGGGCTGCGGCGCCGTCAGGATCGGGGACGCTCCGCAAGCATCACAGTGGGCTGCCCGGTATGCCTGGCAAGTGTCTCGAAGTCCCGGTCACAGTGCAGCAGTGCGACTCCGGACAATTCGGCGACCGCCGCGACGAGCAGATCGACCGGTCCGGCACTGCGGTGTTCGCCGTGTGCGACGAGGAGTCTCTGGACCTCCCGCGCGCGCCGGTAGACACCGTCCGGAGTCGGCGCCCAGGCGTAGAAGCCGTTCAGGTACTGCCGCATCTGCTGGTGGTGGGCGGACGACCGCGCGGAACGCAGCACTTCGATCTCCGTGATCTCACACATCCCGACCAGCCCGGAGTCCAGCGCCTCCCCCCACCCCCACGTGTCCGCGCCGTCTCGCAGAAAGCGCGCCACCGCGGAGGTGTCGGCGAGATGGTTCACGCAGCCCGGTCCTCTTCGGCACCGGGGCGGTAGCCCGTCCCGTCCAGCAAGGCATCCAGATCCAGAGCCTCGGCGGCGGTCCGCTCTGCCGCCACGCGCGCTTCGTGACGCTTGACGCGGTCGCTGACCTCGCGCAATGCCCGGTTGACCGTGTCCTTCTTCGTCTTCGTGCCGAACGCCGCCTGCGCGACGGCCAGCGCCTGCTCATCAAGCTCGATCAACGTCTTTCCCACAGGACACCCCTCTTCGTATATCCGAAATTTATCACGGATACAAGGAGGGGGAGCGGCCTTACCGACCTCGTCGAAAAGTTCGGCGATCAGCTTGGTCACAGCGGAACCTTTCCCGTTACGTCGGACCGGTGTGCAGCGCCGGAAGGTGCCGCGTACGGGGAATCCGCCCTCGGCCGGTCAGTCGCGGGGTTGCACCGTCACCACCGCCCAGACCGTCTTGCCCGGGCCGCCCCTGCGCTCGTCCACGCCCCACTCCTGGCTCAGCGCCGCGACCAGCATCAGTCCGCGTCCCGACTCCGCGTCGCCGGTGGGGAGGGCCGTCCGCGCGGCCGGCCGGCGCTCGCCACGGGTGTCGCTCACCTCCACGCGCCACGCTCGTCGGTCACCCGCACCAGCCGCAGTTGGGCGTCGCGGCCGGGGACCCGCCCGTGCGTGACGGCGTTAGCGGCCAGCTCGCCCACGACCAGGCTGACCGAGTCGTTCACCTCGGAGCCGTAGCGGTGGCCCCAGGTGTGGAGGCGGTGCGAGGCGAGTCGCCGTGCCAGGCGGGCGCCGCGCGCGGTGGAGGAGAAGCGCAGCTCGAAGGTGTTCCCGGTGGGAGGCGCGGGGAGCTCGGTCGTCGTCATGTCCAGGAGTCTCGGGGCGGCCGTCCCGCCCCCACCAGGAGGGACACCCCTACAGACAGCGCCCGTCGGGGGCGGGCCCCTGGCTGTCGGGGCCTGCTCGGCCACCCGAGGCAGGACCCCCAGGACTCTGCCGCGAGGATTGTGTCGTCGGCGTCACCTCTCGGCCGAGGGCGGCTCGGGCAGTTCCCAGACCCGCGCGAATACGTCGGCGACTTGTGGCCAGACCAACTGGCGGGCGTCGTCCACCGAGTCGACCTCATCGGCCAAGGGGCCGAGGAAGACGAACTCGTGGGGGATGACTCTGCCAGCCCTGTCCTTCCGCCCCAGCGGATCCGGAAAACGCAGCGCCCCCTTGTCCGCGACGCGCCGCCAGATTTCCGGTTCGTCCCCGACAGCTGAGAAGGCTTCGTCATAGGCCCGGAGCGGATCCCTGAATCCGCCGTCACGGAGAAACCTGAAACCCCAGGTCCGCCCACGGGTGGCCCAGATGAGGCTCATTTCATGCTCCTCAGAAGGACCTGCTCCTCTTCGCCCCTGTCCAAGTCCATCCGGAACCGGGTCAATGTTGCTGTGAGATAGTTCTGTTTGGCCATTGCTTCAGAGTTCATGTTCTTGAGCTTCTCTCCCGTCGCCTTGACCGCCTCGTCCAGAAGTTCCTTCGAGAGCACTCGGCTGACGAGGTTAAGCACTGCTCCTGCGGGGCCGGCCGGTTTGACCTTTTTTTCGAGCAGCACAGTGGCCAGGGCCCCGACGCCGGCAAGCAGCCCCTCGGCCACCTTTGCAGGGATTTGCTTCGACTGGCCCCATCGGACGTGGCGCTCAAAAGGCAGCATGGCTGCCAGGGGGAGGATCAAATCCATACCAACACGCTTGGTCACCTCAATTTTTTCCTCACCGAACTTCGCCGACGAAAGCAGTACGAAGTCCTCGCCCACGGACAGCGCTTCGTCGGCCTCCACCAGTCCGGCGATCACCTCACGCAATTCGACCAGGTCACCGCCGGCCTTTTCCACGAGGAGATCCCTGAACCCGAACACGTCCATGTCCGGCAGCAGATCGGACTTCGACAGCGCCATGATCCAGATACGCGGAAAGTCGACGAGAGGCTTGCCATCCTCCAGCAGATCATCCTTGAGCGACAGCAACCCGTTGCGAAAATTGGCCAGCAGGGACTTCAGGTACCGTTCTTCCTGTCCGGCGTTCTCCAGCAACAGCTGGCCGTCCACCAGCAGGAGTGCCACATCAGAGGTGAGCAAGGACATAAACGCGTCAATTCTGCGTCGGGCTTCCTCGGGCCCGTTGACATCCCGCTCGAACCACTCCCCCGGGTAATCGTGCCAGACGAGCCGCAGGGCGTCGAAAAGTTTACCCTTGTTCGCCTTGTCCGCCTTGGCGTCGGGGGCATCCTTCATCCTGACCGAGAAAGAATAGGACGTGGCGGCGAAATGGGTGGTTGCGGGAACTCGCGCCGATTTCATGCCGAGGTAATTTTGATGAAGCCGCGTTCCCTGACCCATGTCGTCCGCCACGACACGGAACAGGCTTTTCTGCAGGTGTTGAGGCTCCTGCATGGCTCCATAGAAGGAGGAGAGCATGACGGTCTTCCCGCTGCCACCCTCACCAAAGACGGCAATATGCTGCTCAAGCGCTGCTTTCGTTACTCGCATATGAGGATCATACTGACGTTCCCCTCGTAGCGTGAAGACCATGACTACCGGGGAAATAGGTCAGTCGGCGACGGAAACAGGTGAAACTCGGCGCCCCATCGTGACTTCGGCCGACCGGCACGGCGTAGCGCACTACGGTCGGTCGCGGCGTGACGTCCCCTCCGGCGCCGCGTCCACGACGGCGAGGGTCCGCGTGACACCGGCGGTCGCCACTGGCTGCCGGTGCTTCTTCTGCGGCTCCCGCAGGAGGGCGTTGAGCCGCGCCACCTGCGCACCGTGAGGTACGCCGTGTCCGGCTCCAGGTCGAGGCAGTAGTGCGCCTCCAGCCAGGCAAGGACTTCCGGCCAGGTGCAAATCCTGGTCGCCCTGCGTCCCTGCCCCACCTCGGCCCGCGGGGCCGGGAACGGTGCAACGGTGGCGCGCCGCTTCCCCGCCGCCCACAGGCGGGCGGCTTCGTGGCTCAGTCCTGCCCGCGCGGCGATGTCGGCGAGCGAGACGAACTGCTCGTCGACGCGCTCCACCGAGGCCTGCGCAGCACACGTCTGATGCACAACACCGCAGCCGAAGCGGCGGCCACGGGATCGGACGACGCAGCGAAGACCGTGGCGACCACCTGTCCGGCGGTCTCCTGCCACGCGAAGACGGCCAGGTCGACCGCGAGCTGCTCGACCGTGTCGTCGTCGTTGAGATCGACGGGGCGAACGATCAGCGGGACCTGCGTCTCCACAAGTACGCACTCTCCTGACATCGTCACACCCCTGGCCTTGGACTTCTCCCACACGGTAGCGGGGGGAAGACCCTTCGTATCCGGGCCTCGTGATCTAGCAGCGTGCGCCCTGCGTGGTCACTCACACGACGGACGTTTACATCGATCCCGCCCTTCAACGCCCCTTACGAACCTAGCCCCTTGCCACTGCCTGCCGGCCGAAGGAGCGCGGGACTCATGGATGTTGCGATGGCGGACCCCGTCGAGAGCGCCGCGGAACCGGGCGGCGGGTTCCTGCGCTGCTTCGGCCGCCAGATGAAGCTGCTGCGCGAGGCCGCAAAGCTGACGCAGGCGGAGTTGGGCCTCATCGTCGGGTACGGCGAGGCGCAGATCGCCGCCGTGGAGCAGGGGCGTCGCATCCCGAAGCCGGAGGTGGTGGACGCGGTGGACCTCGCCGTGGGCGCGCGAGGCGTGCTGATGGCGATGAAGGGTGAGGTGGAGCGGGCTCGGTATCCGTCGTTCTTCCGCGAGTTCGTGCGGCTGGAGGCGGAGGCGGTCGAGCTCCATGCGTACGACTCGCAGGTGGTGAACGGGCTGTTACAGAGCGAGGAGTACGCGCGGGCGGTGTTCACCATGCGGCGACCGCTCCTCGACGAGGACACCGTTGCGCAGCGGGTGACAGCCCGACTGGACCGACCGGCAGAAGCTCCTCGTCCGACGACCGGCGCCGCTGTTGAGCTTCGTCATCGAGGAGTCGGTCGTGCGTCGGCCACTCGGAGGGCCACAAGTGCTTCGCGGTCAGCTTGAGCACTTACTGGCCATCGGCCGCCAACGGAACGTAGAGATCCAGATCATGCCGACCAGTCGCGACGAACACGCGGGCCGGGCCGGTCCTTTCACGTTGCTCCTTGCCAACAATCAACGCAGGATGGGCTACGTAGAGACGCACTGCCAAGGTGTCGTGCACTCTGATCCTGCACAAGTTCAGTTGCTCGAATCCACGTACGGCGTCCTTCGGGCCCGGGCCATGACCCCGAAGGAGTCACTGGCTTGGATCGAGATGCTCCTGGGAGAGTTGTGAGGAAGAACGCCGACACGGCAACGGGGCTGGCCTGGAGTAAGAGCAGCTACAGCTCCGGCGAGGGCGGCCAGTGCGTGGAGGTAGCCGCTGCGAACGCCACCGTGCACATCCGCGACTCCAAGCAGGCCGACGGGCCGGTCCTGAGCGTCGAGAGCGCGGGATGGGCGCGGTTCGTGCGGATGGCCGCGCGCGGCTGACGCGCCTGTGCGCGTAGGTGGGCGGGACCGGCTTCCGGACCCGCCCACACGCATGTGTACGGGCCTACTCCGCGGCTTTCTTCCGGCCGCCCCGCTTCCTCTCGGGGCGCCACGCGCGCAAGTCGGCCTCGGGGAGTGGGCCTGAGGGGCGAGAAGTAGCCAATTACCCTGCGTGGCAACGGTTCTGCGTGTACCGCAACTGCCCCCTGGTACCGTCGATGATCGACTGATCACTGAGGGTTGGGAAGGTGGTCACCGGGGGCAGAGAGGAAGCACAAGCCATGCGGGTGCGTGCAGGGGTGGGAGCGATTCTGCTGGTAGCCGTCTCCTTGACGGGCTGCAGCGCCGGGGATGGTGACGGCCCCGGGGGTACCCCAGGCCCCGCCCACCAGGCCGAGCCAGGCTCCGACCACCAGAGCGAGCCGCTCGCCAAGTTGAGCGTGCCCGATGCCTACGACGCGGGCAAGGGCTGGGACGAGACGTTGAACTGGGTGCCCCGACCGGTGGGGTCCCTGCCCGCGACGGTGGCACCCCGCACAGGCGCCGTCGCGCTGATGCACGTCGCCTCCAACGGTTACACGATCGCGGTGCGCGCTGCCGACACCGGCCGGGTCCGCTGGGTGTCGGCGCCTTGGGATCCGCCGACGCCGCTGGAGGGCGCGGCCGGTGACCCGGAGGCGGGGGAGGCGGCGGAGATCCCGGATGTGATGGCCGCCGAACAGGACGGGCAGGAGTACGTCGTCGCGTACGCCCACGGCTTGCGCGGCAAGGACGCCCTGCACAAGGGCGTCGAGGTGGTACGCCTCGCGGTGTATCCCGCCGACGCCACAGGCATGTCGGTGAAGCCGCTGCGGCAGATCGAGGTGCCCGTGACGGCCGACCCCGGGGAGGTCCACGTGAGGGCGGCCGGCGGGCGGGTGCTGGTCGGCTGGGGGGCAGAGGGCCCGTACTCGCAGTGGTCCTCCGCGGTGGACCTCGCCACAGGCAAGACGACCGCTTATGACAACGCCGACGACCTTCTCCCCCAGTGTGCGCAGGCCGACTTCTGCTCCGGCAGTCGTGTGATGGCGGCCACCGCCGACGGCCCTCTGGTCGGTATGGACAGCGGAGGCTTCGGCATGCCGGGCCGCTGGATCAGCGACACCGTACGGCCGGACGGCGTGGCCGCGCGAGCGGGCGTCCTCGAGACCTGGAACGGCATGGTGTACGGCGTCAATGACGGCCACCTGCTCGCCGGCTGGACCACCCACGGTAAGTACGGCTCCGGCACCGACCCGGTGTGGTCCGTGCACGACGTCCGAACGGGACGCCTTCAGGCCACCATGACCTGCGGATACGGCCTCGGAGATGGCATAGGTGGAAGCAACCGCGGTTCGCAGCGCGAATACCCGCTGGTCGCCTCCCCCAACGGCCGTTACCTCGCCGCCGGCCCCGTCGCCTTCGACCTGCGACGGAAGAAGGGCATCTGCCTGGCGCAGGACGGCGACCGCAAGTCGATCGCGATCGCCTCGATCCGCGACGACGGAACGGCGTACGGCGCGGTCCAAGAGGACTCGGCCGCTGGCGACACCGGTCCGGTCGTCGCCCAGATGGACCTCACCTCCGGGCCTGACTCGGCAAAGGTCCTGGGAGTGGGAACCGTCGCTCCCTACGTGCCCAGCGTGAAGGGCTCGGGTCTCTTCCTGAGCCGTGACGGCGACGACTTCCGGGTGTCGCTGCGCCGCGAGCGCTGACGTCGACCGGCGGGTGGTGGACGACGTGTGACGCGCCGGTGCGCGTAGGTGGGTGGGACCGGGCTCCGGTCCCACCCACACGCATGCGTACGTGCCTACTCCGCGGCCTTCTTCCGGCCGCCCCGCTTCTTCTCCGGGCGCCACGCGCGCAGGTCGGACTCGGACAGGTGGCGTTCGGTGCGGCCCAGGTTGAGCGCGCTCTGGAACTCCTCCGCCGGATTGCCGTCCCACTCGTCGTCGAACTCGTCGTACCACTGGTGCACCCAGGGCATGGCCTCCTGGAGCCCGGCGAGCAGCGGCACGAAGCGGGGGTCTTCCTTCGGCCAGCCGTCCTTCTCCGCCCGATCGTGGACGAGGTTCGCCAGGGCCTCCGCCTGCTCGCGGTGGTTCCAGCCGGCCCAGCCGAGCAACAGAGACTGGTCGTTATCGGTCGACGCGTCCGGGTAGGAGATGAACCGCTCCTTGGGCACGTCGAGCTTGCCGCGGTTCGACCAGTAGGAGTGCCTGAGGAAGTCGGCGCCGGTGTACTTCGGCGGGACCGCGATGTCGAGTCGCTGCCCGGTACGGTCCTCCTCGCGCTGCTGCTCCCAGACCTGCTCCCACTGCGCGCGCTTACGGAGGCCGGTCTCCTTGTAGCGCAGGGCGCTGAGGTACGGGACGTGCTCGGGCTCGATGACGGCTGCGAGCACGGTCGCCAGGGAGGCGTCACGCTTGCCGAGGTGGTCGGCGGCGTAGAGAGCGGCGACGGACTGGACGTCCTCGTCATGACGGAGGGCGTCGGCGAGCTGGTTCACGGTGAGGGGACGGGGGGACGTGAACTCGTTCCGCTCCTCGAACCACAGGTCCTTGCGCTCGGCGGCGTCGAGCAGCCAGGTGCGGAGAGCGGCTGCCTCGCGCTTCTCCCAGGGCTCGGTGGACCAGCGGCGCTTGTATTCGGGGCGCTCGATGAGGCGGATGTCCTTGTTGGACTCGATGAGGTCTAGGCGGGCCTGGACGACGTTCTTGTAGGCGTCGGGCCAGTCGGCGGGGATTTCGGTGGTCGGCGTGGAGCGGTGCCGACTGAACCAGGCGGTTTCGGCCTCCTCGTCGCGCACCTTGCGAGCCAGCGTGATCTCGAACGCTCGCTGCCCGAGGGCTGTACGCGGCAGATCGGCGTCGCTTAGCTCGGCGGGGTCGCCGGGGAGCGTGGTTCGCGCGACCTCGGTCGGCGTGAGTAGGCCGTAAGCCCCGTAGGTTGTCCAGTCGAGTTCCTCCTGAAGGGCGATCATGCGAGCGCCGATGCCTTCCTGGGCATCGCGTGCGGCGTCGAGTGCCGTACGGGTGGGAACACTGCGAGCCATCAGGATCGAGGGGTCGTACGCGAATTGCTTCTGAGCGAGGGCGTCGAGTTCGCGGCCATGCGGGAGCGGAAGGTCGGTGGGAAGCGGAAATTCCTGGAGCTTGGTCCCCGTGAACTCGTAGCGCTCTTCCCACTCCTCGTCCTGAAGGCCGCGTCCAAGGCCACTGCCGCCCTTGCCCTGGCTCACCTGCTTCAACCAGAAGCAAGCCGTCGAAGAGTTCAGCACCCCCAGCAGCTCCAGGTGCTGCTCCTCGCTGGCCCCCTCCGGCAACTTGATGACTGGCGCGGAACGATTGAACACCTTCCCGCCCCGGTCCAACACGAAGTGGTTGTGCGTAGCGACGAAAGCGAATGCGATGGACAGGGGGGTGCTGTAACGCGTCTTCACCCACCGGTACCAGGTCCACCAGGGATCGTCGGAGTCAGCGCGCGTTTGACCTCCGAACCCTGTGGTCGATCCAAGTACGGTCCTCATAGACCATAGGTGTCGACCCCACGTGGTGCCCGCCTCGTACGCAATAGGTTCATGTTCCCGGTCGTACGGCACCAGCGCAGGCGTATCGGCTGCCGTTTCCCAGTCCCGGACCACTTCACCGACGACCAGCAAGCATTCCAAGTGGCGCGCATCCGCTCGTTGACTAAACCATTGCCGTGAAAGGAAGAAGACTTCGTCTTGCCCAGGGAAGCTTGCGAATCCGATGGGCCGGTCGAGGACGGCATCAAGTACTCGCGACTTTTGCCCCAGCGCCTTCATTACATCGGCAGCTCCCCCGCCGGACAGGCTCCAAGGGAAGTCCGCAAAGTCCGAACGGCGCTTATCGGTCACGCTGATCCACTCGGACTCGCTCCCAGGCCTCCTCACCTGATGCTTGATCGCCGTCCACACCTGGCCCTTCGCCGGTTCTTTAGGCTGGTCCGGCTCCCCCCGTACGCCCAGCACCGCCCGAATCGGCTGCCCCTGCCGTGCCACCTGGTTCCGGCCGGCCAGGATCACCGTCGGGGTGCCGTGCCCCGGAATGAATGCCCCCGACGTGTCGATGATGTGCGAGAGCTCCACCCCCGGGAAGTCCCGCTTCCGCTTGCTCTGGGGGTCCTTGTACGAGCCTCCATGGAAGTACGCCTCGATGAGGACGTTCCCGAATTCGCGCTTCATGAAGGAGTTCGCGGTGATCTGCCCCGTGAAGCCACCGTCCCGGTGGTCGCCACCACCCCGCACAGCCAACTCGAAGATCCGCTGAGCGAACGGCACCGACAGCGCGTACTTCCCCGCGCAGGCCCAGTACTTGTCCCGGTAGTTCTGGTTCTCCTGCTTGTCCTTCACCGTGATGTACGGCGGGTTCGCCACCACCACGTGGTACGTCCCCTTGCCGAGTAGGTCCACTTCCCCCGCGTACTCCCGCGCATCCTCCGTGCGGTAGTAGAACGTCTCGTCCGCGAACAGCGGCTCTGTGACGCCCTCCGACCCCCGCCCGTGCAGCAGTGAGTCCCCCACCGCCACGCGGATCGGCATCTCCGGCGCGCCTCGCAGCTCCCGTACGCCGCACTCCTTGAGCGCCGCCACCAGGAGGCGGAAGCGGGCGATCGACGCGGCGAACGGGTTCTTGTCCGCGCCGTGGACCGACTCCAGGGCGCGGCGAATGAGCACCCAGTCGTCCGTGCCAGGCTCCAGCTCGCGCCAGCGCGCCAGGATGCGCGTGAACAGGCCGAGCAGGAAGTGGCCCGAGCCGCACGCGGGGTCGATGCAGCGCAGGCCTCGTACCTCGCCGTCCGTGAGTTCGCCGCGCCAGCCGTCCGGCGTGTGCTTCCAGACGGGGTCGAGGCCGAACTCCTCGATGGCCGGGTCCAGTGTCAGGTCGAGGATGAACTCCTCCACGAACACCGGTGTCTGGAGCAGGGCGTACGTCTTGCGGGCGTGCTCGGAGAGGTCCTGGTAGAGGTCGCCGAGGAAGCGGGTGTTCAGCTCGGGGTCGGAGAAGTCGTAGCGGACCTCGCCGTCCGCACCGCGTTCGCGCCAGAACGCGAGCAACCGGGTCGCCGCCTCGTAGGACGGGGTGACCTCCCACAGCGGGTTGTGGCGGCGGTCGAAGAGGCCGGCCGCCGTCGGGTGCGCCTCGCCCAGCGCGCCGAAGGACTCCGTCAGCCAGTCGCGGTCGTTCAGCTCGGGGCTGCGGCGGAAGAAGTCGTCGTGGCGGTCCTGCGCCTCAGCCAGGCGCTCCCCCGGGCCGGAGAGCCAGGCGTCGGGGATCAGGCCGTTGTCCTCGCTGAAGCGGACGAAGACGCAGGCCAGGATCCAGGCGGCCGCGATCTGCACCACGCGTTCGTCGCGCCACGTCTCGTACGGGTAGGCGGTGCGCTCGGAGGCCAGGGCGCGGTCATACTCGGCGTGCAGGGCCGTCGCGTACTCCGGCTCCGACTCCGTGCGCTCCCGGAGGTCCTCCTGCAGGAGCACGACCTGCCGTTGCAGGTCCTTGAGCAGGGCGCCCTGATCGAGCGACGCGGCTTTCGTACGGTCTTCCTCGGACGACACCGGCGGAACCTCTCCCATTTTCCTGGCGAATCCGCCGCCATCCCACGGCGTACGCACGCGCCCGGACGGGCTACGGCAAACTACCTGAATGGACATGGTGGGGACAATGTCCATCAGGGTAGTCTGCAGCGGTTCAGCGAGGGTGGGGGCAGCCTCCGGCTACCCCGCCGACATCGGCACCCCGCCCCGCCGCCCCACCCGGAAGGCGATCCGGTACACGTCGGGCAGGTCCAGGCGCAAGTCGCTGCGGCGGCGCATGACGCCCAGGTCGATCAGTTCCTCGATCAGGCGGGGCAGGTCGCCGGGGTGGCGGGGGCCGGTGCGGACGTGCTCGGGGCCGTCGGTCTGCGCGTATCGGGCGGACTCGGCGCGCAACGCCTCAGACAGCCTCCCGGCCTCCCAGAGCCGGATCACCATGGCCTCCTCGATGGGGACCTGGCAGCCGCTGAGCGGCTCTATGGCCAGTTTGACCCACGGGGTGTCCTCGCTGACCTCGTACACCCGGGTCTCCGAGGCCGCCTGTACCCCCTTGCGGATCGCTTCGTGGTGCAGGGCCCGGTCGTGGTCCGGGCGCTCGGAGCGGGTCGCTTCGGCAGCGGTGAACAGGGCGTGCAGAAAGCTGCGGGGGCTGACCTGCTCGCGGCCGTCCATGAGGTGGTTGGGGAGCCAGGTGTAGGGCCGGCCCTTGCGGAAGTTCGCGCCCATGAAGGGATCGGCGATCTCCTCGAACAGCTTGGTCTGCGCCTGCTCCTCATTGCGGAGCGCCATCGGCGGTACGTACCGCTGCCCACCGGCGTCCTCCCAGCCTCCGGTAAGGCCGCGGAAGCGGGCCGAGGGTTCGCCGTCCTCGTTGCCCAGGCAGTGGAAGAGGAGGCCGTAGAGGTCGGTCTGCGACCACTCCAGCCGGGCCGCGTTGCCGGAGAGCTTGGAGGCGTCGGGGAAGTGGTGTTTCGCGCCGTCGAACATGTCCGGCCGGATGAACACCTTGAAGCGGATGTTCCGCGTGCCGAACCGCATCTGGAGGGCGAGCTGGAGAATGCCGGCGACCAGCCGGTCGGCCTGTTCCCGCTCGCCGTGCAGGTGCTCCAGGGCGTCGAAAAGGAGCAGGTGGACGGTGTTCTCTTCGTGCGCCTGCTGGTCTGCCCGTTCGATGGTGCGCTGGGCCGCGTCGGTGTTCGTCCGCACCCAGGCCACCTTGTCGCTCCAGTCGGGCAGGTCCCGCAGTTCGGGCTGGCCCAGCGCAGTCAGCAGCACCGCGTACCAGATCTCGTGCGGTGGTGTGCCCGCCTCGACCAGGGACCTCAGGGTGGGCTGCCCCGGGTAGCGGGCGGAGTTCAGGTCCATGCCGTGGCCGGGTGCGACGTTCAGCCGTCGCAGGCGTGCGATGCGGTACTCGTCGGCCGCGAAGCCCCTCAGATCGCCGTCGAGCAGCGAGCGGTACCAGAACGTCTTGCCGACGCCCCGCCCGCCCTGCACGACGGTGTTGTCGACGTAGAGGGCGGTGCGGTGTGCGTCCGGCATGAACAGGGTGTGCGCGTTCGGCCGCCGGGTGTCGGCCTCCGTGGCGTCCCGCAACGCGTCCGACAGCAGGTCGCGGTACTCGCGCGCGGTGAGCGGCTTGGTCATCGCGTCCCTTCCTCGTCGCCGGGGCCGGCCGTGATCAGCCGGACGGCGGTGTCCAGGAACTCACCGTACGCGGCCTTCACGAACGCGCGGTCCTGCCAGTTGCGGGCGTCACCGGCGCCCAGTCCCACCAGACCGGGCTCGAAGAGGATCGGGATCGGGTAGTGCGGGGCCGAGTCGTCCTTCTCGCTCGGCGCGAACGCGTAGCGGGCGGTCATGTCCGCCACGCACGAAGGGGCCTCCCCCGGCGCCAGCTCGTCGTAGAGCGCGGCGAAGCACTCGTACGAACGGGCCGTGAAGGCCCCCAGATAGTCGTCCATGGAGTGGTGGACCGTGTCCGGCACCATCGACGCCACCATGCGGAGCTTCTCGCGGATGTCCGGTGCCCGGCCCGAGGCGTGCCAGGCCGCGAAGAGGTCGCCGTAGCCCGCCCAGGTCTGGGCGTTGTCCGCGCCGAAGAGGAGCGCGAGGTCGCACAGGCGGGAGATGGTGACGGCTGCCACGTCGTGGATGCCCGCCCGGCTGTCCAGGAGCACTACGTCGGGGCGCAGGCCGCTGTCCCCGAGCTCCACCGCCATCTCGCAGGCCTCGACCGCATCGGCCAGCCGGTCGGCGAAGGAGGAACCGGGAAGGTCGGCGTAGACGCGGTTGAGCTTGTCGACGTACGCGTACAGGACCCCGTCCGTTCCCTGTCCGCGCGCGGGCGCCACCCACAGCTCGCCCCTGCGGCTGCGCGGGACGTAATCGGTACGCGTCACGAGCTCCAGCCCGTCGGCGTTGCCCACGGCGGCCTCGACGAGGTGGTCCACGATTCCGTTGCGCGGCAGCCCTTCCGGTCCTGCGAGCAGCGGGCCCGCCCCTGGGGACTCCAGGTCGAGGTCGACGACCAGCACGATGTGGCCGTCGTCGGCCAGCCGGCGGGCCAGCATCGCGGTCGCCGTCGTACGGCCCACGCCGCCCTTGAAGCCGTACAGGGCGGTGCGATGCGTACGGGAGCCGTCGGCCTCGGGCCCGGGGGTGGACACCTTGGCCCAGTCTTCGCCGACCACCGTGTTGTCGAGGAGCCGAACGCTCCCCGCGCTACCGGAGGGGCGCAGGGTGTCGGGCGCCGTGCGCTCGGAGCCCAGCAGGGCGTCGGCGGTGATCATCTGCGAGGCGAGAGTGAGCGGGCGGCCCGTGACATAGGGGGTGAGCTGCTCGACCAGCGCGGTGTGCCAGCGTTCCCGCCGCTCGTCGTCCACCGGGTGCTCGCGGTCGTCGACGATCAGGGTGAAGCGTCCCCTTACATCCCTCACGAGCAGCACCGTGAACCCCTCGTCGGCCACGGAGCGGGCGAGGGAGAGGGCGAGCAGCCGGGCTTCGTCGAAGCGGACGGGGGCGGTGCGGGGGCTCATGTCAGGCTTCCGTTGATCAGGGCGTTCTGGTGCAGGGTGACGATGGCAAGGGTCGCTGCGTGAAGCTCCGCGACGGTCTCCTCGGTGATGTGCTCGCAGTGCAGGTAGCGGTCCTGTTCGGTCCAGTTCGCGAAGGCGTCGAGGTGGTCCTCCAGCGCGGCGAGCAGTTGACTGCCCAGCGGGCCGTGGGCGAGAACCGCCAGATCGGTCTCGGTCCAGGGCAGATGCCCGTACTCCTGGGTTCCGCCGGTCTGCTTGCGAATCCACGGCATTTTGGCGGGTTTGCCGTTCGGCTTGGGGTCCAGGCTCGCTTCGGTGAAGAGCAGCAGGAGGCTCTTGAGCGCACACTCCGCGGCGAACCCGAGATGGTGGTCCGCGTTGGGCCACCTGCCGTCGTCCTGAAGGTACTCGGCGTCCCGGAAGTGGCGCTCTGCGGCGCTGGCGAAGTGGTCTTCCACCGAACGGTTCGACATCCTGTGGATCATAGGGTGATCGCCCCGGCCCGGGGCAGGGGTTCAGCGCATCCTCAGTTGTTCGCGGATCCGTCGCACGTGGCCTTGGACGTCACACTCGGCGCCGGAGTCCTCGTCGGGTGCCGGGTCGGTGGCGGGTGCGTGGGTGCTGCGGAGACAGGGGCCGCACAGGCCGTCACGGAACGCCTTGGGCGGGCCGGGTGTGCGGCAGTCGGCGCACTCGATCATCAGGTGGCGGACGGGAGCAGCCTGCGTGGCGGAAGCGGGAAGGTCCGGCGGGAGCTTGTCGCGGAGGCGGCGGCGGACGAAGCCGACGGGTGAGTCGACGGCTTCGGGGAGTCCAGCGGTGAGGGCGTGGGTGAGGTGGTTGGCGTCCGCGCCGCGTGCGAGCCACTGGGCGGCCAGCTGCTCCAGTGCCGCGCAGTCAGCGGCGGACAGGACCAGGCGGGGATCGGTACGGCCCAGCTCCGCCAGCGCCAGGTACGCGGGCGAGGGGCCCTGCGACTGCCCGGTGCGCTGCTGCGGCAGGACCGGGGCGGGCGCCGGGGCCTCCGGCGCGTCCGTGGCGGCGGGTTCGGCCGGGACCCACGGCGGCGGGCCCACGGGCGCCACCGGCTGCGGGGCGCAGCGGGTCTCCTCGGCGGCGAGGAAGGCGGTCCACCACTCGTTGTCCCGGGCGGTGCGCGACCAGAAGGTGCGGGTCACCCAGCGGATGCCTTCGCCGTCGCCGACGGCGCAGCGCACCTGGCGCAGATGGCCGGCCACGGCCAGGGCCCGCAGTGCGCTGCCGACGGCCATCTGCCCGTACAGGGGCTGGCACTTGGCGAGCGACTTGATGTTCATCGCCGCGCCGTCGGGAAGGCGGTCGACGTACCCGGCGATGTACCGCTCCCGCTCGGGCAGGATCGCGAAGTCATCGGCGCGGGGCGGGTTCTATCCGGGGACGGCTCGCTTTCCGTATCCGGGACTGGCCTTCGGGTACGGGGCCGAGCGAGCGGACATCGACGGGGCGAGGCTAAGGTCTTGGGCAGCCACGAGATCGTCTTTCTAGGTGTTTCGATCTTGGGGTCAGACCCCGGCCGGTGCGTTCTACACCACGTCGGGGTCGCTTGCGTCTGGCCGCACCGTAGGCATTCGCGACTCTGCGCCGCAAGTCGGTCACGAATAGTCACACTTGCTCGCCGTGACGGGGTGGGGAGGGTGGGAGATTTTCCCCCTTCTTCTACCTACCGGTTGTACGTCACCGCTCGGATCTCGGCGCTCGGGTCCCGACGCCCGAATCCCGAGACCCGAGACTCGGGTCGGCCCCCGTCCGCGTACCCACGAACGAGTGAACAGACCCAACGCCCCACCCCCCGGACCTCGAAACCCAAGATGAGACCCGAGCCCCGGCACGGAACCGCGCCGCCCGACCGCTACGCCGCGACGTCCGCCCGCAGCTCCTTCAGCGACAGCCCGTCCAGGACCGCCCACTCACTCGCCCGGTCCACGACATCGACCGTCCGTCCGTCCAGCGCCGGTGTCGCCTGGGGGTCCTCCGCCGGGACCAGCAGCCACAAGCCGTGCGGTGCGTCCGCCGGGCGGCGGGCCGCCTCCTGCAACGCGACCAGCAGCCCCCGCCCACCGGCCTCCCAGTAGCGGGCGGCCAGACCGGCCTGATGGGCCAGGAGCACCGTGCGCGGACCCGCCTGCTCGGCGATCTCGGTGACGCGTGCGGTCACGCGCTCCGCCGCGAGACGGGTGTACGAAGCGAGCGCCGCACCGAGGACCCCGGTCGCCGCGAACTTCGCGTCCGCCTTCAGCAGTGCGGGCCATCGCACGCCCTGCTCCTCGGTCAGTTCGCGCAAAGCGGTGAGGAACAGCTCGTCGAGCGATACCGGAACCACTCCGTACCGGACGGCCAGCCTGCCAGCCACCCCCGGCAGTTCGGCGCCCTTGAACGTCAGCGCCAGGAAACCGCCACGCTTCTGCGCGGTGTCCAGCCGCGCGGCAAGCACTCGCCGGGGGTCCCTGCCCTTGGCCAGTTCGCCCTGTGCGGCGCTGAGCAGCGCGCCCGTACTGGTGAGCGCCGACACCGACACCTCGTGTCGGCTCCCGCGAAGCTCCCGGACGCGCGGCAGGAAACGCTTGCGCTGCGGCACGTACTCGAGCGGGAAGTCCGCCTGCGTCAGGGCCTCAGCCAACTCGACATACGTGGTGTCCGCCAGAACCGCCAGCCCGGGGAACCGGGAGCGTACCCGCGCCAGCAGATCAGCCGTGGAGATACCGACATGGGCCCGCACCCCGGCCGGTGCCTGCGAGATCCGCAGCGCACGCGGAAGATCGAGATCCAGCGGAAAGAGCTCCAGCCGCGGGGAGAAGCCGACACCCCGGGCCAGGGCCGCGGCAAGCTCCACCAGCCGTGTGTCGGCCAGCGGCACTATCCCGTCGGGCGCCTTCACCGCGCGCAGCTCGCGCAGCACGGTCGCCCGTCCCGGCAGCGGGTCGCGATACGCCACCACCGCCGCGGCCTCGCCGAGCCGTGCCGCGTACTCGGCCAGCTCGACCGGGGTCGGCTCGTCGGCGCCCGGCTGGTCCTCCAACGCCAGGACGACACGCCCGGCACGGCGCAGTACGGCCAGCCGGGCCGGAGCCTCGCTCGGCACCCCCGTGTCATCGGCGCGTCTGCGGGCCTCGGTCTCCACCGCCGCACGAACCACGGCGAGCGCCATACCCAGGGTGTCCGCGGAGCCGGCGTCGCCCGCGCCGTGCCGGGCGCGCAGCTCGCCCGCCAGCTCCTCGGCCGTCATGACCCGGCCCTGCTCGGCGAGGATCGTCACCAACTCGTCGCGGATACGGCCGAGCCACGGCAGGAGCGCCCACTGCTCGACCGCGGCGAGCTGGTTCTTGGAGACGGTGGTCTGGCTGACACCGAGCGCCTTCGCGATGGCCGCCTGGGCGGGCCACGGCTCCAGGAGCGCGGCGTCCGGGAGCTGAAGCGTGGCACGCACGACATCGGGCCGCGGCTTCGTACCGCGGTTGCCCTGTGCCGGAGTGAGCCGGGCCGCCAGCGTGTCCACCGATTCCAGCACCGCCTCGGGGGCGTCCGCGGCAATCGGGGCGGGTGCCTTGGGGGCGGGCTTCCTGCGCAGGTCGTACGTCCACTGACGATGGCGCCGGTTGAGCTCCTTACGGATCACGTTGCCCGCACCACGGGCGCGGGAGATCGTGTGGGGCGGGATGTCCAGCAGCGCGTCGACCGTGGCGGCCCCCAGCCCCGCGGCGACCGACACGGCTCGGGGCGACAGCCCGGCGGCCTCCAGCGGAGTCGTCAGTACGGCGGCGGCCGCCGCTTGTTCGCGCGCGTCCTCGACGTCCTCGGCGTTCACGCCCACGGTTGCCGGAGTGGTCGCGGGGCGGGCCGAGTCCGCCCTCCGGAACAACTGCCGCCAGGCCTCGGTCATCTGGCGCAGACTGTCGTAGCGCTGCTCGACGTCCCGGTGCAGGGCGCGCTCGAAGAACTCCGTCAGCCCCTCGCTGAGCGCTGGGTCGAACAGCTCACGCGCCACATACAGCGTGGCGTCGAGGACGGTGCGCGGGTCGCCCTGGCCGTCCCCCCACACGGGGCGCTCACCGGACGCCATCTCGTGGAGCGTCACAGCGGCCGCGTACCACTCGGCGTGATCGTCGTAACGAGCCCGGCGGCTGTCGCCCAGGAAGGGGTCGAGATAGCCCCGTGTGCCCGCGTGGATGTCCTGGTCGGGCGCGTTCGCCAGCGAGAAGTCGAACAGCATCAGCTGCCAGGAACCGTCACTGCGCTTGAACAGCCCCAAGTTGTCCGGCTTGATGTCCCGGTGGCGCACCCCACGCGCGGCGAGACTGTCCAGAGCATCGAGGAGATCGTTCCCGAACCGCTCCAACTGGTCGTACCCCAGCGCGCCCTGGCCGCGCAGCCTGGACCCCAGACTGACCGGGTCCTGATCACCCTGCGGACGGAATCCACCGGCGTACTCGATCTCCAGGACCGTGCGGCCGGCCACCTCACGGGGCTCCGCGAGCAACTTGGCGATATGGCCGCCGCCCACCTCCTTGAGCGCCTGCGCCTCGGCGAACAGACGAGCGCCCTTCTCATGGTCCAGGGCGACCTTGAAGACACGCGGGACATCCTGGTCGGCCGGCCCGTCGGCCTCCGTGCGCCGCACGAGCAGCGCACGTGCGGTGGCCCCCGTGCCGAGCACCCGGGTGACCGTCCAGGTGCCGTCGAGCGGCTGACCCGGCTGCACGGTCAGCGGATCCGCGACCACACCCCCCGGCTGGTCGGCCGGTGCGGCATCTGCCTCTGCGGCGTCCAGGAGACGCAGGAAGTCGTCGGGCGACGAGAGCCGCTCCTGCAGGTCGGCCGCTGTCGCCTGGAAGACCAGATCGTCCAAGGCGGCCGAGACGCTGTCGGCCACCGCGTACGGGTGCAGTCCGCCCTCGGCGGCCAGTCGGTCGACCAGGGCGCTGCGCCGGTCCGCAGGCGGCCGGCCGGTCAGCAGGAGGTAGGCGAGGCTGCCCAGCCCGAAGACGTCGAGGTCTACGGGATCGGCGAACTCCTGATCCGTCTCGGGGGCGAGGTACACCTGGGCGATGTCCGCGATCAGGCCGGCATCCAGCGGTGTGTCCCCGAGCGACCGGTGCAGAGACGTCTCGAAGTCGCGCGCCGCGGTCTGCCAGTCCGCGATGCGCAGGACCGGTTCGCTGCCGTCCTCCCGCGCGGAGACGTACACCGAGCGGGCGGAGAGGGCACGGTGGTAGAGCGACCGGTTGTGGGCATAGCGCACGGCCTCGGCCAGCTGCCGCACCAGGTCCAGGCGGACCGACGGAGTGAGCCGGCCCCCGTACGCATCCAAGTAGGCGTCCAGACGCAGATCCGCCTCACGGTGCCGGAACAGGATCGCCGGGCCGCCCTGGTGCTCGTGGATCTGAACGGCCTGCACGATGCCACGGTGGTTGATGCCCTGCAGCACCTGGTACTCGCGGCGGGCCGCCCGGTCCACGCGGCGACGCTGCTGCCCGGAGGCGGCCTCCCCTGCCAGGTAGATCCTGACCCTGCCGCTCTCCTGGACCAGGCCGTCATCGCGTACGGCGAGCCGGTCCTCCCATCCGGGCCCGGCGTCCAGGGCGCGCGGCACCAGTCGCCAGCCGTCCCCGAAGCGAAGGTGCGCCGTCGACTGGCTGACGCCGATGCGCTTCATCAGCTTCTCGAGCAGTTGGCTGTCCTGCGGCGTGACCCGCCAACTCTCCCGCTCGGGGGGAAGTGCCAGCAGACCGTCCCAGATGCCCGGCAGCCCGCTCACGCCGTCATTGCGCCCGAAGACCCCCGTGCGCTGGAACTCGTCCAGCTCGCTCACCAGGTCCGCGTCATGAAGGAAGACCGCAGGCTTGATATACGGAATGCGCCGCGGGTCCTCCTTCATGGCCCGGGCAGCCCGTTCGAGCCGGCCCTTGAGCTCCTTCGCCTTGAGGTCGGTGAGATGCAGAGGGTTCTTCAGGGTCCGCACCCGGTCGGCATGGAACTGCCACGTGTCGCCGTGGTTCACCACCCGGCCGGGATGCCCCTTCAGCTCCAGCAGATACAGACCGCCCGGCACGGCGATCAGCAGATCGCACTCGTTGACCCGGCCGGAGTCCGCCGTGAACTGGAACGTCGCCCACGCCCGGTACGGCTCGGCCCTCGGCATCAGCTGCCGGACGTGATCGAGCCCTTCCTGCTCCCAACGGAAGCCGGAACGGCGTGGCTGGTACCAGTGCTCGCGTGGAGCGGGAGGGCCCGGCTTCGGAGCGGACGGCCGCGGGGCTGACGCCACCGGAAGACCTCCTGAGGTCTGACAAGTGTGGGTACGGACGGGGGAGGGCAGCGCCTTCGACGCAGTCGCCCCATAAGGATCGGCCAACCCGCCATACGGTCACCACGTGCGCTCTGCGGCATCCCGACCGGCATCCTAATCCCACCCGCCACGCCAAGAGCCCCTGCCGGGTTTCCCGGCAGGGGCTCTCTGTTGCAGTGGACCTGTGGGGATTTGAACCCCAGACCCCCTCGATGCGAACGAGGTGCGCTACCAGACTGCGCCACAGGCCCTTGCGACGTGTGAAACTCTAGCACCCTCCAGGGGGTGCTCGGAAATCCGTTCCGCGCTGGTCAGCCGTGGCGTGGCTCACGGCCGTCCGGCGCGGCGTCACTCGTTGGCCGCGCGGGGGCGTTCGCCGTCCTCGTACTGGTCGAAGAGCGGGGTGCGGCCCCGGTCGCGGGAGCGGCGGGACTGCGGGGAGCGCCGGCGCGGCGCCGGGTCCACGGGCTGGGCCGCGGGGTCCGGCTGGGCGGGCTCGGCGGCGCTGGAGCGGGCCGCGCTCCAGGTCTCCGGGTCGCCGACCTCGACCCCGCCCGTGGCGCGCGGGGCGACCGGGGCGGTGACGTAGGTGGGCAGGGGCACCGGGACCGGCTCCCAGCTGTCGCCCTGGACCCGGCCGCGCTCGCGCTGCTGGTCCACCCACTCCGCGTGGTCCGTCTGCTCGACCAGGGCGCGGCGGCCGGCCTCCTGCGGGGAGACCGTGGGCGTCGGCTCGGGGACCGGGTGGCGCGGCTCGGAGTCCTCGTCGGCCTCGGCCGGTGCCGTGGCGGCGGGCTGGTGGCGGCGGGGGCGGTTCTCGCGGAGCCGCTGGGCCGCCACCTCGGCGCGCCGCTGGTCCATGGTGAACGCGAACCGGCGCCGCTCGTGCGTCCTCAGGTGCGCGATGTACGCGCTGAGGAGGACCGCCGGGACCGCGGGCGCCCACAGGAAGCGCAGACCGCCGACCGCCGCCACGATCGCGCCGAGCGTGAAGGCGAGGAAGAGGATCACGGTGGTGCGCCGGCGGCGCGCGAGGACCTGGTGGCGCTGCGCGCGCCGGGCGCGTTCCGCGTCGATGCCGCCGGGGCGCGCACGCCGGGCGGGGGCGGCGGGCTCGGCGCCGCGCCGCTTGCGGGCGGCGCGCTCCGGCGTACCGGCCGGGTCGTGCATCCGGGCCTCGGTGTGCGCCGGGGGCGCGGCGAAGGCCCGGACGTCAACGGGGTCCAATCGGTCCGTGTCCGCGTCCGGGTCGGCGTCGGGTGCCGCCTCGTCCTCGGTGCGCTCCTGGAGCCCCTTGGCATACCGGCGCTCCATCGCCGCCCGGCCGGACAGCAGCCGGATGGCGGTGCTGAAGCGCTCCGTCGGACGCTCTTCGTTCAGCTCGTCCTGCCTGCGGAGCCACATCGGCACCAAGTAGGCGGCCCAGGCCCCGACGATGACTGCGTAGATGAGGCCGCTGCTGCTCACATCTCACACCGTAGAGGGGTTTGCGCGGAGGCATCCGCCAATTGGCGCGGTGTGTCGCACGATCCGGCCGATATCGCGGACTTTTTTATGAGGGCCCGGATCAGCCGATCGAGAGTAATTCGAACAAATTTTTTATTTATGCGGGAGGCTCCGGCTGATCCGTACGGGGAACGGGCCGCGAACGGTGCCACCTCCGCAGCAGCCCGTCCGGCACTTCCTCCGCCGTGAGCGCGTAGATCAGGTGATCGCGCCATGCCCCGTCGATGTGCAGATAACGCGGACGCAGCCCCTCCTCGCGGAATCCGAGTTTCTCCACGACCCGCCGGCTGGGCCCGTTCTCGGGCCGGATGCACACCTCGATGCGGTGGAGCCCCACCACCTGGAAGCAGTGGTCGACGGCGAGCGCGACGGCGGTGGGCATCACCCCGCGCCCGGCCACCTCCCGGTCCACCCAGTAGCCGACGTGCCCCGAGCACATCGAGCCCCAGGTGATCCCGGCGACGGTCAGCTGCCCGACCAGCCGGCCCCGGTACTCGATGGCGAACGGCAGCATCCGGCCGGCGTTCGCCTCGGCGCGCAGGTGGCGGATCATCTGGCGGTACGTGGGCCGCTGGGCCACCGGTCCGCCGGGCGCGGGCGGCGGGACCGTCGCCTCCCAGGGGCGCAGCCAGTCCCGGTTGCGCCGGTTGACCTCGCGCCAGTCGCGCTGGTCGCGCAGCTTGATGGGCCGGAGGGCGACATCGCCGTCCGCCAGGATCACCGGCCAGGTCGGGACGTTCAGCTCGGGCTCCCGGGTCGGGGGTGGTCGCCGCCGCGCAGCTGGTCCACGGCGTGCACCAGGAGCCGTTCGAGGACGGCGAGGCCGTCGCGCACCCCGCCGGTCGAACCGGGGAGGTTGACGATCAGGGTGCGCCCGGCCACGCCCGCGAGGCCCCGAGAGAGCGCGGCGGTGGGGACCTTGTCGCGGCCCTCGGCCCGGATCGCCTCGGGAATGCCGGGCACCTCGTGGTCCAGGACGCGGCGGGTGGCCTCGGGGGTGCGGTCGGTGGGCGAGATGCCCGTACCGCCGGTGGTGACGACCACGTCGTACGCGGATGCCACCGCGGTCCGCAGCGCCCGCTCGACCGGGTCGCCGTCCGGCACGACCTCCGGTCCGTCGACGGTGAAGCCGAGCCCCGTCAGCGCCTCGGCGATCAGCGGCCCGCCCTTGTCCGCGTAGACCCCGGCGGACGCGCGGTTCGACGCGGTCACGACGAGGGCGCGGTACGGGGCCGGGGTGCCGGCGGCGCTCACGCGCCGGTCCCGGGTGCCTGGGCGCGTACGTAGTCACCGGACTTGCCGCCCGACTTCGCCTCGACCCTGATGTCCGTGATGACCGCGGCCTTGTCGACCGCCTTGACCATGTCCACGACGGTGAGCGCGGCGACCGACACCGCGGTCAGGGCCTCCATCTCGACGCCCGTGCGGTCGGTGGTCTTCACCGTGGCGCTGATCTCCACGGCGTCGTCGGCCACGCTCAGCTCGACGCCGACCCCGGAGACGGCCAGCGGGTGGCAGAGGGGGATCAGGTCCGGGGTGCGCTTGGCCCCCATGATCCCGGCGATCCGTGCGGTGGCGAGGGCGTCGCCCTTGGGGACCCCCTCGCCCCGGAGCAGTTCGACGACACGCGGCGACACGAGGACCCGGCCGCTGGCCCGGGCGACGCGCGCGGTGACGTCCTTGCCGGAGACGTCGACCATGCGGGCGGCCCCCGCCTCGTCGATGTGCGTCAGCCTGTTCTGCGTACTCAACTCACTCCGCCTAGCGGTATGGGCGCCGGATTCCCCGGGCCGCACCGGGGCGCGGGTCCGGGGGCCGGGGGGTGGCCCCCGGACGGCACAGCGCCAGATACCGTACCGCCACCGGGGCGCGGTCAGCGGAGCAGGACCACCTCGGTGTCGGAGCCGGGTTCGGCGGAGGTGACGTCCTCGCGGAGCACGATCAGGGCGTCGGCCTGGGCGAGCGCGGCGATCAGATGCGAGCCGGAGCCGCCGACGGGCGTGACGGTGCCGGCCTCGGCGTCGTACGTCCCGCGCAGGAACTGGCGCTTCCCGGCAGGCGAGGACAGGGCCTTGTCCGCGACGAGCACCGCCTTCACCGTCGGGCGGTCGACGGCGGGCAGGCCCATCAGGGCGCGGATCGCGGGGCGGACGAACAGCTCGAAGGAGACGTAGCTGGAGACCGGGTTCCCGGGGAGGGCGAGCAGCGGGGTGTGCTCGGGGCCGATGGCGCCGAAGCCCTGCGGTTTGCCCGGCTGCATGGCGAGTTTGCGGAAGTCCACGCCGCCGCCCGGCCCGTCCTCGTCGCCGACGGAGGACAGGGCCTCCTTCACCACGTCGTACGCGCCGACGCTGACGCCGCCCGTGGTGACGACGAGGTCGGCCCGGATCAGCTGGTCCTCGATGGTGGCGCGCAGGGTCTCGGCGTCGTCGGCGACGGCACCGACGCGGTAGGCGATGGCCCCGGCGTCCCGGGCGGCGGCGGTGAGCGCGAAGCTGTTGGAGTCGTAGATCCGGCCGCCCGTCAGCTCGCCGCCGGGCTGCACGAGTTCGCTGCCGGTGGACAGGACGACGACGCGGGGGCGGGGCCGCACCTTGACGGTGGAGCGGCCGATCGCGGCGAGCAGGCCGATCTGGGGCGGTCCGATCACCGTGCCCGCCTTGAGCGCGAGGTCGCCGGGGCGCACATCGCTGCCCCGTTCCCGGACGTGTGCCCGGGCCTCGGCGGGGCGGTGGACGCGGACCTCTCCGCCGGCGCCCTCCGGGGCGTCGCTGTGGGCGCGCATCGCGGTGGCGGGGCCCTCGCCCGTACCGCCGTCGGTCCACTCGACGGGGACGACCGCCTCGGCGCCCTCCGGGAGCGGGGCGCCGGTCATGATGCGGGCGGCCTCGCCCGCGCCGACGCGCCGGCCGGGGCCGAGGCCGTCGTCGCCTGCGGCGACGTCCCCGATGACGGTGAGGACGGCGGGGAACTCCTCGGTGGCGCCCTCGACATCGGCGACGCGCACCGCGTAACCGTCCATCGAGCTGTTGTCGAAGGGCGGCAGGGCGACCTCCACCACGACGTCCTCGACCAGGACGCAGCCCTGGGCCTCGGGCAGTTGCAGCTCGATGGGTTCGAGCGGCTTCACCGCGGCGAGGATGTCTTCCAGGTGCTCGTCCACCGACCAGATCGTGCTGCTCAAGGTGCTACATCTCCTCGGTGACGTACCGGCGGAGCCAGCTGCGGAACTCCGGCCCCAGATCTTCACGTTCGCACGCGAGTCTGACAATGGCACGCAGATAGTCGCTGCGGTCGCCGGTGTCGTAGCGGCGGCCCTTGAAGACGACGCCGTACACGGGCCCGCCGGCCTTCTCGTCCTCGGCGAGCAGTTGCAGGGCGTCGGTCAGCTGGATCTCGTTGCCCCGGCCCGGCTCGGTCCGGCGCAGTATCCCGAACACCGCGGGGTCCAGGACGTAGCGGCCGATGACCGCGAGGTTGCTGGGCGCGTCGGCGGGTTCCGGCTTCTCGACCAGCCCCGTGACGCGCACGACATCCGCCTCGGCGGTGGGCTCGACGGCCGCGCAGCCGTACTGGTGGATCATCGCGGGCGGGACCTCCATGAGCGCGATGACGCTGCCGCCCTCGCGCTCCTGGACCTCGGTCATCCGGGTCAGCAGCGGGTCGCGGGGGTCGATCAGGTCGTCGCCCAGGAGCACCGCGAACGGCTCGTCGCCGACGTGCGGCGCGGCGCACAGGACGGCGTGGCCCAGGCCCCGGGGGTCGCCCTGGCGGACGTAGTGCATGGTGGCGAGGTCGGTGGACTCGCGGACCTTGCGCAGCCGGTCGGCGTCGCCCTTGCGGGTCAGGGCGCCCTCCAGCTCGTAGTTCCGGTCGAAGTGGTCCTCCAGGGGACGCTTGTTGCGGCCGGTGACCATCAGGACGTCGTGCAGTCCGGCGGCCACCGCTTCCTCGACGACGTACTGGATGGCAGGCTTGTCGACGACAGGCAGCATCTCCTTGGGAGTGGCCTTCGTGGCCGGGAGGAAGCGGGTCCCGAGGCCCGCCGCCGGGATGACGGCCTTGCTGATCCTGGAGCTCGACTGGGTCATGCGCTGAACTTTAACGGGGCCACGTGGGCGGAAGATGAGGCTTCGGTTAACTTTGTCCTCATATGGACCTGTCCGAGAGGCCGGTGGGTGCCCGTTGAACACCGACATGTCCGCAAAGGCCGTACTGCGGCGCGAATTGCTCGCCGCCCGCCGCCTCCTGACGGGCCGGGACGTCGAACGGGCCGCCTCGGTCCTCGCCCGCCACGCGCTCGGACTGCCGGAGCTGGGCGGGGCCCGTACCGTCGCCGCGTACGTCTCGGTGGGGCGCGAGCCGGGCACCCGCGCGCTGCTGGACGCGCTGCGCGCGCGGGGCGTACGGGTGCTGCTGCCGGTGCTCCTCGCCGACAACGACCTGGACTGGGCACCGTACGAGGGCGCCGAGGGACTCGCGAAGGCGGGGCGCGGGCTGCTCGAACCCACCGGTGAGCGGCTGGGCCCCGACGCCGTCCTGGAGGCGGACGCGGTGCTGCTGCCCGGGCTCGCGGTCGACGCGCGCGGCATGCGGCTGGGGCGCGGCGGCGGCAGCTACGACCGGGTGCTGGCCCGCCTGACCGCCGCCGGGGCCGCACCCGCGCTCATCGTCCTGCTGTACGCGAACGAGGTGACCGCGCGGGTCCCGGCGGAGCCGCACGACTTCCCCGTGGACGCGGTGGTCACACCCGAAGGCCCCCGGCGCTTCAGCGTGAGCTGAGGCACCGGGGGCCTTACCGGAGACCTGAGGGGCGTCCCTACGGTTTCAGGGTCAGCGTGTCCGTGGTCGTCCCGGCCACGGCGTTCGTGCCGTAGGCCCAGGGCAGCAGTTCACCGTTGACCCACTTGTCGGTCTGGTCGGTGTAGTGCGCGCTGAACGCGTGCCCGGAGGCGCCGGTGAGGTTGATCCAGCGGGACTTGTCCCAGTCGGCCACGTTGACGACCATCCGCATCGACGGCACCCAGACCACTTCGTAGCCGCCGGCCGCGTTCCAGCCGGTGGCGTCCACGGCGGCCTCGCCGCCGCCGAGGTTCCAGGGGCCCCGGTTCAGGAGCCGCTGGAGGAGTCCGGGGCCCTCGGTGCCCAGGGTCTGGTTCTTCAGGGTCAGCTGGTGCAGCCGGCCCCAGTTCCAGGTGGTGATGTCCTTGCCCAGCTTGGCCGTCAGCTCCCAGCGCGCGTCCTCCATGGCGCGGGCGAACAGCTCGTCGCGGGTCTCGGTCGCCTTGTCCTTGCGGCTCTTGGGCGACTTCCACCACGTGCTGTCCGGCTTGTCCATGAGGTTCGCGACGACCTGGTACCAGCGGTCACCGCCGTCCGGCTGCGCGGAGTCCGGTGAGCGCTGGCCGCACTCGCGCACCAGCCGGTCCTGCTCGTCGGCCGGGCCCGAGTTCTTCGCCGGCGGCACGTTCAGGCACTCGCCCTCGACGCGCATCTCCTTGGGCAGCTTGTCGCCGAAGGCGAGCTTGAGGATGTTGCGCCAGACGCCGTTGAAGTACGCGGCGGCGGCCGAGTCGGCCTCCTGCGTGTAGTCCCAGCCCTCCAGCAGCTTCTGCGCCTGCCGGACGTCCTTGTCGGAGATGTTGATCTTCAGCAGTTCGGGCACCAGCAGCGCGGCGATCTCGCTGGTGTTGTCCATCTGCATCTTCTGCATGTCTTCGGTCGAGATCTTGCCGCCGCCCTTGATCTTCGACTGGATGAGGTCGTTGATCCGCTGGCTGCGGCTGCCGTAGCCCCAGTCCTTGGTCAGCAGGTACGGGTACGTGTCCTCGTCGATGACCGCCTGGTTGGCGGTGACGATGTAGCCGCGCTTCGGGTTGTACTCGTAGGGCAGCTCGTCGAACGGGATCGGGTCCTTCTTCCAGCCGTACGCCGAGGACCAGCCGGGGCTGGGCGTGGTGCCGTCGCCCTGCTTGCGGACCGGGATCTTGCCGGGGGCCTGGTAACCGATGTTGCCCTTGGTGTCGGCGTAGATGAGGTTCTGCGAGGGGACCTCGAAGTGCTCGGCCGCCTTGCGGAAGCCGGCGAAGTCCTTGGCGCGGTTCAGCTCGAAGACGGCGTCCATGGAGTGGCCGGGCTCCAGCGCGGTCCACTTCAGCGCGACGGCGTAACCGTCGGCGCGGTCCGGCGCGGAGTTGGCGACGGGGGCCTTCTGGCCGACCTTCTCCAGCTCGCTGCTGCGGTCGGAGACCAGCGGGCCGTTGTTGGTCTCGCGGACCGTGATGTGCCGGTCCTTGCCGCCCGCGACCTTGATGGTCTCCTCGCGGGTGGTGAACGGCTTGGTCTTGCCGTCGTACAGGTACCCGTCGGTGGTGACCTTCTCCAGGAAGAGGTCGGTGACGTCGGCGCCGAGGTTGGTGAAGCCCCAGGCGATGTCCTGGTTGTGGCCGATGATCACACCGGGCATGCCGGAGAAGGTGTAGCCGGCGGTGTCGTACTTGCAGGCTTCGGAGACCTGCCGGCAGTGAAGGCCCATCTGGTACCAGAGGGACGGCAGCATCGGCGCGAGGTGCGGGTCGTTGGCCAGCAGCGGTTTGTTGGTCGTCGTGTACTTGCCCGAGACCACCCAGGAGTTCGAGCCGATGCCGGTGCCGTTCGGGCCGAGCAGCGCGGGGATCTCGTCGAGGGTGTCGGAGAGCGCGCCGAGCTGCGTGTTCAGGCCCTGGGTCGCGCCCGCCACGGTGCCGGCGCCGGTGCCCTCGGAGTCCGTGGCCTTCGGGTCGAACGTGCCGGTGACCGAGGAGATGCCGCCCTCGGTGACGATCGGCTCGTGCTTGTCGTACGGGTACTCCGGGTAGAGCTGCTTGATCTCGTCGGCGTCGAGCCGGCTCGTCATCAGCGAGCGGTCGATCTCGTCCTGCATGTTGCCGCGCAGGTCCCAGGCCATCGCCTTCAGCCAGGCGACCGAGTCGACCGGGGTCCACTTCGTCGGCTTGTAGTCGTTGGTGAGGCCGAGCGCGGCGTACTCGACGGAGATGTCCTTGCCGTCCCGCCCGTCGAGGTAGGCGTTCACGCCGTCCGCGTACGCCTGGAGGTTCTTCTTGGTCTCGTCGGACAGGACGGTGTCGTACTCCTCCTGCGCGACCTTGCGCCAGCCCAGCGTCCGCAGGAAGGAGTCCGTCTCGACCTGGCCGGAACCGAACATCTCGGAGAGCCGGCCGGCCGTCAGGTGGCGGCGTACGTCCATCTCCCAGAAGCGGTCCTGCGCCTGCACGAACCCCTGCGCGCGGAAGAGGTCGGCGTCCGTGTCCGCGTAGATCTGCGGAATCCCGTAGCCGTCGCGCTTGACGTCGACGTTGCCGGAGAGGCCGTCGAGGTGGATGGTCCCGTTGGTCTGCGGGTAGGAGGCGCGCACGGTGGACACGGACCAGTACGTTCCGTAACCGACGCCCGCGACCAGCGCCAGCACCAGGACGATCAGGAGCAGGCGGGCGCGGCGCCCCTTCTTCTTCTTGCGCGGCCCGCTACCGGCGGTACCGGTGGCTCCGGAAGTGGCGGTTGTTGTGGCGGGCATCGCTGTCCTTCGAGGGCAGGGCGGTCCTGGGAGTGCAGGAGCAACCATAGGCGCAGCGCGTCACCCACTCGGACGCGGTATCGGGATGGCTCGAATTGCGTAGTGATCGTACGAATACTCGAACGCATCAAGAAAACGTTAAAGATTAGGTAAGGTAACGAAGTACCGGCCGCCGGAAGACGATCCGGCAGGCGTACGCAGGGAAGGACCGGCCACTGACTGTCCACACGCTCAACGAACTCCTGCTCGCCTGCTCACTCGTCCTGCTCGTCGCCGTCGTGGCGGTACGCATCTCGTCCCGCAGCGGGCTCCCCAGCCTGCTCCTGTACCTGGGCATCGGCATCGCCCTGGGCCAGGACGGCTTCTTCGACGTCAAGTTCGACAACGCGGAACTGACGCAGGTCATCGGCTACGCGGCACTGGTCGTGATCCTCGCCGAGGGCGGGCTCGGCACGAAGTGGAAAGAGGTCAGACCGGCGCTGCCGGCGGCCGCGATGCTGTCGCTGGTCGGGGTGGCGATCAGCGTCGGGGTGACCGCGGCCGGGGCGCACTACCTGGTCGGCCTGGAGTGGCGGCAGGCGCTCATCATCGGCGCGGTCGTCTCCTCGACGGACGCCGCTGCGGTCTTCTCCGTGCTGCGCAAGGTCCCGCTGCCCGCCCGCGTCACCGGCGTCCTGGAGGCCGAATCCGGCTTCAACGACGCCCCCGTGGTCATCCTCGTCGTCGCCTTCTCGACCATCGGCGAGGTCGACAGCTGGTACGTGCTGATCGGCGAGATAGCCCTGGAGCTGGCCATCGGCGCCGCCGTGGGCATCGCCGTGGGCTGGCTCGGCTCGTACGGGCTGCGCCATGTGGCACTCCCCGCCTCCGGCCTCTACCCGATCGCCGTGATGGCCATCGCGGTGTCCGCGTACGCGGCCGGTGCCATGCTGCACGGCAGCGGGTTCCTCGCCGTCTACCTGGCCTCGATGATCCTCGGCAACGCCAAGCTGCCGCACTGGCCGGCCACCCGGGGCTTCGCGGACGGGCTCGGCTGGCTCGCCCAGATCGGCATGTTCGTCCTGCTCGGTCTGCTGGTCACCCCGCACGACCTGCTGGACGACTTCTGGCCGGCCGTCGTCGTGGGCCTGGTGCTGACCGTGGTGGCACGGCCGCTGGAGGTCTTCATCTCGCTGGTGCCGTTCCGGTTGCCCTGGCAGGAGAAGGCCCTCATGTCCTGGGCCGGGCTGCGCGGCGCCGTACCCATCATCCTGGCGACCATTCCCATGGTGTCCGGAATCGAAGGTTCCACCCGGGTCTTCAACATCGTCTTCGTCCTGGTGATCGTCTACACCCTCATCCAGGGCCCGACCCTCCCCTGGCTCGCCAAGGCCCTCGACATCAAGGACGACCCGTCCGAGGCTTCCGATCTGGGCATCGAATCGGCGCCCCTGGAACGGCTGCGCGGGCACCTGCTGTCGGTGGCCATCCCCGCGAAGTCGAAGATGCACGGCGTCGAGGTCGCGGAGCTCCGCATGCCCGCCGGCTCCGCGGTCACCCTCGTGGTGCGCGACGACAAGAGCTTCGTACCCGCCCCGTCCACGGTGCTCAGGCGCGGCGACGAACTGCTCGTCGTGGCCACCGACCCGGTGCGCGACGCGGCCGAGGCACGGCTGCGCGCGGTCGCCGAGGGCGGCAAGCTGGCCGGCTGGCTCAAGCAGGGCACCGCCGGGCAGGAGGGGCACAAGCGCAACGCGAAGGCACATCACTGAGCACACACCGCGTTCACAGGCGGCGAGGGGCGGGGCGCACACAATCACAGGGCCTCCGCCCTTCCTGCCTGTAGCATGAAGGAAACCCAGAACCACCGATTGATCGACCAACTCTGCCTGACGCAGAGCTGGCGCGACCGTATGGCGGTCGTGGCGTCCTCCGTACCGGCTGTGCCCCGCACACCGGCCGCGAGCGCCCGGCATCTACCGCAGTTCCGCGCGAAGAGGACAGCTCTCGGCAGTCCCACCCGGGCCCGCACTCCTGTGCCGGCCGCCCCGGGGGCACGGCCACCAGGCGGCAGAAAGGCAAGGACCGTGGCGTCCACGGTCTCCGAACGTCCCGGATACGGGCAGCTGCTGCGCACCCCCGGGGCGTGGACCTTCCTCCTTCCCGGCTTCGCCGCACGGCAGCCCTTCGCGATGCTGACCATCGGCATCGTGCTGCTGGTCCAGCACACCACCGGCTCGTACGGCAGCGCCGGCGCCGTCGCGGCCGTCACCGGGGTCTCCATGGCCCTGTTCGCCCCGCAGACGGGCAAGCTCGCCGACCGGTTCGGCCAGCGGGCCGTGCTGCTGCCCGGCGTCCTGGTCCACGCCGCCTCCGTCTCGCTGCTGGTGACGCTCGCCCTCGCGGACGCGCCCCTGTGGGCCCTGTTCGCCGCAGCCGTGCCGACCGGCGCCTCCGTCCCGCAGATCGGCCCCATGGTGCGGGCCCGCTGGGCGGCGATGCTCGGGGCGGCACCGGGGCGCGAGGCCTCCCCGCTGCTGGCGACGGCCGCCGCGTTCGAGTCGGTGACCGACGAGTTCACCTTCGTCATCGGCCCGGTCATCGCCACCGCGCTCTGCACGGGCGTACACCCGGCGGCCGGCCTGATCGCGGAGGCCGCGCTCACCCTGGTCGGCGGCCTGCTCTTCGCCGCCCGGCGCGCCACGCAGCCGCCGGTCCGCGACCGCGCCCTGCCCGGCACCGAGCGGCACGCCTCCGCCCTGTCCGTCCCCGGCGTACGCGTGCTGGCGGTCGCCTTCCTCGGCATCGGCTCGGTCTTCGGCGGCATGCAGGTCTCGCTGACCGCGTTCGCCGAGGAGATCGGCAACCCGGGCGCCAACGGTGTGCTGTACGGGATCTTCGCCGCCGGCAACATGCTCGCCGGGATCGCCTGCGGGGCCGTCGCCTGGAAGTCCGGCCCCCGCCGTCGGCTGCTCGTCGGCTACACGGCGCTGGCGCTGACCGCGTCGGGCCTGTGGGCGATGCACTCCGCGCCGCTGCTCGCCGGGCTCGGCCTGCTGGTCGGGCTCTGCATCGCCCCGGCCCTGATCAGCGGCTACACGCTGGTGGAGGCGCTGGTGCCCGGGTCGGCGCGGACCGAGGCGTTCACCTGGCTGACGGGCGCGGTCGCGCTGGGCCAGGCGGCGGCGGTGACGGTGGCCGGCCGACTCGCGGACGGACACGGCGCGAGCGCCGGTTTCCTGGTCCCGCTGGTGGGTACGGTGCTGGCCCTGGCGACCCTGCTGACGCTGCGTTCGAGGCTCCTGCCGGCCGGTGCCGGGCGGACCGTGGCGCGTGGTGTCGGTCACCGCGGGCCGGTCACGGTGGACTGATCCAGCGGAATACGTCACTATGGAGCGTCGTTAGCACTCATCGAGTCAGAGTGCCAGGAGGAACAAAGTGCCGACCTACCAGTACCAGTGCACCGAGTGTGGCGAGGGCCTCGAAGCGGTGCAGAAGTTCACCGATGACGCCCTGACGGTGTGCCCGAACTGCGACGGACGCCTGAAGAAGGTGTTCTCGGCGGTCGGCATCGTCTTCAAGGGCTCCGGTTTCTACCGGAACGACAGCCGCGGCTCCTCGTCGAGCAGCACGCCGGCGTCGTCCGCCGCGAAGACCTCTGGTTCCGGATCGTCCTCCTCCAGCTCTTCGGCGTCGTCGGACACGAAGTCGTCGGCCGCTCCGGCGTCCACGTCGTCCGCATCCTCGTCCTCTTCCTCGACGAGCGGTTCGTCGGCCGCCTGAGCAGCCGGCTCCACAGCTTCCACCAAGACCCCGCCCGGCGGACCCGGCGGGGTCTTCGGCGACCCCGCCGCCCACCTGCCGCCGCAGCGGGCCCTACGCCTACTGTGGCCGCATGGCGAACGCAGAGATCGGTGTGATCGGCGGCTCGGGGCTGTACTCCTTCCTGGAGGACGTCACCGAGGTCCGCGTGGAAACCCCCTACGGAGACCCCAGCGACTCCGTCTTCATCGGCGAGACCGGCGGGCGCCGGGTCGCCTTCCTCCCCCGGCACGGCCGGGGCCACCACGTGCCCCCGCACCGCATCAACTACCGCGCCAACCTGTGGGCACTGCGCTCGGTCGGGGTGCGCCAGGTGCTGGGCCCGTGCGCGGTGGGCGGCCTGCGCCCGGAGTACGGGCCGGGCACCCTGATCGTGCCGGACCAGCTGGTGGACCGCACGAAGACCCGTGTGCAGACCTATTACGACGGTGAGACCCGGGCCGACGGGGTCCAGCCGAACGTGGTGCACCTGGGCTTCGCCGACCCGTACTGCCCCGAGGGCCGCAAGGTGGCGCTGGCCGCCGCGCGGGGCCGGGACTGGGAGGCGGTGGACGGCGGCACGCTGGTGGTGGTCGAGGGGCCGCGCTTCTCGACCCGCGCCGAATCGCGCTGGCACGCGGCGATGGGCTGGTCGGTGGTCGGCATGACCGGGCACCCCGAGGCGGTGCTCGCCCGCGAACTGGGCCTCTGCTACACCACGATGACCCTGGTCACGGACCTGGACGCGGGCGCGGAGGCCGGTGAAGGCGTCTCCCACGAGGAGGTGCTGAAGGTCTTCGCCGCCAACGTGGACCGGCTGCGCTCGGTCCTCTTCGACGCGGTGGCGGCGCTGCCGGCGACGGAGGGCCGGGACTGCCCGTGCGGGCACGCGCTGGACGGGATCGAGACGGGGATCGCGCTGCCGTAGGGAGCGTTGCGGCGGGGGTGCGGCTGGGGGGGCGCCGTGGCTGCGGGGGTCGCGGGTGCGGGGGCCCGGCTGCGGGTGTTCCCGCCTTCCCGTGCTCCCGCCTGTTCGTGTTCCCGCCTGTTCGTGTTCCCGCCTGCGGGTGACGGAGTTTTCCACATGCGGTGGACGGTCCACAGGCTCCGGCGGGAATCGGGGAGCTGGTGGATCGTGGGGGTCGTCCGGCGGCCGGGACCGCCCGGGGGCCGCCCCCCGGCCCCCCCCCGCCGCGCCGCCCGCCCGCGGGGGGGGGGGAGCGCGGCCCCCGGGCCCCCCCCCGACCC
>NZ_JBHUXS010000014.1:0-153707 GCF_042669245.1 Streptomyces sp. NPDC057249 | reverse complement strand
GGTGTTTGCCCACTGGGGGGGGCGGTCCCCGGGGGCCGGGGGGGGGGGGGGGGGGCGGGGGCGGGGGGGGGCGGCGGGGGGGCGGGGGGGGGGGGGGCCCCCCCCCCGGGCCCCACCCATCGGCCCCTGACGCAGGCGGTGTTCGTGATGCGCTCCTCCGGTTCCCACTCCGTCCCCCAGACCGCTTCCGCCGCTCCGTACACCGGCGCGCCGCCGGGGCCGTTGCCCGCACCGCCGCCGTGCGGGGTGCCCGCGTTCCCGCCGCTGCGGGTGCGCGGGGGCGCCGGTCAGCGGCTGCGCCGTGCGGTGTGGCGGCAGCGGCGGTCGATGGCGGCGGGCCTGGCGCTGACGGCGGCCGCGCTGGCCGTCTCCGGGCTGGCCGGGGGCGGCGGGCAGGGCGCTGATACGGCGCGGGCGGCGTCCCGGGAGCGGGCCTCACCTCCGGTACGCCTGGTCTCGGCGCCGGTGCGGATCGCGGACGCGGAGACCGTGCGGCTGCTGCGGCCGGGCGACCGGGTGGACGTCGTCGCGTCGGCAGGTCCCGGGGCGGCGGAGGCCCGGGTGGTGGCCAGGGGTGCGCGCGTGGAGCGGGTGCCGCGGGCGGACGCCGGGGGCCCGTCGGGCGAGGGGGCGCTGATCGTGCTCGCGGTGCCCAGGGCCACGGCGGCCGGTCTGGCCGGGGCGGGGATCTCCGGCGGATTCGCGGTGGTCCTGTGCTGAGGCGTGCGGCCCGGTCGGGGCGGCGCCGGCTCATCGCCCCGCGCGGGGCGTGGCGTCAGATGTGGTGCGGGGGCTTCTCGTCGAGGAAGCGGGCCAGATCCGCGGCGCTGTTGCCGAAGGAAGCCCGCTCGCCCCACCCCTGGTCCGTGTCGTCCGCGGACTGCTGGTCCAGCGGATCGTCGAAGACCAGCGCCGGCCTGGGCCTGGGCCTGGGCCGGTCCGGCATGGTGGGCTCCGGGTCGCGCGATCCGGGGGCGGGGGCGGTACTCATACCTCCAGGGTACGGGCCGGCCCGGACGGCGGCTCCCGCCCCGGTCGGCCGGTCAGCGGTCCTTGGGGTCGAGCAGCCAGAGCCCGAGGACGACGAGGAACGACAGACAGAGGAAGCCGGCGCCCCACCACGCGGTGCCGGAGTTGCCCTCCATCCACTCGTCCACGATGACCGTCAGGCCCCACAGCTGCCCGATGACGACGGACATGGCCAGCACGAGGCGGGCGGTGAGCTTGGCGGACCGCTCGGGTTCCTGGTCGGTGCCGGCACCGGGTCCGGGCCCGGTGTGGCGGACGCGGGGGTCGCCGTAGCCGCTGGTGGGCCGGATCTGCGGGTAGCGCTCGTGGACGGGCCGGTTGAGCTCGGGCCGCGCGCTGCCGGGGTGGTAGGCGGGGTAGTGCGGGCCGGGGTGCTGCGGGGGCCCGGGGGTCTGCGGGTCGGGCGCGGGCTGCGGGCCCGGGGCTCCGGGGGGCCGGTGGTCGTCGCTCATGACGGGCTCCCGGTGGTGTCGGCCGCGCCGGCTCCGGTACGTGCACGGGACGGGCCGGGGGCGACCGGTCCGGGGGCCACCGTGCGGGCGGTTCCGCCGGGGGCGGCGGGTGCCTCCGCGCCGTCGCGGACGCCGGGGCAGCCGAGGCGGGAGGCCAGGTCGGGGCGTTCCTCGCCGAACTGGCGGCACAGCCCGTGCTCGATGCTCTCGCCGGAGCGGGTGGTGCCGACGGCCCAGATGCTGCCGTCGGTCTCCTCGGTGAGCACGACCTTGGGGAGCCCGCGGGGCGGCGGTCCGGCGGTGACCTCGCCGCTGCGGGCGTCGAAGACGCCTTCGTGGCAGGGGCAGTACAGCTCGCCCTCGGTGCCCCGGTCCTTGCGCCAGAGCACGCCGCAGGCGAGGTGGGTGCAGATGGCGGAGTAGCCGACGAGGGTGCCGTCGTTGAGCCGGACGGCGACCGCGCGATCCTCCTCGTCGGGGTAGTCGAAGGCGATGGACTCGCCGGGGAGGAGTTGGGCGGCGATCTTCTTGGGGGCCGGGGCCTTGCCGTCGTCGGGGTCGCCGTGGCGGGGCAGGATGCCGCCGGCGACTCCGAGGCCGCCGATGGCGAGCCCGCCGGACACGGTGGCGACGATGCGCAGGTAGTCGCGCCGGGTGGTGAGGGCGTCGGCGGCGATCCGGTCGTGCAGGGCCTCGCGGGGGTCGCCGGAGCCCGGCTGTCCGGGGGCGGCCGGGGACGTGCTGCCGGAGTCGCGGGGCGGGGGCTGCTTCGGGTCGCCGGGGGGCGGGTAGTCGGTCTCGGTCACCGTCGGACGTCCTTCCCGTTGATCTCCACGACGGGCAGGCCGCCGGGGACCGGCCATTGGACCCGGTCGGCGGGCACGACCATCGCGACGCCGGTGCGGACCTCGCTCTCGCCGAAGACGAAGGAGTCGGCGACCTGGACACCGGGGCGTTCGGCCTGGAGTTCCTCGGCCGTGCCGTAGAAGAGCGCTCCGGTCGGGCAGACGGTGGCGCACATGGGGGCGAGGCCGTAGGCGGTGCGGTCGTAGCAGAGGTTGCACTTCATCTGCAGCTTCGCCTGGAGGTCGATCTTCGGTACGCCGAAGGGGCAGGCGTTGACGCAGTTGGCGCAGCCGATGCAGCGGGTGGTGTCGGCCTGCTGCACGACGCCGTCGGCGGTCACCAGGATCGCGTCGGCGGGGCACACCTCGGCGCACGGGGCGACGGGGTCCTCGCAGTGCATGCAGACGGTGGGGAGGGAGGCGACGGACCGGCCCTCGTCGGTGTAGTCGAGGTGGATCATGGACTTACCGCGGTGCGAGTCGCATTCGCGGCAGGCGGAGACGCACGCCTGGCAGCCGATGCAGCGGCCCGGGTCGATGAAGATCGTTCGGCCCATCATGCGGGCATCAGCTCCTCTCCGAGGTGCCGCGGCCCTGCGGGGACGTGGGCGGCAGCGGGTCGGTGCGGGAGACCTGGGCCTCCGGATAGGCGACGTGTCCGGGGGCGACCGGGGGCGCGGGGACCTCGTCGATCCGCTCGGCGTGCTCGATGCGGCAGGCGCACACCTTGTACTCGGGGATCTTGGAGCGGGGGTCGAGGGCGTCGATGGTGAGCGCGTTGGCGGCGGTGGGGACCGGCCAGTGGTACGGGATGAAGACGGTGTCGGGGCGGATCGCCTCGGTGACGAGGGCGGGGAAGACCTCGCTGCCGCGCCGGGTGACGACGCGGACCGGTTCGCCGTTGCGGAAGCCGTGGGAGGGGTGGACCTCTGCCCAGGGGCGGGGGGTCTGTTCGACCAGGCCGCCCAGCCTGCGGGTCTGGTTGCCGGAGAGGAAGTGGGCGACGGTGCGTCCGGTGGTGAGCGTCATGGGGTGCTCGTCGTCGTACGGGTCCATCGGCGGGTGCCACTCGACCACTTGGAGGTGGATCTTGCCGTCGGGGTGGTAGGTCTTGCCGTCCTCGAAGAGCCGGGGGGTTCCGGGGTGGTCGGTGGACGGACAGGGCCAGGAGATGCCGCCGGTCTCCTCCAGCCGTTCGTAGGTGATGCCGTAGTAGTCGTTGACGGTGCCGGCGGAGGCGATGCGCAGCTCGTCGAAGACCTGGCGCGAGTTGTCGAAGGCGAACTTGTCGCCGGCGCCGAGCCGGCGGGCGAGTTCACACATGACCCAGGTGTCCGTGCGGACCCCGGGGGGCGGGTCCTGGGCCTTGTTGTGCTTGACCACCCGGGCCTCGGCGTTGGCCATGACGCCGTCGTCCTCGGCCCAGGTGGTGACGGGGAAGACGACGTGCGCGTTGGCGGCGGTCTCGGAAAGGAAGAAGTCGAATTGGGCGTGGAACTCTGTGGCGTCGTACCCCTCCTTGACCACCTTGTAGTTGGGGAGGGAGACGAAGGGGTTGTTGCAGATGCCGATCAGGCCGCGGATCTCGCGGCGCTGCATCTGCCAGACCATTTCCATCATCGAGGTTCCGGCGGGCGGGAGTTCGGACTCCTCGATGCCCCAGATCTCGCAGATCTGCCGGCGGTGCTCCGCGTTGTTGATGGAGCGTCCGCCGGGGAGGAGGTCGGACTTCTGACCGTGCTCCCGGCCGCCCTGTCCGTTGCCCTGGCCGGTGATGGTGCCGTAGCCGGCACCGGGCTTGCCGATGTGTCCGGTGGCGGTGCAGAGGTTGATCACGGTGAGGCAGTTCTCGACGCCCTGGGAGTGGTGTTCGATGCCCCGGGCGTGCCAGGCCATGGCTTTGGGGGCGCGGGCGAAGGTGCGGGCGACCTGGACGATCTGTTCGGCGGGGATGCCGCAGATCCCGGCGGCGCGGGACGGCGGGTACTCGGCGGCCTTGGCCTTGACCTCCTCCCAGCCGGTGGCGTGGGCGGCGAGGTATGCCTCGTCGGTGAGGCCCTCCTCGATGACGACGTTCAGCACGGAGTTGAAGAACGCCGAGTCGGTGCCGGGTTTGAGGGCGACGTGGATGTCGGCGGTCCGGGCGATGGCCGTCTCGCGGGGGTCCACCACGATGAGGCTGGCGCCCCGGTCCCGGGCGCCCCACACGTACTGGGTCATGACGGGGAAGCACTCGCCGACGTTGGAGCCGGCGATGAGCAGGCAGTCGGTGAGGAGGATGTCGGAGAAGGGGTTGCCGGCCCGGTCGATGTTGAAGGCGAGTTTGTTGGCGCCGGCCGCACTGACCATGCAGAGCCGGCCGTTGTAGTCGACGTGCCGGGTCTTGAGGGCGACCCGGGCGAACTTGCCGACCAGGTAGGTCTTCTCGGAGAACAGGCTCGCTCCGCCGAGCAGCCCGAAGGCGTCGTTCCCGTACGCCTGCTGGATGCGCCGGATCTCGGCGACGGTGAAGTCGAGCGCCTCGTCCCAGGAGACCTCGCGGAAGTCCTCGTCGCGGGAGCGGCGCATGAGAGGGGCGGTGAGCCGGTCGGGGTGGTTGATCTGCTGGTAGGCGTTGATGCCCTTGGGGCACAGGCGCATGCGGTTGATGTCGTGGTTGCGGGGTTCGACGCCGAAGACCTTGCCGCCGCGGTCGACGCGCAGATACATGCCGCACTGGACGCCGCAGAAGCAGCAGTGGGTGGGGACGAGGGTCTCGCCGTTCTGATCTGCGTGCCAACGGTCGGCGGGGATGCCGCCCGCGTCGCGGAAGGCGCGGGTGCCGGGCGGGGCGAGGGAGGGATCGATGGGAACGACCGCATGCGGTTCGGGCGTTCGCGAGTCCGCGGTCAATTGAAGCCCTTCTTCACCTGGGAGAGATAGGCGCTGCCTCGCAGCACCCGTTTGCAGCGCGGGCAGTATTCGGCCCACTCGTCGAAACCGAGGCTGAGATCGCGCATGGTGCCGCGGAGGTTGTCGACGTACGGGGTGGTGTCGATGGGTTCCTCGCAGCGGCGGCAGGCGAAGACCTCTTCGTCCTGCCGGCCGGTGTACTTGAACAGCTGCATGCCGACGGCGGCGGGGCGCTGGACGATGTGGAAGAACTTCCCGAACGGGATGTAGATGAGGGTGAAGACCACCGCGACCATGTGGAGGATCGCCAGGAACTCGTAGCCGCCGCCGTGCAGGAAGATCGAGGAGAACGTGAGCAGCAGCCCGGTCACGGAGATGACGATGAGCGCGATCAGCGGCACCAGGTCGTAGGCGAACCGCTGGCCCGTGACGGCCGCCCGGTCCTTCATCCGCCGCCACAGGAAGTAGGAGGCGCCGGGAATGACGAGGACGGCGGCGATGTCCAGGCCGTGGAACATCAGCCAGCCGAGGAAGTCGAGGGAGTCGAACCCGATGATCTTGAAGCCCCAGATACGCATCTCGTAGCCGGGTCCGGAGCCGGTGCCCGAGGTGAAGGTGAACCAGCCCCAGGTCAGCGGGAAGGTGATCAGCGCGGCGAGGACGCAGCCCCAGAAGATCAGCTGGTGGGCGGCCCAGCGGGCGTGCGAGCGGGCGCCGAGGAACTTCTGGAAGCCGAGGTAGGTGGCGATCATCTTCGGCAGCGCGGTGGGCGCGCGGCGGAAGTTGGCCACGGAGAACAGGCTCCCCCAGCCCTTCTTGAACAGCCGCATGGCGCCGGGGGCGGAGACCCACACGGTGTACCGGTACGCGACGCCGAACGCCAGGAACACCGTGGCCACGGCGTACGGCAGCAGCGCGGAGTCGAAGTGCTCCAGGAACCGGCTGCCGAGCACGATGGCCACGACGAGCAGAAGGGAGACGATGACGCCGGCCGCGGTCGCCCGCGCGGTGACGGACCTGGGAACGAGCCCGCCGGCCCGCCCGGACCCGCCCGGCGCCGGCGCGCCACCGGCCCCGTCGACGACTCCGGTACGGCCCCCGGGGACGGGCTGCGCGGCTGCGCCTGCGGCTTCAGGTAGCTCTGTCACGGTGCCACGGTAGGGCGGTGTGGGGTGGTTGGTCCTGTTTTGTGGGCCAGCGGGGTGGGCGAGTCGCGGGGTCGGGGTGGTGGGTGGAGGCGGGTGGGTGGGAGGGGTGGGGCGGGGGGCGGGGGGGGGAGCCCCTCCCCGGGCGCGCAGGGCCTTCGGCGGTACCTTGACGACCGCTCACCCTCCACTCCCGCCCCGCGAAGGAGCACCGGATGCCCCGTCAGGACTCCCTCACCGATGTGCACGGGCTGCGCGTCGGCCATGCCCAGGTCCCCGGGAAGGGCGCCCTCACCGGGACCACCGTGGTGCTCGCCCCCGAGGGCGGGGTGGTCGCCGCCGTCGATGTGCGCGGGGGCGGGCCGGGGACGCGGGAGACGGACGCGCTCGATCCGCGCAACCTGGTCCAGCGCATCGACGCGGTCGTGCTCACCGGCGGCAGCGCGTACGGGCTCGACGCGGCGTCCGGGGTGATGGCCTGGCTGGAGGAGCGGGGGCGCGGGGTCCGGGTGGGCGCCGATCCGGCCCAGGTGGTCCCCGTGGTCCCGGCGGCGTGCGTGTTCGACCTGGGGCGGGGCGGTGACTGGCGGGCCAGGCCGGACGCGGCGACCGGCCGGGCGGCCGTGGAGGACGCCGCCCGGACCGAGGAGGGCGCGCCGGTCGCCGAGGGGTGCGTCGGCGCGGGCACCGGAGCGGTCGCCGGGCAGCTCAAGGGCGGGGTGGGGACCGCGAGCGTCCTCCTGCCGTCCGGGCTCACCGTCGGCGCGCTCGTCGTGGTCAACGCGGCGGGCTCGGTGCTCGATCCTCGTACGGGGGTGCTGTTCGGGGAGTACGGCGGCGAAGAGCCGGCCGTCGCCCCGCCGGCCGACGTCCACGAGGCGGCGCGACGGCGCCTGGCGCACGCGCGCGGCACCGCTGCGCGCCCCCCGCTCAACACCACGCTCGCCGTCGTCGCGACCGACGCCGGGCTCACCCGTGCGCAGGCGCAGAAGCTGGCGGGCACCGCCCACGACGGTCTGGCGCGCGCCATCCGGCCCGTGCACCTGATGACCGACGGGGACACCGTGTTCGCGCTCGCCACCGGTCGGCGGGACCTGGACGCCGGGGACCCCGCCGCGTTCAACCCGCTGCTCGCGGCGGGTGCGGAGGCGGTGGCGCGGGCCATCGTGAAGGCGGTCCGGGGGGCGGAGGGCGTCCGGGGCCACGACGGCGGAGGCACCTTCCCGTCGTACGGGGACCTCTACGGCCCGCCGCCCGCGTCATGAAGCCCGGGCCGCGCGCGTCATGAAGTCCGGCCCGCGCGCGGAAACCCGACCCGCGTACGGAAGTCCGGCCCGTGGGTGCGGAACCTTCCGTGCGCCCCGTGCGTTTTTCTGAACCCCGGTCCCGATGTCAGCCCCAGGGGCTACGTTATGCACGCACCATGTCACACGCGGCGACGGCCTGGAGACAGCACCTTGAGCGATCCGTACGAGACGACCGAGCAGCACCTCGAGCGAATCCTGCGTCGGGCTCTCAATTCGTTCGACCTCCCCGACAGCACGGTGGAGCGGCTGGGCTGCGCGCTGGCCCACAGCAGTTCCCTGTACTCCTCGCACCACAGTGCCACCCTGCACCGCGAGACCTACCGCCACGCGTATCTGCTGAGCGACGGCTCCGCGCTGACCCTGTGGGAGCTGGTGCACAGCGGTCCGCGCGGGGACGGTCATCCCGACACCCGGCAGCACGAGCTGTACGACGACGAGGCCGACGCCCACATCGCCGCCGCCCGGCTGACCGGCGGCCTGTGGGACGTTCCCGACTTCGGGGACGAGCAGGGGGCCCAGGCCGACCTGGAGCTCATGTCGGCGCTGCTGGCCGCTCCCCCGGCCCCGCTCCCCCGGATGTACGCGCCGGACAACTCCGCGGACCACGCCCGCCGCGTGCTGCGCCGCGCGGAGAACGGCGACGTGCCCGGCGAGGAGACCGCCCGGCTGCTTCGGGCCGCCTTCGCGCACCACATCACGCAGGTGTTCGGCCGCCAGTGCCGGGTGGAGGGCCGGGACGCCGGCTTCACGCTGTACGAGCACGCGTTCCTGCTCCTCGACGGCAGCGAGACGAGCCTGTGGGAGGTCGAGCACACGGCGACCCCGGACGGCCGTCACATGTGCGAGGTGTACGGGGACGAGGAGACGGCGCGCTGCGCGATGGAGGCGCGTACGCGCATCTGCTGACCCGCCCCACCGCATGGCGGTGCCCGCGTCCCCCGGGGGGCGCGGGCACCGGTGACCCTGCCGCGTACGCCGTCGGATCAGTGCGTGAGCACCGGCTCCTTGGCGGGCTCCGTGGCGGCGGGCTCGTCCTCCGCCGCGCCCTCGACGTGCTGCTTCGGCCTGGCCGGCAGGGCGAACATCACCACGAAGATCAGGACCAGCACACCGGCCACCCACCACAGCGACTGCTCGAAGGCGTCCGCGAAGGCCGGGCCGACCTGCTCCGGGGTGAGCCGGTCGCCGATCGCCCCGTAGAAGACGACGGAGACGAGCCCGAGGCCGAGCGCGTTGCCCATCTGCTGCACGGTGTTGAAGAGGCCGGAGGCGGAACCGGAGTGCTCCTTCGGCACCTCGGACAGCACCGCGTCGGCCAGCGGCGCGACGATCAGGCCCATGCCGACGCCCATCACGACGAGAGGCAGCGCCATCTGCCAGGACGTGATGCCCATGCCGTAGTGGTGCGACTCCCAGATGTAGAGCAGCAGTCCGGCCGCCATGAGGAGTGCGCCCGTCTGGAGGACCTTGCGGCCGAAGCGGGGCACGAGCTTCTGTACGGAGAGGCCGGCGGCGACCGAGACGGAGACGGAGAACGGGACTCCGGTCAGGCCGGCCCGCAGCGCGCTCCAGCCGAGGCCCATCTGCATGTACAGGGTCCAGACCAGGAAGAAGATGCCGAGGCCGACGCCGAAGGTCAGCTGTACGGCGATCCCGGCGGCGAAGCTCCGGACCCGGAACAGCGACAGCTCGATCAGCGGCGATCCGTCCCGGCCGGCCTTGGCGCGCTCGAACAGCACGAGGACGAGGAAGACGAGGACGCTCCCCGCCATCGACAGGTGGCCCCACAGCGGCCAGCCCAGCTCGCGGCCGCGGGTCAGCGGGTAGATGAGCATCAGCATGCCGAGCGTGACGAGCATGACGCCGACCAGGTCGAGGCGCAGGGCCCGGGGCGACTTGGACTCGGTGATGAACTTGCTGCCCAGCACCAGGCCGAGGATGCCGACGGGCAGGTTGATCAGGAAGATCGGGCGCCATTCGAGGCCGGCGATGTTCCACTCGGTCAGGAGTGCGCCCAGCAGCGGCCCGGAGACCGCGCCCAGGCCGACGATCGCACCGAAGAGGCCGAAGACCTTGCCGCGCTCGTGGGCGGGGAAGGTGGCGTGGACGATCGAGAGCACCTGCGGCACCATCAGGGCCGCCGTCGCGCCCTGGAGGAAGCGGGAGGCGACGAGCATCTCCGGGTTGGCGGCGAATCCGCAGAGCGCGGAGGCCAGGGTGAAGCCTCCTATGCCGATGAGGAAGAGCCGCTTGCGGCCGTAGATGTCACCGAGCCGGCCGCCGGTGATGAGTCCGGCGGCGAAGGCCAGGGCGTATCCGGCGACGATCCACTGGATCGAGCTGAACGAGGCGCCGGTGTCCCGCTCGATGCTGGGGATGGCGATGTTGACGATCGTGACGTCGACCAGGTCCATGAAGGCCGCGGTCATCACGATGGCCAGGGCGAACCACCGGCGGCGGTCGGAAGGAGCCGCCGGAGACGGCAGTGGTGCGGAGGAAGTCATGGGAAGAACCTAAACAGCCAATAGGACAGGTCGTGACCCATTGAGCGCGCATCCTGGAGGCATGACCGATACCCCGGCACGACTGCTGAATCTGCTGTCACTGCTCCAGACACCGCGCGAGTGGCCGGGCAGCGAGCTCGCCGAGCGGCTGGCCGTCAGCCCGCGCACGATCCGCCGTGACATCGACCGCCTGCGCGACCTCGGCTATCCGGTGGAGGCTTCGCGCGGTTCGGTGGGCGGCTACCGGCTCGTGGCGGGCACCGCCATGCCGCCGCTGCTGCTGGACGACGAAGAGGCGGTCGCCATCGCGGTGGGGCTGCGGGCCGGCGCCGGCCATGCCATCGAGGGCGTGGACGAGGCGTCCGTACGGGCGCTGGCCAAGCTGGAGCAGGTGCTGCCGTCCCGGCTGCGCCACCGGGTCTCCACCCTCCAGAACGCGACGGTCCCGCTGGCCCGGGGCGACGGCTCGACCATCGACCCGCAGACCCTGACCGTGATGGCCTCGGCGGTCACCGGCCGGGAGCGGCTGCGCTTCGCGTACCGGGCGGGCGACGGTGCCGAGTCGCGGCGCCAGGTCGAGCCGTACCGGCTGGTGAGCACCGGCTGGCGCTGGTATCTGGTGGCGTACGACCTGGGGCGCGAGGCGTGGCGCACCTTCCGGGTGGACCGGGTCAGCGAGCCGTTCGCTACCGGGGCCCGGTTCGCTCCGCGGGAGCTGCCGGAGGGGGACGCGGCGGAGTTCCTGTCCAGTTCGATAGCGCGCCGCCAGCCCGAGATCGAGGTGGAGGTGAGCTTCGCGGCGCCGCCGGAGTTCGTCGCGTCGCGGCTGCACGGCCGGATGGGCCCGCTGGAACCGGAGGGCGAGGGCGGTTGCCGACTGCGGAGCGTACTGCGGGACCAGCTGGAATGGGTGGCGGTGCGGCTGGCGATGGTGGACTGCGAGTTCACCGTGCACCGGCCGCCGCAGCTGGTCGCGTACGTGGCGGATCTGGGCGGCCGGCTCAGCCGCGCGGGGTCCGGCGGGGGGCCGGGCGGGGCGTGAGGGGCCGCGCGTAAAGGAATGAGCCCCGGCGCCAGGGGGGGTGGGCGCCGGGACTCAGCTTCGGGGGGCCGGGTGAAGCGGCCCAATTCGGAGGTTACTGGACTCGGGCTCAGGCCGCAGCGTCAAAGCCCGTGTCGTGAGCCATTCGCTTCAATTCGAGCAGTGCGTGCTTCTCGATCTGGCGGATGCGCTCGCGGGTGAGGCCGTGCTGCTTGCCGACCTCGGTGAGCGTGCGCTCGCGGCCGTCCTCGATGCCGTACCGCATGCGGATGATCGACGCGGTGCGGTTGTCCAGCTTGCCGATCAGCTCCTCCAGCTCCTCGCTGCGCAGCAGTGTGAGCACGGACTGCTCGGGCGAGATGGCGGAGGTGTCCTCCAGGAGGTCGCCGAACTGCGTGTCGCCCTCGTCGTCCACGGACATGTTGAGGCTGACCGGGTCGCGGGCCCAGTCCAGGACGTCACCGACGCGCTCCGGGGTGGAGCCCAGCTCGGCGGCGATCTCGGCGTGCTCCGGGTCGCGGCCGTTCTCCCGGTTGAACTCGCGCTGCACCCGGCGGATGCGGCCCAGCTCCTCCACCAGGTGGACGGGGAGGCGGATCGTGCGCGACTGGTCCGCTATGGAGCGCGTGATGGCCTGGCGAATCCACCACGTGGCGTACGTGGAGAACTTGAAGCCCTTCGCGTAGTCGAACTTCTCGACCGCGCGCACCAGGCCCGCGTTGCCCTCCTGGATCAGGTCGAGCAGGGGGAGCCCGGCGCGCGGGTAGCGGCGGGCGACGGCGACCACGAGGCGGAGGTTGGAGCGGATGAAGACGTCCTTGGCACGCTCGCCCTCGGCGACCAGCGCCTCCAGCTCCTCGCGCGAGGCGCCGCCCGCGTCGCTCTCCACCTCGCCGTCGAGGATCTGGCGTGCGTAGACACCGGCCTCGACCGCCTGTGAGAGATCGACTTCCTTGGCGGCGTCGAGCAGCGGCGTACGCGCTATCTCGTCCAGGTACATGCCGACCAGGTCGCGATCGGCGATCTCTCCGCCCACGGCGCGAACACTGCTCGCCCGGTTGGTCCCGCCGGTGGCGGACGAACGACGGGCGACGGCACGGGTTGCCATGCGTGCTCCCTTGCTGAGTAGGTCGCGACACCCTCTCGGGTGCCCTGCATCCGATGGAAACAACGACTGGAATCCGGACAGAATTCCCATGCCTGGCGTTCAATTTCGCGATCATGCAGTACCCTGTCCGGCCACCGGGGCGGGCGCATGCCGCAACCAGGTACGTCCGTGCTGGTCAGGCCGGGTACCCAGGTCGCTTCGGGGCCCTCCGACACCCCCCGTACCCCGGAAGACGCCGGGTACGGGTCGCCGGTTGCCCGGACCTCCGCCCCGGTGCCGGCCCGCCGGCCCGCCGGCCCCCGCACGCCGCCCCCGCCCGTCGGCCCCCGGTCGGGAGTCCTAGGCCCCATGCCCGGGATCTTGGGACCGCGGCCCGTTACCGGGCGCGCACCGAGTGCATAGCGTCGATGTCATGGACGAGACGACGCACCACACCGACCCCGACACCTCCGGGACGCTCGACGAGGCCCTGGAGCGGCTGCACTCCTCCGGCCCCGAGCGCGACGGCTGGCTGTCCAACCACGCGCCGATGGCGGTGGAGGCCCTGGTCCGCAACGGCCAGGCGGCCGCCGTGCACCGCTGGCTCGACTACTACCGGGCGAAGCTGGAGGACATGCCGGACCGTTTCGCCGAGGTCACTCCGGCGAACTGGCAGGAGGCCCTGGGCGACCCGCGCCGCATCGCCGACTGGGCGGCGTACTTCGAGCGGGAGACCGCCGGCCGCCCCTGGCGCGACGTGCTCGCCGAGTGGTGGCCCCGGCTGCTCCCGGGCATCGCGGGCGGTGCCACGCACCCGGTGATCCGGGTCGGCCACAGTGTGCGCACCCTGCTGACGGCCGAGGAGAGCGGTCCCCGCGTCCGGGAGCTGGCCCACGCGCTCGGCTACTGGGCGGCCCGCCACCAGCCGCTGCCCCCGCCGGCCCCGCTCGCCCCGGTCCGGACCGCCGGCGCCGCGCTGGACGCCGTGCCCCGGGTGCCCGACCAGACCGGCGGCATCCTGGCCCGGCTGGCCCAGATCACGGCGTTCCCGCAGTGGCGGGGCGCGGTCCCGGCCGGGGCGGACGAGGCGCGCGCCGGGCTGGCGGAGCTGGTGGAGGCCGCCGTTCACCGCTATGCGCGGTACGGGCACGGGGCGCCGGTGATGCTGGTGCACGCGGCGACCGCGCCCAACGCGGTACTGCGGACGCTGCCGGCGCTGCCGCGGGCGCTGTGGGCGCCGAGCGTGGGGGCCGCGTGGGCGGCGAGTGCGGCGGTGACCGCCGCGTACTCCCCCGCCGAGGCCGCCGTGCTCCCGGCCGGGTACGGGGCGTCGCTCACGGCCGAGGAGGTGTTCGCGCGGGCGGCCGCGCACGGCGACGACCACACCATCAAGTTCGTGGACACCGCGCTGGACGTGGGCGGCGCGCCGGCCCTGGCGGCGGCGCTGCGCTCGGTGGAGCTGAACCCTCCGGCGCTCTGACTGCTGCTGTCCGTTATCCGTACTGCACCGAGCGCTTCGCCAGCCCCATCCAGAAGCCGTCGATCACGCTGCGCCCCTGGCCGAGTTCCTGCTCGGCGGCGCCGAGGGTGACGAAGAGGGGGGCGAAGTGCTCGGTGCGCGGGTGGGCCAGGCGGCCCGCCGGTGACTTGTGCTCGAAGTCCAGGAGCGCGTCGACGTCCTGCGCCTGGAGTGCGCGGTTGCCCCAGTCGTCGAACTCCGCCGACCAGCCGGGGACGCCGCCGCCGGTGTGGCGCAGGGCGGCGAGGTTGTGGGTGAAGAAGCCGCTGCCGATGATCAGGACGCCCTCGTCGCGCAGCGGTGCTAGCTTGCGTCCGATGTCCATCAGCTTCTGCGGGTCGAGCGTCGGCAGGGAGATCTGGAGCACCGGGATGTCGGCGTCCGGGAACATCTCGACCAGCGGGACGTACGCGCCGTGGTCGAGGCCGCGGTCCGGGATGTCCTGGACCGGCGTACCGGCGCCGCGCAGCAGTTTGCGGACGCTCTCGGCGAGGCGCGGGGCTCCGGGGGCGGCGTACCGCACCCGGTAGTAGTGCTCGGGGAAGCCCCAGAAGTCGTACACCAGCGGAAGCGTCTCGGTGGCGCCGAGCGCGAGCGGGGCCTCCTCCCAGTGCGCGGACACCATCAGGATCGCGGTGGGGCGGGGCAGCTCCGCCGACCAGGCGGCCAGCTCGCCGGGCCAGACGGGGTCGTCGGCGAGCGGCGGGGCGCCGTGGGAGAGGTAGAGGGCGGGCATGCGCTCCGCGGTGATTGTCATGACACTCCCCAACTGCGGCTACTCAAGGTAATTCTTCTGTAGAGGGCTTCGACGGGCTTCGACAGGAAGGATTCTTTAATCTTCAAGCTCCTACCTTGAGAGACCTTAGCCCTATCTAGTTCAACTTTCAAGAAAAGGTCGTACAGTGGAGTACATGACCACGGCATCAACCGGTGCGCCGCTCTGGCTCACCGACGAAGAACAGTGCGTCTGGCGTGCCTATCTGCACGCCACCACGCTCCTGGAGGATCACCTCGACCGCCAGTTGCAGGCCGATGCCGGCATGCCACACATCTACTACGGCCTGCTGGTCCAGCTCTCTCAGGCGCCCCGCCACCGGCTGCGGATGACCGAACTGGCCCGGAACGCCAAGATCACCCGCTCCCGCCTCTCCCACGCGGTCGCCCGGCTGGAGAAGAACGGCTGGGTGCGCCGCGAGGACTGCCCCTCCGACAAGCGCGGCCAGAACGCCGTCCTCACCGACGAGGGCCACGCGATGCTGCGCCGCTCCGCGCCCGGCCATGTGAAGGCCGTCCGCCAGGCGATGTTCGACCGCCTCACGCCCGAGCAGGTGCGCTCGCTGGGCGAGATCATGAAGATCCTCGCGGCCGGACTCCAGCCGGAAGGCGCTGATGCCGACCTGCCCTGGCTGCGCTGAGCCCCGCCGTCACGCACTTCTGCCCCGGTCCCTCCGTCACGCACGTCCGCCCCGGTCCCTCCGTACGAGGGGCCGGGGCAGAAACGTATGAGGGCCGGCGTGGAACGTATCCGCGCGGGCGGCCGGGTCAGTGGGCGACGACCGGGACCCTGATCTCGTCCTCGACGCCCTCCGCGTCACCGGAAGCGGAGCCTCCGGAGGTCCCCGCCGGGACCGGACGGCCGGCGTTGACGAAGGTCAGCGCGATCGCGGCGGCCACCACCAGGATGCCGACGGCCCACCAGATGGCACCGGTGAAGCCGTGCACCATCGACTGGAGCTTCAGCAGCTCGGGGTTCTCGGCGCCGAGCGCGGCGTGCGAGGTGGCGTACGCCGTGGCGGCCGAGGCGGCGATCGTGTTCAGCAGGGCCGTGCCGATCGCACCGCCGACCTGCTGCGAGGTGTTGACCATCGCCGAGGCGACACCCGCGTCACGCGCCTCGACCCCGTGCGTCGCCAGCGACATCGCCGGCATGAACGCCGTACCCATGCCCAGACCCAGCAGCAGCTGGCCCGGCAGGATGACCGCCGCGTACGAGGAGTCGATGCTCAGCTGGGTGAGCAGCAGCATGCCGACGGCGGCGGTCAGGAAGCCGGGGCCCATCAGCGTACGGGCCGGGACCCGGGTCATCAGCCGGGCGCCGATCTGCGTGGAGCCGGTGATCATGCCCGCGATCATGGGCAGGAAGGCGAAGCCGGTCTTGATCGGCGAGTAGCCCTTGACGACCTGGAGGTAGTACGTCAGGAAGAGGAACAGGCCGAACATCGCGATGATCGCCAGGCCCAGCGAGAGGTAGACGCCGCCGCGGTTGCGGTCCATCACGACGCGCAGCGGAAGCAGCGGCGACTTGACCTTGGCCTCGGTCAGGACGAAGGCCAGCAGCAGCACGGCGGAGGCGACGAACGAACCGACGGTCAGCGCGTCCGACCAGCCCGCGGACTCGGCCCGGGTGAACCCGTACACCAGCGAGACCAGACCCAGCGCGGACAGGACGACGCCCGGGATGTCGAGCGACGAGCGGTTGCGGCTGCCGGCGGGCTCGCGGATGACGAAGTACGCACCGGCGGCGGCGACGATCGCGAAGGGGATGTTGACGAAGAAGGTCCAGCGCCAGTTCAGCGCCTGGGTGAGGAAACCGCCGAGGATCAGACCGACGGCGCCACCGCCACCGGCGATCGCCCCGTAGATGCCGAACGCCTTGGCTCGCTCCTTGGCGTCGGTGAACATCACCGCGAGCAGCGAGAGCGCGGCCGGCGCGAGCAGCGCGCCGAAGACGCCCTGGAGGGCGCGGGAGCCGAACAGCATGGCCTGGTTCTGCGCCGCGCCACCGAGCGCGGAGGCCAGCGCGAAGCCGATCAGGCCGACGACGAAGGTGCGCTTGCGGCCCCAGAGGTCGGCGATGCGCCCGCCGAAGAGCAGCAGCCCGCCGAAGGCGAGGGCGTAGGCCGTGATGACCCACTGCTTGTTGGCGTCGGTGATGCCGAGCGCGGTCTGGGCGTGAGGCAGCGCGATGTTCACGATCGTGGCGTCGAGCACCACCATCAACTGGGCCAGCGCGATGAAGGCCAGGGCCTTCCAGCGACTGGGGTCGGGGAGTCGTATGTCAGCTGTTTTGGACATGGGAGTAGCCACCTAGGAGCGCGCGAGGGCGCGAGAGATCGCGAACCGTGCGTTGCGCTGGCGCGGGCACGGCTGAGGACAGGTCTGACGGAAGGTCGGACGGGCAGCCGCCTGGTCCGGCGGCGAGCCGTCCGGTCTGACGGGGAGTCGTCCCGTCTGACGGGGAGTCGTCGGGCTTCGGGTGAGAGGAAGGCTTCAGGTAAGGGGGCAGGGAGTGCGGCGGGCGCGGATCACGTCACATGCGGCGCCGCAGGTCCTCCAAGGTCGCCGCCGTTCCGGGGAGCACGGACCGGGCCGGGGCCGCGAGTCCGTCCAGGAACAGCTGGATGTGACGGTGGGTGAACCGGTCGATGTTCGGGCAGGCGATGCCCGGCAGCGGCCGGGTGAGCTGGGAGAGGGCGACCAGGACGTCACCGACGGCGATGTCGGTGCGCAGGCGCCCCGCGGACATGGCGCGCGCGACGAGCCCTTCGACGGCCTCTTCGAGGCGCCGGCGCTCGGCGAGCAGTTCGGGGTGGTCCTTGTCGAAGCCGCCGGAGAGCATGGGGCACAGGGCCCCGATGCGCTCGTCGGCCGCCGCGTGGACGAAGCGGGTGAGCGCGGCGAAGGGGTCCGCTTCTTCGGCGGCGGCCTCCTCGGCGCGGTCGGTGGTACGGGAGGTGACCGCGAGCACGACCTCGTGGACGAGGGCGGCCCGGTCGGGGAAGTTCCGGTAGAGGGTCGCGTTGCCGACGCCGGCGCGGCGGGCGACCTCGTCCAGGGGCACGTCGGGCCCGAACTCGACGAACATCTCGCGCGCGGCCGTCACGATCCGCTCCCGGTTGCGCAGCGCGTCGGCCCTCGGCTTGGGCGTGCGGGGCTGCGCGGGTGCGGTGGTGGCCACGGCGGTGCTCCTTGTCTTCCGGTGCTCACGGCTGCGGTCACGGCCGGGGAACCAACCGGGGACCGCTTCCCCGTTTCGCGGGGACACCGGTGCAAACGGGGAGAGGGTCCCCGGTTATTTCCCGGCCCTTTGTGACCTGCGTCACGCACACCACCGTCCGGGAAAACCAGCCGAACGGCGCACCCAGCGAGCGGCCCGCGATCACCCGGCAGAGGCTGGCGGCAGAGCGCAGCCGGGGTCGGCCGGCTGCCGCGGACCGGAAGGCGCCTCGATGCAGCAGCCCCGCCACCGGATACGCAAGCACCGCCGCCCGGTCGCTCTCGGCGCTGCAACGGCCCTGGTCATCGCGGCCCTGGCGACCGCGAGCAGCACGCTGCCCCTCCAGAGCCCCGCGTCGGCCGGCCCCGCCGCGACGGCCCCCCTGGCCACCGGGCTCGGCCCCTGCCGGATCGCGTCGGCCATGGGCGTACAGATGTCGGAGGGCATGCCGACGCAGCCCGGCTACGCCCGTTCCACCGGCCGTGTCCGCGCGCTGAACCTCATGATCGACTTCCCGGACGCGGAGGGCACCGAGCCGGCCACGGACCGGCTGGCCGAGTTCTTCCCGCAGACCACGAAATGGTTCCGGACGAGCTCGTACGGCCGCCTCACCTACATACCCGAGGCGCCGATCCGCTCGTGGCTGCGGATGCCGCTGCCCTTCGAGGAGTACGGGATCGAGCGGGGCTCCCCGTACGAGCCGGGCTACCGCCACCTGGTCCAGGACATCGTGGCCGCCGCGGACCCGAAGGTGGATTTCGACGCGTACGACCTGGTCAACATCCTGGTCACCCCGAACGCCGGGCCCTCCGCCCTGGACACCGTGCTCTCGGTGACCTTCTCGGGCAACGACGACGCCCCTATCGCGGACGGGGTGCCGCTGTCGAACACCTCATTCGTCTACAGCCGCCAGGACGACGGCTCCGGCTCGTACGCCCAGACCGGCTACCGGGTCCTTCCCCACGAGAACGGCCACGTCTTCGGGCTGCCCGACCTCTACACGATGGAGGGCGGCGGCTCCGTCGGGCACTGGGACATCATGTCCGAGGACTGGGGCGCCAACAACGACCTGCTCGGCTGGCACAAGTGGAAGCTCGGCTGGCTGGACAACGACCAGGTCAGCTGCGCCGCCCGCCCCGGCACCACGGACCACGTCCTGCAGCCCCTGGCCACCCGGGGCGGCCTGAAGCTGGCCTTCGTCCCCCTCACCGCGGAGTCCGGCTACGCGGTGGAGGTCCGCACCCAGGCGGGCAACGACCAGGCGGTCTGCCGCCCCGGCGTCCTCATCTACAAGGTCAGCTCCGACGTGGACACGGGCCAGGGCCCGATCTCGGTGGCCGACAGCACCAAGAACAGCCCCGGCTGCACCCGCCTCCCCAACGTCCACGCCGAACTCTCGGACGCCCCGTTCCAACCGGGCGACACGTTCACGGACCGGGCGAACGGGATACGGATCTCGGTGCTGGAGAAGGACGACAAGGGGGATTACCGGGTGCAGGTGACGCGGCCTTAGGGCCTGTCCCGCGAAGATCCGCCGGACAGGCCCTAGGGGCCCCGGGGCCGACCTCTACCCTTCGATGGCGCGCATCCCCGTTCCGCCATCGGCCCGGAGCATGGCGACACCCTTTCCCAGCTCGGCCAGGGAGCCCTTGCCGAACAGGGCGGGATTCGCCTCGACCATCGCCGTGAATTCGTGCACGACCTGCTGGAACACGGCCTGCTCCACCGCACTCGGATCCGAAGAGCCGTCCGCGCCCGCGATCCGGGCCCTGCGCAAGATCTCCATCTGCTCGTCGCTGAAGAGTCTGGCCATCAAGGCTGCAGCGAGACGCGCCGACGCCTCTTCCCCGCTCATGCTGCTTCGGTCCTCTTCGCCGCTCACGCCCCCCTGGTCCACTTCGACCGCGTCGCCCGAGTCGCCCGCGTCGCCCCCTTGTCCACGGGACCGGGAGAGCCGTGCGCGCGTTGTCCTCGCGGCCGGAAGAAGGTGTTCCTGCCACCACCTCCTGACGCGTGGCGCGGCCCACGCCGCACCCCTGATCAGAAGAATCAGGGCTGCGGCCACCTCCTCGGGGTCCACACGCTCCCGCGACCGGGTGTCCTGCTCGCAGGAACACTCATCCGGCCCGAAGAAGAGCGGCGGCGGGGTGTCCGCCGGAGCCTCGTCGCCCTCCTCGTCGGGAACGAACGTGCCGTGCCCGACCAGATTCCCCTGGGCATCGTACAAATTGTGATGCAGACCCCCCTCTTTGGACTGGCCGGGAGTCAGTCCGTCCGGATATTCAAAACGGCCTCTCACGCTGACCATTTCCGCCCCCTTCAGTCATGTGCACGGACCACCGCGTCGTTCTTCGATCACCTCTCGGGGAAATCAACCGGAGGCCCCGGAAGCCACGTCCGCGTTCACGCCCCGCCAGCCGGACGGGGTGTGCCAGATGACGTTGACCCGGAAGATGTCGCGAATCGTGTCCACGGACCAGTCCTCGGCGGGCGGTTCGGACAGGACGAGGTAGAGCCCGTCGGCCGGCGCGGGCAGTGTGTGGTTGATCTCCAGCAGGCGGGTCGCGCCCGAGCGCAGGTCCGCGTAGGTGGAGCGGCCCGCGCCCAGGGCCTCGTACAGGAACAGGCCGTGTGCGGTGACGCAGCTGACGTCCACGATCGGGGAGTCGGCCGGCTGGAGGTCCGCCCACAGCAGTGCGGCCTTCAGCGCGTGCCGGACCGCCTCGTGCTTCTTGCAGGTGCGGTCTGCCCCGGCAGCCGCTTCCAGCGCGCGGAGGAAGCCGTCCTTCGTGGTCTGGGCCGGTGTGGCGGCGGTCGATTCCGCAGTGGTCATCTGCGCTTCTTCCTTCTGATCGGGTTGCGTCGGGGAGCCCGGCACCGGGCCGTCGGAGGCCGGCTCGGTCTCCGTGGCGAAGCGTTCCTGGAGTGCTCGCGCCGCCGCGGCGAGGGGCCCCGCCCAGCCGGATGCGTCCAGCCTCCGCGCGAGCCGGTCCGCGTCGAAACTGCCGTCCTTGAGCGCGCGGTTGGTTGTCGCGGCGAGGTCGCGAAGGGCGCCGAGACGCTCCCGGTCCGGGTCGCCGAGCAGGTGCAGCACGTCGACCCAGTCGGCCTGGTCCCGGCGCAGGACCCGGTTGGCCATGCCCTGGAGCTCGGCGAGGCGGCTGCGCGCGTCGGTGACGTCGCCATCGTTCCGGGCCAGCTCTCCGCAGACGTCCAGTGCGGCGAGATAGCGGCCCGCCATGCGTTCCGAGACGGGCGACCTGCCCCGCTGGTCGGCGGTCAGCACCGTCTGGGTCGTCTCGTTGACGAACACCCAGCAGTCCAACTCCTCGCCCCGCCGTGGCGGTACCGAGCCGTGGCGGACGGTGAGGACGAGCGGCCGGTCGATCACCGGCGACAACGGCTTGACCTTGTAACGGCCGCCCGGAGCCCGGTCCATGACCTCGACGCGGACGTCGCTGCCGATCCGCGGAAGCCGTTCGGCCCGCTCCCCCTCCGGCGGCCGGGCATCGGGCGCCGTGCGGGACGGGGCGTTCCCCGGGTCCGTGAGCGCCTCCGGCAGCGAGGCGGTGTGCAGGACGGTGAGGCTCTGGGTGCTGCGGGTGAGGGCCACGTACAACTGGCGCAGGCCGGCGGGGCCGCGCTCGGCGATCGTCGCCGGCTCGACCACCAGGACGTGGTCGTACTCCATTCCCTTGGCCTGGGCGGCGGCCAGCACGGACACCGCCTCGCGGTCCCGCTCGGCGATGTCCGCTCCCTCGTGAATCCGGCGGCTGATCGCATCCAGCCAGTCCGAGTCGTCGGGGACGACGACGGCGACGGAGCGGGGAGTGCTCCCGTCGCTGGTGCGGACGAGCCGTGCCACGTGGGCGACGGTGTCGTCGAGCAGCTTCCACGGCTCGGTCGCCACGGTGCGCACGGCCCCCGCTCCCGCCTCGCGGACGGCCTGCGGATACGGCAGGGACGGGGCGATCACGCGGGCGAGAGGGGCGACGAACTCCATGATCTCGGCGGGGACGCGGTAACTGGTGCCGAGCTGGGCGACGCTCCAGTCACCGTGGTCGGAGAGGAGCGCGCCGAGCCGGTCCCAGCTCGTCGGGATGTGCGCCCCGGTGGCCTGCGCGAGGTCGCCGAGCACGGTCATGGACCCGCCGGCGGCGCAGCGGCGCAGCAGCGAGCGGGCCTGCATGGGGGTCAGGTCCTGGGCCTCGTCGACGACGATGTGGCCGTATCTCGGCGGGGTGTCGCCGCTGATGAGCACGCCGAGATCTTCGAGGCAGACGTGGTCGTCGAGGGTCCACGGATCGGCGTCGGCACTGGCTGCGCGAGGCCGCCACAGGGCCGCCTGCTCGCCCTCGTCGAGGATGCCGTCGGCGCAGTCCCGCAGCAGGTCGGCCGAATCGTAGAGGCTGCGCAGGGCCTCCCGGGGTCCGGGCGACGGCCAGACGCGTTCGACGAGGCGCTCGACCCGGCGGTTGCGCTCCAGGTCACGGCGGATCGTGCCGGCCTGCCCGCGACGCGGCGCGACTTCCGCGAGCTCCTGCAGGAGCCGGTCGACGAAGAGGCCCCGGAAACGGTCGCGCCGTTCCCGGAAGGGCCCGTCGCCCGCGTGCGCCTGGTCAAGGAGGGCGAGGACCTCGGACTTCGGCACGCGGAGGGTCGTACTGCCCGCGTTGACGACGATCCCGGGTTCGTCGCCCTTGAACGAGGGCGCGGCGGTGAGGGGGTCGAGAGCCTCGGGGTGGTAGTCGCTCTCGACGCGGCGCCGCAGCACGGCCGCCATGCGCTCGTCCGACTTCACGACACGCGCCTCCGGGGTGTCGGTGCCGAGGATCTCGCCCTCCCACAGCCGGTCCAGCTGGACGGCGTTGACGTCCCGGGTGCCGAGGGTGGGGAGGACCTGGCCGACGTAGTCGAGGAACCGCTGGTGGGGGCCGATGACGAGGATGTCCTGGGCCTTGAAGTGCTCGTTGTTGACGAGCCAGGTCACTCGGTGGAGGCCGACCGCCGACTTACCGGTACCGGGACCGCCCTGGACGATGAGGATGTCCGAGGGCGAGCCGGTGACCAGTTCCATCTGGTCGCGGCGGATCGTCTCCACGATGTCCCGCATCCGGCCGCCGCGCGACCGCTGGAGCTCGCGGAGCAGGAACTCGTCCGGCTGGAGCGCCTTCCGACGCTGGTGCCGTACGACATCACCGGGGGTCACGCCCGGCGTACGTTCCGGGGCGGGCAGCGCGTCCGGCTCCTCCGCGGCACCGGTGTCGGCGGCCTGCCGAGGCTCCGGGACGGGTACGGGGGCGGGCTCGGGTACGGGTACGGGCGCCGGCAGGCCGATGTCGTCGACATAGCTCTCCACGGTCTGCCGTACGCACCGCAGCTGCCGGCGCAGGACGACATCGCCCGGGTCCTCCGGGCGGGTCTCGATCCAGGTCTTCGCCAGCGGGCTGGTCCAGAGCAGGACGACCGGATCGTTCGCGCCGTCCTTGACCCCGCGGCGCCCGATGTACCAGGGCCGGGCCTCTCCGCCCGGGTCCTCCGGCACGTCGACGCGGGCGAACACCAGCGCCTCGTCCCCCAGCCCTCCGTATGCCGCGGCCCGTGCCTCCGCGTCGGCCCGGTTGGCGATCCCGTCCTTGCCGCTCGCCGAGGCGGTGGCGGCCGAAGTGCCGCTCAGCTCGGCCAGCTTCGTGGTGTAGCAGTCGTACGCGTGGTCCACCGCCCGCTGCTCGCCGGCGAGGATCTCGTCCCGAGTGGTGGTGCTCATGTGCGTCCTCCCCCGGTGCCGGGAGGCACCGCCACGGGCCTGCGCCCGTACCCGCTCAAACAACTATCAGAAACCGCACGGTGACGGGCGGTCAGTGATCCGGTTCCCGGACATCACCGCGGTGGCGAGCGGCGATTCGATCCCGGGCCGGTTCCCCCGTGGGCACGGTGTGGGGCGCATGCGGCGGCGCCGCTGGCGGCAGGAACGCTGCCGCCCCGCGTGGCGTCATGGGCAGCAGAGCGTTGATAAGAGGGGTTACCAGAACCAGAATCCCGTGGTTGTTGGTCACCAGTAGGCTCCTCTCGTACGCCGCCGGCGGCTCCACGGACTCCGCGAGGCACCCGAGAAGGCTCACCGGAGGGGGATCGATGAACAGTCGGCCGTTGCCCGGCGACACCCCCGCCCTGCCCGGTCCGCCGGCCCGGCGCATCGGCTACGCCGAGATCGCCGCCCTCGCGCGGGTGAAGCGGCCCGTCCCCACCAACTGGAACCGGCGCCACCCCGACTTCCCCGAGCCGGTGACCCGCGAGGGCGGCAGCCCGCTCTTCGACGCGCGGGAGATCGTGGACTGGCTGATCCGGACGGGCCGCGGCAACGCCGAGCCCCGCCGCCTGCGGGCGGAGACGGCCCTGCACACCCTCTCCGCCTGGCGGTCCTCCGGCCTCTCCGCCCCCGTCCTGGTGGGCGCGCTGACGGCCCTGATCTGTCTGCGGCAGCAGCACGACACCGCCCTCGGGGAGCACACCTGGGCCGGCCTCCTCGGCCGGGCCGCCGACCTCGACGCGGAGGACACCTTCCTCCTCGCCGAGCTCCGGGCCGTCCCCGACGCGGAACGCCTGGGCCCGGCCCTGAGCGCGCTCGCCGACGAGCTGACCGAGGCCGCCTACACCGCGGCCGAAGCCTTCGACTGGGTGCTGGACGCCCGTCGCCGCCTGGGCTCCCACGAGCCGGCCGCCGACGAGCCCACCCCGGCGGTGGCCCGCCTCCTCGCGGACCTGGCCGGCATCGGCGCCCTGCCCGACGAGTCCGTCGTCGCCACCCCGTACGCCCGCAGCGGCGATCTGCTCGCCGCCCTGCACGCGGCTGCGGCCGAGGACGCCGGCCACACGTACCTCGCGGCCGAGCCCGACCGTGCGCTCGCCCGTCTCGTCCGGCGCCGGATGCTCGTCCGGGGCGTGTACGAGTTCTCGCTCGACGTCGCCGAGGGCACCGCGCTGTCCACGGAGGACTGGGGCGACCCCGACGTGGTGGTCTGCACGCTCCCGTACGAGGCGGGGGAGACCCGCAGCGCGCGCCGGGTGCTGGAGCGGGCGCAGGACCTCACCGACTGCCTCCGCGACGGCTCGGCCGCGGTCGTCCTCGGCCCCGCCGACGCCCTGGTCGGGCCCCTCCCCCGGCACGGCGAGGCCGACCGGCTGCGGCGTTCCTTCCTCACCGAGGGCCTGCTCAAGGCGGCGATCAGCCTGCCCGACGGGGCCTTCGCCTACCGTCCCGGCTATCGCACCGCCGTCTGGATCCTCGCCCGCACGCCCGAGGACGAGCGGGCGGGCCGCGTCCTGCTCGCCGACTACTCCGCCCAGCCGCTCACCGAGCCGGTTCGCGCTCTGCTCACCGAGGACGTCACCATCTGGAGGACCACGGGCTGGCGCGGCGACCGCCGTCACGAGCCGCGTTACGGGGCCGTCGTACCGGCGAAGGAGCTGGACGACCTGCCCGGCTCGGCGTTCGCCCCGCGGCACCGCTCCCCCGAGTCCCGGTACACCCGGGCCGTCGTGGTGCGCCCCGCCCGGATCGCCGACGCCGAACGGCACCTCGCCGGCCTCGACGCACGGGCGGCACGGGGGGCCGGCGTCCCCGTGCGGACCGGGGCGGTCCTGCGCCCCGAGGACCAGCAGGTGCGCCGCACGACCGTGCGCCGGCTCCTCAAGGACCGCCGCCTGCGCCGCCGCCCCGGCCACCGCATCGCCCCCGGGCACCTGTCGGCCGACGGCCACTACGCGGTGATCGGCCCGGAGGAGATCACCGGCGCCGCGCGGTTCGGCAGCCGCCGCGTCGACCGGGGCCTGGTCCTCACGGCGTACGAGCACGTCCAGTTCACCGAGCCGGGCGACCTCGTCGTCACCACCAGCCCCCGCTTCGGTGTCCACGTCGACACCGAGGGCCTGTCGCTCGTCCTCACCCCCGCCCGTATCCTGCGCGTCCGTCCCGACGCCGATCCTCCGCTGCGCCCCCTAGTCCTGGCGGCGCTCCTGCGGGCCGCCGCCGCCGGCCACGGCCGCGTCGGCGGGGCCGTACGGGCCTCCCGGGCCGTCGAGGACCTGGGCATCCCGGACCTGGGTCCCGAGGAGCTGGAGCGGTACGAGGCCGTGCTGGCCGGGATCGAGCACCGGGCCGAGCTGCTCCGGCAGCAGTCCGAGGCCCTGGACGACCTCACCCGTATCACCGCCGCCGGTATGGCCGACGGCACCCTGACGATCACCCCGTACCTGCCCGACACCGCCGGATGAAGGAGACGACCCGCGCCATGCCCCCGCGCAAGAAGAAGGCCACCGAGCAGGAGGAGCTGTTCAGCGCCTCCACTCCCAAGGAGATCCAGGCGATCCTCTGGAAGGCCGCCGACAAGCTGCGCGGCTCCATCGACGCCGCGCAGTACAAGGAGTTCGTCCTCGGCCTGATCTTCCTGAAGTACGTCTCCGACGCCTTCGAGGAGCGCCGGGACGAGCTGGCCGGGGAGCTCGCCGAGGACGGCATCTCCGAGGACCGGATCGATGACTTCCTGGAGGACCGCGACGAGTACACCGGCGCCCACGTCTTCTGGGTCCCGGAGACCGCCCGCTGGTCCTGGATCGCGGCCAACGCCAAGAGCCAGGGCGTCGGCAAGCTCCTGGACGAGGCGATGGACGCGGTCATGCGGGAGAACGCCGCCCTGGCCGGCGTGCTCCCGAAGATCTTCAACCGCGACAGCGTCGACCAGAAGCGTCTGGCCGAGCTGGTCGACCTCATCAGCGACGCGCGCTTCGGCGGCAGCGAGGACAAGCCGGCGCAGGACGTCCTGGGCGAGGTGTACGAGTACTTCCTCGGCAACTTCGCGCGTGCGGAGGGCAAGCGGGGCGGCGAGTTCTACACCCCGCAGTCGGTGGTCCGGCTGATCGTGGAGATCCTGGAGCCGTACCACGGCAGGGTGTACGACCCGGCGTGCGGCTCGGGCGGGATGTTCGTCCAGGCGGCCAGGTTCATCGAGGCCCACCGCGGCAAGGGCCACAAGACCGACCTCTCCGTCTTCGGGCAGGAGCTCAACGAGCGCACCTGGCGCCTCGCGAAGATGAACCTCGCCATTCACGGCATCGACGGCAACCTCGCCGCCCGCTGGGGCGACACCTTCGCCGACGACAAGCACCCGGACCTCCGGGCCGACTTCGTGATGGCCAACCCGCCGTTCAACATCAAGGACTGGGCGCGGGACGAGAGCGACAGCCGCTGGAGGTACGGCGTCCCGCCGAGGAACAACGCCAACTACGCGTGGGTCCAGCACATGGTCTCGAAGCTGGGCGAGCGGGGGACGGCCGGCATCGTCCTGGCGAACGGCTCGTTGAGCTCCCGGGCGGGCGGCGAGGGCGAGATCCGCCAGGCGATGGTGGAGGCGGACCTGGTGGCGTGCATGGTGGCGCTGCCCGCGCAGCTCTTCCGTACGACGCAGATCCCGGCATGCCTGTGGTTCCTGGCGAAGGACAAGTCCTCCCAGGGACCGAAGAGCCTGACGGACCGGCGTGGGGAGATCCTGTTCGTCGACGCCCGCGAGATGGGCGTGATGGTCGACCGTACGGAGCGCGCGTTCACGGACGCGGACCTGGCGAAGATCGCGGGTACCTACCACGCGTGGCGGGGGACGGAGTCGGCGAAGGCCGAGGGGGCCGTCTACGAGGACGTACCGGGCTTCTGCTTCTCGGCGGGGCTGGAGACGGTGCGGGAGCACGAGTACGTGCTGACGCCGGGGCGGTACGTGGGGGCCGTCGAGGCGGAGACGGAGGACGCGGAGACGGTGGCGGCGCAGATCGCTTCGCTGACGGATGAGCTGTTCGGGCTGTTCGAGCGGTCGGCGGAGCTGGAGAAGACGGTCCGGGAGCAGCTGGAGAACGTCCGATGACGCCCTGGGAGGAAACGGAACTCGGGGACGTCCTGACCGTGCGTCATGGATTCGCCTTTCCCGGTGAGGGAATGACCGATGAACTCACCGGGAATCCCACCCTGGTCAGCATCGGGAACTTCGACTACGACGGTGGTTTCCGTTTCGAATCCACCCGGGTCCGCGAGTTCCGGGGGGAATACCCGTCGCAGTTCGAGCTGGACCCCGCGGACCTGCTCGTCGTCATGACCTGCCAGACGCCCGGCGGCGAGATCCTGGGACTGCCCGGGCTGGTCCCGGACGACGGGAAGACCTATCTGCACAATCAGCGAATCGGCCGGGTCGAGTGCGCCCCGGGGCGGCTCGACAAGAATTTCGCCTACTACCTCTTCCTGTCTCATGACGTGAACCGTCAACTCGTCGCGACGGCGACCGGGACGAAGATCCTCCACACGTCGCCCGAGCGCATCGGGCGCGTGCGGGCCGCGCTCCCCGGAGTGGCCGAACAGGCCGCCATCGCCAGGGTGCTGGCGGCCCTGGATGACAAGATCGCCGTCAACAAGCGCATCACCGCCAAGGCCGACGCGCTGTCGCACGCCGTGTACTCCCAGCGCTTCGGGGTCTCGGCCGGCCCGGTCCGCTCGGACTGGACCGCGGGCCGTCTGTCGGACCTCTGCTCGACCCAGTACGGCTACACGGCGACCAGCACCACGGACCCGGTGGGCCCGAAGTTCCTCCGCGTGAAGGACATCAACAAGAACAACTGGATCACGTGGCCCGAGGTCCCCCACTGCGCGATAGATGATCCCAGTCTCGACAAATACCGGCTGTCGGTCGGCGACCTGCTGGTCGCACGCATGGCGGACCCCGGGAAATCAGCGATCGTCGAAGACCCGACGGATGCCGTTTTCGCTTCCTATCTCGTCCGCCTGAAGACGGCTTCGCTCGCCCATTCCTACTTCGTCTGGGGCTTCCTCAAGTCCGATGCCTACGGGAAGTACGCGGAAAGCACTCGGAGCGGATCGGTGCAGGCGAACATGAACGCCAAGGTGATCGTCGGTGCCGAACTCCTCATCCCGCCGTCCGGGCCGATGGAGGCGTACCTCGGCGCCGTCCTCCCGCTGCGCCGGCGGCTGACCGCCGCCCTGCGGGAGTCCCGGGCCCTCGCCGCCCTCCGCGACACCCTCCTCCCCCAGCTCATGTCCGGCCGCCTCCGGGTCCGCGACGCCGAGAAGATCGTCGAGGACCACGTATGACCGGCGCGCCCGGTGACCGCGAGAACCACCGCCCCCACGAGTCCGACTGGGAGCTTCTCGCCCTCGACGAACTGGCCGAACTCGCCTGGACACCGGCCCCGGGGAACGAGTTCGCGCCCGGCTCCGGCCACCGGAGGTCGTGGGACGACCTGATCCTCTACCCGGACCTGCGCGACGCGGTCGAACGGCTCAACCCGGACCTGCCGCCGGAGGCCGTGCGGGACGCGGTCGGCGCCGCGACGACGCCCGGCTCCCAGGACACGTACGAGGAGAACCGCACCGCACACGGCCATCTGACCTCCGGAATCCGCTCCGTCACGTACACCGACTCCTTCGGCGCCCAGCACAACCCGACCATCCGGCTCGCCGACCTCGAAGACCCGGCCGGGAACGTGTACCGCGTCCTCAACCAGGTGACCGTCGTCGACGGCGAGAGGCGCCGGCGGTTCGACGTCGTGCTGTACGTCAACGGGCTGCCGCTCGCCGTCCTGGAGCTGAAGCGCGCGGGCGACGAGGACGCCACCCTCCAGGACGCCCACACGCAGGTCACCCGGTACGCCGAGGAGTTCCCGACCGCGTTCCGCCACAACGCGGTCGTCCTCGTGTCGGACGGGATCACCGCCAAGTACGGCACACCGTTCACTCCGTACGAGCACTTCGCGCCGTGGAACACGGACGAGTTCGGCGAGCGCGTCGACCCGCTCGACGCCGAGGGCATAGGGGACACCGGGCAGAACCTCGCCCTGCACGGCCTGTTCACCCGGGACCGCTTCCTCGCCCTCATCACATCGTTCGTCAACTTCGTCCCGTCGAAGCGGACGAAGCGGATCGCGAAGCCTCATCAGTACTACGCCGTGACCCGCGCCGCCGAGGCCGTGCGCGTCGCCGCCGCGAGCGACGGGAAGGCGGGGGTCGTCTGGCACACGCAGGGTTCCGGCAAGTCCGAGGAAATGGTCCTCACCGCCACCATGGTGATGAGGGACCCGGCACTGCTGAATCCGACCGTCGTCGTCATCACGGACCGCACCGACCTCGACGACCAGCTGTACTCGACGTTCCTGGAGAGCGAGATCCTCCCGGAAGCGCCGAAGCAGGTCCTCACCCGGGCCGGGCTCCGCGAGGAGCTCGCCGCCAAGCGGGTCGGCGGCATCCTCTTCACGACGCTCCAGAAGTTCGGGCGCACGAAGGAGGAGAAGGAGTCCGGCGCGGACCACCCGCTGCTCTCCGACCGCCGGAACATCGTCGTCGTCGTGGACGAGGCGCACCGCAGCCACTACGACAGCCTTGACGGCTACGCCCGCCACCTGCGCGACGCGCTCCCGCACGCCACGCTCCTCGCCTTCACCGGTACGCCGGTCTCCGGGTCGGACCGCAACACGCGCGAGGTGTTCGGCGACTACATCGACGTCTACGACCTCAAGCGCGCCGCCGACGACGGGGCCACGGTCAAGGTCTTCCACGAGAGCCGGGTCATCCAGCTCGTGCTGGACCGTGAGGTCGACCCGACGGCCATCGACGAGGAGGCGGACCGGATCACCGAAGGGCTGGACGACGTCGAGCGCCGCCGCGTCGAGCAGGCGGTGGCCACGATGAACGCGATGTACGGGGCTCCCGCGCGCCTCCGGGAGCTCGCGGCCGACCTCGTACCGCACTGGGAGACGCGGCGGACGGCGATGCGACCGTTCGTCGGCGCCTCCGAGACGGGCGGGGCGCCCGGCAAGGCGATGATCGTCTGCGCCACCCGCGAGATCTGCGTCGGCGTGTACGACGCGCTGCGCGCACTGCGGCCGGAGTGGCACAGCGACGACTTCGAGAAGGGCGCGATGAAGATCGTGTTCTCCTCTAACACGCGCAAGGACGGCGAGCGGCTTCTCGCCCACGCCCTGAGCGACAGCCGCCGCAAGGCCGTGATCAACCGGGCGAAGGACCCGGAGGACGAGCTCCAGCTGCTCATCGTCAACAACATGCTGCTGACCGGCTTCGACGCGCCGCCCGTCCACACCATGTACCTGGACCGGCCGCTCAGGGGCGCCGGCCTGATGCAGGCACTGGCCCGCGTCAACCGCCGGTTCCGGGGCAAGCAGGACGGTCTCCTCGTCGGATACGCGCCGCTCACCGAGAACCTCCAGCGGGCGATCGCCGAGTACACGGACGCCGACCGGCAGGACCGTACGCTCGGCCAGGACCTCGACCGGGCACTGGACGAGCTGCGCAACGAGTACGACATCCTGGACGGCATCCTGCGCGGCCTCGACTGGCGGGCCCGGCTGGACATCCCCTCCGGCACGGCGTTCATCGACGCCGCGAGGCGGGCCGCGAGCCACCTCCTCGACCCGGCCACCCCCGGCAACAACCCCGACGCGCTCGACGACCCCCGGCAGACACTCGGCCGGCGCTACCGCGAGCACGCCCACCGCCTGGAGCGCTTCCACGCGCTCTGCGGCAGCTCCTCCGACATCGGCGAGCGCTTCCCGGACCGGCCGGCCTGGCGGCGGGACATCCAGTTCTTCGTGGAGGTCCGCGCCTACCTGGCGAAGATCGACGCGATGAACCGTGAGGCCCGGGGCCTTCCCGTGGCCCGCGACGTCGAGCTCTACCTCGCGCAGCTGACGTCCTCGGTGGTCGAGACGGGCGGGGTGACCGACCTGCTCGCCGAGGCCGGCCTGGAGACCGTCGACCTGACGCACATCGACGACGCGCTCCTCGCGAAGCTGCAGAGCGGCGACACCCCGCACCTGGCGGCGGAGGCCCTGCGGCGGCTCGTCGAGCGGAAGATGCGCGAGGTCACCCGGCACAACATCGTGCGCCGGACTGCCTTCTCGGAGCGGCTGCAGGACCTCATGGCGCGGTACATGCGGCAGCAGTGCACGGGAGCGGAGTACGTCGCCGGTCTCGTCGGGATGGCCCAGGCGGTCATGGCGGACGTACGGCGCGGCGAGAAGTTCGAGCCGCCGCTGGACTGGCGTGAACTCGCCTTCTACGACGCGGTCGCCGACCACGGCACGGCCCGCTCGGTGATGGGCGACGAGGTGCTGGCCGGCATCGCCCGCGAACTGGTCATGGAGATCCGCAGCAAGCTCGCCCCGGACTGGCTCTCCCGCCCCCCGGTCCGCGCCCGCCTCCGCAGCTCCATCAAGCGCCTGCTGGCCCGCCGCGACTACCCGCCGGACCAGGCGCCCGAAGCCATCGAGCTGGTTCTGAAGCAGATGGAGCACTTCGCCGACGAATGGTCCACGAACGGCACCCCGGACACCTGACCCACCAACGAAGCCCCCGGGCGGGTTACCCTCCGCGCCCGCACACCCCCACCCGCTACACTGACGCCGGTACGCCGGTCCGCCGGCGGACGCCTTCGTAGCTCAGGGGATAGAGCACCGCTCTCCTAAAGCGGGTGTCGCAGGTTCGAATCCTGCCGGGGGCACAACGCACTACCGCTCTGACCTGGGGTTTCTCCCCCAAGGAGGGGCCTACTCGGCCTCGGGCTTCTCGTCCGGGGCCGTTTGCGTGAGCGGTGCGTGAGCGGACGGGGGAGCTGCCGCCCCAATCTGGCCCCACGGAGCAGCACCATCTGGCACGGACTCGTCGGCCTCACCTGGCTGGGCGCCGGCCCCGGACGGGATGCCCTCGGCAGTGGCGCGCGCTCGCGGCACGAGCCGGGCCGCGGCCTCTGCGATCGCCAGATCTGCCTCGGGGAGCAGGCTCGTGTACGTGTCCGACGTGATGGTGATCGAGGTGTGGCCGAGCATCTCCTGGATGTCCTTCAGGCCGGCACCGGCCGCGTGAGCCAGCGTCGCGGCACCGTGACGGAGGTCGTGGAGCCGGACCGGCGGAAGACCGATTTCCTCGTGCAGCTCGATGAACCGCCGTGTGACGTTGGCGGGGTGGAGCAGTTCTCCGTTCTCGCGGGTGAAGACCCTTCCGGTCTCCACCCAGGCGCTCTCCCACTTCTGGCGGTCCTTCAGTCGCTGCGCCGCAGCCCTGCGCCGGGCCCTGGTGACCGCGATCGATCCGGCACAGGTCGGCGTTCTGCACCTGCACCATCTCGCGTTCGGCGCCACCCCCGCCCTACTTCGGGCCCTGCCGGCACACCCGAGGATCGCGATGGTCCACGGCACCGACCTGCTGTTTGCCGAAGCCCACCGCGACCAGCTCCAAGTGCTGCGCGAGACAGCGAGGGCCGCCGACGCAATCGTGGTCTCCACCGGCGCCATGGCCGATCACCTGCTCAAACTCGCCCCGCAGACAGACCGCCGCAAGGTCGTCCACATCCCGTGGGGCATCCCCGACCATCTGCTCACTGATCCACCGGCCAGACCCGCCCGCACGTCAACCAGCCATCTGCGAGTCCTGTACGCAGGACGGCTGACATCCGAGAAGGGCGTCGAGCGCCTCATCACCGGCCTGGCGCCCATTCCGGGCGTCGAGCTGAGCGTCGCCGCCCCCAGAGCCCAGTTCCGCGCCTTGACCCCGCTGCTCCAGCGGGCCGGGGTGCGGGCCCGCTATCTTGGCTGGCTCCGCCGTCCACAGCTGTGGAAAGCCTTCACCGAACACGACGTGCTGGTCCTGCCGTCCACCACCCTGGAGGCCATGGGCCTGGTCGCGCTGGAGGCCCAAGCCTGCGGCCTGCCTGTCCTGTACCAGCCCGTGCCCGGCCTCACCGAGGTCCTCGCAGGGTCCGGAGTGGCCACCGACTTCAAGCAGCCCACCGCGCTCGCCCGCGACCTGAACCGGCTGCGGACCGCACCGGGACTGCTGCCCGCTCTCCGACAGGCGGGCTACGCGAACGCCGCCCGCTACCCGCTCTCGGCGACCGCTCAAGCCCTGACGGACCTGGGCCGCCAGCTCACATGAACGTCGCACACCAAACGATGCCGCCACGCCGATCGCCCACCGGACCCGCCCACGTCACTACGCTGACCCGGCGGGATGCACACGGCGAACAGGGAGACCATGACGTACCGCACCGACAGCATCGAACAGCTCCTGAGTGAAGGCGTCCGCGACAAGGTCTACCCAGGCGCCGTATGGGCCGTCGGTGACGCTGCTGGCATCCATGCCTCGGGTTCCACGGGAGTGCTCGACCCCGACGACCCCGGTACGCCGATGCGGCCCGACACCATTTTCGATGCGGCCAGCCTGACGAAGATCCTCGCGGTGTGGGCCTCGATCGGCGCCCTCTGGGAGGAAGGCAAACTCGATCTCGACATCCCACTCGCCACCTTCTGGTCCGAAGTCGACGGCCACCCGCTCGGGGGCGTCACCGCCCGCCAGCTGCTAACCCATACGGCCGGTGTTCCGCTGCGAGCCCAGCTCAAGAACCTCTACGGCACGGACCCACAAGACGTTCGTGACGGAGTCCTCCACGAAGCCCTGCACCGTCCTCCCGGCGAGGCCGTCGAGTACACCGATCGAGCCGCCCTCATTCTCGGCTACCTCGCCGAGCATCTCGCCGGCCAGCGCCTCGACGAACTCGCGACTCAGCGGACGTGGCAGCCGCTGGGCATGAACACGACCCGCTTCGGGCCCCTGCCCGCCGAGACCGCCTCACGATGCGCCCCGACCGAACTCGACCCAGAGACCGACACCCACCTCAAGGGCACCGCCCACGACTTCTCCGCACGGCTCCTGGGCGGAGTGTGCGGGATCGCCGGCGCCTTCACCGTCATGGACGACATCGGCGCCTTCCTGCGCTACATGCTCAACCCCAGCAACACGCCCAGCCGGGCAGGGTTCGGCCCCGCCTGGACCGGGGAATCGCTGACCATCCAGACCGGCGAGCTGCAGCCGGTACGCGGTCTGTTCTGGCACCCCGCGCCCGGTACTGCTCCCGCCCAAGCAGTCTGGGTCCACTACGGGTTCACGGGCACCGGTATGTGGATCTCACCTCGTCAGCAACGTTGGGCAGTCCTTCTGACCAACAAGCTCTACTACACCCGCGGCCGACAGCCTTTGACGGACATCCGCAACGCCTTTCGTGGGCTTGCCTTCGAGTGAGATGGCGGGCGCGCGGGTCCCCCCATTCGCCTGCATCCGGGTAGGCCGAATCATCGACCACCGCGGCCAGCGCACCGTCACGACCACAGGCTCAATTCTCGGCATATCGTGCCTCCTCCAACCGCTGAGGCGGCATCGCCTACGGACGCTTACCCGTGCTCCTCGCAACGCCTGCGAGGAGCACTTCAGCACTCGTCTTGGCCTCGCCGGCCCTCACGGTGATAATCCGCACCGGCCGCTAAATGGCGCGATGCGCACTTCTCCGCAAGCGCTCATCTTGGCCCCTCAGCTCAAGTGCCCACCACTGGAGCGCCGCCCGGACGACGAGCAACGGAGGCTGGCGTTGGGCGCTGTATGGAGGCATTGGCGTTTCGGCTACGACCTCGCTCTGCGGGTACAGGTACAGAGGTCGGGATAAGGCTGGCTGTTGCTGTCGCCGCAAGATCGTTCAGCGTGGCGTTCACCACCGGCCAGCACATGTCCAGCGTGTCGCGGTTCGGACTGTGTCCGGTCTTTTTCTCCGCCAGGGGATGGACAAGATTCCTGTAGTGCCGGACAAGCTCAGAGGCCAGCTTGGCATCGTGCTCGATCCATTTGTTCTTGAATGCGAAGTCCACGAAGTCATTCAGCCCCATGTTCCGCAACGGCTTCGGCATGCGTTCGTCCGCGGTGCGGACCTGTGCTGCATGGGCGAGCACCCCCTCCAGAAGGCTGCCCAGCATGATGATCGCCGACGTGTAGGCGCCGTGCTCGTAGCAGGTGCGTGCCTCGTCCAGCCTAAGTTGCACGGCTGTAGCGAGATCCGGGTCGCTCACCACATCCTTCACAGAGACCTTCAGCTCGACACGCGGCAGCTGCAGTACCTCGTCTTCGAAACCGGCTTCGCAGCGGACGAGGGCCGGCTGACCTCCGTCCGCGCCGATCCGGCGCCCGTCGAGCACGAGTACCTCGTTAAGCCGCTTTAGCGTGGCGCGGTACTCGTGATGTTGGTTGTAGTACTCAAGGCGGTTCGCGAGGCGCAGGATTGCGCGCTTAGCGTCGTCCGTGCCGTCCTCCTGCCGCTCCTTGAGGAGTTCCCGGGCCCACTTGTGTCTAGGTGTGCCGTCGTAGTCCGGAACGTCGTCCCAGCCCGCCCGCTGAAAGAACGCAGCAATCTCGTACCCCTTCCGGTAGTGAAGCGACGTCTCGTCCCCGCAGATCAGGTGGGCGATCTCTGTCAGCGTGCTGTCGTCAAAAATCTCGTTCACATCAGACTCCTTCGAGATGGACGGACGCATCCTCATCGAGCATGGCGTCGAGTTCATCGGCGGTGAGGTCGGCATCATCCACCTCGACCGGGACCCATGTGCTCGCCGATTCGCCCTGGGTATGCTCGATGACCCCGGGCCGGATGCCCAGAGCATCAAGGCGCTTCCACAGCGGCGCTAGCGAATCCTCGGGAGACAGAGCGAACTCGCTACTCCGGACACGCCAAAACTGCCAGCCTGCCCGCCGCAGTTCCCGCTCTCGCTCGTAGTCGTCACGGATCTGGTCGGGGGAGGAGTGATACGGGCTGCCGTCGCACTCCACGGCGAGGCGCCCCGTCTCTCCGACGACGACGAGGTCGATACGTTTGCCGCTGGCCTTCCACTGGGGAACGACGTGGTAGCCGTTTTCTTTGATCCTGCGAAATACCCGCTGCTCAAACAGAGAGTCGAACGGTTCGCATCGATCGTCGGGTGACACCGTGGAAAGGCCGGGAGAGCTTCCCTGGAGTTCCGGCGGCGCCTGCATATAGGTGAGCAGGGAGTGGCGCAGGTCCTTGCTGCGCAGCTGGTCCGGCGTGACGGAAGTGAACAGCCACATCTGGTCACGGGCCCGGCTGGCGGCCACATTAAATCGCCTTCCGTCGCCCTGGCCAGTCAGGGCCCGAGTGTTGTCAGCATCGACTACCAGAGAGAGCAGGATGACGTCCCGTTCGTCCCCCTGAAACTGTTCGGCCGTGCCCACACGCATGTTGTGCCGCTCCTGGACCGCGGAGTCGATCCGTGTGTCGATGAGATTCTCCAGCAGCCGCGTTTGGTGTCCGGAACGGAGCACGATCACTCCGAGACTCTTTTTCGCGTACGCCTCGTCCTCTGCGAGTTCCTGCAACTTGGCGACGATGCGCTCAGCCTCGGGCCTGTTGATCAGCGTCTCTCGCCGTCCTTCGCAGTGGCCTTCATGGACGTGGACGACTTCGAGGGGCCGCAGCCGGTCCGCTCCGTACTGCCGCAGGGGTACGAGTTCGTTGTCGGGATAGAACTGAGCGGACGACCACTTGATGATCTCTGGCATGCATCGGAAGTGCTCGGTGAGCCGGATCGTCTCGCTGAAGCGCGCGGACAGCAGGTCGTAGAGGTTCGACTTGGGGCTGAGCCCGTCCCGCTGCCAGTCGGTGAGATGGGGCAGGAGTGAGTCGAGGAGTTCGTTGAAACGCTCATGCTTACCGCCCGTGTAGAACGGAACACACTGCTTGTCGTCACCCACGACGATGACCCTCGGAGCGAGCCACAGCAGCATCAGGCCGTCCAAACCGACCTGGCTTGCCTCGTCCACGATGACGACATCGAAGGCGTCCGGCTCGGGATCGATCATTTCGGCTACTTGCTTTATCGGCATAACCCACGCCGGCACCGCGTCACGTGCGTCACGCATCGCGGAACGAGCCGCTTTAAGATGCCGTTTGCCGAGTGCCGTCATTCCCCTGCCGGCGTTCGCCGTGGCCGACGCGTAGGCACTCAGTGCCTGCTTCTGGCCGGCCGTCATCCGGTCCAAGCAGTGGTACAGCGCTCTGTCGGCCGCCAGTTGAGTCACCGTGCTCTTCAACTGCGCCTCGACCGCTTCCAACTCCCCTTCCAGCTTGGGTTCCCTGCCGGGTGTCAGCATCGTGTCCTGGAAGGTACGCGCACGCCGCCATGCCCAGGCACCGTCCAAGTGCACGAAGCGGCTCTCCCAAGCCGCATCGGTCGGGGACTCGGCAAAGCGCCGGGACAGTTCGGGGTGATCCCCGGACAGTCGGTCCAGGAGTTTGCGGGCCTCCCGGCGATCGGCCTCGCGATGGAACGCCTCGGTCAGTGACTCGATCGCGGCCACGTACGCTTTCGGATCACGGGTGGTGACGGCTCGGTGAACCTCCGCCAGCTCAGCCACTCCATGGGCATCGGGTCGCGGCAGCTGCTCGCCGATCGACCGGAGCCTCTCCTCCGCCGCTCGGGCCTGCAGCAGCAGTCCCGCACAGTACGCCGATGTACGGACGTCGTCCCACTGCTGCGCCGTCCGCACTGTGGCCTTGATTCGGGCCTTGAGTAGAACGTCGTGCAGCGTACGCACGGACTGAGTGAACCCGTCCACCGCACGGAGCGTCGGCACCCGGTCCAGCAGCTCCGACAGAGCGACCTCCGTGGAACCCTCGGCGGCAGGTGCGCCGACACTCTGCCAGCGCTCGTTCAGCTGCCGAACGCACTGGCGTGCGGCCAGGTGAGCCACGAGTGCGGAGATCTCCTCCGGCGTACTGGGCAGTCGCCCGTCCACTCGGCAACCTTGAAGCAGGACTTGTGCTTCCTTCTGGACCGGCTTCGGCACCAATTTCCGCAGCTTGCCGCCACCTCGCAGGAACTGTTCGAGGTCCCTCCCAGCGGCGATGAGGCGCGACTCCTCGGCGAGCGCCACCTCAGGTACGTCGAGCACGGCAAAGGGATTTCGCTGAAGCGCGCTCTGCACCTCCTCAGCGCGTGCGGCCGACCGGCGCACTGCGTCCCACAACTGGCTACGCTGGCCGGCCATACCGTCCCGCAGGGCACGCGTGGTCCATTCGCCCGGCAACCAGGCCGCTGGCTCACCTGGTAGCCCTTCACTCTGGAGTGCGTGCTCAGCTGCATCCAGAAGCTCTACCAACGTCGTGATCAGATCGGGCCCCTGATTCGCGAGTTCGACGGACAGCGTGTCGGACGACGCTTCGGCGCAGGAGCGCACCGCTGCGTCCAAGGTGTTGACCGCCTCTTCGAACAACACGGGTGCCACAAAGTCTGCGGGGTCTGGGCAGCGGGCGGCACGCTCTTCCAGCACCTCAGCCCCATGCCGGGCCACTAGACCTAGTAGGCGCTGGGCCTCGTCCTCGCTGAGCGAGGGTTCTCGCGGTGCCGATGCGGGCAGGGCGGGCATCCAGTCATATTTCGGCGCACCGGCAGCGACGGTCTCCACGATCTCCGCGAGCCGCCCCTCGTAACCGGGTGCCACATCGAGGTGTTCGTACCACTCCGCCTCACGAACAGTGCGGAGTTCGTCCCGAAGCCGCGCGCGGGTGTCGGACAGCTTCGAGCGCAACGACTCATGGCCCTTGATCCGCACGTCGAGACGCTCCGTCGACTGAGTGGCACTGAGCTGGGAGAGTGCGCGCACGGACTGCTCAAGGTCTCCACTGCCGTCCTCGCGCCGGCCGCCCTGGAGGACACATAGGCTGCGCAGTTCGGCGGGCAGTTGTTGCCGCAGGACCTTCAGCGCCTGGCTCTTCTCGCTCGTCACGAGCACCCTCTTGCCGTCCGCCAACAAGGCACAGACGAGATTGGCGATGGTGTGCGTCTTTCCCGTGCCGGGCGGCCCTTGAACGACGACGCCAGTATCGGTCTGAAGGCGCCTTAGCACCTCCCGCTGGGCTTCGTTCGACAGCAGCGGAAACAGCGGATCGGGGCCGAGGGCGGGGGGCACGTCCCGGCCACCCGCCGTGCCCCACACCCTGCGGTCCTCCGCTTCCAGCTGGTACAACAACTGAGCCAGCCCCAGGGGCGCGATTGCACCAGGCTGGGCGAGGCGGTTCGCGATGCCATCGTAGAAGTTCACGAGGGCGCCCTGTCCCCGCTGACGGAGAATGATCGCCGGCGTGAACCCGAGTGTGGGCACCGGCAGTGCCGGGTCGGCAGGCGGGCGGCCCCAGCCGTGGTGGAACGCCACCGCGCGATCGATACCAAACGCCCTCTCCGACCAATCAGCAAGCACATCCTGAGAGTCACGGGACAGCGGATGGAAGCCGTCCGCGTCGACACGGTCCCGCAGCGGGCTCAGTAGCCGTGTGCTGTATCCCTCGTCCGCGCCGAGGAACTCGCTGTCCTCCAGCCGTGCGGGGTCGCCGGGCGTGAGAGCGACGGTGATGGTCATATCGGTGGAATTCATGGTGAGTATCAGCGGCGCCGTCAGGATGTGCCGGGCTATCCGCGCCGACGGACGCGCAGATCCGATATTCAGGAATCCGGAACCCAGCACAGCCTCATACTCCTCACCGTCCTGCTGAATCCTGGTCACCATTCGGTACAGCTGCTGATGAAGTTCCCGATACGGCTGGTCGACACGCTCCTTTTCCGACCACTTACGCCACGCTTCGAGCCATCGCGAGTAGGCCCGCAGCACTTCGTGTGCTTCCTCCCGGAGGATTTCGGAAACCTCGAACAGGTCTCCGTTCTCGTCCTCCTGCCACCCCTGCCCTGGACCCGACTCGGCTAGCGGTGGCGCTTCGGGCGTCGCGGTAGTGGCGGCCTCGGGGTCGACCCACCCCACCAGCACCTCGGGCAGTGCAGGAGCCGGCCTTGGCGGGCGGTGTGGCACCTTGAGCAGCAGCCGGTCGCCGTCCGGGTGCCGCTGCAGCCTGTCGTCCGGCAGGCTGGAGAGCCAGAGGACCTCCGGATACTTCTGGCAGTCCCGCACCGGCTTATACGACCCGCGAACAATTTCGCGCATGTATTCGATAAGTTGGCGCGCGCGGTGGACCGCCTCTGGATCGTTCGCACGCAGAGCAGAGTTATGAGACACCTATCCCCCAGGTCATGGCTCGACGGAAAGCCTTCCAGGATGCGAGAAAGGAGCGGTTTCATCAACAGAGACCGGCGAGTAACGACGTGAACAAGCCGCGTTCCGCGAAAGTTGGCTGTAACCCGGCCAGTCGTTAGCCAGCTTGCTCTCGGGTGCTTACTACTGGGTTAGGTGACTCCACACACCTTTACCGCCGAGGCCGGCTCAGGGCGTCCACAGCGGGGAAACCTGGCGCGTCGTCGACCAATCCGCCAGGAGCGACCTCACACCCCCGGGGACACCGAGTCTCAGCAGGGCCCAGTCGAGTACAGCAGCTTCGGCATCGCACATTCTGGCGATCAGGTTCGTCTGATCAGGCAGAAGTATCTTCCGGGGGATCACGATCGTCTCGCGGACCCGGTCGAGGGGCAGGCCCCGTTGGAAGCCCTGTGCAGCAGGGCGCAGCGCGTCCTCGTCCAACGGGAGCGGTAGGCGTCGGCGGGCCGCGTTCGACACGATGATTCCGGCGACATGGACGTACTCCTCCAAGAGCGGCCCGAACAGATCCGCGAGCGCGTCAGTCTTGGCCGGGAGGGACATTGCAGCGAAGGGCATCGGAAAGTAGAAGAGGCCGCTGTGGTCCTCCACCCAAATCCACGCGGTGCCTGCCCCTGCCGTCTTGTGGCATTTGCCCCGCACCTTGCCTAGCAGCCGCCTGCCTTGGTCGCTCTCCACGGTCTCCCCGGTCAAGGTGGTGCCTTGGGGCGCATTTCCGGGGTGGACGGTCAGCCGCCTTCCGGCGTTACTGAGAACCTCAACCGCAGTCTCCAAGTCCGCGCACTGTTGAGCGGCCTCCTCGGTCCGCTTCTTCCACGTCTCGAAGTCGTCGCCGTTGAGGAGTTCGGGGAAGTCGCCTTCCCAGTGGATGTCGCGGCCCCTGTCCAGGGTAAGGAGGTGAACTCGGCAGTTCTGGCGGAACTTCTCGTAATCCTGGAGCTTCTGGTCCTCGGCGAAGGTCACGACCTCGATGAAGACCGGACCGATTCGGATATCGCCGGGACCGCCGCTGGCTTTCGTCGGCTCCAGCTCGACCGGGAGTCCCCGGGACACCCCCATGAGCGCGAGCCGGGCCTGCGTCTGGGTGTGTAGGAACCGGGACAGGGTGATGTCGCGTCGGACATCCCGCCTAACCGAGGCAAGGCCAGGCACCCCTGCTTCCTCCAGAAGCGCGTACGCCGCCCACCACCGGACCGCTTCCACCCATGCTCCCTGCTCGGCGCCTTTCATGATCTGGAGTACTGGGGCGGCCCGGCCCAGACCGACGAAAGTGTCGCTCGTCCGGCCCGAGGCAGGGGAGGGGGTCACGGCCCTTGGCAGCCAACCGCTGCCAAGGAACGCGGTGAGCCCGGCCACCGCACGTGCGGTGACCTCGTGGCCTGCGCGCGAGAGGTAGTCGGCGCCCTCCGGGCAACCGAACCACGCCTCCCAGTCGATCGCCCGGACGCCCTGGTCGATCGCCAGCCATATCTCTTTGTCACGAGGGTGCATGCCCGTCAGCATGAAGGACGGGCAACGAGGGCGCCGGAGATTTCCCGAAGCACGGAACCTCCTCCCGGCCGACCCCCTGTCCTCCAGTAGGCATTCAAGCGTCCACGATGCAGTCCGCACTGACCGGCCTACCTGCCCAGCCGATAACCGATCAGAAATGGCGAAAAACGTTCAGAAATAGCCACCGAAGGGAACCACTTGAGCAATCTGACGCAATTTACAATCATCCTCCCTTTGGTTTCAGCACTGTAAATATTGTCCCGCCCCATGGGGCAAATTATTTACCCGCTCGCCTGGTCGTTGCGTACGAGTTCAGTACCCAAGATGTCTGGCTCGGTATCGGGGTGGGAAAGCCAGCTGCGCAACTTGATCACCGGTCTGCATAAATCGGCAGATGGTCGAACTCACGACTCCACGCTTCCCGTAGAGGGCCGGGCTTCCAGTCGCATACTGCCGGAACTCGTCCGAGCAGGTGTGCTGAGCAGGACAGAAGACGGGTTCCTGCCAACCGCGTCAGCTCTACAGTGGTTGGAGAGCGGCGATCCGTGCGATCTGATCGGCATCTTCCACCGGCATGTCCGGTTCATCGGGGAACTGATGGGAGCACTGGCCGAGCAGCCTGCAACACACCAAGAATTAGTGGACACTGCACGACGCTTCGGGCTCCCGTGGGACTCACCTAGTCCGGTCCGCGACCGGACGAACTGGCTGCGGGCCCTCGGCTTGGCCGATCTGTTCGACGGACAGGTGCATCTGACCGCAACGGGGCAGCGAATCCATCCTCTACTCGTCCCTGGCAATCAGGAGATCGACGACGAGCCGAGCGACCTACCGACACCCCCGCCAGCCGTGGCCATGCTGCTCGAGCGGCTCAATCAGCAAGCCCTGCAAGACCGCCCTCACGCTTCAGTCCTCTACGTGCCGGGACGGCAGGACAACGATGGTCGGCTGGAGGCGCTGCGACTCCTTACGGAGGCAGTCATCCCCTCCATCACTGACAATTCGTTCACCGCCCTGCTCCAAGAGGCATTCCCAGGCATCAAGACCCCGTCGAGTGCGAAGAGTGCCCGGGAAGCGGCCAAAGCACTGGGCCTGATTCGCCGTGATTCGTCAACCAGTTGGGCGGCCACGGAGGCAGGCGCCGCTTGGGTGGTAAGCAACGAGCCCCTCGACCTGGCCCGGATCATTCAAGGCCACATCCTCTACTTCGCGGAGATCCTGCACGAACTCGATAACGTGACGCCTGCGACCGCCGCCGGCCTTGCCGATCGGGCACATGTGTATACGCCCTCTGGCAATCGCCAACTGCACGCCACCGCGGTCAAGGCCCGTCTGGATCTGCTGTTGGCCTGCGGCCTAGTGGCCAAGTCTTCGTGGACCACATACCGTGTCACAGCTCTGGGCCGCGCCTTCCGGGCGGCCACCCCGTGCATGTCCCCGCTGGACTCAACGGTGCCTCCAGAGGCCGCCGTCATGCCCGAGCTGAAAGCAGCTGCTGCGCATGGTGAAGCGCTGGCTACGGAAATTGAGTCGGCAGCATACGAAAGTTCATCTCCCGAGCGCCTAGAGCGGGCAGTCATCGCGGCCCTCTCCTACCTCGGTATGCCAGGACATCACATCGGCGGTCAGGGTCATGCCGACGGTGTGGTCCGTATTGGCGTGGGCGTGTACCGTCGCGTCCTCACCGTCGAAGCCAAGACGTCCGCCAAGGGGCGCGTCGTCCACCAGTCCCTCTCACGTCTTCCGCTCCATCGAGCCAAAGTCGGTGCCGACCTCACCCTGCTCGTCGGACCTGGCTTCGATCCCAGGCTGCAGGAAGAAGCCGACGACGATCCCTCAATCGCCCTTGTCTATACCGGCACTCTGGGCGAAGCCGTCCGGGCGCAGGCGCTCACCCCTCTCACCCCCGCCTCTCTTCACCCACTCATCGACCCTGCTATGCCTGCCGACCAACGCGACGACCTGCTTTGCCAAGCTCGACAGGATCAGCTTCGTCACGCTCAGCTTGAACGTGTTCTGCTCGACATCCTCCTCATCGAAGCCGGAGATCCGCTGCACGAAGGTGCATGGCTCGAAGTAACCGACCTCAGGCGTGAACTTCGTACTCGTGGGGAGCGCGTGGACGCGGACGACGTGACGAGCACACTCGCCTTTCTGGCATCAGCGCGTCTCGCGGTCGTGGAGAGGTCGAGTCGCGGATACCGAGCAATCGCTTCCGCTCATACTGTGCTTCAGCGACTGGAGGGGCTGGGACGCCAGTGGCTCCATCTAGGTGCCACGCCAACGCAGGGCTGATCGGTCGAGGACTGCAGCCGCGCTTAATGTCCCCGCATGATCTTTTCCGCCTCCAGAGGTCTCTCTGTGCAGAGCCCCGCCTGGATAATTCGCCTCGGCTATCCGGCTGAACTGTCATGCTTCCTGCATGGCCAGCAAGAACCAACGGCAGCGAGGACGACTGCGGCCCGCCGCGCCTACGCAACAGAACGATCCGGGCAACGAACCCGCAGGGCACCTGTGGACGAAGACGCGCTCGGGCGCACGGGCCGGCCGCGGCTTCCACTACCAGGACGCCGTCGGAGCGTGGCTGTGCGGCCGCGTACTGTCCGGCGGTCTCGTCGTCGATCGCATCGTTCCCGAAGGGTTTGAAGACCTCTCCTGTGAAGGCCAGACGCCCTGGCACGTCCAGGTGAAGTCACGTCAGGAACGGGTCGGTGACTTCACCGCTTCCGACGTTGCCGAGCATCTCATCACCATGACAAAGGCACACGCGAAGCGTGAACAGGCGGAAGTGGCCGGTCGACCTGTGCTCGTTCTTGAACGCCCTGTGAACGGTGAGTGGTTTACGCAATGGGGCAGCCCATTGGGTGATCTCTCGACGGATCATCCGGTGCTGCGCGAACTTGACACGAAGGCTGCTCAGGCCGGTCTGAGCAGGGAGGAGATCGACGCTTGGTGCTCCACTGTCAGCCTCTACGTGCTGCCGTGGCGTATCGCGGCGGATGAGACCTGCACCGCAGTGGTGCAACGATTCGGGCTGCTGCCGGCAGCAGCGGAGCCGGTCGTGCTGGCCATGCGCGACGCTGTGGCGGGCCACGCTGACATCAATGCGGAGATGAGCCTGTCGAAGGCGGCCGGGCTCAGCCGGACGAGCATCGAGCGCATCGCGCAGGAAGTCGCGGAAACCATCGATCGCGCATCGCTGGAAGAAGCGCTGGCGGCGGGTATCTGCGAGCCCGTGGACTTCGACCGGCCGCTTCGGCCGACTGGTTTCTTCGAAGGCATCGATGTGCAGCCCGGCCACATCGCCGCCGGGCTGCCCGCCCCCAGGCCGACTCTGACTGGTCAGGTCGCGAAGGCGATCGACTGTGGGGAGAACATCCTCGTCACCGGCCCGTCCGGGGTCGGCAAGTCGACGATTATGTGGACGGCCGCCTATGTGACCAGGCACGTCCTCTGGTATCGGGTCAGGCTCTTGCGGAACGAAAACATCCCCTCGCTGGTACGGCTCGCCAGAGCGTTGAAGCCCTCGACGCGCTCACCGGTCGGGTTCGTGGTAGACGGCATCGGGATAGGAGCGGCAGAGGCGTGGGACGCCCTGCACCGTGCACTCGCGCCCATTCCCGGCGTCCTGCTTTTGGGCTCGGCTCGGAGCGAGGATCTGCTACTGCTTCGCAGCCGGGCCGACTGCACCCGGATCACAGTCACGCTCGATGAAGAGGTCGCCCAGCAGCTCTACGCCGGGTTGTCCGCGTCCGGGGTCACGAAAGCCGCACACTGGCAAGAGGCATACGAAGCAGCGGGTGGGTTGACTCTGGAGTTCACTCACCTCCTTACGCGGGGACAGCGGCTTTCGGATGTTCTGTCGGAGCAGATCGACCGACGGGTTATCGAAGGGCGACAGACGGAGATCGAAATTCTGGCCAGGGTTTCAGTAGCCCATCGGTGGGGTGCCAACCTCTCGATCCGGGCGCTCCAGCAGCAACTCGGCATCGAGGACGTAGAACTGCGAGCGGCACTGTCCCGTCTGGTTGACGAGCATCTCGTTCATGAGCAGACGGGTCACCTGTCCGGGCTTCATCAGCTGCGCTCTGGCAGGCTGGCCGATGCTGTGCACGCGGTGCCGCCGCCGATGTTGGGCGAGACCGTCAGCGCCGTGATGCGGATACTGACGGACGCGCAACTCCAGCCGTTCGTGGCGAGCGTTCTCAGCGAACGTCCCAGCCTGGACTCCGTCGTACTGCAGCAGATCGCGATCGAGCTCGGACACAGGCCCGGGGTGGTTGCGACGGCTGGTGCTCTCCAGGCACTGCGGCTGGTTGACTTCGGCCGATATGCCGCTGACTGGGCGCGCATCCTCGACCGGCACGAGGTGGCGCCCGCTCTTCGTCGTACCCTCCTGCAACTCGCCCTGTTGGGCGGGGATCCACTGCCCAACCTGAAACCCGAGATTGCTCTGGCTATGGCCGAGATCTCTACGACTGGCCCACTCGACTCGCCTCTACGTGACATGTTGGCCGAGCGTTTGGGAACGTCCGCGTTGGTGCGAGGGCTCGCGCTGTGCGGGGAGCCAGCTGAGGCTCAGCGGTTCCTGGCGGTGCTCACTGGAATCAATCTCGACCTCACGGGCTGGCCGTCGGCACTCGCAAGCTCCCCGTTCGCCCGTTTGCTGGCCGACGCATCGGTCGAGATACTGGGAGACCTCCTCACGGCAGCGCGAGCGGTGTCATTGACCCTGGCCGTGGGTTTGCTTGAGCTCGTAGGCGGAGAGGAAGCCGTCCTGACAAGGCTCAAGTCCCATTTTCCGTGGATCACCGAGCTGTCCGTGATGGAGCGAGATGGTAGTCCGGTTGCGTACGCCCGTTTGCTGCACGTGTCCGATCTGGCCCAGCCGGACATGGAACCGTCGACCCGAGCGTTCGGCCAAATCCTGCTTCGCTGTCTTCCGCACTGCGAAAGCGAGGACGTCCAGAATCTATTGCCCGGCGGTATCCCTCTTACCTTCGGCGACTTCACGAGTGGAATCATTCGCATATCACGCCAATACGACCGTGCACCCGTCCAGATAGCGTGGGTTCGCGCACAGGCTCTGATAGCCACGACTGCGGCCGGAACCGGTGACTGGACGAGTCGGGCATCTGCGGGAAGCACCATGCTTCCCATGCTGTACAAGTACCTGACGGATCTCACCCGGATTTGGTGTACCGGACGCAGCCGTCCTCAGGACATCGCCAAACTTCTCGCGGCGCAAGCGGCGTTGCGCGAGCAGGCCGCAGCTCTCACATTGCCAGTCGACACCGCCTCCCTGTCTGCGATGTCCGCCGACGACGCTGCTCCAGGCGGTGGGGTGGATAACCTCCAACATCTCGTGGACGGAATCGCGGACAACCTCACACGGCGAATCATCGACCCACAGCAACGCGGAGCATTGGCCTGCTACGTCCGCGACACCCTGCGGGACTGCGTGACCAACGTGCGGGACCAGGAGCGCTGGCACCTGATCGGTCAAGAACCACCAGCCGTCCTTGATCGGTTGGAAGAATCCCTTGCCGACCTGTACGCGGTCCTGGCGGAATTGGCCTGGGGCACCCTGGACGAGAGGAAACTCAGGACGGCAGCGCGGTCCGGGCCTTCCACGCGCGCGCTCGCCCGGGCGGCAGAACTCGCCAGCAGAACCGCCGACGCACGAGCAGTCGCCGCCCAGCACAGGTTTCAGGCAGATGCCGAGGCCGCAGGGCTCTCTGTTCAGGTCTACGCTCGGCCGCTCCCGGCTGCCGACGCGACGTACTGGCCTGCCACTGAGTTGGCGGTAGGCGTGGAGCTGGACGAGCTCACTCGATGGCCAGCAGCGCTGGAACAGCTGAGCGCTCTGATGCGTCACCATCTCGTGCCGCAGGGCAATCGCAGTGCAGTCCTGCTCGTGCCCTTCGTCGACGGCAGACCGATCAGGCTTCTCGCGCGCCAACTCCAGACGACGTTGTGGCCTGGAATCGACCTCTTTGATGCCTGGAGCAGGGCACTACCTGGGGCCCATCCGACTCCTCTCACCGATGCTGTTATCGGTGCGCACCAGTCTCTCCAGACTCTCTCCGGCCTGGCGTATCTGACGGCTCTGCGAGAGCCCCATGCGCTGCACCAGAGCATCGCGGATCAAGCCGCGGGGCAGTTCCAGCAGGCGCACCGCACCATCGCGAGACTCCGCCCCGTGGACACGGTCATCGACGAGGTCATGGACTTCCTCAACTCCCTCGCTCGCAGGGTGGAGGCCGAGTTCGCTGAGGACTCAGCTCTCCGAGATGCGGACGTAACGAACTTCGCGACGTCGATCGCTCAAGGCATCACCGGTCATCCAACGGACGACTACCAACTGTTGGACAGCGTGATGACGGTCACCCTGCAATGGGACCTCGATCCCGATCGTGCTGCGCGACTCCTCGCCGGACCCAACGGTGGAACACCATGAATCCGACACTGCCCAATGCTTGCCGGCCACGACGACATCGCGCCGGGTCAGTGCCCTACTCATGTCGATCCAAGAAGCATGTACCACGCTCTACTCCGGTGTTAGATCACCATTGAGGTGAGGTAGTGAACAGTTCGGTACGGGCTAACCAATACGCTGGCCGCTGCGCCCGGTGCGGTGCGGAAGTCGTGGCCGAGGCTGGCGTGCTGCTCCGGAGCGTGTGGGGCGACTGGGTGGTCTACCACCCGGCTCATGCACCGACACCCGACAGGGACGGCACCACATCGGATGCCTCCGCATTGCGCTCCAACCAGAGAGACGGAGAGTGCGAGGTCTGCGGATCGATCGTTCCGGCAAGGCTCGGAGTGCTCGTGGATACCGGCTTCGGCGGATGGGACGTCTACCACCGCGAACACGTCCGTGAGCCGGCGCCGCCGCCCCGCCGCCACCATCCGGGCTGGCATCGACGCCGTCTCATGGCCCTAGACATCGCGACAACTGGCAACCGCTACGGCGTCGACCGCATTCTCAGCGCGGTCGTGCGCATTACTGACGGAACGGACCAGTCCTGGCTCATTGCCCCTGGTTCCGGACCTGTCTCCGTCGCACCTCGCAAAAATCACAGCATTTCGGTGGAGCACGCACGTGCCTGCGGGAAGCCTGCCTCCCAGGCATTGGAAGAACTGGCGACTGCGCTAGCCGAACATTTGGCAGCCAAGGAACCGCTAGTGGTCTGGCACGCTCCGTTCGTGCTCACTACGTTGGAGACCGAACTGCTCCGGCATGGACTCACACCATTGTCCCAGCGCCTGGCCAACGGATTGTCGCCAATCTGCGACCCGCTGGTCCTGGACCGACACGCCGAACCATTCCGCCCCGGTGGGCGCACCCTAGAAGCGGTCGCCGAGTGGTACGGCATCCCGCACGACCGCCCCGGTGATCCCTCATGTGACGCCGAGACCACACTCGTCCTCGCGCAGGTGATCGCGGCCTGTCATCCCGCCATCGGACGCTTGTCCCGCCCCGGGCTCCACCGGGAACAGTTGCGCTGGCATGAGCAGTACGTGCAGGAGGCCGAGACTCGACGCCCCGACAAGAACAGAGACCACCTTTGGCCCCTGGAAACGGCCCAGGTGCTGGCCTGGAAGGAACACGATCCCGCCTGACGCACGGCAGCCCTCTGTCTCCTCCGACCAGCACCGAGCGACCGCAACCCTCAATCGCAGGTGCCGCCCAGTTGGTCCTCCGGGCCCTGGCAGTCGTCGGTGGCGGCCAAGATATGCCCTTCGGCCGTCGCCGAGGCAGCGGGACCTCACACCTCTTCCATGCGTGCGCAATGCGTGAGCGGACGGTCAGGCACAAGGCGCCACGAGCAGGACCGAGTACCAAGCCGCGTGGCGCTGACCAGGCCGGACAGCACCACGCAGCAGGCTCGGGCACTACCCGGCAAGGATTCGATCCCTCTCCTAAAGCGGGTGTCGCAGGTTCGAATCCTGCCGGGGGCACCGTGTCAGCGGCCCCGGACCGATCGTGGTCCGGGGCCGCTCGCGTTCGGGGGCTGTCCGGAGCGGTGGCGGATCGCTCCGAGGAGGCGGCGCATGCCCAGTGCGTGGGTGCCCGTGGTGATGACCAGGAGGCGGTAGGCGCCGCCCGTCGGGCCGGGGAACGTGGCTCGGCTCTCGGCGCGCAGGCGGGAGCGGGTCGGGGTCAGCGCTTCCAGGCGGAAGGTCAGGGTGTACGTGGAGAAGCGGTGGCGGCCCGAGAGGGTCAGCTCTCGGGGAGGGGTGGCGGCGGTCACGCGGAAGCCGGGCAGCGTCGCGCCCTCGGTCAGGGGGCGGGGGCCGGAGGCCGTGCGGTCGGTGGCGCCGACCAGGCGGGCGTAGGCGGTCGCGCCGGGGCCCGCGAAGGCGTGGTCCAGGGTCTCGCTCAGGGCTTGCCAGACGGCCTCGGCCGGCGCTTCGACGACCGTCGCGTGCTCGTCGATGTACGGCAGCGGAGCGAGCGGCATCAGAGCCTCCATGAGGTCCACGCGACGGGCGGGGTCGTCCTCGCGTCATCCTCGCACCTTCGGCTTCTCCAACTTCCCCCCGAACCCGCCGACTTCGTGGGCCGCGGGCCCGTTCGCGCATTAAAGTTGCGGCATCACTGCTGTGGGGAGGGCCTGGGCGGGATGAGTCGTCGCTCCAATGGGTTGGTTGCCGTGTGGGCCGAGGCGCAACGGCAGCAGCAGCGGCAGCAGGAGGCGCAAGCCCGGCATCGGCGGGAGCAGGAGCGGGCGCAGCTGGCGTATCAGCGGGAGGTCGAGCGGAGCCGGCGGGCCAGTGAGCGGGAGCGGAAGGCCGCCTACCGGGAGCAGCGTGAGGCCGAGGCGCGGCGGCGTACGCGGGAGTTGGACGCCCGCGTCGAGGCGTTGCAGGGGCTGCTGGCGGCCGGGTGCCGGGCGCCGGCGTTCCGGGCCTCGGCGCTGACGCGGGCGGAGCGGGTCGAGCCGTTCGCGCCGGGGCCGCTGGCGCAGCCCGTGCCGATGCCCGACCCCGCACGGTACGAGGCGCAGGGCGGCGGCTGGACCGCGGGGCGGCGGGCCCAGGCGCAGGCCGAGGCGCGGGCCCGGTTCGAGCGGGACCGGCAGGCGGCGCAGGCGGCCGAGGCGCAGCGGCAGGCGCAGTTCGCCACGTACCAGCGGCAGTACCAGGAGTGGGCGGACGCGCGGCTGGCGGAGATCCGGCTCCACAACGCCGGGATCGCGGAGATGACCGCCGGACTGCGTGCCCGGGACGCCGAGGCGGCCGTGGCGTACTTCTCCGCCGCGCTCTACGCCTCCACCGGCTGGCCCGACGAGCTGCCCCGGCAGGTGTCGGCGGCGTACGACTCGGGCGCGCGGCAGCTGGTGCTGAACTGGGAGCTGCCCCGGTACGACGTCGTCCCGGAAGCGAAGTCCGTGCGGTACCTGATCAACGCGGATCAGGAGAAGGAGTCGCCCCGGCCGGTCACGCAGCGCCGGGCCCTGTACCGGGACGTGCTCGCCCAGTGCCTGCTGCTCGTCCTGCGCGATCTCTTCGCCGCCGACGAGTTCGGGGCCCTGGAGTCGGTCGCGCTGAACGGCTTCGTGGACGACCACGACCCGGTGACCGGGCGGCGGGTGCCCATGTTCCTCGGCACGGTCATGGCGGCCCGGGCGGACTTCGCCGAGCTGCACCTGGAGCAGGTCAACGCGGTGAACTGCCTGGTGGACGGGTTGCGCGGGCAGCTGTCCACGCGTCCCGACCAGTACGCGGCGGTGCGGCCCGGCCGGGTCCCCGAGGACGTCGGCAACGGGGTCGTGACCCATGGCGGCGACGAGGAGCCGGACCTGTACGAGATGGACCCGCTCGCCTTCGAGGCGCTGGTCGCCGAGCTCTTCCGGGCGATGGGCATGCAGGCCGTCACCACGCAGCGCTCCAACGACGGCGGCGTGGACGTCGACGCGCTGGACCCGACGCCGATACGCGGCGGCAAGATCGTCGTCCAGGTGAAGCGCTACCGGAACACCGTGCCGCCGACGGCCGTCCGCGATCTGTACGGGACGGTCCAGGACACCGGCGCCAACAAGGGCGTGCTGGTCACCACCTCCACGTTCGGCCCCGGTTCGCACACCTTCGCCAACGGCAAGCCGCTGGAGCTGGTCCCGGGCTCCGAGCTGGTCGATCTGCTGCACCGGCACGGGCTGCGCGGGCGCCTGGGCGGTGGCGGGGAGCGGCCGGTCCCGGCCCCGCGGATCGCGCCGGACGGCGAGCGCCGCGCCGGCGGCAGCCGCGACGACGACCACAACGTGCTCGGCATGTACTGGTCGGGGTCGGTCGCCCTGGACGTGTGCGCGCTCGTCTGCCGGGGCAACCGCGTGCTGGACGACGACCACTTCGTGTTCTTCAACAACCCGCGCACCCCGGACGGCTCGGTCCGCGCGCTGATCCCCGTCGCACCCGACAAGGCCGCGATCGGGGTCGGCTTCGACGCGCTCCCGGCGCGCGCGGACCGGCTGGTGATCATCGCCGCGGTCGACCCCGTGGCCAACCCGGACGCCGACCTGTCCGGCTTCACCGACGCCGGGATACGGCTGCTCGACGCCGATCGCGCCCCGCTCGACCAGCTGGACGTCTCGGACGGCCGGCCCGGCGAGACCGCGCTGGTGCTGGGTTCGTTCCGCCGACGGGCCAACGGCGATTGGGAGTTCGTCACCGGCGGCAAGGGGTACCGGGGCGGCCTGGAGGAGTTGGTCGCGGAGTACGGGATCGACGTCGAGTAGGCAGCCGAAAACCACGGGCGCTCCCCTCTCCCGTCACGGGAGGATGTGCCATGGATTCCTCAACTTGGCTTCGCGTTCCGGACGTTCACTCCTTCCTCGCCCGCGCCGGGGACTTCCTGCGGTCGCGGCCCGCTCTGCACACCGTCACCCTGACCGTGTGCGAGGGGCTGCGCACGCGGGGGCCCCAGGCGTACGGGGACGAGGCGCCCGTCTTCGGGGTGCTGGAGCGGGGCGGCGAGGTGCGCGCCGCCTACTTCCGGACGCCGCCCTACCGGCTGATCGTCACGCCCCTCACGCCTGGGGAGGCCGGTTCGCTGGCCGCCCATCTGCATGCCGTGGGCGACCCCGTCCCCGGGGTCAACGCGGACGAGGCGACCGCCGCCGCGTTCGCCGAGGCGTGGCGGGCGCGCACGGGCGCGGGGGTCCGGCTCCACGAGCGCCTGCGGCTCTACCGGCTCGGGGAGCTCCGATGGCCGGAACCCGCTCCGGAGGGGCGCGGCCGGATCGCGGAGGCGCGGGACCGGGAGCTGGTCGCGCGGTGGTACGTGGAGTTCGTGCGGGCCGTCGGTGGCGGCGGCCACCGGGACCCCGGAGCCTGGGCCGACGCGCGGATCGCCGACCGCCGCGTCACCCTCTGGGAGACCCCGGACGGCGTCCCCGTTTCCATGGCGGCGCTGACCCCGCCGGTCGCCGGGCAGATCCGGGTCGCCCACGTCTACACCCCGGCCGAGCTGCGGGGCCGGGGTTTCGGGGCCGCCGCCACCGCCCACGCCTCCCGGGCCGCGCTCGCCGAGGGCGCGGCGGAGGTGCTGCTCTTCGCGGACCTCGCCAACCCCACGAGCAACGGCGTGTACCAGCGCGTCGGCTACCGGCCCGTGACGGACTTCGCGGTGTACGACCTGGCGGGAGCGGCGGTGGTGCCCCGGTGATCCGGCACGCTGGTCAGCGCCGCACCTCGACGGTGAGGTGCGGCGGCCAGTCGGTCAGCCCGGTCCCGGTGGCCGCGGTCAGGCCGGCGGCCGGGCGGAAGTGGACCCGGGTGCCCGTGGTGCCGTCGTCCGGGACGGGGTCCAGGTCCGTCACGGGGACGCCGTGCTCGTAGCGCTGGGTCCAGGAGCCGTCGGCGCGGCGGTTGGTGTGGATCAGCCGGTCGCTGAGCGCGGCGACGACGGACATGCCCCGGCGCGGGTGGCCGTCGGGCAGGAGCGGGGCGTCGGGCGCGTCGAAGAAGCGGAGGTCCTTCGTGGCCATGACGGGCTTCTTCACCGGGCGGCCCGCCGCGTCGCGGCGGGTGTCGGTGCCCCGGCCGTCGTCGGTGACGGAGACCGAGCCGTCCGTGTGCAGCGTGACGAGGGCGCGGCCGGCTCCGGTGGCCTCCGCCTCGTCCGCCGCGTAGGCGAGGACTTCCAGGACGAGGTGGCGTACCCCGCCGGGGGCGTACGTCCCGGGGGCCCGGCGGACCGCCTCCAGGTGGGCGTGGTCCACCTCGGCGGCCCAGTCGTGCGTGGTGTTCCGCCAGGCGGCGCGTACCGCGTCCGTCACCGCAGCTCGTCCGGGCACGGGGTTCCCGGCGGGAGCTGGTAGGGGGCGCCCAGGCGGTAGGTGCCGGGGCGCGGGGCCACGAGTTCCGTCCATTCGTCGCCGTCCTCGTCCTCGGCCACCTTGTTCAGGCAGCCGTTCTCGTTGACGAAGGTCCTCGGGGTGCTCTCGTCCGCCCGCTGCTTGGACGCCTCGGTCTCCTGGGGGCGTTCCACGCCGTTGCCGTCCTCGTCCACGACGGCGAGCCAGCGCGAGTACGGGACGCGGATCAGGACCCGGCCGGCCTTCTTGACGTGGATCGTCAGCTCGCCCTCGCCCGCGCGCTCCACCGTGGCCGGCGGGTCGGCCAGCGGGACCGGGCTGTCCACCGCGAAGAGCCGCCAGTCCTCGTTGGACCAGATCAGCTTCAGATAGGAGAGGCCCTTGCCGACGAGTTCGGCCTCCTTGCGGGCGCCGCTGTAGTCGGGATCGCCCTGCGGCAGCACCACGTAGTGCACCGCCCAGCGGTCGAGCCACTGGCGGTAGTTGATGGGGTCCAGGGTGTCGTCGTAGAAGAGCGGGTTCCGCTTCATGTCGGCCTGGCGGTTCCAGCCCCGGGCCAGGTTGACGGAGCGCGGCAGCGCGGACGCCTCGCGGTGGCTGCTCGGCGGGACGACCTCGACCCGGCCGCGTTCGGCGCCGACCTTCTGGAGCTGGTTGACCAGGGGGGCCAGCGAGCGGGTCCAGGAGGCGGTGGGGGCGGTCCTGACGATGTCGTCGATGCCCTTGAAGCCGATCCAGACGTTCAGCGAGACGAACGCGAGGACCAGCGCGTACCACCGGCGCGAGCGGGGCGCGGTGTAGGGGAGCGCGGCCAGCAGGACGACGCCCGCGTACAGCATCGCCATCCGCGAGACGTTGGAGCCGATCTGCGAGTCGATGAGGAACGTGAGCAGCGTCCCGACCCCGTACACGGCCGAGGCCGTGCGTACGGTCTTCCAGTCGGACGGTACGAGGAAGAAGACGAGCCAGGCGAAGACGAACGGCCCGGACAGGGTCGCGACCGACATCGGCTGGGTGCCGGAGAACGGGAACAGCCAGGCGGACAGCGCGACCACCGCGACCGGCGCGAGGCCCAGCGCGTACGCGCCGGGGCGCCGCTTGTTCAGGAACAGCGCGGCCGCGACGACGCCGAGGAAGAGCCCCGCGACCGGGCTGCCGGCCGTCGCGAGCCCGGCGAGCGGCGCGGCGACGGCCGCCTTCGCCCACCGCTTGTAGCGCCACCGGTACGGCCAGCAGAACACGGCGGCGGCGGCACCGGCCGCGAACATCATGCCGAGCCCGAACGTCACCCGGCCGGACAGCGCGTTGCACAGGTACGCGAAGACGCCCGCCATCGAGCAGGCCAGCGGATTGCGGACCGCCTTGACCCGGTACAGGATCAGCGAGGTCAGCCCGGCCGAGACCGTGCCGGCGATCATCATCGTCGTCCGCACGCCGAGCAGGGACATCAGATACGGCGAGACGACGCTGTACGAGACGGGGTGCATGCCCCCGTACCAGGCGAGGTTGTACGCCGTGCCGGGGTGCCGGCCGACGAACTCGGCCCAGGCGTCCTGGGCCGCGATGTCGCCGCCGCTGTTGGCGAAGAAGAGGAACCACAGGATGTGGGCGACCGCGGCGACCGCGGTCGTCAGCAGGACCGGGTGGCGCAGGACGCGCTGCTTCAGTCCGTCGAACCGGCCGGGCGCCCGGGACGTGTCCTCGCCGTCGCCGCGGCGCTTCGCCCGCGCGGGGTCCGTGCCGGCGGTGTCGGCGTCCGCCCGTGTCGGCTCGGCAGTGGTCACTGCGTCTCTCCCCGTCCCTTCCCGGACGCGTGGTTTCGGCCGGCTCTCCTGCTCGGGTCTCATGGGCCGAAAGACGCGCTCCGGGGTCCGCGCGTTGCCCCCGGGACGCTAACACGCGGGGTCCTTCCGGCGTACGGGAAGGCGGCCCGCCCGGGAGCGGTGGGGCGGGGCGCCGGGTGGGCGCCCCGCCCGCGTCCGTGCTCAGCCGACGCGGGTCAGCTTGTCGCCGAACGACGGCTTCGCGAGGTCGTCCCGGAGCGCGACCGCGACCTTCACCTGGCTCCGGCCCTCGCCCACGGTGAGCGTGCCGACGTGCGTACCCGCCACCGCCTCGTGCGGGATGGTCTTGCCGTCGTCGGTCAGTTCCAGCTTGACCGTGAGGCCGGACCAGCCGACCGCCTCGACGTCCTTCGTCGCGACGACGGGCGTGGTGTGGCCCATGCCGTCGTCCACCTCACCGACGACGTCGCCCTTCTTGACGATCTTGGCGCCCTCCAGCAGGTCGAGCGTGGCCAGCATCACCTTCTTGCTGACCCGGTTCACCTCGTCGATGATCGAGAGGTCGTCGTACTGCCCCAGGATCGCGCCGACGATCAGCTGGTCGGTGCCGTCGATCATCTTGTGCGCCGCGAAGAGCAGGTTGCCGCCGGCCTTGGAGGTGGAACCGGTCTTGATGCCCAGGGCGCCGTCGAACGGCACCAGGGTGTTGTAGTTGCGCCACGTGTGACCCGAGGGGTCCTTCCACTCCGGCAGCCGCGTGATGTCCATCAGCGCCGGGAACTCGACCAGCTTCTCGCCGAGCTTCACCAGGTCCTCGGCCGTGGAGACGGTGGAGGCGGTGAGCCCGGAGGGGTCGGTGTACGTGGTGTTCTTCATGCCCAGTTCGTCGGCGGTGGCGTTCATCTTCGCGACGAACGCCTTCTCCGAACCCGCCTCCCAGCGGGCGAGCAGCCGGGCGATGTTGTTGGCCGAGGGGATCATGATCGCGGCCAGCGCGTCGCGCTCGGTGAGTATGTCGCCCTCCTTCACCGTGCTCAGCGTGGACTCGCCCTCGGTGTAGAGCTTGCCGTCCGCCTCCGCCTTGGCGTCGATCTTGATGTCCGGGCCGTTCTCGCCGCGCTTGAGCGGGTGGCTCTTGAGGACGAGGTACGCCGTCATCGCCTTGGCGACGCTCGCGATCGGCACGGGCTTCTGCTCGCCGAAGGAGTCGACCTTGCCGAGGCCGGTGGCCGCCATGTAGCCCTGGCCCTGGTCGGGCCACGGCAGCTTCGGGGCGCCGCCGTCGAAGCTGTACGTCGACTTCGCGGTCATCGCGAGCGACGGGTCCGGCAGCGGGCGCACCATCTGCACGATCGCAAACACGATGAGCAGGAGGACGACGAGCGGTGTCCAGATCTTGACCCTGCGCACCGCCGTGCGGACCGGGGTCTCCGGCGGCGGCGGGGTGTTCGTCAGCTCGGCGAGCAGGTCGAGCGGCGGCTTCGGCGGCATCGGCTGCTGCCGGGTCCGCTCGGCACCGCTGAGGGCCGCGGGGGCGCCGGCCCCGGGCGCGGGGCTCTCGGGCCGGCGCGGGGCGGGCGTCTGCGCCGGGCGTACGTCGTCGGAGCGCAGCGGTACGAACCGGCTGGTGCGCTCGGCGAGCGACTCGGTCTCGGCGGTGAGCGGCTGTCCCGACGGCGACCTGGTGATCTTCAGCGCGGTGGTCGGCTGATCGACCTGGGGCAGGCGGGGCGCCTTGAAGACGGCGGTGGGCTGGTCGACGGGGGCCTCGGCGGCCGGTGCCTTCGCGCCCGGGGCGCCCTCGCCGCCGGCCGGCTTCTCCGCCCCGGCGGCGGAGGCCTTCCCGCCCGGGGCCTCGTCGTCGGCCGCGTCCGCCTCGGCGCCGACGGGCGCCTTCGCCTCGGCGTCGGGCGCGTCCGCCTCGGCGCCGACGGGCGCCTTCGCCTCGGCGTCGGGCGCATCCGTCTCGGCGGGCCCGGACTCCGGGTCCGGCTCCGGGGCCGGCTTCGCGGCGGCCTCGGGCTCGGACTGCGGCTCCGGCTTCGCGGCGGCTTGCGGGTCGGGCTCCGGCTCTGCGGCGGGCTCGGACTGCGGCGCCGGCTTCGCGGCGGGCTCCGGCTCCGGCTGCTGCGCGGCGGCTTGCGGCTTCTCGTCCGGGGTCTCGTCTGCGGTCTCGTCGGTCTCGCCGCGGGAAGCGGTTGCGCGGGGCTTCTCCGGGGCGTCGGCCTCGGCGGTGTCCTTCTCGCTCTCGTCCCCCGTCGACACCCAGGCCGCCACCGCCGCCCGGAGGCGCGCGTCGCCCTCCTCGGGCCGGGCAGCCTCCGCGTCGGCTGCGGGCTCCGCGCCCTCGGGGGCGTCCGTGGCCGCCTCCGGGGCGTCCGGAGCGGCCTCCGGGGCCTCAGCGGCCTTCGGAGCGCTCTCAGCGCCCTCGGGGGGCGTGCCCGCGCCCTCCGCACGGCTCTCCGCGCCCCGAGTGCCGTCGGCGGCCTCCGGAGCCGCCCCCGCGTCCTCGTCCGGGCCGGCGCCCGGCTCCCCGGCGGCATCCACGGACGCGGGCTCCACCTCCGCACCGGCTCCCGGGCCGGAGCGCGTACCGGAGTCCGCACCGCCCTCCGGGCCGGCTCCCGTCCCGGAGTCCCCACCCGTCCGTTCACGGAAGACGTCGAGCCGCGGATCGCGCTCGTTCCGAGTCGTTCCCGACGACTGCTGCTGCTCCGACTTGTCGGGGGACTCGCCCGCCACCGATGCCTCCTCCATGCGGCGCGGGGAACCCCCGCGCTGTCCGAACCGTCTACCAGTGTCCCGTGTGAACCCTTGGCCGGGCTGCTAGACGAGAACGACATACCTACTGGTTCCCGTACAAAGCCACCAGGCACCCTCGACAGACAGATGTGAGAGGGGTCACCCTGTCAGACATCCACGCGGGGAGGCATGGATGGGCAGGAGCCGCAGAACAATTCCGGAGGAGCTTCTGCTGCTCGCTCTGGACCCGACCACGGGTACCACAGCGCAGCCGCAGTCGCTCGACCTCGGCCTCGCCGGAGCCCAGCTAGTGGAGCTGGCCCTGGCAGGACGGATAGCCCCAGACGGGGATCGTATCGCCGTGGTGATGCCACGGCCGACAGGAGATCCGACCCTGGACTCCGCACTGGAACTGCTGCGCAGGCGTGGCAGTCCGGTCCGGGCGGTCCACTGGATCGGCGGACCCCGGCTGGGGCTCCGCCAGATTTACCTCGCTCATCTGGAGCGGTGCGGCATGGTGCATGCCGTCGCGGGCCAGATGTGCGGAGTGCTGCCGACGACTCGCTACCAGGCGACGGACACGGCGATCAGCCGGGACATCAGGGCCAGGCTGGACAGTGCGATCCGCACCGGTGTACCGCCGGACCCGCGGACCGCGGCGCTCGCCGCACTGGCCCACGCGGTCGGACTCGGCAAGCACCTGTACCCCGGGAACGAGGGGCGTTCATCGCGCTCCCGGCTCCGGGACCTGATCAGGCACGACCCGATGGGCGGCCTCGTGGCGCACGCCGTGATGGACGTGCAGAACGGGGCGGTCGCACAACCGCGCCGCGCTCAGGCGGCCGGCGTTCCGTTGCAACCGCAAGTGCCGTCGCCGTCACGGCGCGGCAGCATGGCGCACACCGCGGCCCACTAGGACCGCGACCGCACCACGAAGCACCACCGTCACCACCCGCATCACCATCACCACTTCGACAACCGAACATCGCCGCACCGTCGTCAGCCAGACCCGGTCCGGGAGCCGCACCAGGCGCGGGGCAGTCGGTACCACCGACTGCCCCGCGCCGCTGTGTGTGGCCGTTTCCCAGCGGGGCCGGGCCCGGGGGTGGCAATCTGCTCAGCAGTAGATACGCACAGCTACATAGCCGGAGGTGCCGTTTCCGTGCCGTCCAACGTCAATCCCACCGTCAGGCGACGCCGGTTGGGACAGGAATTGCGCCGACTGCGCGAGGTCAAGGGAATGACCGCCGAGGAGGTGGCGGACCGGCTGCTGGTCTCGCAGTCGAAGATCAGCCGCCTGGAGAACGGCCGCCGCTCCATCAGCCAGCGCGACGTCCGCGATCTCTGCGGGGTGTACGAGGTCGAGGACCGCCGCCTGGTCGACTCGCTGATGCAGATGGCCAAGGACTCCCGCCAGCAGGGCTGGTGGCACGCGTTCGGGGACATCCCGTACAGCGTGTACATCGGGCTGGAGACCGACGCGGCGTCCCTGCGGGTGTACGAGTCGCTGATCGTCCCCGGCCTGTTGCAGACGCGGGAGTACGCGCAGGCGGCGATCGAGGGGATGTGGCCGGAGGCCACGCCCACCGAGATCGACAAGCGCATCCAGATCCGCATAAAGCGCCAGGACCGCCTGACCGATCCGGTCGAACCGCTGCGGTTCTGGGCCGTGATCGACGAGGCCGTGCTGCGCCGTGTCGTGGGCGACCCGCAGATCATGGCGGACCAGTTGAGGCACCTGGCGGAGCTGAGCCAGCTCCCCCACGTGACGCTCCAGGTGCTGCCGTACACCGTCGGGGCGCACCCGGGAATGTACGGGAGTTACACGATCCTCGAATTCCAGGAGGACATGGACGCGAGCGTCGTCTATCTCGAAGGCATCACCAGCGACCTGTATCTGGAAAAGGCTCCCGATGTGCAGAGTTACGCGGTGATGTACGAACACCTGCGCGCGAAGGCGCTGAGCGCCGAGCAGTCCCGGGCGTACATTCTCCAGGCGGCGGAGAACTGCGGAGCGTGACGAATTCCGCGCCCGCCACGGGGTTCCCCGGGGCGGCGCGGAAGATACACCTCCGCCTAGGAGTGCCGGAAGGCCGCCGAGGCGTAAGTCATCCGAACGAGTGAACGCCACTGACGCCCGATGATGTTGCGGCGTAGCGTCCCTCACAAGTCGCTGGGCGCAGCGGCTGGGCGCACCGCCCAACGACCGGCACAACCATCGGAGTCATTATGGCGATTCGGCAGAACGCACTGACGGAGTGGACCAAGTCCTCCTATTCCGCGAATGGGAATTGTGTGGAGGTCAAGGCGGCGGAGAGGCACGCGCTGCTGGTCCGCGACTCGAAGAGCGTGAGCAGCGGGGTCCTCGGCTTCTCCGCGAAGACCTGGTCCGCCTTCGTCGTGGACGTCTCGCGCACCGCCGGCTTCTGACACCGCGCGACCCGGCCGCGCGCTCGCGCCGCGGCCCGCACCAGGCCCTCTCGACCGGCCCGCCGTCCTGGCCGAGAGGGCTTTCGCCGTTTCCGGGCCGGATTCTCTGGCAGTTCCCCTCCTTCTCGACCGCACGGGACCCGCATCCCGTGCGGTCTTCTTCGTGCTTCCCTGCGCTCACAGCCTGGCGAAGCGCCCGCTCATCGTGTGGCCGCCGTCACGTTCACGACAACGCTTCCGTGGGTCAAGAACGAGTAAAATCGTTCCTCTTGCTGATCTGCGTTCACATCTATGACCTGAAGGGTCCTTGACCGAGGTGCCGCGCAGGCGGTTCAATCCCCGAAGTCCCCGCTCCCGCACGGGGCGCCGCTGAGCGGCCGTACTGGCGAAGTGCGCACCCCGTTCACAAGGCGGACCCCGGGAGGGGACATATGAACAGTCTCGACTGGGTCGTGCTCATCGGCTACTTCGGCGTGATGATCGCGATCGGGCTCTGGTCCCACAAGCGTGTCGACAACGTCAGCGACTTCTTCACCGCGGGCGGCAGGATGCCCTGGTGGCTGTCCGGCATCTCGCACCACATGTCGGGGTACAGCGCCGTGATGTTCACGGGCTACGCCGGCATCGCGTACCAGTACGGCGTCACCTCGTTCGTCACCTGGTCGCTGCCGATCGCGATCGGCATCGGCATCGGCGCGAAGCTCTTCGCGCCCCGCCTCAACCGGCTGCGCTCGCGGCTGTACGTGGCGTCCCCGCTCGAATACCTCAAGAACCGCTACAACGTGCCCACCCAGCAGGCGCTGGCCTGGTCCGGACTGCTGCTGAAGATCGTGGACGTGGGTGCCAAGTGGGCCGCCATCGCCACGCTGCTGTCCGTCTTCACCGGGATCACCCTCACCCAGGGCATCTTCATCACCGGCATCATCACCGCCGTCTACTGCACGGTCGGCGGTCTGTGGGCCGACGCGCTCACCGAACTGGGGCAGTTCGTCATCCAGCTGCTCGCCGGACTCGCGATGCTCGTCACCGCGATGCACGAACTGGACGGCTTCAGCACCCTGTGGACGGTCTGGGACAAGCTGCCCGAGGGCCACGCGGACCCGACGGCCGGCCCGTACACCGTGACGTTCCTGCTGGCGTACCTGTTCATCAAGACCTTCGAGTACAACGGCGGCATGTGGAACCAGGCCCAGCGCTACATGGCCACGGACTCCGCCGCCTCCGCGACCCGTTCGGCCCGGCTGTCCGCCGTGCTGTGGCTGGTGTGGCCGACGGTCCTCTTCTTCCCGATGTGGTGCGCCCCGCTGCTGGTGGACGCGCAGAAGCCGGACGCCTCCGACAGCTACGCGCTGATGACCGAACAGCTGCTGCCGCACGGGCTGCTGGGCCTGGTCGTCGTCGGGTTCTTCTCGCACACGATGGCCATGTGCTCCTCCGACGCCAACGCGATCGCGGCCGTCTTCACCCGGGACATCGCCCCGGTCTTCTCCAAGGCCGCCCGCGAGTGGAGCAGCCGGGCCGGGCTCCTCGCCGCGCGCCTGTCCACGCTGGGCTTCCTCGCGCTGTCCATGGCGCTGGCGACGCAGATCAACTCGCCGACGTTCAAGGACATCATCTCGGTCGTCATCAAGTGGGTCGCCGGGCTCATGGGCCCGATCGCGATCCCGTTCATGCTGGGACTGCTGCGCCGCTTCCGCAAGTCGGGTCCGACGGCGGCGCTCGTCAGCTGGGCGGCGGGGCTGCTGGCGTTCTACTTCACCAACTACGACCTGGACGGTTCGGTGAAGGAGGGGGTGGCGCTCCAGTACCAGGTCGCGCTGCCGCTGGCGATCTCGCTGGTGCTGTACGTGGTGATCGGCTTCGTACGCCCGGAGGACACCCCGGAACGCGACGCGCTGATCGAGCGGATCAACACCGACGGCGACGGTCCGGCGGTGCCCGCCCAGGCCGGTCCGGGCGAGGCCGCGGTGGCCGAGGGGGCGAAGGAGTAGCGCCGCCGCCCGTCAGCCGCGCGGGTAGCGGGCCAGCCAGCCCGGGGCGGCGCCGCCCGGGCTGTGCAGGGCTGACCCCTGGGTCATCTCCATGGCGAAGTCGTCGGCGAGTTCGAGGAGGGTGGCCCGCCCCTCCAGCTCGGCGAGCCAGGCCGGGGGCAGCGCGGTCTCCCCGTGCATCGCGCCCAGCATTGCCCCGCACAGCGCCCCGGTCGCGGCGGACGGGCCCCCGTGGTTCACCGCCAGCCGCAGCCCGTGCCGCACGTCCTCCCCGACGAGCGCGCAGTACACCGCGACCGCCAGCACCTCCTCGGCCGAGTCCGTGACGCCCAGGGACTCGATGAGCGCGGGCCCCGGGATGCCCCGGCGCACGGCGCCGAGAGCGCGGCGCAGCGCCTCGGTGACGGGTTCATGGCCCGGGTGGTCCGCGAGCAGCCCCAGCGCGTGCTGCACGGAGCCGTCCAGGGTCTCGCCGCGCGCCAGCCCGTGCACCACGACCGCGAAGGCACCTGCGGAGAGCAGGGCGGTGGGGTGGCCGTGGGTGTGCGCGGCGCACTCGACGGCGAGCTGGAACACCAGCTGCGGCTCCCAGCCGACGAGCAGCCCGAAGGGCGCGGACCGGGTGAGCGCGGCGGCGTCGTGGGCGGCGGGGTACTTGGGCCGGTCCAGGGTGCCCATGACGGCGTCGCCGAAGCCGCCCAGGCATTCCCGGGTGGGGTCGCGGCGTTCGTAGAGCCATTCCTGCGCGGCGAGCCAGCCGTTGTCCGCGCGGCGCTCGTCGGGCCCCCAGTCGTGCTGGGTGGCGGCCCAGCGCAGGTGGGCGCGGTGCACGTCGGTGGGCGGGTGCCAGGCTCCGGTGTCACGGCGGACCTGGGCGCGGATCAGCCCGTCGACGGTGAACAGGGTGAGCTGGGTGGCGGCGGTGACCGTGCCGCGCGCGCCGTGGGCGGGTACGAAGTCGGTGACGGCGTCGGGGCCGTGGGCGGCGCGGATCTCCTCCAGGGTGAGGGCGCCGACGCCGGCGCCCAGCGCGTCCCCGACGGCGCCGCCGAGGAGGGTGCCGCGTACCCGGCTGCGGAAGTCCTGCTGCTCGACCCGGCCCCAGACGGCCAACATCCCTGTGCTCACCGCGCCACTCCCGTATGCCGTGGTTTCGTTCCCCTGTGCGACTGTGCGGTAACTGCGCAGCACTGTAATCGAACGGGTGCAGGGACCAAGGGCTTTGTACGGCTCCGAGGCGCATCGGATTCCCGTTGCGGCGCGGGCGGTCCGGGAAGCCGCCCGCGCCGCCGGGGGCACCGCGACCCGGTGCGTGCCACGGCGACATCGCCCCCGGCGACCTCCTGGTCCCGGTGGCGCCGATCCGCCGGCGGGTCCGGCGCCCCCTCAGTCCCCCAGCACCGGCAGCAGTTCCGGCAGGTGCCCGTCGGACGCGCCGGCCGCCGCCACCCGCTCCTCCGGGACCTCTCCGTACAGCGTCGTACGCGGCTTCGCCGGGCGGCCGGCGAGCTCCGCGATGGCCTCCAGGTCGCGGACCGAGCGGTAGGAGCCGTAACCCGACCCGGCCATGCGGGAGATGGTCTCCTCCATGAGGGTGCCGCCCAGGTCGTTCGCGCCCGAGCGCAGCATCTCGGCCGCGCCCTCCGTGCCGAGCTTGACCCAGCTGGTCTGGATGTTGGTGATGTGGGGGTGCAGGAGGAGGCGGGCCATCGCGGTGACGGCGCGGTTGTCGCGGTCGGTCGGGCCGGGGCGGGCGATCCCGGCGAGGTAGACGGGGGCGTTGGTGTGGATGAAGGGCAGCGTCACGAACTCGGTGAAGCCGCCGGTCTCCTGCTGGAGCGCGGCCAGGGTGCGCAGGTGGCCCAGCCAGTGGCGGGGCTGGTCGACATGGCCGTACATCATGGTCGAGGAGGAGCGCAGGCCCACCTCGTGGGCGGTCCTGATGACTTCCAGCCAGGTCGCGGTGGGCAGCTTGCCCTTGGTGAGGACCCAGCGGACCTCGTCGTCCAGGATCTCGGCCGCCGTGCCCGGGATCGAGCCGAGGCCGGCCTCCTTCGCGGCGGTCAGCCAGTCCCGGATCGACATCCCGGTTCGGGTGGCCCCGTTGACGACCTCCATCGGCGAGAACGCGTGGACGTGGATGCCGGGCACCCGCTCCTTCACCGCCCGCGCGATGTCGAAGTACGCCGTGCCGGGCAGGTCCGGGTGGATGCCGCCCTGCATGCAGACCTCGACCGCGCCGACGTCCCACGCCTGCGCGGCCCGGTCCGCGACCTGGTCGAGCGAGAGGGTGTACGCGTCGGCGTCGGTGCGGCGCTGGGCGAAGGCGCAGAAGCGGCAGCCGGTGTAGCAGACGTTGGTGAAGTTGATGTTGCGCGTGACGATGTACGTGACGTCGTCGCCGACCACGTCGCGCCGCAGCGTGTCCGCGATCCGGCACAGCTCGTCCAGGGCCGGCCCGTCGGCGTGCAGCAGCGTGAGCGCCTGGTCGTCGGTGAGCTTCGTCGGGTCGTCGGCGGCCCGGCTCAGCGCCGCGCGCACGTCCCCGTCGATCCGTGAGGGCACCATCCCGGGGGCCGCCGCCTCGCGCAGCGCCTCCCAGTCCCCGTACACGGCGTCGAAGTCGTCGCGGCGGTCGCCGGTGCGGCCCTCCGTGTCGATGGTGCGGTGCAGGTCGGTGCGGCCGGAGGCGTTGAACCCCTCGTCCGGCTCCTGCCAGGGCAGCCCCTCCGGGATCGCGTCCTCCTTCGCGAGGCCGGTCTCCGGGTCGGCGAGCGCCCGGACGTGCGGGAGCAGCCGGGGGTCGAGCCAGGGTTCGCCGCGCTGGATGAACTCCGGGTAGATGGTGAGCCGTTCGCGGAGCGTGAAGCCGGACTCGGCGGTGCGGGCGGCGAGTTCGTCGATGTGCGGCCAGGGGCGCTCGGGGTTCACGTGGTCGGGGGTCAGCGGCGACACCCCGCCCCAGTCGTCGATGCCCGCGCCGATGAGCAGCGCGTACTCCGCGTCGACCAGGTTCGGCGGGGCCTGGATGCGGGCGGACGGGCCGAGGATGTGCCGGGCGACGGCGATCGCGGCGGCCAGCTCCTCCAGCTCCGCGTCCGGCATCCCACGCATCGCGGTGTCGGGCTTGGCCCGGAAGTTCTGGACGATGACCTCCTGGACGCCGTGGTAGGCGCGGGCGGTCCGGCGCAGCTCGAAGAGGGAGTCCGCGCGCTCCTCGTACGACTCGCCGATGCCGATCAGGATGCCCGTGGTGAACGGCACGTTGGACCGGCCGGCGTCCTCAAGCACCCGCAGCCGCACGGCCGGTTCCTTGTCCGGGGAGCCGTGGTGCGGGCCGCCGGGCTCGGACCAGAGGCGGGTCGCGGTCGTCTCCAGCATCATGCCCATGGAGGGCGCGACCGGCTTGAGCCGCTGGAGGTCCGTCCAGCTCAGCACCCCGGGGTTGAGGTGCGGCAGCAGGCCCGTCTCCTCCAGGACCCGGATCGCCATGGCGCGTACGTAGGCCAGGGTGTCGTCGTACCCCTCGGCCGCCAGCCACTCGCGCGCCTCCGGCCAGCGGTCCTCCGGCCGGTCCCCGAGCGTGAACAGGGCCTCCTTGCAGCCCATCGCGGCGCCCTCGCGGGCGATGGCCAGCACCTCGTCGGGCGACAGGAACATGCCGTGCCCGGCCCGGCGGAGCTTGCCCGGCACGGTGACGAACGTGCAGTAGTGGCACGTGTCGCGGCAGAGCCGGGTCAGCGGGATGAAGACCTTGCGGGAGTACGTGATGACCCCCGGCCGCCCCGCCGCCTCCAGCCCCGCGTCGCGCACCCGGGCCGCGGAGGCCGCGAGATCCGTCAGGTCGTCGCCGCGCGCCTGCAGCAGCACGGCGGCCTCCGCCCGGTCGAGGGCGACACCGTCACGCGCACGCTTCAGCGCGCGCCGCATCGAGTTGGTGGTGGGGGGTGCGCTCTGAGGATCGGTCATGCCTCCGAGCATACGAGCGGGTAGCGGGCGCTCCGCTTACGCGTAGTACTCCAGGATCAGCGGCAGGTCCTGGGTCCATTCCCGCAGGCGGGAGCGGTTGCGGGCGGTCAGCGTCCAGGTGTGGGCGGCCCCGGCGCGCAGGCGGACGGTGACCACGAGGAGCTTGGGCCCCCGCACGGCGTACTCGATCCGGCCGATGTCCGCCCAGGCGAATTGCAGCTCAAGGCCGTTGGCCGCCTGGAACTCGATCCCCAGCGCGTCGATCACCAGCGAACTGTCGGTGCCCACCCCGACGAACCCGATGTCGGTGACGGGCTCGGCGGGCGCCTGCTGCCACGGGCCGCCCGCGGCGGGCCCCTGCGCGTACGGGTTGTTGGGGACCGCGGCGGCGGGCGGATAGGGGGAGGGGGCGTACGGGGACGGGCCGTAGGGGGACGGGGCCGCGGCCATCGGCGGGTACGGGGACGGGCTCGCGGAGGCCGGGGGATACGCGGGCGGCGCGGGGGGCGTGGGGGCCGCGCCGAGGGGCGGGTAAGCGTACTGCGACCGGGATGCGGTGGCCGGGTGGGCGGGACTGCCCGGCGGGGTCGCGGTGGCCGGGACGTCCGCCGGGGCCCCGGGCGCGAACAGGTCCAGCAGGGTCTCCGGGGTGGGGCGCTCGCCGGGCTCCTTCGCCAGGCAAGACGCGACGACGTCCCGGACGCCTTCCGGCACCGCGCCCAGGTCCGGCGCCTCGTGCACCGACCGGTACATCAGCCCCATGGGCGTCCCCGCCCCGAACGCACTGCCACCCGCCGCCGCGACGAGCACGGCACCCAGGGCGAACACGTCGGCCGGGGCCCCGACGTCCAGGCCCTGCGCCTGCTCGGGGGCGAGGAACCCCGGCGTGCCGAAGGCCACCCCGGTGGCGGTGAGCCGGGTCGACTCCAGGGCCCGCGCGATGCCGAAGTCCAGGACGCGCGGCCCGTCCGCGGCCATGATGATGTTGCCCGGCTTGAGGTCGCGGTGGACGAGCCCGCAGCGGTGGATCGCGGCCAGCGCCTCGGCGAGGGCGGCGCCCAGCTGACGCAGCCGCGCCTCGCCCATCGGCCCCTCGGCCTCCACGAGCGCGGCGAGCGTGGGCCCGGGGATGTACGCCGTCGCCAGCCAGGGCGCGGGTGCGTCGGGGTCCGCGTCGACCACCGGTGCCGTGTGGAACCCGCCGACGCTCCGGGCCGCCTCGACCTCGGCCCGGAACCGCTCGCGGAAGTGCGGATCGGCGGCCAGTTCGGAGCGGGCCACCTTCACGGCGACCGCGCGCCCGCCCCGGGACCGCGCCAGATAGACGACACCCATGCCACCGGCGCCGAGTTCCCGCTCCACGGCGTAGCCGCCGACCTTCTCGGGCAGGCCCGCCCCGTCCGTTCCGTACGCCATGCGCTCGGCGCTCCCCCCGTGATCCGGCGGCCCAGTATGCCGTGTGCCTGCCAATACGCGGCACGTCGGGCGAGGCGGGAGAGGGGGCGGGTCGCCGGGGGTGTTCACCGGCCGGCCGAGGAGGGACAGTCACCTCCGGCCACTCTCAACGTATAGCGCAAGGGGGGCCTTGCCGCAAGGCCCCCCTCGTCCCGCAGAATCGCTGACCTCAGCCAGCCACCCGCGGCATTTGGGAGTTTCAGGAAGTGCCCGAACCGATGCGTCCCACCCCCTCCCCCACCCTCACCACGAGCGCCTTCGCGCTGACCGGCGACCGCGCCGCGGCCAAGGCGGACCCGGCCCTGATCGCCGGTGACGAGCGGCACTTCGCGGCGATCGCGCGCTGCCTGGAGGAGACCGTCGCCGAACTGACCGCCGCCCTCGACACCGCCCGCCGCGCCCCCGGCGGTCTTGGCCGGCAGGGGCTGGACCGCGATGCGGAGATCCACCGGCTGACCGCCCGGCTGCGCACCCTGCGCCGCTTCGGCCTGGACCTGTGCCTCGGCCACATGGCCGGGGCGGACGGCTCCGAGCCGGTGTACGTGGGGCGGCTCGGCCTCACGGACGGCGAGGGCCGCCGGCTGCTGACCGACTGGCGCTCCCCGGCCGCCGAGCCGTTCTTCGGGGCGACGCACGGCAATCCGATGGGTCTGGCGACCCGCCGCCGCTACCGCTGGTCGGGCGGGCGGGTCAGCGACTACTGGGACGAGGTGTTCGCCCCGGACGCCTTCGCCGGGCACGCCGCGCTGGACGACCAGTCGGCGTTCATCGCCAGCCTGGGCACCAACCGCTCGTCCCGGATGCGGGACGTGCTGGGCACGATCCAGGCGGACCAGGACGCGATCATCCGGGCCGGTTCGCGCGGGGCGCTGGTCGTGGACGGCGGCCCGGGCACCGGCAAGACGGTCGTCGCCCTGCACCGCGCCGCGTACCTCCTGCACGCCGATCCGCGCCTCGGACACCGGCGCGGCGGCGTCCTCTTCGTCGGCCCGCACCAGCCGTACCTGGGGTACGTCGCCGACGTGCTGCCGAGCCTCGGCGAGGACGGGGTGCGTACGTGCACCCTGCGCGACCTCGTCCCGGAGGGCGCGGCGGCCGTGCCCGAGGCCGATCCGGAGGCGGCCCGGCTGAAGGCGTCGGCGGAGCTGGTGCGGGCGGTCGAGGCGGCCGTCGCGTTCTACGAAGAGCCGCCGTCCCAGGGCCTGACCGTGACGACGCCCTGGGCGGACGTCCGGCTGACCGCCGCCGAGTGGGCGGTGGCGTTCGAGTCGGCGCCGGGCGTCCCGCACAACGAGGCGCGCGACGCGGTCCTGGAGGAGGTCCTGACGATCCTGGCCGAGAAGCACGCGGACCGGCAGGACGAGGAGGTCCCGGACCACCTGGTCCGGCAGGCGCTGCTGCGCGACCGCGAGCTGATGTCGGCCTTCGACCGGGCGTGGCCCCTGCTGGAGGCGGCGGACCTGGTCGGCGACCTGTGGTCCGTCCCGGCCTACCTGCGGACGTGCGCGCCCTGGCTCACCCGGGACGAGGTGGCCGCGCTCCAGCGCACCGAGCCCCGGGCGTGGACGGTCTCCGACCTGCCGGTCCTGGACGCGGCCCGGCAGCGGCTCGGCGACCCGGACGCGGCCCGCCGCAGGCGCCGCAACGAGGCGACGGCCGCCGCCGAGCGGGCCCGCCGGGCCGAGGCGATCGACAGCCTCCTGGAGAACGCGGAGATCGACGAGAGCCAGGGCGCGGTGGGGATGCTGCGCGGCCGGGACCTCCAGGACACGCTGCTCGACCCGGACGCGCTGTCCACCGCCGAACCGGACGCGATGGCGGGGCCGTTCGCGCATGTGGTGGTGGACGAGGCGCAGGAGCTGACCGACGCGGAGTGGCAGATGCTGCTCCAGCGGTGCCCCTCGCGCAGCTTCACGATCGTCGGGGACCGCGCGCAGGCCCGGCACGGTTTCACGGAGTCGTGGCGGGAGCGGCTGGAGCGGGTCGGGTTCGACCGGATCACCCTCTCCGCGCTGACCGTCAACTACCGCACGCCGGAGGAGATCATGGCGGCGGCGGAACCGGTGATCCGGGCCGCCCTGCCGAACGCCAACGTCCCGGTCTCCATCCGCAGCAGCGGTATCCCCGTGCGCCGGGGCCCGGTCACGGACCTGCCCGCCGTCCTCGGCACCTGGCTGACGACCCACCCCGAGGGCACCGCCTGCGTGATCGGCGCCCCGGCGGGCTTCCGCCCGCCGTCGCCGCGCGTCCGCGCGCTGACCCCGTCGCTCTCGAAGGGCCTGGAGTTCGACCTCGTGGTCCTGGTCGAGCCGGAGTCCTTCGGGGAGGGGGTCGGCGGGGCGGTGGACCGGTACGTGGCGATGACCCGGGCTACGCGGGAGTTGGTGGTGCTGGCGGGGGTGTAGGGCCTCAACGCCCCGGGGCCACCCGCGCCCACACCGTCTTGCCGACGACCCGCTCGGCGACGCCCCACTCCGCCGCCAGCGCCGCGACCAGGCGCAGCCCGTGCCCGCCCTCGGCGGCGGCGGGCCCGCCCGCGCACAGCTCCGGCCGCCGCTCGCCGCGCGCGTCCGAGACCTCGACGCGGAACCCGTCCGCCTCGCGGAGCACGCGCAGCTCGAAGTCCCGGCCGGTGACGTGGCCGTGCAGCACGGCGTTGGCGGCCAGTTCGGCCACGACCACCGCCACGTCGTCGGACAGCTCGCTCCCGTACGGCACGCCCCAGGCGTCGAGTTGCTGCACGGCGAGGCGTCGGGCGAGACGGGCGCCCCGCCGGGTGGCGCTGAAGCGCTGGACGAAGTCGGTACCCGCGAGGGTGATTTCGGCGTTCATGTGACCCAGCGTGTCCGGCTGCTCGTACGCTGACCAGGAGTGACCACACGACTCCACCATGCTGTACGGGCCCGCCCGACCGGCTGTACGGGGCGTCGGCCGTGACCGGACGGACAGAGGCGGTACGGGCAGATGACGAGCACACAACGTGAGGAACGGCCGGAGCGCCCGGCCGAATCGGACGGCACGGCGCACCTGTTCAGGGCGCTGGGCCGTCAGCTGAAGTTCTTGCGCGAACGCGCGGGGATGAGCCAGAAGGAGCTTGCGTCGGCGACGCATTGCGGCGAGGACCTGATCTCCGCGATGGAACGGGGGGTGCGGACCCCGCAGGTGGAGTTCCTGACGCTTGCGGACCGGGCTCTCGGCACGGGGGGCTTGCTGGAGGCGGCAGCGGAGGAGGTGCGGGAGGCGCTGAAGCGGGCCCGTCTGCGGCATCCGGGGTGGTTCCGAGACTATGCGCGGACGGAGGCGGAGGCAGTCGCACTGCACATCTACAGCACTCAGGCGGTCCCCGGCCTTCTCCAGACGGAGGAGTATGCACGCGCGGTCTTCACCCAACGGCGTCCGCTGCTGGACGAGCAGACGATTGAGAAGCGCGTGGCTGACCGTATGGCCCGCCAGCAGCTCTTCGAGCGTTGGCCTGCACCGACGCTCAGCTTCCTCCTGGAGGAGACCATTCTCCAACGACCGATTGGTGGAGAGGCGGTGCACCGCGCCCAGCTGCAGCGGTTGCTATCCGTGGGGCAGATGCGCAACGTCGAGCTTCAGGTGGTGACGACCGACCGGACAGAGCACCCCAGCCTGGACACGTCGTTCACCCTCGTCACGCCGAAGGGGCGCCAAGAGGCCGCGTACACCGAGACCTACGGGTATGCAAGGCTGATCACGGACCCGGCTGAGGTGCGAGTCTTCACCGAACGCTATGGAATTCTGCGGGCGCAGGCTCTCTCCCCGAGGGAGTCGCTGACGTTCATTGAGAAGATGTTGGGAGACCGATGAACACTGAGCAACTCCACTGGTTCAAGAGCAGCTACAGCACGGGCGAGGGCGGCAACTGCATCGAGGTCGCCTACGACTGGCGCAAGTCCAGCTACAGCAGCGGCGAGGGCGGCGAGTGCATCGAGGTCGCGTCCTGCGCGACCGCCGTCCACGTCCGGGACTCGAAGAACGTCCCCGGCCCCCACTTCGACGTGGCGCCCTCGGCCTGGTCCGCGTTCGTCACGTACGCACGCCAGGGCTGACGAGCCGGACGGCGAGCCCCGAACCGGCGCTCGCCGTCCACCAGCCGGGGTGGTACAGACTTGGCGCGTGAGCAAGGAACCGCAGGAACACGCAGAGACGGAAGCCGCACAGGCTCTCGCCCGGTACCAGGCCCGCCGGGCCTCAGGGGCCGCAGAGACCGTTCCTCACGACGAGGTACGCGCACGGCTCGGCCTGGAGCGGCGCTGACGCACCGGCCACGGCGGAACCGCGCCGGGCCCGCCCGCCCCTCAGCCGCCCGGCGTCTCGTCCACCTTGAAGTCCATGTGCACCGTGCCGCCGGCCACCGACTTCGCGGTGACCGTCACCCCGTACTGCTTGCCGTCGCCGGCCAGTTGGCAGCGGACCGTGGCGCCGACCTCGGCGGGCAGGTCCTCCGGGCAGGAGAAGGCGTGGGGCTGCTTGCCCATCTGGGCGGCGAGGGCGGCCTTGCCCTGGCGGGCCACCTCCGCCTTGGGGACGGAGCCGGACGCGCCGGTGTCCGTGCCCGCCGATTCGGACGGCTGGGCCGAATCGCTGGGCTGGGGGTCGGCGGACGCCTGCTCGGTGACCTTGTCCTTCTTGACGGGCTCGTCGCCGCCGGAGCTGGACGAACAGCCCGAGACGAGGAACAGCGCGAGCGTCCCGGCCGCCGCTCCGGCCACCATCCGGCTCCGTGCGGACTGCTTCATGGGTCCCCCAAGCATCGATGTACACGCCAAGAACTGGCCTGCCAAGCTACCACCGGGGTCCGAACGGGCGACCGAAGCGGGATTCCGGCCCTCAGGCGTACGTCCACCGCCAGGAGCTTCCGCTCTGGCTGCACCTGATCCGCGCACCGGACGCGTTCGTCGTCACGGCACCGTGGTCGCTGTTGCGGCAGAACTGGCCGGCGCTGTAGCAGTTGCCCGCGTTGGAGCGGATCGAGCAGGTGCCGGTGGCCTTGGTGCCGCCACCCCCGGACGAACCGCCGCTCCCCCCGGACCGGGTCCCGGAGGAGGCCGCCTTGGTGACGGTCGTCGTGACGGTCGGCCCGGGGACCTTCACGGTCTTCGTCTCGGTCACCGTGGGCGCCGGGGCGGGCGTCGCGGTCTCGGTCGCCGTGACGGTCACGGTGACGGCGGGCACCGGCTTGGCGCTCGCCGCCGCTTCCCCCTTCCCGGACTCCGAACAGCCGACCGCCCCCAGGGCGAGCAGGGCCACCCCGCCGATCCATATCCGTGCGCGCCGGTTCAACGCCTTCGGCATGAAGTCCCCCCACAGGTCTTGGCATATGCCTCATCGAGTGAGGTGACCGTATTACCTCGAACGAGATGTGGGGAAGTTGCGAAGGGCGAGTGATCACATCGTGATCAGCCGAGGACCCGCCGGAACCGACCCGGAGCGCCCGGAGCCGTGGCATCATCCCGCCGTGACTCCTGACCAGATCGAACGGTCCGCCACCCCCGCCGAGCGCCGGCTCGCCGGCCTCGCGCTCAACCCGGCCGCCCCCGAGGACATCCTGCTGCGGCTGCTCGCGGGCGAGTCGGCCGCCGTACGGATGGTGCTCTGCCGGGACCGGGCGCTGCCCGAGGCCGTGGTGGACGCGGTGGTCGCGCACCCGGACCCGTACACACGGAGCTTCCTCGCCCGCAGCCGACACGCCGAACCGGAGCAGCGGGCCCGGCTGGTGGACGACCCCGACTGGTTCGTCCGGGCGCATCTGGCCGACAATCCCCTGCCGGACGAGGACGGCTGTCCGGTCAGACCGCTGCCGGACCGGACCGTCGCGCGAATCATCGAGACGTACGAGGACGACCTGATCGGGTACGGGCTGGTGCGCCAGATGTCCCGGGAGTTCCAGCGGGGCACGGCCACCCATCCGCTGGCAAAGGTCCGGCAGAGGGCGGCCGGCCTGCACTGGCATGTGCAGGCGCCCTGGGCGCGGGCGGCGCTGCTGGCCGATCCGGACCCGGGCGTCCGGGAGGTGTCGGCCCGCATGCAGCGGTGGTGGGAACGGCGCCGAGACCCGGACGCGGTGCGGGACGATCTGCCCGACCGCCCCTGCCACGCACGCTCGGACCTGCTGATGCACGGCGCACTGGCCCCGGACGTGGTGGCCGCCGCCCTGGCCACGGACGGCGCGTGGGAGGTGGCGGGCAACACCAGTACACCGGCCGAGACCGTCGCGCTCCTCGCCGGGCACGCCGACCCGAAGGTACGGATACGGGTCGCCGAGCGCTCCGACCTCGCCCCCGCCCTGCGCGGCGCGCTCGCGGTCGACCCCGATCCGGGCGTACGCCTGGCCCTCTCCGTCCATCCGGCGCTGACCGAGGCGGAACGGGCCGCGATCGACTACGTGGTGCCCGGGGACGAGGAGTACGGACACTGCCGGTACCGGTACGCGGACCCGGCGCAGCTGCGCCATGACGCGTTGTCCGGGCACCCGTGCCTGCGGCGGCGGGCGGCCCGGGACCCCGGGCTCCCGGCCGACCTGGTGGCAGAACTCGCGGACGACCCGGACCTCGGCGTCCGGGTACTGCTGTGCCAGAACCATCCGGACGCCCCCGCCGCGCTGTTGCTCCGCAGCTTCCTGGAGTACACCGGCCGCCACCGGTGGCACCTCACGCGCCGCCCCGCCTTCCCCCGGAAGGGCCTCGCCCGATTCGCGGACGACGACGATCCGGCCGTCCGCCGCCTCGCCCTGCTCGACCCACGGCTGGGCCCGGAAGCGGCGGCCCGGCTCACCCGCGACCCGGACCCGCTGATCCGCGCGGACGCGGCCCGGCACCCCCGGCTCCCTCAGGCCCGGCTCACCGAACTGCTCGACGATGCCGAACTGGCCCCCAGGGCCGCCGCGAACCCGTCCCTGCCGCTCGCCACCATGAACGCACTGGTGCCGTAACCGGCGCCCCCTCACCCCAGCCCGAGCCGTGCGCGCTCCTCCTCGACCAGGTTCTCCATCAGCTTCTCCGGGTCCACCGCGTAGTCGCCGTCGTCCAGCGCGTCGTACTCGCGCGCACCCAACGGCAGCCCCAAAGCGGCCAGTTCCTCCGCCAGCCGCCCGTACGCGAGGCGCACGTCGGGTTCGTCCCGGAGATGGGCCTGTTCGGCGGCGACGCCCTCGGACAGGGTGGAGCCGGACATGGGCCAGAGGGTGAACTCGGTGTCCAGCTCGATGGGGCGGCAGCCCGGCTCGTCCGGGTGGAGCCAGTAGCCGACCCAGCCCTTCCCGCCCTCGGCCACCAGCTTCAGGTAGGCCGCCATCCGCGCGGCCCCGGCGTTGACGGCCTGCATCTCCGGGTCGGCCAGCTCCGCCTCGCTGAGGTAGCCGGTGTCCAGGAGGGGGTGGAGCTCGCCGGGCCCGAAGAATGCGAGGTCGAGCAGGCGGCCGAGGTCGTTGCGGCCCTCCCACTGCGCGACCAGGAGGACGCGCAGGTCGTCCGGAAGCGGCCGGCCGTCCAGCCGCTCGCGGGCGAACTCGGCGAGCCGTTCGTCGTAGGTGGCGTCCACGGGTCCCTCTCCGGGGTCGAAGGCAGAGTGTGCGCCAACGTAACAGCGGGGTCGGACAGCCGGGCCCCTACAGATACGCCGCGTACGCGTCCAGCGTCCGCAGGACCTCCGGTTCCGGGGCCGGGGGCAGCTGGAGGACGATCTCCTCGATGCCCAGGTCCGCGAAGCGGGCCAGCTTGCCGGGGGCCGGGCGGACCCCGTACGGGACGACGTGGAGGTCCTTCGGGTCGCGGCCGGCCGCCGCCCAGGCGGTACGGAGGCGGGGCACGGACTCCGACAGGCCCCGGCCGCCGATGGGCAGCCAGCCGTCGGCCGACTCCGCGATCCGGTCGAACAGCTTGGGGCCCGCCGCGCCGCCGATCAGGGTGCGGGGGCCCTGCGGCCGGTGCGGCTTCGGGTGGGCCTCGCTGGCGCGGACGGAGCCGAACTCCCCCTCGTACGCGGTGGGCTCCTCCGCCCACAGCGCCCGCATCAGCGCGAGGCGCTCGCGGCCCAGGCGGCGGCGGGTGGACCACTCGACGCCGTGGTCGGCGGCCTCCTCGACGTTCCAGCCGTAGCCGATGCCCAGGGTGAAGCGGCCGGCGGAGAGGTGGTCCAGGGTGGCGATCTGCTTGGCCAGGTCGATGGGGTCGTGCTGGGCGATCAGGGTGATGCCCGTGCCCAGGGTCAGCCGCTCGGTGACCGCGGCGGCCTGGGCGAGCGCGACGAAGGGGTCCAGGGTGCGGCCGTACTCACGGGGCAGCTCGCCGCCCGCCGGGTAGGGGCTGTCGCGGCTCACCGGGATGTGGGTGTGCTCGGGCAGGTACAGCCCGGCGAACCCGCGCTGTTCGAGCTGGTGCGCCAGCCGCACCGGGGTGATCGTCTCGTCGGTGAGGAAGATCGTGGTGGCGATCCGCATCCGAAGGCACCTCCGTCGTTGTCCCGTGAAGGCCAACGTATGCGGTCCGGGGCGCGAAGCCGAGACCGTACATGCGGGGCGGCCGGGTATGTGGTCGCCCGGCCGCCCCCGAAGGCGCTTCGGCGTGTCTTCGCATGCCCCCTCCTCATCACGGAACCGCCCCGGCCACCGGCTCACGGGCCTCCATCGCCCGCAACCGCGCCTCGCAGCCGCGCCGTTGCACCACGGCGACTCCCGCCACCGCCACGCCCAGTGCCAGCCAGCCCGCCGGGCCCGCGGCCATGACCACGCCCGTGAGCAGCGGCGGGCCCGCCGACTTCTGGATGGACTGGGACATGCCGGCCACGCCCAGGTAGGCGGCCCGTCCGTCCGGCGGGGCGAGCAGGACGGCCAGTTCCCAGGAGCTGACCGAGCGCATCAGCTCCGCCATCGTGACCAGGACCGCCGCCGCGAGCAGGGCCCCGGCCGCCGTCCAGGTGCCGCAGCCGGTGGACGCGGCCAGCAGGGCGCAGGTGACGAAGAGCAGGACGCCGTACAGCAGCACCGCCCGTACCGCCTTGCGCGGGCCCTCCGCCCTGCGGGACACGGCGAGTTGGAGCAGGACGACCAGCACGGTGTTGATGACCAGGAAGGCCGGGACGAGGGCGTGCGGGGCTGACGTGCGGTTGACGAGCCAGAGCGGCAGGCCGACGCCGAGCACCGAGTCGTCCAGGTTCATCGGGATGTCGAGGAGCACGAAGCGGAGGTAGCCCCGGTCCCGCCAGGGGCCCTTGGCGGACACGGGCCGTGGGGCGGCGGGACCGGCGGGCGCCGGGCCGCCCTCCGGCTCCCCCGTACGCCACACCAGCGCGGCGGCGACGAGGAAGGAGAGCGCGTTGCCGAGGATCAGCGCGCGGTACGCGTCCGTCGTGCCGGCCGCCAGGCCGATCGCGGCGAGCCCGGCGCCCAGCCCGTAGCCCGCGTTGGCGGCACTGCGCGACAACGCCTGGTAGGCGGCGCGGCGTTCGCCTGCGGCGCGGGTGGCGAACAGCATCTCCAGGGTCTTGGCCGCCCTGTCCCCCAGATAGGTCACCGCGACCACGACGAGCAGCGCCTCGAAGCGCGTGCAGAGCAGCACCAGCGTGAGCGTGACGAGGCGCAGCAGGTGGCAGCCGATGAGCAGCGGGCGGACCGGGAAGCGGCCCGCGAGGCGTCCGGCGAGGGGGGAGCCCGCGATGCCGGCGACGCCCGCCGTGCCCAGCAGGACGCCGATCTGCTGGGCGCTGAGGTGGGTGACGAAGGTGAGGTAGAGGACCGAGGAGGCCGCCCACAGGCCGGTGCCGGTGCGGTCGACGGCCAGGGCGCGCAGCATGATCCGGGCATCCCTGCCGCCCGGCGGGTTCCTCAACTGGGCCAGCAGGCCCGCCTGTCGGCTTCCCGTCCGGACGCGCCGCACTCCGTACCCCCAAGTATCTCGACATCAAGAGACCTATCGACCGGGAAGCCTGCCCGGATGTTCTCTTGATGTCAAGATGCTTGACAGCGAGAAGCTTGAGAGCGAGATACATAAAGTCGGTGCGGCGCGGGAACGAATCCGCCTCCCGGCTCCTCTGTGGGGTGATCCGGGCGTCCGCCGCCCCCTCACCGAGGAGTCACCATGGCCATCACCACCCGCGCCGCCGCCCTCGCCGTCGCCGGCGTCCTCACCGCCGACGCGCTGCTGCACGTGTTCTGGTCCACCGGGAGCACCTGGCCCGCCGGGGACGCGCGGACGCTCTCGTACGCCGTGCTCGGCATCGACGCCCCGTTCACCCCGCCCGTCGTACTGCCGCTCGCCGCCGCCCTGTCCGGCGGCGCGGCCGTGGTCATCGGCCGCGCGCGGCTGGGGCGCGCCCACCGGCTCGGGCGGCTCCTCCAGACCGGTACGCTCGCCGTCGCCTGCGGCACCGCACTGCGCGGGATCGCCGGGCTCGGCTGGGCGGTGGGGCTGCGCACCGGGCTCGACGCGGCCTCCGGGGACACCTTCCAGCTGCTCAACCGGGTCCTGTACACACCGCTCTGCCTGCTGCTCGCCGCCGCCGCGCTCCGGGTGGCGGCCGGAAGGGAAGCCGCCGCGCCCCGCACGGCGGCCGGGAAGGACACCGCCGCCCGTGCCCGATGACGCCGACCGCGACCGCGCGGTACGCCTGGTGGGGGCCGCCCAGCGCGGCGACACGCTCGCCATGAACGAGTTGCTGGACGTCCTCACCCCGTACGCCGGCCGCATCTGCGCCCCGATCGCGCTCGCCGACGGGCCGGACGCCGTCCAGGAGACCCTGGTCGCCGTCTTCCGGAGCCTGCGCTCACTGAAGGAGCCGGCCGCGCTGTACGGGTGGGTGCGCGCGATCGCCTGCCGGGAGGCCGTCCGGGTCGCCCGGCGCGGGTCCCGGTCCGTGCCCGCCGACCTCACGACGCTGCCCCAGCGCGGCGACCCCGAACTGGCCGCCGACATCGGCGACGTACTGGCCCGGCTGAGCCCCGAGCACCGCGCCGTGCTCGTCCTGCGCGACGTCGAGGGGCTGGACGAGCGGGCCGCCGCCGCCCTGCTCGGACTCCGCGTCGGCACCGTCAAGTCCCGTCTGTCCCGCGCCCGGGACTCCTTCCGGAAGGCATGGACGTCATGACCGGCACCCCGTCGCCCCAGTGGCCCGACGCCTCCCCCCTGGACCCGGTCCGCCGCCTCCGCGTCCTCGCGGCCGGGGTGTCCGGCGCCCGCGTCACCACCCGCGAGATCGCCGCGCCGTACGCCGAGGTGGCGCCCCTGCTCGCCGACATCGACGGTGAACTGGCCCTCCTGGTCCCCGATATGCGGCGGCTGCGGCTGGCCCGCGCCGACGGCGACCGGGTCGAGGCGGTGGCCCGCAGCCGGTTCGGGATGCACGCCCGCTTCCACGGGGTGCGGCGGCCCGGCTGGCTGTGGCTGCAGAGCCGCTTCGTGCTCATCGGCATCGCGGCCACGCCGTCGGCCGCCCGCCCCGGGCACACCCTGGTCGCCTTCACGGGCGGGGTGCGGGTGCCGGGACGGGCGGCCCTGGTGCCGGTGGGCGTGCGGAGGGCGGGCCGCAAGGTGCTGGCCCGCCTGGACGCACGCGTCGGCCGGCCGGGGTGACCACCCCGGCCGGCCGAAGATTTCCTACTTGGGTTCGCGGTCGAACTGGGCCCTGGACCAGAAGTAGCCGAGGACCGCGAGGCCCACGCACCAGCCGACGGCGAGCCAGCCGCTGTGGCCGATCTCGGTACCGAGCAGCAGTCCGCGCAGGGTCTCGATCGCGGGGGTGAAGGGCTGGTACTCGGCGATCGGCTGGAACCAGCCGGGCATCGAGTCCAGCGGGACGAACGCGCTGGAGATCAGGGGCAGCAGGATCAGCGGGGTCGCGTTGTTGCTGGCGGCCTCCGCGTTGGGGCTGCCCAGGCCCATGCCCACGGCGATCCAGGTGAAGGCGAGGGCGAACAGGGCGAGCAGGCCGAGGGCGGCGAGCCATTCCAGGACGGTGGCGTCGGTGGAGCGGAAGCCCATGGCCACCCCGACGGCCCCGACGAAGACCACGCTCAGCAGCGTCCGCAGGACACTGCCCACCACATGGCCGAAGAGGATCGAGCCCCGGTGGATGGCCATGGTGCGGAAGCGGGCGATGATGCCCTCGCTCATGTCCATGGAGACCGACACGGCCGTGCCGACGGTGGTCGAGCCGATCGTCATGAGCAGGATGCCGGGCACGATGTACGCGATGTACGCGTCGCGGCCCGCGCCGCCGCTCATGGTGTCGCCGAAGATGTAGACGAACAGCAGGAGCAGCATCACCGGGGTGAGCAGCAGGTTGAGGGTCAGCGAGGGGTAGCGCCTGGCGTGCAGGAGGTTGCGGCGGAGCATCGTGGACGAGTCGCGCACGGCGAGGGAGAGGGTGCTCATCGGACGGACTCCTTGGTCGGGGCGGGGATGACGGCTTCGGTCTCGGTCAGGGCGAAGAAGACGTCGTCGAGGTCGGGGGTGTGGACGGTGAGTTCGTCCGCCTCGATCCCGGCGGCGTCCAGCCGGTCGAGGATGGAGCGCAGGATGCTCTGCGTGCCGTCGCTGGGGAGTTGCAGGGCCAGCGCCGCGTCGTCGCGGACGGCGTCGCCGCCGAGGTGGGCCGCCGCGGCCCGGTAGGCCGCCGGGTCGCTGAACCGCAGCCGGACGTGCCCGCCGGGGACGATCCGCTTCAGCTCCTCGGCGCTGCCCTCGGCCACCAGCTTCCCGTTGTGCAGGACGGCGATGCGGTCGGCGAGTTCGTCGGCCTCTTCGAGGTACTGGGTGGTGAGGAAGACGGTCACGCCGTCGCCGACCAGGCCGCGGATCATCTGCCACATGCTGTGCCGGCTGCGCGGGTCGAGCCCGGTGGTCGGCTCGTCCAGGAAGATGACGCGCGGGTTCCCGACCAGGGTCATCGCGATGTCGAGGCGGCGCTTCATGCCGCCGGAGTAGGTGGACGCGGGCTTCTTCGCCGCGTCCGTGAGGTCGAAGCGCTCCAGGAGCTCCGCGGTGACCCGCCGCCCCTCGGCCTTGGGCAGGTGGTGCAGGTCCGCCATCAGGAGCAGGTTCTCCTCGCCGGTGATCAGACCGTCGACGGCGGAGAACTGCCCGGTGACGCCGATGGCGGCGCGTACCGCTTGCGCGTCGGTGGCCAGGTCGTGGCCGCCGACGCCGATCGCGCCGGACCCTTCGCCGGGTGGGATGAGTGTGGAGAGGATCTTGACGGCGGTCGTCTTGCCGGCGCCGTTCGGACCGAGCAGCGCGAACACCGTTCCGGCCGGGATGCTGAAGTCGATCCCGTCGAGCACGGTCTTGTCGCCGTAGGCCTTGCGCAGTCCGGTCGCCGTGATGGCCGGGTTCGTCATGGGGTGGCTCCTTCTTCTTCTACGGGCTTCTTCTACGAGGTGGGGGGGTGATCAGAGGCTGCGGGCGGTGATGTCGCCCTTGGTGGTGGTCGCGTGGATGGTCAGGCCGGGCGTGCCGTCGTTCCTCAGCGTGTTGTCGATGCGGCCGACGACGGTGCCCGCGTCGAGCACGGCCGGGACCCCGCGCGCCGCCACGACCGTGATGTCGCCGACCTGGGTGCTGAGGGTCAGCTCGCCGCGGGTGGCCTCCTCGACGGTCACGTCGCCGCGCTGGGTGCTGAGCTCGCCGGGGCCGGTGAGGCGGCGGACGATGACGGCGCCGTCGTGCGCCGAGATCCGGGCGCTCGCGGCCTCGTCCACCTTCACGGAGCGGTAGCCGCCCTCGAAGACGACGTCCCCGAGGCGCCCGACGCCCCGGAACTCGGCGGCGCCGGCCTTGGCCTCGACGTGCGAGCCGGTGGGCAGCTGGACGGTGATCTCGACGGAGCCGGTCTCGCCGAGGAGCCGGTTGCGCCCCTCCGTGGCGGTCCGGATGTCCAGGACGCCGTCGGCGTAGGTGACCTCGACGCGGTCGGCGGCCTTCGCGTCGCGGCTCTTGGTGGCGTCGGCGGGCAGCACCTCGACCACGGTGTCGGTGCGGTCGGCGGCGATGAACCGGAGGTGGCCGGCCGAGATGTCGACGTGGGCGGTGACGACGGCGGGGGTGTCGAACTTCGGCATGATGCGCTCCTTCTGCGGTGCGGCGAACCCGGGCGGCTCGCGCTTTCCGATGAGAGAAACGCTACGTTGCGTTTAGGGACTCGGCAACACACTTGTTGCATCAAAGCCGCGTAACCGCACGTCAGAATAGAGAAGTTGGAGCAATGAGCTCAGACTTAACGCAACAACCGCTCGGTAATCCGTTGCAATGGACTGTCGGTGAACGCTATAGTCGGCCCACCGGCCACCGCACGGCCGGGCCCGCGCCACGAAGGAGTACGCGATGCCGGGAGGCAGGCTCACCCAGCAGGAACGCCGCCAGATCGCCCGGGGCCTGGCCGACGGCCTGGCCTACGCCGAGATCGCCCGGCAGCTGGACCGCCCCACCTCGACCATCACCCGCGAGGTGACGCGCAACGGCGGCCCCACCGGGTACCGCGCGGATGTCGCCCACCGCTCCGCCGAGCAGCGCGCCCACCGCCGCAAGAAGCCCGCGCCCCGGGACGCGAGCCCGGACCCGCAGCCCCACGGCCGGGACGCCGAGGCGGTCCGCGCGTACGAGGAGACGTTCACGACCGTCCTGATGGCCTCGGGCGCGCCCCTGATGATGTCGAGGGTCCTCTCGGCCCTGACCCTCAGCGACACCGGCAGCCTCACCGCCGGCGAACTCGCCGCGCACCTCAAGGTCAGCCCGGCCTCGGTGTCCAAGGCGGTCGCGTTCCTGGAGACCCAGAGCATGGTCCGCCGGGAGCGCGAGGGGCGCCGCGAGCGGTATGTCATCGACGACGACATCATGCACCAGTCGATGATGGCGAGCGCCCGCTCGACCGCCCAGCTCGCCGCGACCGCCCGCGAGGGCGTCCCCGTCCTCGGCGCGGACACGGCGGCGGGCACCCGCCTGCAGAACATGGCCCGCTACCTGGACTTCGTCTCCGAGTCGATAGCGCGCGCCGCCGAGCAGGCGCGCGCCGTCCTGCACACGAAGGCGCCGGACCCGGAGCCCTGACGGGGCCTCACTTCCGGTACAGCTCCTCGATCTCCGCCGCGAAGTCCCGCGCGATCGCGTCCCGCTTCAGCTTCAGCGACGGTGTGAGGTGGCCGCCCTCCTCGGTGAAGTCCACCGGCAGCACCGTGAACTTGCGGATCGACTCGGCGCGGGAGACCAGGCGGTTGGCCTCGTCCACCGCGCGCTGGAGCGTGGTGCGCAGTTCCTCGTCGTGGACGAGGTCGCGCATCGGCACGTCCTGCTTCTTGCGCATCCGGCACCAGTGCGCGAGCCCGTCCGCCTCCAGCGTGATCAGGGCGGTGATGAAGGAGCGGTTGTCGCCGACCACCATGCACTGGCTGACCAGCGGATGGGCGCGCAGCCAGTCCTCCAGCGGGGCCGGGGTGACGTTCTTGCCGCCCGACGTGATGAGGATGTCCTTCTTGCGGCCGGTGATCGTGAGGTAGCCGTCCTCGTCGAGCGCGCCCAGGTCCCCCGTCGCGAACCAGCCGCCGTCGAGCACGGGGACCGCCGCGCCGCGCCCGGCGTCCCAGTAGCCCTGGAACACCTGCCCGCCGCTGAGCAGCACCTCCCCGTCGTCGGCTATGCGTACGGCGGTGCCGGGCAGCGGCCACCCGACCGTGCCCAGGCGGGGCTTGAGCGGCGGGGTGACCGTGGCGGCGGCGGTCGTCTCGGACAGCCCGTAGCCCTCGAAGATCTCGATGCCGGCGCCCGCGTAGAACGCCGCGAGCCGCCGCCCCAGCGGGGAGCCGCCGCAGATCGCGTACCGGACGTGCCCGCCGAGCGCCGCCCGGATGCGGCGGTAGACCAGCGGGTCGTACAGCGCCCGGGCGGCGCGCAGCCCGAGGCCGGGGCCGGGGCCGGTGCCGTGCTCGGCGGCCTCGACGGCCTGCCCGTACCGCTGGGCGATCCGGGCGGCCCGGTCGAAGGAGGAGGCCCGGCCCATCTTCTCGGCGGTGGCCCGGCCCGTGTTGTAGACCTTCTCCAGGACGTACGGGATCGCCAGCAGGAACGACGGCTTGAAACCGGCCATGTCCGCGAGCAGGTCCTCCGTCTTGATCGACGGCGCGTGGCCGAGGCGGACCCGGGCGCGCAGGCAGCCGATCGCGACCATCCGGCCGAAGACGTGCGACAGCGGCAGGAACAGCAGGGTCGACGCGGGGTACTTGCTCACCGACTTGAAGACCGGGTGCAGCAGCTCGATGGCGTTGTCGACCTCGGCGAAGAAGTTGCCGTGGGTCAGCACGCACCCCTTGGGGCGGCCCGTGGTCCCCGAGGTGTAGATCAGGGTGGCCGGAGTCTCCGGCTCCAGGGTCGCGCGGCGTTGGGCGACGATGTCGTCCGGGAGATCCTCGCCGAGCTTCTTCAGCCGGCCGAGGGCGCCCGTGTCGAACTGCCAGAGGTGCGCGAGCCCGGCGAGCTGCTTGCGCTCCTGGCTGATGATCCGGCTTTGCTCGGCGGTCTCGACCGCGCAGGCCGCGGCCCCGGAGTCCTGGAGTATCCAGCGGGCCTGGAAGGCGGACGAGGTCGGGTAGACGGGCACGGTGACCAGGCCCGCCGCCCAGGCCGCGAAGTCGAGCAGCGTCCACTCGTACGTCGTACGGGCCATGATCGCGATCCGGTCGCCGGCGCGCAGCCCCTCCGCGATCAGGCCCTTGGCGACGGCCAGCACCTCGGCGGCGAAGTCGGCCGCGGACACGTCCTGCCAGCTGCCGTCCGGCTGCTTGCGGCTGAGGACGGCTTCGGCGGGGGCCTCGCGGGCGTTGTCGAACGGGATCTCGGCGAGCGATCCGCGCCGGACGGCCGGGGCGAACGCCGGTACGGAGACCTGCCGGACGGTGCCGCGGGCGTCCCGCTCAAGGGTCGGCTCGACCAGGGCGGGGACGGCGGGGGAAGGGGCGGGTGGCGTGGACACGTGCGGCTCCTCGGCAAGGGGGACGGGCGGGTTCACTGGGGGGAACGGCCGGCGATACATCCAGCCCCGCCGGCGTTTGAGGCGCGGGGTCCGGGGCAGAGCCCCGGTTTCGGGAAGGGGCGCGGCGGACACCGCCGGAGAACGGGCCTCCTCCGCGCCGCCCGCCGCGCCCCGCTCACACGCGTTCGAGGATCGCCGTGACGCCCTGGCCGCCCGCCGCGCAGATCGAGATCAGCCCCCGGCCCGGGGCGTCCCGCTCCGCGAGGAGCTTGGCGAGGGTGGCGACGATGCGGGCGCCCGTCGCGGCGAACGGGTGGCCGGTGGCGAGCGACGAACCCGCGACGTTCAGCCGGTCCCGGTCGACGGGCGCGAGCCCCTGCTTCTCCCAGGCGGCCAGCGTGGCCAGCACCTGGGAGGCGAACGCCTCGTGGATCTCGAAGAGGTCGAAGTCCTCGATGCCGAGCCCGGCCCGCTCCAGCAGCCGGGGCACGGCGTACGCGGGCGCCATCAGCAGCCCGTCCTCACCGTTCACGTGGTCCACCGCGGCGGTCTCGTACAGCGAGAGGTACGCCTGCGGTTCCAGGCCGTGCGCCTCGGCCCACTCCTCGCTCGCCAGGAGCACGGTCGCGGCACCGTCGGTGAGCGGTGTCGAGTTGCCCGCGGTCATCGTCGCGCCGGGGCGGTCCGTGCCGAACACCGGCTTCAGCGTGGCGAGTTTCGCCTCCGTGGAGCCGGGGCGCAGGTTCTGGTCGCGCTCCAGGCCCTGGTACGGGACGACGAGGTCGTCCAGGAAGCCCCGTTCGTACGCGGCGGCCAGCCGCTGGTGGCTGGTGGCGGCGAGGCGGTCCTGCTCGGCGCGGCCGATGTCCCACTGCCGGGCGGTGCGCGCCGCGTGGTCGCCCATCGAGAGCCCGGTGCGGGGTTCGGCGTTGCGCGGGATGTCCGGGACGAGGTGCCGGGGCCGGACGCCCGTGAGGGCCTTCGCGCGGGCACCGGCCGACTTCGCGCGCCGGACGGAGAGCAGCAGCCGGCGCAGTTCGTCGTTGACGCCGAGCGGGGCGTCGCTGGTGGTGTCCGTGCCGCCCGCGACGGCCGAGTCGATCGCCCCGAGCATGATCTTGTTCGCGGCGCCGATCACCGCCTGGAGCCCCGTGCCGCACGCCTGCTGGACGTCGTACGCGGGGGTGCGCGGGTCGAGCCGCGAGCCGAGCACCGTCTCGCGGGCCAGGTTGAAGTCGCGGCTGTGCTTGAGGACCGCGCCCGCCGCGAACTCGCCCACGCGCTCGCCGTGGAGCCCGAACCGGTCGACCAGTCCGTCGAGCGCGGCGGTCAGCATCTGCTGGTTGGAGGCCCGGGCGTAGGGGCCGTCGGAGCGGGCGAAGGGGATGCGGCTGCCGCCGATGACCGCGACGCGGCGGGGCTGCGGGAGTGCGAGGGGAATCAACTCGACCAACTCATCTCGACCAGCTCCTGACTCTTAAGTAACCTTACTCCAGAGTAAAATCTACGACCGAGCAGGGAGTCTGGACAATGGCCGACCGCTATCTGCACCTGACCGGCACGGCACCCGGCAAGTTCCTCACCCGGAAACTCGGTCTCCCGCAGCCCGCCCGGCTGCGCCGCTGGACCCTGGAGACGCCGACGCTCACCGGCCCCGTCCTCCACCTCACCGCGGGCGAGTCCGCGGTCACCGAGGAGGTGGCCGCGGTCCTCACCGCCACCGGCCTCGAGGTCGTCACCCGCGCCGACCGGCCAGCCGCGCTCGTGCTCGACGCGACCGCCGTCGACACCGCGGCCGGGCTGGGCGCGGTGCACGCCGCCCTCCACCCGGTCGTCCGCTCGCTCGCCCCCGGCGGCCGGGTCGTCGTCATCGGGGTGCGGCCCTCGCCGGAGGACCACCACCAGGCCGCCGCCCAGCAGGCCCTGGAGGGCTTCACGCGCTCGCTCGGCAAGGAGATCGGCAAGGGCGCCACCGTCCAGCTGGTCCGGATCGCCCCCTCCGCCGTCGCCTCCGCCGAGTCCACCCTGCGCTTCCTGCTCTCGCCCAGGTCCGCGTACGTCAGCGGCCAGGTCATCGAGGTCACCGACGCCGCCCCCGACCCGGTCCGCGACTGGTCCGCCCCGCTCGCCGGCCGGACCGCCCTGGTCACCGGCGCCGCCCGGGGCATCGGGGCCTCCGTCGCCTCGGTCCTGGCCCGCGACGGCGCCCAGGTGATCTGCCTGGACGTGCCGCAGGCGCAGGAGGACCTGGTGCGCACCGCCGACCGCCTCGGCGCCACCGCGCTCCCCCTCGACATCACCGCCGAGGACGCCGCCGACCGCATCGCCGCCGCCGCGCCCGGCGGTCTCGACGTGCTCGTCCACAACGCCGGCATCACCCGCGACCGGCGGCTCGCCAACATGGCCGCCGACCGCTGGGCCCAGGTCATCGACGTCAACCTGGACAGCGTCCTGCGCACCACCGACGCGCTGCTGAAGGCGGGCACGGTCAACCGGGGCGGCCGGATCGTCGCCACCGCCTCCATCGCGGGCATCGCCGGCAACAACGGCCAGACCAACTACGCGGCCAGCAAGGCCGGCGTCATCGGCCTCGTCCGCTCGCTGGCCCCGCGCGCCGCCGCCGACCACGGCGTCACGGTCAACGCGGTCGCCCCCGGCTTCATCGAGACCAAGATGACCGCGGCCGTCCCGCTCTTCATCCGCGAGGCGGGCCGCCGGATGAACTCCCTCGCGCAGGGCGGCCTCCCGGTCGACGTCGCCGAGACCACCGCCTGGTTCGCCCAGCCCGCGTCCGCCGCCGTGAACGGCCAGGTCGTCCGGGTCTGCGGCCAGAGCCTGCTGGGGGCGTGACCCGATGAGCCTGACCCTCTCGCTGGCCCGGGGCGCCGTCACCTCGCCCTTCAAGCGGGCCGGACGCCCCGGCGCGACGCTCCCCGCCGGCCGTCTCGGGCTGCCCGCCGCGCCCCTCGCCCCCGGCCGCCTCGCCGCGTACCGAACGATCTGCGGCTTCCCGGCGACCGGGCCGCTGCCGGTGACGTACCCGCACGTCCTGGCGTTCCCGTTGTCCATGCGGCTGATGACCCGCCGCGACTTCCCGCTCCCGGTCACCGGCCTCGTCCACACCTGGATCGACATCGCCGCCCACCGCACCCTCCAGCCGGAGGACCCGCTCGAACTCACGGTGTACGCGGCGGAGCTGAACCCGCACCGGCGCGGCACCGAGGTCACCGTGGTGACCGAGGCGCGCATCGCGGGCGAACTGGTGTGGGAGTCCCGCAGCGGCTATCTGTCCCGGCACGCGACGCGCACGGAAGCGGCGGCACCGGGGGCGGGAGCGCCCTCCGCACCGCTCCCCGCCGTCGCCGAGTGGCGGCTGCCCGGCAACCTCGGGCGGCGGTACGGGGCGGCCTCCGGCGACCGCAACCCGATCCACCTCTACCCGCTGACCGCCCGGCTCTTCGGCTTCCCCCGGGCGATCGCCCACGGCATGTGGACCGTCGCCCGCTGCCTGGCCGAAGCCCCCGACCCGGCCGCCCTCCGCACCGTACGGGCCGACTTCCGGGCCCCGGTCCTGCTCCCCGGCACGGTCACGTACGCCACCGACGGCACGGCGTTCGAGCTGCGCGGCGGCGAGCGGCTGCACCTGACCGGGACTACGGGCTAGGCGCCTGCCACGGGCGGCCGTTCATCAGGTTCTCCAGGCCCGCCCAGGAGAAGTTCATCATCGTGGCGGCCGCCTCCCGGGCCGAGACGCCCGGGGTCTCGTTCGCCCACCCGGCCAGCGCCTCCGCGGCGCCCACCAGGGCCTGCGCGAGGCCCGCCACGTCCCGGTCCGGGAGCGCCGGGTCGTGGTGCGCCTCGCGGGCGGCGGCGCCGATCAGACCGGTCACGAACGCGACGATCTCCTCGCGCATCACGTTGACCTCGGTGGCGAACGGCTCCCCGTGCGTCCGGGCCTGGCGGTACAGCACCGCCCAGCCGTCCGGGTGCTCCGCGGTGTGCGTGAAGAACGCCCGCAGCCCCTCCCAGAGCTGGCGGTCGGCCGGAAGACCGGGCTCGACGCCCCCCTGCACGGCGGCGAGCAGCGCCTGCGCCTCGCGCCGGATGCACGCGGTGAACAACTCGTCCTTCGAATTCAGGTACAGGTAGACCAGGGGCTTGGACACCCCGGCCAGCTCGGCGATCTCGTCCATCGAGGCGGCCCGGTACCCCCGCTGCCCGAACGTCTGCACCGCGGCGTCCATCATCTGCTGCTCGCGCACGGCGCGCGGCATCCGCTTGTTCCGCACAGCACCCACGTCGACTCCCTCCCGCCCCGCGCACTACTCCTCGGTAAGGGTACGCGGGCCCGCGCGGACCCCGTCGTACGCGCATGCCGAGGGCCCCTCCTCCGCACGGGAGAAGGGGCCCTCGGGTGATGCCGGGTGTGATCAGGCGGCGACCGGGACGCGCTCGGGCTCGGTGTCGCGGATCTCCTCGTCCTCGTCCACCGGGGAGGCGGACGCCGAGTTGTACGCGTCGTGGTCCAGGATCTTCTCCCGGGCCGAGACGAGCACCGGGACGAGCGCCTGGCCGGCCACGTTCGTCGCCGTCCTCATCATGTCCAGGATCGGGTCGATGGCCATCAGCAGGCCGACGCCCTCCAGCGGGAGGCCCAGGGTCGACAGGGTCAGCGTCAGCATGACCGTGGCGCCGGTCAGACCGGCGGTGGCCGCCGAACCGATGACCGAGACGAACGCGATCAGGATGTAGTCACCGACGCCCAGCTGCACGTCGAAGATCTGGGCGATGAAGATCGCGGCCAGCGCCGGGTAGATCGCGGCGCAGCCGTCCATCTTGGTGGTGGCGCCGAAGGGGACGGAGAAGGAGGCGTACTCCTTCGGGACGCCCAGGCGCTCGGTGACCTTCTGGGTGACCGGCATGGTGCCGACCGAGGAGCGCGAGACGAACGCCAGCTGGATCGCGGGCCAGGCGCCCTTGAAGAACTGGAGCGGGCTCAGCTTGGCGACGGTGGCGAGCAGCACGGGGTAGACGACGAACAGCACCAGGGCGCAGCCGATGTAGACGTCGGCGGTGAACGTCGCGTACTTGCCGATCAGGTCCCAGCCGTAGTCGGCGATCGCGTAGCCGATGAGGCCGACGGTGCCGAGGGGTGCGAGGCGGATGACCCACCACAGGGCCTTCTGGAGGAGTTCCAGGACGGCTTCGCTGAGGGTGAGGATCGGCTGGGCCTTCTCACCGAGCTTGAGGGCGGCGATACCGGCGACGGCGGCCATGAAGACGATCTGGAGGACGTTCAGCTCGGCGAACGGCGTGATGACGTTGTCCGGGATGATGCCGGTCAGGAAGTCGAGCCAGGAGCCGGCGTGCTCGGGGAGCTTGCCGTCCTTCGGGGTGAGGCCGGTGCCGGAGCCCGGGTTGGTGATCAGGCCGATCGCGAGGCCGATGGCCACTGCGATCAGCGAGGTGATCATGAACCAGAGCACGGTGCGGCCGGCCAGCCGGGCGGCGTTGTTCACCTTGCGCAGGTTGGTGATCGACACCACGATCGCGAAGAAGACGAGGGGCGCGACGGCCAGCTTCAGCAGCTGGACGAAGATGTGGCCGACCTTGTCGAGCGTGGTGTACAGCCAGTCGATGTCCTGGCTGCGGGCGAGCCAGCCGAGCAGGACGCCGAGGATCAGACCGGCGACGATCTGGGCCCAGAACGGGACCTTGGGTATGCGGAAGCCGGAGCCTGCGGGCTTCTCGGCGGTGGACGCGGGGTTCGCGGACACGGACACACTCCAGATGTGACGCATCGGGACGCACGGGGACGGTGTGCGGAGGGGGACGGGGGTGCGGCGCCCGCGTCAGGGGCGGCGCCGCTGCATGGTGCCGGTATCAGACGTTGCGGCAACAGACCGCGGACATACAGCGGCAGAGATCGACGTGAAGGCGCTCCACGAGCGGGATGCTCGTGGCAGATCGGAGGCGCACATCAGTCTTCATGCCGAACACGTTAACACTTGAACTTTGAGAACCTCAAAGGTCTTCTTTGGTACGACCGGGCGCTCCCCACCCGCCCCCGGCCGGCCCGGAATCCCCAACTCCGCCCGGGAACACGAAAAACCCCAGTACAGGAGCGGCTGCTCCCGCGCTGGGGTTCGGCGGAGAAAGGTGCGGGGTGTGAGGAAGCTTACGTTCCCCTTAGGAGGTCACGCCGTCCTCGCGCGTGCGGTTGGCCTCCAGGCGGGCCTTGGCACGGTCGACGGAGGAGACGATCTGCTGGGACATCTCGTCGCGCTGCTTGCGCAGCAGCACGAAGCTCAGCGGCGCGGACAGCACCAGGGCGAGCAGGATGACCCAGACGACGTTCGACCCGCCGACCCCGGCCGGCACCACTCCGAAGTGGACGGCGATGGCGGCGACGACGAAGCAGCCGACGAAGATGCTGAGACGCATCGCGGTGTACCGGATCGTTGCGCTCGGCTTGGCAGCGGACACAGCTGGCCTTCTCTCTACGTACGACAGTCCTGCCCGACCAGTGAAGCATGCCCCGCAATCGATCGATTCGCTGGGCCGTGCCCCGGGCGCTCAGCCCAGCGGCAGCAGCATGAAGATGTCGTCCCGGTCGTCCCCCTCGGCCACCCGGATCGCCCCGGGGACGCGCCCGACCTCCTTGTAGCCGCAGGCGGCGTAGAAGCGGTCGGCGCCGGTACCGCCCCGGCAGGTGAGCCGGACGGCCTCGATGCCCTCGGTCGCGCGCGCCGCGTCCGCGACGACGGCCATCAGGTCGCGGCCGTAGCCCTTGCCCTGGTGGCGGGGGTGGACCATCACGGTGTACGCCCACAGCCAGTGCCGCATCAGCCGGTGCGTGTTGAGCGTGAGGAACGCGGTGGCGGCGACGCGCCCCTCCTCGTCGTAGCCGACGACCAGCCGGGTCCGCCCCTCGGTCAGGGCCACCTGGTGCTTGAGCAGTTCCGGCCGGATGTCGTCCTCCGACACGGGCGGCACGAAGCCCACCGCGCCGCCCGCGTTGGAGACATCGGCCCAGAGCGTGACGATGCCGTCGCGCACCGGGCGGTCGAACGCCGGGTCCACCTCGAATGTAAGAGCCATAGGCGCAGATTAACCATTACAGCCAGCGGGCTCAACCCTTGTCCGGAACGCGAGAAAGCTCCGGCCGGGGACGGTGGCCGGAGCTTTCGTACGTGCAGCGTCGCGCGCGCGGCGCGCGCCGGGTCAGACCCGCATCGGCTGCGGCGACTCGCGCCGCTCCGCGTCCGGGCCCGGGTACTCGCGGATGATCTCGTACCGGGTGTTGCGCTCCACCGGCCGGAAGCCCGCGTCGCGGATCAGGTCGAGCAGGTCCTCACGGGTCAGCTTGTTCGGCGTGCCGTAGTTGTCCGCGTCGTGCGTGATCTTGTACTCCACGACCGAGCCGTCCATGTCGTCCGCACCGTGCTGGAGCGCGAGCTGGGCGGTCTGCACGCCGTGCATCACCCAGAACACCTTGACGTGCGGGACGTTGTCGAACAGCAGCCGGGAGACGGCGAACGTCTTCAGCGCCTCGGCGCCGGTCGCCATCGTGGTCCGCGCCTGGAGCTTGTTGCGGACCTTGCCGTCCTTCATGTCCACGAAGTCGTGCTGGTAGCGCAGCGGGATGAAGACCTGGAAGCCACCGGTCTCGTCCTGGAGCTCACGCAGCCGCAGCACGTGGTCGACGCGGTGCCGGGGCTCCTCGATGTGCCCGTACAGCATCGTCGCCGGCGTCTTCAGCCCCTTCTCGTGGGCGAGCCGGTGGATGCGCGACCAGTCCTCCCAGTGGGTGTTGTGGTCCACGATGTGCTGACGGACCTCCCAGTCGAAGATCTCCGCGCCGCCACCGGTCAGCGATTCGAGACCGGCCTCGATCAGCTCGTCCAGGATCTCCGAGGCGGAGAGCTTGGAGATGGTCTCGAAGTGGTGGATCTCGGTGGCGGTGAACGCCTTCAGGGAGACCTGCGGCAGCGCCTCCTTGAGCGCGCTCAGCGAACGGGGGTAGTAGCGCCACGGCAGGGAGGGGTGCAGCCCGTTGACGATGTGCAGCTCGGTGAGGTTCTCGCCCTCCATCGCCTTGGCGAGCTTCACCGCCTCCTCGATGCGCATCGTGTACGCGTCCTTCTCCCCCGGCTTGCGCTGGAAGGAGCAGTACGCGCACGAGGCGGTGCACACGTTGGTCATGTTGAGGTGGCGGTTGACGTTGAAGTGGACGACGTCACCGTTCTTGCGCGTCCGCACCTGGTGGGCCAGCCCGCCGAGCCACGCCAGGTCGTCGGACTCGTAGAGCGCGATCCCGTCCTCGCGGGTCAGCCGCTCACCGGCTTCGACCTTCTGCTCCAGTTCGCGCTTGAGTCCCGCGTCCACCAGTGCTCCTCAATTCCTCGCCGTACCGAACCCCGCCCACCGTACGCCTAGCGCCGCGACCGTCGATGTTTGCCCCGCAAGGAGCGTCGTCCAACGCGGCGAGCGTGCGTGCTGGGCGGCGCGACGGGGCAAAGCTCGCCGGGAGGGGGGCTAGCCCTCCTCGGGGAGGTCTCCGACCCGGTTCTCCCACTTGGTGGAGAGCACGATGGTGGTACGGGTGCGCGAGACGCCCTTGGTGGAGCTGAGGCGGCGGATCGTCTTCTCCAGCCCGTCCACGTCGCCCACGCGGACCTTGAGCATGTACGAGTCGTCGCCCGCGATGAACCAGGCGTCCTCGATCTCCGCGAGGTCCTTCAGCCGGTGCGCCACGTCCTCGTGGTCGGCGGCGTCGGAGAGCGAGATGCCGATGAGGGCCGTGACCCCGAGGCCGAGCGAGGCCGCGTCGACGGTGGCGCGGTAGCCCGTGATGACACCGGCGGATTCCAGCCGGTTGATGCGGTCCGTGACGCTGGGCCCGGAGAGCCCGACGAGCCGCCCGAGCTCGGCGTACGAGGCCCTGCCGTTCTCCCGGAGGGCCTGGATGAGCTGCCTGTCCACCGCGTCCATGTGACTGAAACCTTCCATTGTTCAGCAGTACCGCAAGTCTACGTGTAGAATCTAAGGCGTGCGGGCATTGAAGCCTGCAAATCTTCTCGCACAACCAAAAATCGCTTACGAATCTTCAGGAGTGACGACACCGTGTACACGATCGAGATGGCCTACGCCCGAATGCGCGAGCTTCAGGACCTGGCCAACCGCTCGCGTGCCCACCACCCCGCCGCCGCCCTCCGGGTCGACCGCACCCGCGGCCCCCGGCGCGCGCCCAAGAAGCGCTGACCCGCCGGACCACCCGGTCGAGCCCGGTCAGCCCGGGGAGCCGCCAAGGGGGTGGCTGACGAATCCCCGTGGAAGAAGGAGCGGCGTCTGGTGCGTGCGATCGCAAGGCGCCGGGAAGTCCTCGTAGCGGAGCTACTAGGGCTTTTCGGCAACGCGGCGAGCGTGCGTGCCAGACGCCGCGACGCCGCGGGGATTCGTCAGCCACCCCCTAGCTCCCCCTCCCAACGGCGGTACAGCCGGTGCGGCACACCCGCCGCGTCCAGCACCCGCCCCGCGACGAAGTCCACCAGATCCTGGATGTGCGTCGCCCCCGCGTAGAAGCCCGGCGAGGCGGGCAGCACGACCGCGCCCGCCTCGTCCAGGGCCACCAACTGCTTCAGCGTCTGCCCGCTCAGCGGCGTCTCCCGGACCGCGACCACCAGCCTCCGCCGCTCCTTGAGCGTCACGCTCGCCGCCCGCTGCAACAGGTCCTTCGACAGCCCGAGCGCCACCCCCGCCACGCACGCCGTCGAGGCCGGGACGATCAGCATCCCCTTCGCCGGGTACGACCCCGAGGACGGCCCCGCGGCCAGATCCCCGGCCGCCCAGTGGCGTACCCCCGACAGGTCCACGTCGAAGGTCTCCGGCTTGCCGTCCGCACCCCGCGCCAGCCAGGCCGCCAGGTCCTCGCGCCAGTGCGCGTCCCGGTAGGCGATCCCGGTCTCGTCCAGGAGCGTCAGCCGCGACGCCCGGCTCACGACCAGGTCCACGCTCTCCCCCGCCGCCAGCAGCCCACGCAGCACCGCGGCGGCGAAAGGCGTGCCCGAAGCGCCGGAAACCCCGACAATCCAAGGCATACGCTGCTGCTGACTCACTGAAGACCGGGAATCCACACCCCCGAGCCTATCCGGCACACCGGACCCGGAACTGTCCGAGGGCCGTGGGCGGGGTGGTGGCGGCCTTCGCGCTGCGCCGCCCCACCACCCCGCGCGCGCTCACACCGTGAGCCCGCGCACCAACAGGTCCAGCAGCGCGCACACGAACAGCGCTATGCCGATGAAGCCGTTGACCGAGAAGAACGCCCGGTTCAGCCGCGACAGGTCGTGCGGCCGCACCACCCGGTGCTCGTACACGAAGGCGACCGAGACGATCACCATGCCGATCCAGTAGAAGACCTCCGCGTCCGTGGCGAGGCCGAACCAGACCAGCAGGCCCGTCGTCACCACGTGGCACACCCGCGCGCCCCAGAGGGCGGCCGGGATGCCGAAGCGCGCCGGGAAGGACAGCACCCCGTGCGCCCGGTCGGCCTGCACGTCCTGGCAGGCGAAGATCAGGTCGAAGCCGCCGATCCAGATGCCGACGGCGAGCCCCAGGATGACCGCGTCCCCCGACCAGCTGCCGGTCACCGCGAGCCAGGCCCCGACCGGGCCCATCGCCTGGGCGAGCCCCAGGATCGCGTGCGGGAAGTTCGTGAACCGCTTGCCGTACGGGTAGACCACCATCGGGACCACCGCGACCGGCGCCAGCGCCAGGCACAGCGGGTTCAGCAGGGCGGCGGCCCCGAGGAACACGACGACGGCGACGAGCGCCCCCGTCCACGCCGACTTCACCGACACCGCGCCGGTCACCAGCTCACGGCCGGCCGTGCGCGGATTGCGGGCGTCGATCTCGCGGTCGATGATCCGGTTCGCGGCCATCGCGAACGTCCGCAGCCCGACCATCGCGACCGTGACCAGCAGCAGCGTGACCCACTGGATCTCCCCGCCGTCGAGGAACATCGCGGTCAGGGCGGCGATGTACGCGAAGGGCAGCGCGAAGACGGAGTGCTCGATCATCACGAGCCGCAGGAACGCCTTCACCCTGCTGCTGGGTTGCGCGGGCCCCGGACCCAGGGTCGCTTCCGCTGCGCTCACAGCCCGTACTCCTTCCACCGGCGGTCCACCAGGGCCGCCGTCTCCGGGTCCGACTCGACCATGTCCGGCCAGCCCCCGTCCCGCGTGTACCCCTCCTCGGGCCACTTCCGCGTCGCGTCGATGCCCGCCTTGCCGCCCCAGAACTGCTGGTACGAGGCGTGGTCGAGGTGGTCGACGGGGCCCTCGGTGACCACCAGGTCGCGGGCGTAGTCCGTGTTGCCGAGGGCCCGCCAGGACACCTCGTGCAGGTCGTGGACGTCGCAGTCGGAGTCCACCACGACGATCAGCTTCGTCAGCGACATCATGTGCGCGCCCCAGATCGCGCTCATCACCTTCTGCGCGTGCTTCGGGTACTTCTTGTCGATCGAGACGATCGCGCAGTTGTGGAAGCCGCCGGACTCCGGCAGGTGGTAGTCCACGATGTCCGGGACGATGATCTTGAGCAGCGGCAGGAAGAACCGTTCGGTGGCCCGCCCGAGCGGCCCGTCCTCGGTCGGCGGCCGGCCGACCACGATGGACTGGAGCAGCGGCCGCTTCCGCATGGTCACGCAGTCGATCGTCAGCGCGGGGAACGGTTCCTGCGGGGTGTAGAACCCGGTGTGGTCGCCGAACGGCCCCTCGGGCAGCGTCTTGCCGGGCTCCAGCCAGCCTTCGATGACCACCTCGGCGTGGGCCGGCACCTGGAGCGGCACGGTCTTGCAGTCGACCATCTCGATCCGCTTGCCCTGGAGGAACCCGGCGAACATGTACTCGTCGATGTCCTCGGGCAGCGGTGCGGTGGAGGCGTACGTGACGGCGGGCGGCGCACCGAACGCGATGGCGACGGGCAGCCGCTCCCCGCGCCGGGCGGCGACCTGGTAGTGGTTGCGGCTGTCCTTGTGGATCTGCCAGTGCATCCCGATGGTGCGCCGGTCGTGGCGCTGGAGCCGGTAGAGCCCGAGGTTGCGGATGCCGGTCTCGGGGTGCTTGGTGTGGGTGAGCCCCAGGTTGAAGAAGGAACCGCCGTCCTTGGGCCAGGTGAACAGCGCGGGCAGCCGGTCCAGGTCCACGTCGTCGCCGGTGAGGACGACCTCCTGGACGGGCGCGTTCTCGCCCTTCACCTTCTTCGGCGGCACGTGCACCATCGATCCGAGCTTCCCGAAGGCTTCCCGCACCCCGACGAACCCGTGCGGCAGCTCGGGCCTGAGCAGCCCGCCGATCTTCTCGCTGATCTCCCCGTAGGACTTCAGCCCGAGCGCCTTGAGCAGCCGCTTGTCGGTGCCGAAGACGTTCATGGCCAGGGGCATCGAGGACCCCTTGACGTTCTCGAAGAGCAGCGCGGGCCCGCCGGCCTTGTTCACCCGGTCGACGATCTCACCGACCTCCAGATACGGGTCGACCTCGGCCTTGATGCGCTTGAGCTCGCCCTCGCGCTCCAGAGCCCGGAGGAGGGATCGAAGATCGTCGTAAGCCATGAAGACCAGTATCGGCCACCCGCTACCCTGGGCCCGTCACCGGGGCGGGGGAATGCCCCGCCAACTCTCCTCGGGGGGACTTTTCCACCATGCTCCGGGCCCTGATCTACCTTCTGCCGCTGGCGCTGACGATCTTCGCGTTCATCGACTGCCTGAACACCCCGGAGGACGAGGCCAGGCACCTGCCGAAGATCGCCTGGGTCTTCATCATCCTGCTGTTCTGGATCGTCGGCCCGATCGTGTGGCTGGCCGCCGGCAAGGTCCGGCAGCCGCCCGCCGGAGGCCGTACGCCCTCCGAGTGGCACAGCAACCACCGCTCGCAGTGGGTGGCTCCGGACGACAATCCGGACTTCCTGAAGTCGCTGAAGGAGGAGAACAAGAAGGACGAGGCGCTCCTCAAGGACTGGGAGGCGGACCTGCGCCGCCGCGAGGAGGAGCTGAAGCGCCGCGAGAACGGCACGGAGGAAGCCTCCTAGGCGGCGCCCGCCGGGTCCAGGAGGCGGGCGAGCGTGCGGCGGCCCAGGGCGCTCATCGGCGGATTGCTCTTCGCGTAGTACCAGACCAGGCCCATCGCCTGCTCGAACGCCCACGCCCTGCCGCGCTCCCAGTCGAGGTCGTCGCAGCCCAGCGCCCGCCGGAACACCTCGCGCGGGCCCGGGCCCAGCAGGTGCCAGGCGCCCACCAGGTCGAGCGCCGGGTCGGCCGGGCCGAAGCCGCCGGTGTCGAGCACGCCGCCGAGCCGGCCGCCCAGGACCAGGACGTTGCCGGGGATCAGGTCGCCGTGGCTCATCACGTCGGGGCTCGTGCGCGGCAGCTCCCGGAAGCCGGCCCACAGCGCGCGCAGCGGGGCCGCGTCGAGCAGGCCCTCGCTCTCCTCGAAGCACGTGGCCATCCAGCCGTCGTGGTCGGTGATCGCCCCGCCGCGCCCCCGGCCGCCGAAGGAGCGGCCCCCCGTGCCGGCGTCCCGGAGGCCGGCGACGAAGTCCGCGAGGTCCCGGGCGAAGGCGTCGGACGCGGCCGGGTCGGCGTCGAAGGCGTTGGTCCCGGGCAGCCAGGTCTGGACGGCCCAGGGCATGGGGTAACCGGCCCCGGGCGCACCCAGGGCGACCGGTTGCGGGACGGGGAAGCGGGTGGCCCGTGCCAGCTCCGCGGCCGCCCGGGTCTCTTGTTCCAGGGCCGCCAGCGCTTCGGCGGGGCCGGCCCGGTGCAGGGGGAAGCGGGCGGAGAGGCCGTCGCCGATGCGGAAGATGGTGTTCATCGTGCCGGTGGAGGCCAGGGGGCGGACGGCCTCGCCGGCCCACTGGGGGAACTGGTCGCGGATCAGGGCCGCGACGGTCTCGGCGGTCACGTCGACTTGGTCGTCGTGCATGGTCACGTGCGGCCCCTCCCCCGGGGAACGACCGCTGCCCGCCCCGGCGGACCGGTGGCGGGCAGGCGGTGCGGCGGTGTGCGTCAGACGCCGGCGTACGAGTGCTTGCCGGTGACGAAGATGTTGACGCCGTAGTAGTTGAACAGCCAGCAGCCGAAGGCGACCAGGGCCAGGTAGGCGGCCTTGCGGCCCTTCCAGCCGGCGGTGGCGCGGGCGTGCAGGTAGGCCGCGTACGCGACCCAGGTGATGAAGGACCAGACCTCCTTGGGGTCCCAGCCCCAGTAGCGGCCCCAGGCGTCGCCCGCCCAGATGGCGCCCGCGATGATCGTGAACGTCCACAGCGGGAAGACGGCCGCGTTGACCCGGTACGAGAACTTGTCGAGGGTCGACGCGGACGGCAGCCGGGAGAGCACCGACTGCGCGAAGGCGCCGGGCTCCTGACCGTTCGCGAGCTTGTTCTCGTAGCTGTCGCGGAAGAGGTAGAGCAGGGTGCCGACCGCGCCGATGTAGAAGACGGCGCCGCAGATGATGGCGGTGGAGACGTGGATCCACAGCCAGTAGGAGTGCAGCGCGGGCACCAGCTGGTCGCTGGAGGTGTAGAGCACCGTGGTCGCGATGCCGAGGTCCAGCAGGACGGTGGTGACGAGCAGCAGCCCCATCCAGCGGACGTTCTTCTTCAGCGCGAGCAGGACCAGGTACGCGCCGACCGCCACCGTGGAGAAGGTGATGGAGAACTCGTACATGTTGCCCCAGGGCGCGCGCTGCACGGACAGCGCGCGGGCGACGACGCCGCCGGCCTCGACCAGGAAGGCGAGGACGGTCAGCGAGACCGCCATCCGCCCGTAGAGGTCGCCCTTGAAGGTGCCGCCGGCGGCGCCGGGCCCGTCCGGGACGTCCCGCGAGCCGGTCGCGGACCGGGTGATGACCTCGGGCTTCTCCAGGACGGCGGTGCCCCCGCCCTGGGTGGCGACCTGGACCTTCACCGTGCCGGCCGCGGCGGCCTCCTCGGTGGTGAGCGCGGCGGCGGTGCGGCCGACCTTGCTGCGGCTGCCGAACACCCACTCCGCGATGTGCGCGAAGAAGGCCAGGGTGTAGACGGCCATCGACGAATAGATCAGCACATTGCTGGTGTGTGCCAGGTTCTCGTTGGTTGCGGCGGCGAGATTCACTTCTCAGCCCCTTCGGCGGGTTCTACGGAGGACGCCTCGGCGACGTCGCTGTCGGTGCCGGGCGCGGTGGGCGCCTCGGCGTTGAGCGTGACCGCGAGGTCGGCCAGCTCCTCGGGAAGCTTCGCGGACTCGCTGCGGCCGAGTCCGGCCATCTCGACCACGGTGACGCCGTCGGCGCCGCGCACGGCCCGGATCCAGACGCGTCGGCGCTGGATGAACAGGGAGCCGGCGAGGCCGGCGATGGCGGCTACGGCGCCGGTGAGCGCCCAGCCGCTGGCGGGCTGCTCGGAGATCTGGAAGCTCGCCCACTCCTGGAGGCCCTCGAAGGTGATGGAGCCGGCCCCGTCGGGCAGCTTCATCGTCTCGCCGACGAGGAGGCGCTGCTTGAGCTGCTTGCCGTCGGCGTCCTTGAACTCCTTCATCTTGCTCGTGTCCAGCTGGTACACGTTCTGCGCGATGCCGGAGTCGACGCCGATGGAGCCGTGGTAGCCGTTGAGCGCGAGGACGGGGAAGTCGGCGGCCGGGAACTGGGACCACATGGTGCCCTTGCCCTTGCCAGCGAAGGTCGGCACGAAGAACGCCTGGAAGCCCAGCTGCTCGGTCTTGCCGTTCTTGTCGCGGTAGCCGTCGAGCACCTTGATGGCGCCGCTCGACGTGACGTTGTTGTCGAGGGGCAGCAGCGGGACGGGAGCGTGGAAGACCTGCTTGCCCCGGCCGTCCTTGACGGAGATGACGGGGGCGTAGCCGTGGGCGTTGAGGTAGACCTTCGTGCCGTGGACGACGAGGGGTTCGTTGACCCTGATGACCTTCTTCTCCGGCTTGCCGTACGCGCCGTCGGAGAAGGTCACGCGCGCCTCGTACGTACGCGGGGTGCCGATCTGCGGCCCCTTGCGCTCGTAGGTGCCGATGAAGTCGTCCAGGGTGAAGCTGAACGGGGTCAGCGCGTCGTCGTCGTAGAGCGAGCCGGACTTGAAGTCGTCGTACTGGATGATCGTGTTGGAGAAGCCGTCGCCCTCGACGACCAGCTTGGCGCCCTCGTACTTGAAGAGCTGGCCCCAGGCGAAGGCGATGAGCATCACGATGAGCGCGACGTGGAAGATCAGGTTGCCGGCCTCGCGCAGGTAGCCCTTCTCGGCGGCGACGGCGTCACCGGCGAGGTGGGCCCGGTAGCGGCGCTTGCGGACGATGGCGAGCGCGGCCTCGTGGACCTTCTCCGGCTCGGCCTCGGTGCGCCAGGTGGTGTACGCGGGCAGCCGGGTGAGGCGCTTGGGGGCGCCCGGCGGGCGGCTGCGGAGCTGGCCGACGAAGGTGGCGGTGCGCGGGACGATGCAGCCGATGAGCGAGACGAACAGCAGGATGTAGATCGCGGAGAACCACACCGAGCTGTAGACGTCGAAGAACTGCAGCTTCTCGTAGATCGGCGTGACGACGGTGTGCGCGTCCTTGAACGTCTGCACCTTCAGCTCGTCCACGCTGTTCTGCGGGATCAGCGAGCCGGGGATGGCGCCGAGCGAGAGCAGGAAGAGCAGGATCAGCGCGACCCGCATGGAGGTGAGCTGGCGCCAGAACCAGCGAATCCAGCCGATGACGCCCATGGCGGGGAGGTTCGCCAGGGTCTCCTCGCGGGGGGCGGTGGAGAGCTGGGAGCCGGCGGCGCCGAGTTCAGCCGTGTTCTCCTGGTCCCGCTCCTGGGAGGGGTTGGACGTGGTGTTGCTCATGGGTACTCAGATCCCCACCTGGAAGTCGGCCGACCAGCCCTGTAGTTCCTGCATCATGCTGCCCCACGCGCCGGTGAGCAGGAGCAGCCCGGTCACGATCATCATGCCGCCGCCGATGCGCATGACCCAGGCGTAGTGGCGCTTGACCCATCCGAACGCGCCGAGGGCCTTGCGGAAGGCGACGGCGGCGAGCACGAAGGGGATGCCCAAGCCGAGGCAGTAGGCCACGGTCAGTATGGCGCCGCGTCCGGCGGTGCCCTGGTCCATGGCGAGGATGGAGACCGAGCTGAGCGTGGGTCCGAGGCACGGGGTCCAGCCGATGCCGAAGAGGGCGCCGAGCAGCGGGGCGCCGACCAGGCCGGTCACCGGCTTCCTGTGGATACGGAATTCGCGCTGCGTCATCCACGGCATGAGGCCCATGAAGAAGACGCCCATGAGGATCATCAGCACGCCGAGCACCTTGGTGAGGGGCCCGCTGTTGGCCTGGAGGGTGTCGCCGAAGTAGCCGAAGAGGGCGCCGCCGGAGACGAAGACGGCGGTGAAGCCGACGACGAAGAGCGAGGCGCCGGCGACCATCCGGCCGCGCCGGGCCTCGGCGAGGTCGGCGCCGCTGACCCCGGTGACGTAGCTGAGGTAGCCGGGGACGAGCGGCAGGACGCAGGGCGAGAAGAACGAGACGAGCCCGCCGAGCAGGGCGACGGGCAGGGCGACCAGGAGGGCCCCGTTCATGACCGTGTCGTTCTGCATGGCGGCGGCGAGGGTGCTCACCTGATCACTTCTCCGCGATCAGCGGGTCGATCATCTTGTGCAGGTCGGTGTCGTCCATGGGGCCCACGAAGCGGGCGGCGAGCTTGCCGTCCCGGTCGATGACGACGGTCGACGGGATGGACTGGAGCCTGAAGGTGCCCTTGGGGAAGCGCAGCAGGAGCTTTCCGGTCCGGTCGTAGAAGCTGGGGTAGGGGGTCTCGTGGCTCTCTTCGAACGCGAGGGCGTTGCTCTTGGAGTTGTCGCGGGTGTTGATGCCCACGAACTGCACGCCCTTGTCCTTGGTGGCCTCGGCGACCTTCTTGAAGTACTTCGCTTCGAGCCGGCAGGGGGCGCACCACGAGCCCCAGGCGTTCAGGACGATGATCTTGCCCTTGTAGTCGGCGAGGTCGAGCTGCTTGCCGTCCACGGTCTCGCCGGCGAGCTCCGGGGCGTCGACGCGCTCGTCCTTGGGCGCGGTGGCGATTCCGCCGGTGCCCGTGACGAAGTTGGTGTCGCCGCCGCCGCTGGTCTTGCTGCCGGAGTCGCACGCGGTCAGCGTCAGTGCGAGCGCGGCGGCCGCCAATGGGGCGGCGAGCAGCGTGAAGCGGCGTCGGGGTGCGCGGCCATGGCTCATGTGAAAAGTTTCGCATGGCCCTTCCGGGGATCTTGGGCGCCCCCCTCGGTGCCCGTAAAGCCCGTTGTCAGGCTCGTTTAAAGAAGGTGTTCCAGCCGCCCGCGGGTGCTTCGCCGACCTGGAGTGTACGGAGCTTGGCGAGGACCGCCGGGTCCTGGACGTCGAGCCAGTCGACGAACTGCCGGAAGGAGACGAGGCGCACATCCGGTTTCCCGGCGATGTGCTTGAGCGTTTCTTCGACGGCGTCCATATAGATGCCGCCGTTCCACTCCTCGAAGTGGTTTCCGATGTAGAAGGGCGCGCGGTTCGTCTCGTAGGCGCGCTTGAATCCGCTGAGGTAGGACTGCGTGGCCTGTTCGCGCCAGCCGGGATAGCGGGAGGGCATTCCCTTGGTCGAGTTCCGCGACTGGTTGGCCAGGATGTTGTAGTCCATGGAGAGGACTTCGAAGGTGTGCCCGGGGAACGGGATGCCCTGGAGCGGCAGGTCCCAGACGCCCTGGCGTTTGACGGGCCAGACCTGGGTGCCGCCGGGCGAGCTGGCGTCGTAGCGCCAGCCGAGCTTCTTGGCGGTGGGGAGCAGGTTGTCCTGGCCGAGGAGGCAGGGGGTGCGTCCGCCGACGAGTTCCTTGCGGTAATCGAAGGGGAGCGATTCCTCGCCGTCCCAGCCGGTGTTGGTGCGCCATTGGGTGACGAAGGAGATCGCCTGGTCGATTTCGCTCTGCCACTGGGCGGGGGTCCAGTTGGCGACCGATCCGGAGCCGGCGCAGAAATGCCCGTTGAAGTGGGTGCCGATCTCGTGGCCGTCGAGCCAGGCCTGCCGGACGTTCTTCAGCGTCTCCTTGAGGTGGCCGTCGGTGAGATAGCCGATGTCGGAGGCGCCGACGGGGTTGTTCGGCGGGCGGTAGAGCGTTTTCTTCGATTCCGGCAGGAGATAGAGGCCGGAGAGGAAGAAGGTCATCGACGCGTCGTGTTCCCGGGCGAGTTCCAGAAAGCGCGGGAAGAGCCCGTTGCCGACCTCGCCGGCCCCGTCCCAGGAAAAGATCACGAACTGCGGCGGCTTCTGCCCGGGCTCCAGGGGAACGGGGGCGTGGGGTTGCTTCGGCTGCTTCCCGGTATAGGCGGTGGAACCGTCGCCGATGGCGCGGACGTCCTTCTTGTTCCCGGTGCCCTTCGAGGTTCCGCCGGCCGCCTTCTCCCCGGTGGCGCCCTTGTCCGGGCTCGGGCTTCCGTCTCCGGCGCCGGGCCCGGAGCCGGTGGCGCCGCACCCCGCCATTCCGGCGGCGGCCGCGGCACCGAGACCGGCTCCGAGCAATCCCCTTCGGCTGATCTCACGCATGCGGCTTCCCATCTGCGGTCGTTTTGCCTTAAGTCCATACAAACTGGCAATCGCTTAGATGGGAGGAGCCACACGGAGGTTCCCCCGGATAGCACAAAATTCTTTACGAAACCAGACCTGGCGTTGACCGAACACAGGTACTAGTGCCGCCCCGTGGGCCCGCTTACGCGCCGAAACCCTTCGACGCGCCCTTCACCGGCTTCGCGCCGGCCCGCAGGTGCGCGGGGACCAGGTCGCGGGCCGGCTCCGAGTAGCCGACGGAGACGATCTTGTCGCCCCGGTACGTGAAGCTGGTGAGCGAGGCGAGGGTGCACTGCCGCTTGCGCGGGTCGTGCCAGAGCCGCCGCCGCTCCACGAAGCTGCGGACGATCCAGATCGGCAGCTGGTGGCTGACGCAGACCGCCTCGTGCCCCCGGGCCGCGTCCCGGGCCGCGTCGAGCGCGCCCATCATGCGGACGACCTGCTCGATGTACGGCTCGCCCCAGGACGGGCGGAACGGGTTCGTCAGGTGCTTCCAGTTGTCCGGCTTGCGCAGCGCGCCGTCGCCCACGCCGAAGGTCTTGCCCTCGAAGACGTTGGCGGCCTCGATGAGCCGTTCGTCCGTGGCGAGGTCCAGGCCGTGCGCCTTGGCGATCGGGGTCGCGGTCTCCTGGGCGCGCTCCAGCGGGGAGGCGACGGCGTACGTGATGTCGCGCTTCTCCAGGTGCTCGGCGACCCGGTCGGCCATCTGCCGGCCCAGCTCGGAGAGGTGGTACCCGGCCCGGCGCCCGTACAGCACGCCCTCCGGGTTGTGCACCTCGCCGTGGCGCATCAGGTGCACCACGGTGATGTCGTCGGGATTCTTCTCGCTCATGCGGTGGCCTCCGAGGCGGCGCGGGCGGCGGCGGGCAGGGCGGCGGCGATGCGCTCGACGGCCTGCGTGTCGTGGGCGGTGGACACGAACCACGACTCGAACGCGGACGGCGGGAGGTAGACGCCCTGCGCCAGCATCGAGTGGAAGAACGGGGTGAAGCGGAAGGCGTCCTGCCGCTTGGCGTCCTCGTAGTCACGGACGGGCCCGTCCGTGAAGAACACGGAGAACATGTTGCTCGCCGCCTGGACGGTGTGCGCGACGCCCTCCTTGTCCAGGGCGGCGCTCACCAGCCCCCGGATCTCGGCCGAGACCGCGTCCACCTTCGCGTACGCCGCGTCGTCCAGCAGCCGCAGCTGCGCGAGCCCGGCGGCGGTGGCGACCGGGTTCCCGGACAGCGTGCCCGCCTGGTAGACCGGGCCGGCCGGGGCCAGGTGCGCCATCACGTCGGCGCGCCCGCCGAACGCCGCGGCCGGGAAGCCGCCGCCCATGACCTTGCCGAAGGTCATCAGGTCCGGGCGGACCCCGTCGACGCCGTACCAGCCGGCCTTCGACGTACGGAAGCCGGTCATCACCTCGTCGGAGATGTACAGCGCCCCGTTGGCGGCGCACAGCTCCTTGAGCCCCGCGTTGAACCCGTCCAGCGGCGGGACGACGCCCATGTTGCCCGGCGACGCCTCGGTGATCACGCACGCGATCTCGCCCGGCCGCGCGGCGAACGCGGCGCGCACGGCGTCCAGGTCGTTGTACGGCAGCACGATCGTGTCGCCCGCCTGCGCGCCGGTGACCCCGGGGGTGTCCGGCAGCCCGAAGGTGGCGACGCCGGACCCGGCCGACGCGAGCAGGGCGTCCACATGGCCGTGGTAGCAGCCGGCGAACTTCACGACCTTGGCCCGGCCGGTGAACCCGCGGGCGAGGCGGATCGCGGACATCGTCGCCTCGGTCCCGGACGACACCAGCCGCACCTGCTCGACCGGCTCGACGCGCGCGACGATCTCCTCGGCGAGCGCGACCTCGCCCTCGCCGGGCGTACCGAACGAGGTGCCGCGGGCGACGGCCTCCTGGACTGCGGCGATCACCTCGGGGTGGGAGTGGCCGAGGATCATCGGCCCCCACGAGCACACGAGGTCGACGTACTCGCGCCCGTCGGCGTCGGTCAGGTACGGACCGGTACCGGACACCATGAACCGGGGCGTACCGCCCACGGCCCGGAAGGCTCGGACGGGAGAGTTCACGCCGCCGGGCGTCACGAGGGACGCGCGGTCGAAAAGCGTCTGCGAAACTGGGGCGTCATAGGGAAAGCTCACACATGCCATGGTGTCAGAGCCACGGACGGTCTTTGCGGACAGGTGTTTCACCGCACGCCCGTGGGGGAGGTCACTGACACGATGATCGGGTTGCACGGCGGGGGCTGTGCCTCCTAGTGAGTAGTCGGGTGGATGAGATATGCATCGCGGTGGCGGAGTGGGCGAAGGGACGGACGGCCCGGGGCCCGAGCCTGCCCGGCGTGGCCGGCACCGGCGGCGCGAGGCCGAGCACACGCAGGGCATACAGGCCGGTGAGGCGCGGACAGGCGGCGGAGCCGGGAGCGGGAGTGGTGGCCGGGTGGGGGTGACCTACAAATATTTCGGTGCTCCCGACGGGGCCACCGCGGCACGCGTGCCCATCTCCATGCGCCCCGAGGAGCTCGGCGGCGACGAGCTCGGCATGGGCGGCATGTTCACCAAGATCAAGCCGGAGACGGTGGCCGCGATGGTCCTCACCGGCATCCAGGGCATACCCCTGCACAAGGTCCCCCCGCTGGAGCTGGTCGTCCTGCACCCCGACTACGCGGTGGTCAAGCTCCCCATGACGGTGGTCGACCCGCTGCGCGGCGTGGGCGAGGAGTCGGTGGGCGCCGCCGCCTTCATCTGGTCCACGGTCCCGGACCGGGGCGGCCCGCGCGACGCGTTCAACGTCTACCAGCTGCTGCACGAGTGGCAGGACTTCAGCCACCGGCTGCACGACGCGGGGCACCAGGCGTACTGCCTGGTCTGGCCCTGACGGCAGGGCCGGGCGGGGGCGCCCCCGGCTACCGCACCCGGTACACCCGCCCCGTCTGCGCGCCCTCGATCGAGCGCACGTACGCCGTGGCCACGCGGGCCGCCGGGACCGGTTCGATGCCCGCGAAGAAGGGGCCGTAGGCGGGCAGGGACTCCTCGGCCACCGTGGGGCTGACCGCGTTGACGCGCTGGGGCGGGAGTTCGATCGCGGCGGCCCGGACGAACGCCTCCACCGCCCCGTTCGCCGCGGAGGCGGCTGCGCCGGCCGCGATGGGCTCCTCGGTCAGGATGCCGCTGACCAGGGTGAACGAGCCGTGCGGGGGCAGCTGGGCCGCGCCCTGGCGGACCAGGTCGAGCTGGCTCAGGGCCTTGCCGCGGAACGTGGCCGCGAAGTCCTCGGGCGTCAGGTCGGCGAGCGGGCGGAACACCGCGTCGCCGGCGGTGACCGCGACCGCGTCCAGCGGGCCGGCCTCCGCGTAGAGCCGGGCGACCTCGTCGGGCCGGGTCACATCGGCCACCAGATCACCGCCCGAGCGGCCGACCCCGATCACCGTGTGACCGCGCGCCGCCAGCGCCTTCCGTACCGCACCGCCCAGCGTGCCCGCCGCACCGACCAGGAGAATCCGCATGTCGCACCGTCCGTCCATGACGTGTTCGAGGAAGCCGGGAGAACCCCGGCGCCTTTGACGCTACGAGCCCCGCGCAACGGCCGGAAATGCCGTGTGCGCAGGGACTATGCTCCTCAGGCATGGATGATGTGGAGCTGCGCCACCTCAGGGCGCTGGACGCGGTGGCCGAGGCGGGCACCATCACCGCCGCCGCGGTCCGGCTGCACATGACACAGCCCGCCCTCTCGCGCACGCTGGCCCAGCTGGAGTCACGGGTCGGCATCCGGCTCGTCGACCGTTCGCCCCGGCACCTGACGCTCACCTCGGCCGGGCAGACCCTGCTCGGGCACGGGCGGGCGATCCTCGCCCACCTCGACGCCGCCCTCGCCGACACCCGCACCGTCTCCCGCCCCCTGCGCATCGGCTACACCTGCGCGGTGCTCGGACGGCAGACCGTGCCGCTGCTGCGCTCGTGGCGCCGGGCGCACCCGCACATCCCGCTGGACGTGGTCCGCCAGGACAACAGCACGGCGGGCCTGGCCACCGGGGACACCGATGTCGCCGTGCTCCGTACCGTCCCCGCCGACCCCCGCATCCGCACCGAGGCGCTGTACACGGAGGACCGGGTCGCCGCCCTGCCCGACGACCACCCGCTCGCCGGCCGGGACCGGGTCCTGCTGGCCGAACTGACCGCCCGCCAGGCCCTCCCCCTCGCCCTGTGGCCGGACACCGGCACCGCGTCGCCCGGCCTGTGGCCGCCGGAGCGCCGCCCGGACCGCACGGTCGAGGTCGGCAATGTGGACGAGTGGCTGAACCTGATCGCCGCCGGGGGCGCGTTCGGGCTGGGCGCGGCGGGGACGGCCGAGAGCCACGGCCACCCGGGCGTCCGGTTCGTCCCGGTGGCCGACGCGCCCGCCGCGACCGTCTACCTCGCGCGTCCCGTCCATCCCACGCATCCGCGTACGGAGGACTTCCTGGCGGCGGTCCGGGACGTGGTGAGCGGCGGCTGAGCCGGGCCGCGCCCCCCGCCTGCGGTCACGTGCTCGAAGGACAGGTGTGGCCGGCCGTATCCGGCCATTCAATGGCCGAAGAATGATCTTCAGTCGCCCCGCCCGCCCTGCCGATGCAGGAGGCACCGCCCTCCCGAAGGAGGCTGCCATGGGCGACACACTCCTGACCCTGTCCGTCCCCGCGCTGCTGCTCGCCAGCGGCCTCTACACGGTGACGCGCACCTGGTGGCGGCGCAGGCATCCCGCGCCGCCCTCCCCGTACACCCAGCAGGCCGCGCGACTGGCCGAAGGCCCTGAGCGGCCCTAGGCTCTGCCGTCGTGGCCGGTCTCGGAGGCCCCCGGCGCGATACCCGGGGCATCGTCGACGCGCCCGAGCTGTTCGCGCACGTACGGTTCCGGCGCCGCGAGCCCGCGCCCGCGCTGCGGCGGTATCTGGAGCACTACTGGCTGATCGACTGGGACCTCGCGCAGCCGTACGCCTCGCATCTCGTCCCGCACCCGAGCGTCAACCTCGTCTTCGCGCGGTACCCGGGCTGCGGCGACGAGGACGCGGGGTGCGCCGAGGTCGCGGGCGTCGGCCTGGAGCTGTTCACGCAGAAGCTGGAGGGGCGCGGGCGGGTCTGCGGGGTGCAGTTCCGGCCCGGCGGGTTCCGGCCGTTCGCGCCCGGGGCGCCCGTCTCCCGGTGGACGGGCCGCCGGCTCCCGGCGACCGACGTGTTCGCGCCACCGGCGCCGCCCGCACAACCAGCACCATCGGCACCGCCCGCACCGCCCGCACCGTCCGCCGCCGTGCTGGACCCGGCGGCCGAGGACGACCGGGTCGCCGCGCTCGACGCGTACCTGCTGGCCCTCGGCCCCGAGCCCGACCCTCGCGCCGATCTCGCGATGGCCCTGGTGGACCTGGTGCGCACCGACCGCACGGTCCTGCGCGTGGACGGACTCGCCCGCGCCGAGGGCGTGTCGGCGCGCTCCCTGCAACGGCTGTTCGCCGCGTACGTGGGGGTCGGCCCGAAGTGGGTCATCCTGCGCTACCGCATCCACGAGGCGCTGGAACGCGCCGGGGCGGCGCCGGACGTGGACTGGGCGGCCCTCGCCGCCGAGCTCGGATACAGCGACCAGGCGCACCTGGTCCGGGACTTCACGGCGACGCTCGGCGTCCCGCCCACGGCGCTGTCCGCCCGCTGAGCGCCCCGCTGACGACCCGTTGTCAGTGCCGCGTCCTACAGTGCGGAGATGACCTCTGTGCAGCGCGCCGCGGCGTCCTCCGTACGCATCGTGCCCTGGTCCGACGGCGACCTGGACCTGCTCCGCCGGGCCAACGCACCGGAGCTGATGGACCATCTGGGCGGGCCCGAGACGGAGGAGCAGCTGAGGGCGCGCCACGCCCGTTACGTCACGCTCAGCGCGGACCGGACGGGCCGGGGGCGGATGTTCCGCGTCGCCCTGGCCGGTGGGGCGGAGGCCGTGGGCGCCATCGGCTTCTGGGAGCGCACCTGGCGGGACGGGGAGGTGTACGAGACGGGCTGGACGGTGCTGCCGGAGTTCCAGGGCCGTGGCATCGCCTCGGCGGCGACGCGCGCGGTGGCCGACGCGGCGCGCGCCGCGCACAAGCACCGCTATCTGCACGCCTACCCGTCCGTGGAGAACGGCCCGTCGAACGGCGTCTGCCGCAAGGCCGGCTTCACGCTGCTCGGCGCGTGCGAGATCGAGTACCCGCCGGGCCACCCGCTCCTCGCCAACGACTGGCGGCTGGATTTGCGCGCGGCCGGCTGAAGGCGGTTATCCCGTTTGACGGCTGCCGCCGCCTCCTGGATATTTACCTGCGTCGCGCAATCTATGCGCGACGCATTCGACTTTCCCCGAGGAGCCCCCATGCTCACGCTCGTCACCGGCTGCCGCGGTCGCGTCGGCACCGCGCTCACCGACCTCCTGCACCAGGGCGGCCACCCCGTCCGCGCCGCCTCGCGCAACGCCGCCGAGCTGACCCCGCCGCCCGGCGTCCCCGCCGTGACCTGCGACCTCGGCGACCCCGGCACGTTCCCGGCCGCCCTGGAGGGCGTCGACTCCGTCTTCCTGTACGCGGAACCGGCGCACATCGACGCCTTCGTCACCGCCGCCCGGACCGCCGGAGTGCGCCACATCGTGCTGCTGTCCTCCAGCTCGGTCCTGGCCCCCGATCCGGCGGCCAACCCGATCGCCGCCGCGCACCACGCGGTGGAGCAGGCGCTGCTCGCCGCACCGCTCACCACGACCCTGCTGCGCCCCGGCGCCTTCGCCACCAACGCGTACGGCTGGGCGGGGTCCTTCCGCTCCGGGCGCCCCGTCGACCTGCCCTACCCCCGCAGCGAGGGCAGCCCCATTCACGAGACCGACATCGCCGAGGCCGCCCTCGCCGCGCTCACCGACCCGGCCCTCCAGGGCGCCGCCTACCACCTCACCGGCCCCGCGTCCCTCAGCGCCGCCGAGCAGGTCCGCATCCTGGCCGACGCCTCCGGCACCCCGGCCACCGTCGGCGAGGTGAGCCCGTCCGCCTGGAAGGAGGCCATGGCGCCCTTCATGCCGGCCGAGGTCGCCGACGGGCTGCTCGCCTACTGGGCGGCCACGGACGGCACGCCCGCCGAGGTGGCCGACGGGGTGGAGAGGCTGACCGGCCACCCGGCCCGCACCTTCGCCACCTGGGCCGCCGAGCACGCCGCCGCCTTCCGGCCCTGAAATCCGTGGGCACCGCGGGACCCCCGGTGGCATCCTGACCAGGTGAACGGACCGGAGATCCACCTCGAAGTCGCCCCCGAGCTCAGGCTTTTCGTGGCCCACGGGCGCCGAAAGGGGCGGACGCCGGTGATCACCGACGGCTCGTCCACGCTCGGCCATGTCGTCGAGTCCCTGGGCATCCCGCTCACCGAGGCCGGCGAACTCCTCGTGGACGGCCGCCCGGCCCCCGCCTCACACATCCCGGCCGCCGAGGAGCTGGTCGAGGTCCGCCCGGTGCCCCGCCCGCAGCCCGTGCCGGGGGCGCCCCTGCGCTTCCTGCTCGACGTCCACCTCGGCACCCTCGCCCGGCGGCTGCGGCTGCTCGGCGTCGACGCCGCCTACGAGAGCGAGGACATCGGCGACCCGGCCCTGGCCGCGCTCTCCGCGAAGGAGCGGCGCGTCCTGCTCTCCCGGGACCGGGGGCTGCTGCACCGCCGCGAGCTCTGGGCCGGCGCGTACGTCTACAGCGACCGGCCGGACGAGCAGCTGCGGGACGTCCTGGAGCGGTTCGCCCCGGCGCTCGCCCCGTGGAGCCGGTGCACCGCGTGCAACGGTCCACTGACGGCGGCCGACAAGGACACGGTCGGCCCGCACCTGGAACACGGGACGCGCCGGACGTACGACGTGTTCGCGCAGTGCGCGGAGTGCGGACGGGTCTACTGGCGGGGCGCGCACCACGCCCGCCTGGAGGCGATCGTCGCGGAAGCGGTCCGCGACTTCGGCCCGGTGGCGAGCTGAGGCGGGGCCTCAGGCCCCGCCCTCCCGCAGCCGCGCGATCTGCGACGTGCTCAGCTCCACCGTCCGCCGCATATGGCCGAGGAGCAGGGCGACCTCGTCGTCGTCGTACGCGTCGAACAGGGCGTCCCAGCCGCCGTTCAACCGCTTCCACACCGCGCCGAACTCCGCCATGCGTTCGGGCACGGTCGCCACGAGCACCCGCCGCCGGTCCGCGGTGTCCCGCGCCCGGGTCACGTAACCGGCCCGCACGAGCCGGTCCACCAGCCGGGTCGCCGAGCCGGTGGTGAGCCCGGTCAGTTCGGCGACGCGGCCCGTGGTGACGGGCGCCGCCTCCAGGCCGAGCAGGTTCAGGCACTGGAGGTCGGTCGGGTGCAGCCCCAGCCGGTCGGCGACGGCCTGGTTGAACAGCGCGTACGCGGCCATGTAACGCCGCGACACGACGGACATCTCGGTCAGCAGGGTGCTGCGGCGGGGGGACTGCTTGGGCGGCATGCGGAGAGTGTACGGAGCGGAGGGCGACGGTCCGCGCAGCGGCGCTTCAGGGCCCTTCGGCCGTCAGGTAGCGCTGGACGGTGGGCGCGAGCCAGGCGATCACCTCGTCCCGGTCCATGGAAACGGCGGGTTCGAGCCGCAGCACGTACCGCGCGAGCGCCATGCCCAGGATCTGCGAGGCGGCGAGCGCGGCGCGGCGCGGGGCGTCGGAGGGATCGGGGCAGAGACCCGCGACGACCGGCCCGAACTGCTCGGCGAAGACGGTCCGAATCCGCTCGGCCCCCGCCTCGTTCGTGGCGCCGACCCGGAGCAGGCCGGTGAGCACGTCGTCCCGCTCCCAGCGGTCGAGGAAGTGACCGACGAGGACCGCCCCGATGTGCTTGCCGGGCATGGCTCCGAGCTCCGGCAGGCGGAGGTCGATCACCGACGCGGCGGCGAACAGGCCCTCCTTGTTGCCGAAGTAGCGCATCACCATCGACGGGTCGATGTTCGCGTCGCGGGCGATGGAGCGGATGGTGGCGCGCTCGTACCCGTCGGTCGCGAACCGCTCGCGGGCGGCGTCGAGGATCGCGGCCCGGGTCACATCCGAACGGCGGGACGCCGGGGAGGCCTTCATCATCATGCCAACAACTGTAGGCCAACATCTGTTGACATGCCAGCGAGGGCGTTTTACATTTGCCTACAAGCGTTGACCAACAAGCGTTGACCAACAAGCGTTGACCAACAAGCGTTGACCAACAAGCGTTGACCAACAGGCGTTGGCAAAGTCGCGGCCCACGTCATGGGCCCGCGGACGCCGCATCCGAAACCGGGAGACCGACATGACCAGCAACCCCACCGCCACCCCCGCCCCCGACGCCCGACCGGCGGCCCACACCGGCCGCGAAGCCCTCGTCGACGTGCTGATCGTCGGCGCGGGCCCCACCGGATTACTGCTCGCCGGCGACCTGGCCGCCCAGGGCCTGTCGGTCACGCTCGTCGAGCGCCGCAGGCACGAGGCGGGGAACGTCACCCGCGCCTTCGCCGTGCACGCCCGTACGCTCGAACTGCTCGACTCCCGCGGCCTCGCCGAGGAGCTGATCAGTACGGGCACCACGCTCACCGGCCTCCGGCTCTTCGGACGGCTGGACGTGGACCTGTCCCGGCTGCGCACCCGCTTCCCGTTCCTGCTGGTCACCCCGCAGTACGAGGTGGAGCGCCTCCTGGAGCGCCGCGCCCGCGCCGCCGGCGTGGACTTCCGGTACGGGGCGGAGCTGACGGGGCTGGACCGGACGGCGGACCCCGGCACCGTGACCGCCTCCCTCCGGAGCGCGGACGGCACGCCGGGCAGCCTCACCGCGCGGTACGCCGTGGGCACCGACGGAGTCCGCAGCTCCGTCCGCCAGGCCCTCGGGCTCCCCTTCCCCGGCGAGTCGGTGATCCGGTCCATCGTCCTGGCCGACGTCCGGCTCACCGAGGAGCCGGACGAGCTCCTCACGGTCAACGGGGCGGGGGACGCCTTCGCCTTCATCGCGCCGTTCGGCGACGGCTGGTACCGCGTGATGGGGTGGAACCGTGCCCACCAGGCGGACGACAGCGAGCCGGTCGGGCTGGACGAGCTCCGGGGGATCGCGCGCCAGGCGTTCGGCACGGACTACGGCATGCACGACGCCCGATGGATCTCCCGCTTCCACAGCGACGAACGCCAGGTGCCCGCGTACCGCTCGGGACGGGTCTTCCTCGCCGGGGACGCCGCGCACGTCCACTCCCCGGCCGGCGGCCAGGGCATGAACACCGGGCTCCAGGACGCGGCCAACCTCTCCTGGAAGCTCGCCGCGGCACTGCGCGGACACCCGGCCGACCCCGAGGCGCTCCTGGACAGCTACCACGCCGAACGGCACCCGGTCGGCGCGAAGGTGCTCCGCGCCAGCGGCGCCATCGTCCGCCTCGCGATGGCGAGCACGCCGCTCCAGCGGGCGTCCAGGGCACTGGTCACCCGCGCGCTGTCCGTCGTCCGCCCCGCCTCCGACCGGGCCATCGGCATGATCTCGGGCATCGGGATCGCCTACGGGGCGCCACGCGGCTCCCACCGCCTGACCGGGAAGCGGGCACCCGACCTCAGCCTGACGGAGGGCCGCCTGCACCGACTGCTGGGCGGGGGCACGCACGTCCTCGTCACCCCCGCCGGAACACCCGAGCCGGCGTCCGGCATCCCGCTCCTGCACACCCACTGGACGAGCGACCGGGACACCGCCCTGCTGGTCCGCCCCGACGGGTACATCGCCTGGGCGAGCGACCACGCCGACCCGGCGGCCCTGCGCGCCGCGCTGGCCCGGTGAGCCTCATGTTCCCGGCGCGGCTCGCGGCGCACCGCCCATGACACCCTGCTCCCATGTCCGTGCTCCGCTCCACCGCCCTGTTCGTCCTGGCCGCGCTCTTCGAGATCGGTGGTGCCTGGCTCGTCTGGCAGGGCGTGCGCGAGCACCGGGGGTGGGCCTGGATCGGCGCGGGGATCATCGCTCTGGGTGCGTACGGCTTCGTGGCGACGCTCCAGCCGGACGGCGAGTTCGGGCGGGTGCTCGCGGCGTACGGCGGGGTCTTCGTGGCGGGCTCGATCGCCTGGGGGATGGCCGCCGACGGCTACCGGCCGGACCGCTGGGACGTGACCGGCGCGCTGGTCTGCCTGGCCGGGATGGCCGTGATCATGTACGCCCCCCGCGACCACTGACCCCGGCGCGGCCCGCCTATCCTGGCCCCGTTCGACCGTACCGTTCAGCCGTCCGAGGAGAGCCCGACCATGGCCGCAACCCCCATCGCCGTCGTCACCGGAGCGAGCAGCGGCATCGGCGCCGCGACCGCCCGGCAGCTGGCGGCCTCCGGCTACCGCGTCGTGCTCACCGCCCGCCGCAAGGACCGCATCGAGGCCCTGGCCGCCGAGCTGACGGAGGCCGGCCACCAGGCCACGGCCTACGCGCTGGACGTCACCGACCGCGCGGCGGTGGACGAGTTCGCCACCGCGTTCCGCTCCCTGGCGGTCCTGGTGAACAACGCGGGCGGCGCGCTGGGCGCCGACCCGGTCGCCACGGGTGACCCGCAGGACTGGCGGCAGATGTACGAGACGAACGTCATCGGCACGCTCAACGTGACCCAGGCCCTCCTGCCGGCCCTCACCGCGAGCGGCGACGGCACGGTGGTCATCCTCTCCTCGACGGCCGGCCTCTCCACCTACGAGGGCGGCGGCGGCTACGTGGCCGCCAAGCACGGCGAACACGTCCTGGCCGAGACCCTGCGTCTGGAGATCGTCGGCACCCCGGTCCGCGTCATCGAGATCGCCCCGGGCATGGTCAAGACCGAGGAGTTCGCGACCACCCGCTTCCGCGGCGACACGGACAAGGCCGCCAAGGTCTACGCGGGCGTCGAGGCCCCCCTCACCGCCGACGACGTGGCCGACACGATCAACTGGGCGGTCACCCGTCCCAGCCACGTCAACATCGACCTCCTGGTGGTCCGCCCCCGCGCCCAGGCGTCCAACTCGAAGGTGCACCGCACGGCGTGAGGTGTCCCGGGGCCGGGTCGGCCCGGCCCCCGGCTCAGCCCTTCACGCAGATGACCTGCTTCAGCTTGGCGACGACCTCGACCAGGTCGCGCTGCTGGTCGATGACCTTCTCGATCGGCTTGTAGGCGCCCGGGATCTCGTCCACGACCCCGGAGTCCTTGCGGCATTCGACGCCCCGCGTCTGGTCCGCCAGGTCCTGGGTGGAGAACCGCTTCTTCGCCGCGTTCCGGCTCATCTTGCGGCCGGCGCCGTGCGAGGCCGAGTTGAAGGACTTCTCGTTGCCGAGACCCTTCACGATGTACGAACCGGTGCCCATGGAGCCCGGGATGATCCCGTAGTCGCCGGAGCCGGCCCGGATCGCGCCCTTGCGGGTGACCAGCAGGTCCATCCCGTCGTACCGCTCCTCCGCCACGTAGTTGTGGTGACAGGAGATGACCGGTTCGAAGGTGACCTTGGCCTTCTTGAACTCCTTGCGGACGACGTTCTGGAACAGCGCCATCATGACCGCGCGGTTGTGCTTCGCGTACTCCTGCGCCCAGAACAGGTCGTTGCGGTACTCGCGCATCGGCTCCGTGTCGGCGAGGAAGACCGCGAGGTCGCGGTCGACGAGGCCCTGGTTGTGCGACAGCCCCTGCGCCCGGCCGATGTGGAAGTCGGCCAGTTCCTTGCCGATGTTCCGCGACCCGGAGTGCAGCATCAGCCAGACGGAACCCGCCTCGTCGAGACAGAACTCGATGAAGTGGTTTCCGCTTCCGAGCGTTCCCATCTGCTTCGTGGCCCGTTCCTGACGGAATTTGACCGCTTCGGCCACCCCGTCGAACCGCGACCAGAAGTCGTCCCAGCCGCCGGCCGCGAGGCCGTACAGGCCGGACGGGTCGACCGGGTCGTCGTGCATCCCGCGGCCGACCGGGATGGCCTGCTCGATCTTCGAGCGGAGGCCGGACAGGTCGCCGGGGAGGTCGTTCGCGGTCAGCGAGGTCTTCACCGCGGACATACCGCAGCCGATGTCCACGCCCACCGCCGCCGGACAGACCGCACCGTGCATCGCGATCACCGAGCCGACCGTGGCGCCCTTGCCGAAATGCACGTCGGGCATGACGGCCAGGCCCTTGATCCAGGGCAGCGTGGCGACGTTGCGGAGCTGCTGCATCGCCACGTCCTCGACCGATGCCGGGTCGGTCCACATCCGGATGGGAACCTGCGCACCCGGCACTTCTACATACGACATAACCCCTCGATTCCCCCGGAAAAGTCTGAAAGCGCAAAACCGGCGCCAAGATCGGCAAATGAGTCGGCCGACCGGCGTTCACAGCGGCGCGTGCGATACACATTGTGTCCACCGGCCGCCATCGGGCGGCAACCGTTTTTCGCACGAAGGGAGCCCAGGACCGTGCGACGAATGGCGTACGCGACCGGCGCCGTGCTCATCGCAGCGCTCGCCGCCGGCTGCACCGGCGACTCCGGAAGTGGAGGCTCCGACCCCGACGGCAAGCCGAGCACCCCGGCCGAGTCCTCCGCTCCCCCGGGCAAGTACCGCACCCTCCCCGACGCCTGCCGCGCCATCCCGCGCGCCACCCTCAAGGACCTCCTGCCCGGCACCGCCGACATGCCGGAGGCCCAGCAGGACAAGGTGTTCGAGGGCGTCGCCACGGTCACGTACGACACCGACCGGCGGATCGGCTGCCGCTGGAAGTCCGACGTCCCCGAGGGCACCCGCAGCATCCACCTGGACTTCGAGCGCGTCGTCTCCTACGACACCGCCGTGAGCGACGACGACCGCGCCCGCGAGGTGTACGCGAAGAAGGAGACCGCCGCCGACCTGCCCGACGCGGCCCTGCCGCCCGAGAGCCCCGACGCCTCCCCGTCCGGCTCCGGCGACCCGGACGCGGAGGGCACGGAGGGATCGGAGGACACGGAGGACACGGAGGACACGGAGAACACGGACGGCGCGAACGACAAGGGCGCGTCCGGCGACACCGACACCGACGGCACCACCTCCGGCAGCCCCGCCGACAGCCTCCAGCCCCGGCTGCTGGACAAACTGGGCGACAGCGCGTTCCTGGACGACGCGCTCAGCCGGGCCGGCGCCCCCGCCCGCCACCGCACCGTGAGCGTGGTGTTCCGCACATCCAACGTCATCGTGACCGTCGAGTACACCGCCCAGCCGGCCATGTCCACCGAGGTCCCCGACAGCAAGGAACTCCAGGAGAAGGCCCAGGCACTGGCCCGTCAGCTGGCCGATTCGTTCAACGACTGACGCCGCCCGGGCCGTCCCCGTACCGCTCCCCGCGCCCGCCGGCGAAAGCGGCATCCGGTCGCCGTCCGTCGTACCGTGGCCCTCCGGAGCCACCGGCGGCCGATCGCCGCGGCCTGTCTCCGCACGGCTACCGCCGCACCACCGTCCCCCGACCGCCGCGCCATCCGAGTGAAGGAACCATGCACCGATCAGCCCCGCGACTCACCCGCATACTCGCCTGCGCCGCCGTCCCGGTGATGCTCGTCGTCGCCGGCTGCTCGTCGGACTCCGGCGACAAGAAGGAGGCGGACTCCTCCGCCTCCGCGTCACCGCAGGCGACGAAGTCGGAACCGGTCGTCGAGCCGGCGAAGTTCGCCGCGCTGCCCGACCCCTGCAAGGCGATCGAGGCGAAGACCGTCAAGTCCCTGGTCCCCTCGGCCAAGAGCAAGAACGGCACCCGCAGCAAGTCCACCGACACCTCCGTCCGCGGCGGCTGCTCCTGGAACGGGCTGGCCGACAAGGGCGTCAAGGGCTCCCAGTACCGCTGGCTGGACGTCGGCTTCACCCGCTTCGCCTCCGACCAGACCCTGGGCAGCGGGGCCGCCCGGGCGGGCGAGGAGTTCGACAAGCAGGTCAAGAAGACCGAGGCGACCGACGGCGCGAAGAACGTCGCGACCGGGTCCGTCAGCGGCATCGGCGACCAGGCGACGAAGATCAGCTACGACCAGTCCAAGACGGACGAGGACTTCCGGTTCACGACGATCGTCGCCCGTACCGGGAACGTCGTCGTGGTCGTCAACTACAACGGCGCGGGCTACGCCGGTTCGAAGACGCCGTCCGCCGAGACCATCCTGAAGGGCGCCACGATGGCCGCCAAGGACGCGGTCGCGGCCGTCGCCGACGCCAATGCCGGCAGCGCCGAGAGCCCGAAGGCGACCGACGGGGCAACCGGCGAGGCGACTGACAAGGCGACTGACAAGGCGTCCGACGACTCCTCCAAGAAGCCGTCCAAGAAGCCCAGTTCGTCGAACGGGTCGAAGTCCTCGGACTGACACCGGGGACCGCCCCGGCCCCTCCCCCCGCGACACCTCTCGCACACATGTGCCAGGCTGTGCCCGCCGGAAACAAGCCACCGGCGACGAGACAAGGGAACAGGGAGGGGATGGGGGGTGGCTGCCATGCAGCTGACGCGCACGCATCGGGTGCTGATCGGTCTGGTCGTGGCCGGCGCGGTGCTGATCGCCGCGATCGGCTTCGCCGGTTCGTACGCGGCGGTGCGCGAGCTGGCCCTGAGCAAGGGGTTCGGCGACTTCTCGCTGGTCTTCCCGATCGGCATCGACGCGGGCATCTGCGTCCTGCTGGCCCTGGACCTGCTGCTCACCTGGCTGCGCATCCCGTTCCCGCTGCTGCGCCAGACGGCGTGGCTGCTGACGGCTGCGACGATCGCGTTCAACGGCGCCGCCGCCTGGCCCGACCCGCTCGGCGTCGGCATGCACGCGGTCATCCCCGTCCTCTTCGTCGTCGCCGTCGAGGCCGCCCGCCACGCCGTGGGCCGGATCGCGGACATCACGGCCGACAAGCACATGGAGGGCGTCCGCCTCACCCGGTGGCTGCTCTCCCCCGTCCCCACCTTCCGGCTCTGGCGCCGGATGAAGCTGTGGGAGCTCCGCAGCTACGAACAGGTCATCAAGCTGGAGCAGGACCGGCTCATCTACCAGGCCCGGCTCCAGGCCCGCTACGGGCGCGCCTGGCGGCGCAAGGCGCCCGTCGAGTCCCTGATGCCGCTGCGCCTCGCGAAGTACGGCGTGCCGCTCGCCGAGACCGGCCCGGCCGGCCTGGCCGCCGCCGGCATCGAACCGGCCCTCCTGCCCCCGGCCCCGGAGCCGACGCCGATGCCGGAACAGGTGCCCGCCGCCCCCGCCGTGGAGACGGCCCAGCAGCATCCGGAACTGCCGGGCGCGGCGGCCCCGGAGGAGTGGCAGCAGCAGTCCGGGGCCCCCGCGGAGCCCGCCGCCGACGACAACCCCTGGTTCCCGGCGCAGGCGACCGCCAAGGTCTACGAGGGCACGTACGACCCGGACTTCGAGGTCGAGGTCCCCGTCCCGCACCAGGTCCCCTCGGGCCCGGGGGGCCGCACCCGGCCGCTGGGCAACGTGGGCACGGTCGGCAGCACCGCCCCCGGCGGGCAGCCGGAGCAGCTGCCCGTCCCGGAACCGGTGCCCGAGCCCGTCCAGGAGCCCGCGCAGCAGTGGACGCGGGAGGACGAGGAGTTCGCCGAGATCGCGTACGAGGTGTTCTCCGCGTTCATCGCCGAGAACAACGACTACCCGAGCGTCGCGGTCCTCGACATACACCTGTCGGACGGGCACAACGTCCGCCACCCGCGCAGCGAGGCGCTGATCCGGCAGCTGATGCCGGCCTTCAAGCAGCGCTACCACCAGGAGCTGGAAGCCGATCACATCGCGTGAGCGCGCCGCGCGCGAAGGGGCCGCCTCCCCTGCGGGAGGCGGCCCCTCGGCACATCCGGGGTCACGCCCCCAGCAGCCTCCGCACCCGGTCCGCCCCCACCGCGAGCAGCAGCGTGGGCAGCCGCGGCCCCGTGTCGCGGCTGACGAGCAGCCGGTACAGCAGGGCGAAGAAGGACCGCTGGGCGGTCTTCAGCTCGGGCGTCGGCTTGGCGTCGGGCTCCAGGCCCGCGAGGACCTTCGGCACGCCGTAGACGAGCGTGGTCAGGCCGTCCAGGGACCAGTGCGTGTCCAGGCCCTCCAGGAGCAGCCGCAGCGACTCGCGCCCCTGGTCGTCCAGCGAGCCGAGCAGCTCCTTGTCCGGCTCGTCGCGCACGATGGTGCGGGCCTCGGCCGGGACCTGGGTGGTGATCCAGCTCTCGGCGCGGTCGAGGCGCGGGCGCGCCTCGTCGAGCGAGGTGAGCGGGTTCGCCGGGTCCAGCTCGCTGAGGATGCGCAGCGTCTGGTCCTCGGCGCCGGCGGTGATGTCGGCGACCGAGGCGAGCGTGCGGTACGGCAGCGGGCGCGGCGTGCTCGGCAGCGCACCGGCGGCCGTGCCGACCGCGCGCCCGTACGCGGCGGCGTCGGCCGGGAGGACCGTGCCGTCGGCGACCTTGCGGGCCAGCGAGTCCCACTCGTCGTAGAGCCGCTGGATCTCCTGGTCGAAGGCGATCTTGAAGGACTGGTTGGGCTTGCGGCGGGCGTAGAGCCAGCGCAGCAGCGGGGCCTCCATGATCTTCAGGGCGTCGGCCGGGGTGGGCACGCCGCCCTTGGAGGAGGACATCTTGGCCATGCCGGAAATCCCGACGAAGGCGTACATGGGCCCGATGGGCTGGACGCCGTCGAAGACCTCGCGGACGATCTGGCCGCCGACGACGAACGAGGAGCCGGGCGAGGAGTGGTCGACGCCGCTGGGCTCGAAGATCACGCCCTCGTAGGCCCAGCGCATGGGCCAGTCGACCTTCCAGACCAGCTTGCCGCGGTTGAACTCGCTGAGCCGGACGGTCTCGGCGAAGCCGCAGGCGGTGCAGGTGTAGTTCAGCTCGGTGGTGTCGTCGTCGTACGAGGTGACGGCGGTGAGGTCCTTCTCGCAGTTGCCGCAGTAGGGCTTGTACGGGAAGTAGCCGGCGGAGCCGCCGCTGCCGTCGTCCTCGCCGGCCGCGCCGGAGCCGGCCTCGGCCTCCAGCTCGGCCTCGTCCACCTTCTTCTGCTGCGGCTTCTTCCCGCCCTTGCCGCCGGCCGCGGGGTCCTTCTTGGTGCGGTAGCGGTCGAGGATGGCGTCGATGTCCGCGCGGTGGCGCATGGCGTGCAGGATCTGCTCGCGGTATGTGCCCGCGAGGTACTGCTCCGTCTGGCTGATCGGGTCGTACTCGACGCCCAGCTCGTCCAGCGACGCGGTCATGGCGGCCTTGAAGTGCTCGGCCCAGTTCGGGTACGCGGACCCGGCCGGGGCGGGCACCGAGGTCAGCGGCTTGCCGATGTGCTCGGCCCAGGACTCGTCGACGCCGGGGACGCCGTTCGGCACCTTGCGGTAGCGGTCGTAGTCGTCCCAGGAGATCAGGTGGCGCACGGTGTACCCGCGGCGGCGGATCTCGTCGGCGACCAGGTGCGGGGTCATGACCTCGCGGAGGTTGCCCAGGTGGATGGGGCCCGACGGGGAGAGGCCGGAGGCGACGACGACCGGTTTGCCAGGCGCACGACGCTCCGATTCGGCGATGACCTCGTCCGCGAAGCGGGAGACCCAGTCGGTCTCGGTGCTGCTCTGACTCTGAGCCACGGTCGGCACGTCCTTCTCTCGGGTAGGACTCGTAGGGGCACCGACCATTCTCCCAGGTGCGGGCCGCAGTACGAAAACGGCTTTGCGCCCCGTGGGATACTGGAGTGATCCTTTGTCCTCTACCGAAACGGCAGCCGGCTCATGGCCTCGGTCACTTCCCTCGCTTCCACGCTCCAGCAGCAGCTGGCGGACGCCCTGACGGCAGCACTGCCGGAAGCCGGCACCGCCGATCCGCTGCTGCGCCGAAGCGACCGGGCCGACTTCCAGGCCAACGGCATCCTGGCGCTCGCCAAGAAGCTCAAGGGGAACCCCCGCGAGCTGGCCGGCAAGGTCACCGACGCGCTCCCGGCCTCGGACCTGATCAAGGACGTCGAGGTCTCCGGCCCCGGCTTCCTGAACGTCACGCTCACCGACCGGGCGATCACCGAGACGCTGGCCGCGCGCGCCGCCGACGGCGACCGGCTCGGCGTGCCGGCGGACGAGGCGGCGGGCACCACGGTCGTCGACTACGCCCAGCCCAACGTGGCCAAGGAGATGCACGTCGGCCACCTGCGGTCCGCGGTGATCGGTGACGCGATGGTGCGGATTCTGGAGTTCACCGGCGAGTCCGTGGTCAGGCGCCACCACATCGGCGACTGGGGCACGCAGTTCGGCATGCTCATCCAGTACCTCGTGGAGCACCCGCACGAGCTGGACCACGAGGGCGGCAAGGAGGACGGCGAGGCCGCGATGTCCTCGCTGAACCGGCTCTACAAGGCGTCCCGGGCCCTGTTCGACTCGGACGAGGAGTTCAAGGCGCGCTCCCGGGACCGGGTGGTCGCGCTCCAGGCGGGCGACGCGGAGACGCTGGCCATGTGGCAGCGGTTCGTGGACGAGTCGAAGATCTACTTCTACTCGGTCTTCGACAAGCTCGACATGGAGATCAGCGACCCCGACATCGTCGGCGAGTCCGGGTACAACGACATGCTGGAGGAGACCTGCCGCATCCTGGAGGAGACGGGCGTCGCCGTCCGCTCCGAGGGTGCGCTGTGCGTCTTCTTCGACGACGTGCTGGGCCCCGACGGCAACAAGGTCCCGCTGATCGTCAAGAAGACGAACGGCGGTTACGGCTACGCGGCGACCGACCTCTCCGCGATCCGGGACCGGGTCCAGGGCCTCAAGGCGGACACCCTGCTGTACGTGGTGGACGCGCGGCAGTCCCTGCACTTCAAGATGGTCTTCGAGACGGCCCGCCGGGCGGGCTGGCTGAACGACGACGTGAAGGCGCACCAGCTCGCGTTCGGCACGGTGCTGGGCAAGGACGGCAAGCCGTTCAAGACCCGTGAGGGCGTCACGGTCCGGCTGGAGGACCTGCTGGACGAGGCCGTCGAGCGGGCGACCGCGGTGGTCCGGGAGAAGGCCGGGAAGGTCGGCCTGTCCGAGCAGGAGATCGTGGAGAACGGCCGGTACGTCGGCGTGGGCGCCGTGAAGTACGCGGACCTGTCGACCTCCGCCGTGCGGGACTACAAGTTCGACCTGGACCAGATGGTGTCGCTGAACGGCGACACGTCGGTGTACCTCCAGTACGCGTACGCGCGCATCCAGTCGATCCTGCGCAAGGCGGGCGACGCGAAGCCGGTCGCGCACCCGGAGCTGGAGCTGGCCCCGGCCGAGCGGGCGCTGGGCCTGCACCTGGACCAGTTCGGCGAGGTGCTGGCCGAGGTCGCGGCGAACTACGAGCCGCACAAGCTGGCCGCGTACCTCTACCAGCTGGCCTCGCACCTCACGACGTTCTACGACCAGTGCCACGTGCTCAGCGAGGACAACCCGGCCGAGGTCGTCGAGAACCGGCTCTTCCTGGTCGAGCTGACCGCCCGCACCCTGCACCGGGGCATGGCGCTGCTCGGCATCCGGACGCCCGAGCGGCTCTGAGCGCGGCAGTGCGCGAAGGGCGGGGTCCGTCGGGCCCCGCCCCTTCGCGGCTCCTACTCCGGCCGTCCCAGCGTCCATCCCGAGACGTCGGACAGCCGGCCGCGCCACAGCGGCAGCCGCAGCGGGGCCGCGCCTCCGCAGATGAGGGTCGCGTCCCGGAGATGAATCCACCGGGGCAGGAAGGGGACGTCCTCGTCCGCCTGCGCCTCCTTGACGCCCTGGTCCACCGTCTCGGGGAACTCCGCCAGGAGGTTCGCTCCTTCGCCCTCCACCTGGCGCAGGCTCCGCGCCCATTCCGCCTTCCACGCCTCGTGGCCGATCACCTCGCCGTGGAGCGCCCCCGCGGGTACGACCAGCGTCAGGGGCAGGCCGGACCGGGGCTCGCGGTCGAGCAGCCGGATCAGCATCTGGAGCTGGAGGTCGGGCACCGGATGGGTGACCAGCGCGGGTGCGTCCCGGACGGGGTCGGCGGAGTCGGTCATCTGCTGTTCCCTTCGGCCACGGCCTCGTTCCGGCGCCACGGCGGGCCGGAAGTTCCTTGCCCCGTCTGCCCGCGAATGGGGCGTTCATTCTTCCGCCCCACGTACGGGAAACAAGCCGTATACGCCTGGGACGCGAGGGAAGAAGAAGAATTCAGACTGCTCGACAATCATTTCTCCGGGGGCGAAACGATGTCCGACCTCGATTCCGCGGCGGTGTCACCGTCACCGCACCCGATGACGGTGGCCGAACCCCCGCCGTCCAGGGCGGCCGACGCGCGGGCGGCGGCCAAGGCGTTCCTGGCGACGCTCCACCCGCGGCCGGCGGCGACGACGATCCAGGATCTGCTGCTCCTGGTGTCCGAACTGGTGACGAACGCGCTCCGGCACGCGGGCGCGGTGACCGCTCTGGCCTTCGGGGCGGACGAGGACACGCTGTACGTGCAGGTCGTCGACCCCAGCCCCGAGCGCCCGCGGCCACGCACACCCGACCTCCGCGGCGGTACGGGCGGATTCGGCTGGCCGCTGATTCTGAAGCTGGCGGAGAAGGCCGACATCCGTGACCACACCCCCCGCGGCAAAGTCATTCTCATTTCCATGGCCCGCTGAGCCGGCGTGCTCTCAGAGGAATCGGCGCAACGGCCGCACCGACGCCTCGCGGAGCCGTTGTACGACGGGCCTGCGCCGCCACCTCCGGCCCTCGATGCGCTCGCTCACCGCCAGGTCCTCCGCGAAGTGGGCGTCGAGCGTCGCGGTGAACTCCCGGTCCATGACCGCGAGCATGACCTCCTCGTCGTGGTCCAGGGAGCGGCGGTTGATGTTCGTGGACCCGATCAGCGCGGCGACCCGGTCGACGGTGACGACCTTGGCGTGCATCATCGTCGGCCGGTAGTGGTGGATCTTCACGCCGCAGGCCGTCAGCCGCTCGTAGTACAGCTGCCCGGCGAGCTGGCAGACCCGTTTGTCGGTGTGCGGGCCCGGCAGCAGGATCTCGACCTCGACCCCGCGCCGCGCCGCCGCGCACATCAGCTCCACGAAGAAGGCGTCCGGGGCGAAGTAGGCCGTGGCGATCCTGACGCGTTCCTCGGCGGTCTCCAGGACGACCCGGAGCAGGGTCTGCATGTCCTGCCAGCCCACGCTGGCCGAGCCCCGCACCACCTGCACCACCGCGTCGCCCCGCTGCGGGACGTGCCGGAACCGGTCGCGCGCGTCGAACAGTTCGTCGTGGCATTCGGCCCAGTTCTGCGCGAAGGCCGCGGCGAGTCCGTCGACGGCCGGACCGCGCACGCGGACGTGCGTGTCACGCCACTCGTTCTCGTTCCGCGCGTCGCCGCACCACTCCTCGGCGATCCCGACGCCGCCGGTGAACGCGGTCCCCTCGTCCACCACGAGGACCTTGCGGTGGCAGCGGTGGTTCTGCTTCAGGGGCGACAGGTAGAGCGGTTTGCGGAACCACGCGACCTGGACGCCCGCGTCCTCCATGGCCCGGAGCTGGTCCTTCTCTATGAGTCTGCTGCCGAACCCGTCGAGCAGCAGCCGCACCCGCACCCCGGCCCGGGCGCGGTCCGCCAGTGTGGCGGCGAACTCCCGCGCGATGTCGCCGCGCCAGTAGACGAACGTCATCATGTCCACGGTGTGCTCGGCGCTGCGGATGGCGTCCAGCATCGCGGCGAAGATCGCGTCCCCGTTCCGCAGCGGGACCAGTTCGTTCCCCTCCGTCGCGGCGATCCCGATGAGCCGTTCCAGCCGCCGTCTGAGCCGCTGCGCGCGCTCCACGAGGACCGCGTCCTCGTCCGGGAGGGGTTCCGCCGGGAGGCCGGGGCGGAGTCCGGGTCTGTTGTCCGTACCACTCGTCATGGCTGACCGTCTTCCCCGGCGTCCCCGGGCCAACGCCGCGCACAAATACCCTCATTGGTCTTGACCAATTCCGGTACATGTGAGAATCATGACCCAAGTCGCCACAGATCCTTCATAACTGCTCCGCAGGAGACCCACGCACCATGCGCATACCGACCTCCGCCGCCCTCGCGGCGCTCGGCGGTGCCCTCGTTCTCGGGCTCACCGTCGCTCCGGCCGCCCAGGCCGCCCCCGCCTCGGCGGACTGCACCACCGACGCCTTCGGAGTCGCCGGGAAGTACGGCGAGTTCGTCCTCGGGGACGACGTCCACTCCCCCGACGCGGAAGGCGCCGTCGCGGTCGGCGGGAACGCCGACTTCAAGGGCGGGTTCAGCGTCGGCAACGAGCTGACGGCCGCCCAGGTGGACGCGCTGCCGGGCCGCGCGTCGCTCGTCGTCCGGGGGGACCTGGACAACGGCGGTTCGGCCACCGTCGTGATGAAGGGCAACGCCGTCGTCGGCGGCACGGTCAAGGACCGCCCCGTCGATCTGCACAACGGCACCTTCAGCAAGAAGGCCGATCTGATCGACTTCGACGGCGAGTTCGCGAAGCTCCGGTCGTACGCGGACGCGCTGGCGAAGGAGTCGGCGACCCCCGGCGCCACGGTGAGCCTCGACGGCAACCGGCTGACGCTGACCGGCACGGACACCGGCCGGAACGTGTTCTCGGTCGAGGCGTCGCAGCTGGAGAAGGCGAAGGAGGTCTTCGTCAAGGTCCCGGCCGGCGCGACGACGATCGTCAACGTCACCGGCCAAACCTACGACATGGCGACCGCCGGTACGACGGGCTTCTTCCTGTCGGGCGGTCAGGACTTCGTCCTGGACGACAAGACGCAGAGCGCGCAGGACGGCGCGATCCGCGCCAAGCTGCTGTGGAACTTCCCGAACGCCACGAAGATCGTCAAGAACAGCCAGGCGGCCTGGCCGGGCAGCGTGCTCGCCCCCTACGCGCACCTGGAGCTGGGCAACGCCGCCCCGGTCAACGGCTCGGTGTGGGTGGCCTCGCTGCACGGCTCGGGCGGCGCGGAGACGCACCACTTCCCGTTCACCGGCTGCCTGCCCGAGGTGCCCGGCACCCCGAAGCCCGGCACGACGCCGAGCGGCACGCCCTCCACGACGCCCCCGGCGACCACCACCCCGTCGCCGTCGGCCACCCCGTCCGGCACCGCGACGCCCTCCGGCACCCCGTCGGGCACGACGACCCCGGGCGCCCCGGCCCCGTCCGCCAGCCCCTCGCAGCCCGAGGGCGACCTGGCGACGACCGGTAGCGGCAACATGGTCCCGATCACCGTCGGAGGCGCCGTGGTCGTCGCCGCCGGTGCGGGCCTCGTGGTCATGGCCCGCCGCCGCAAGCGCGCCTGATCCGTCCGAGCGGCACGCGGCCCGGGCAGGGCCGCGTGCCGCTCAGCGCTTTTCCCAGACCGAGGTGTCGTGCCGGTAGTAGTACTCCGGGCGCCCGGCGATGCTGCTCGTACGGAACGGCCGGCCGCCGTCGTCCACGCGCAGGGTGCCCGTCCGGCCGCCGCTGGACCAGTCCAGCTCCAGGTACCAGCTGACGTCGTGCCCTTCCACGTGCGCGTCGAGGTCGAAGACCTCCACATCGCTGGACGACACCCGGAACGGGAAGTCCTTGGCGGGCACGGTCTCGTCGCCCTGCTTCCCGGCGACCGGCTTGAGCGCCGGGCGGCTGTCGTCCAGGTCGACGTCGAAGGACTGCGGCTCGATGCCGCTGCCGCAGCCGTCGCCCATCGAGAACGCCGGCTGCCGCACGGGCGCCCGCCGGCTGAGCACCTGCACCCGGAGCCCGGTCAGGACGACGGCCTGCGCGGAGGTGCCCTGCACGGTCAGCTCCAGCTTCATGGAGCCGCCGTCCACCCCGCCGAGCGCCCGCGCCCAGCCCCGGGTGCTGTCGGGCGACGGCGGGGGCGGCACGGTCGCCGGGTCCTGGCCCAGCAGGTAGAACTGCCCGCAGGGCTCCTCCCAGTTGTACGAGCTGATGGTCACCGTGGGCGGTCGCCCGGTCCCCCTTTCCGGCGCACCGGTGGTGCGGGAGGCGGACGGTGACGTGCGTACGGAAGGGCCGGCCGAGCCCGTGGTCGCGGAGGCGCTGGGCCGCTTCGACGCGCTGACCGAGGGCGAGGGGCTGTACGGGGACGGGGAGACGGCAGCGGCGTCCTTCCCCGCCGTCGTGCCGCTCACGCCCGGGGCGCCCGCGGCCGCGTCGGAACCGGTCTGCTTGAGCTGGCCGACGACGACGGCGGTGGGCACGGTGAGCGCGACGACGGCCGCGGCGGCGAGGAGCACCCGCGTACGGGCGGAGGCCCGGCGCCAACGGGACGGGGCGGGGCGCTCTTCACGTACGGGCTCGGGGGCCCCGGGCTCAGGCACCGCCGCGGGCACGGACGCCGACGCGGGCTCGGGCTCGGGCTCCACCGATGCGGCCTCCGGCTCCACGGGCGCGGGGTCAACGGTCTCTTCGGGGACCGGCACCTTGGCCGGAACCGGCGCTTCCGCCTTCCCCCGTCCGCGCGCCGCGTCCGCCAGAATCCACCGGCGGTGGATCTCCACCAGTTCGTCGGCGGTCGCCCCGCAGAGCCGCGCGAACCGCTCCACGGGTGCGAACTCACCCGGGACCGCGTCCCCGTTGCAGTACCGGTGGAGCGTCGACGTACTGACGTGCAGCCGGCCCGCCAGGACCCCGTAGCTGCGCCCCGAACGGTCCTTCAGTTTCTTCAGCAGGCCCGCTAGTTCCTCGGCCTCCGGCGTCGCCACTGCGGCGTTCCCCCTCCTGGTCCGTCCCGGATCACCGTTCCAGGGACGTGGAATCTGCCCAGGTCACAGTACGCGCAGGCATTCCAGCATCCCCAATGGTGTGTCGGGCGTTGCGGCCGGAATCCGACGTGCCACAAGCTCGGACCACACCGGAACGACCACGGGGGCCGAGCAGTGCGAACCCTCTTCCGCATCGAGCTGGCCGATGCGCTGGCGATCGGGGTGGTGATCGTGACGACCGCGATCGTCCTGCTCCTGATCTGCCGGAACTGACCTCGCCGGCACGACCGCACACATGCCACGACCGAACACATATACGGGGAGTACCACCATGCGCAGCAACCGCATCCGCACCACCGTCCTCGCGGCGACCGCCGCTCTCGCCGCCCTCTCGCTCACGGCGTGCGGCGGGGACGACGGGACCGACGCGAAGAAGCCGGCGGCGTCCGTCCAGGCCACGGGCGACACGGCGTCGGCCACGCCGGAGAAGGACTCGACGACCGCCACGGACACCGAACCGGCCGCCGACACCGCCGAGAAGCCCGCCGACAAGCCCGCCGACAAGCCCGCGGACTCCGCCGCGAAGCCCGCGTCCAAGCCGCAGCCCGAGCCGAAGCCCAAGTCCCCGGTCACCTGCACCGGCGCGAACACGAAGGTCACCGTCACGAAGGTGAGCCGCCCGATCAACCACCTGCTGCTCACGGCGACCAACACGGGCGACCGCCCCTGCTACGCGTACCACGCGCCGATGCTCCGCTTCGACGGCGCGCAGGCGGTCTTCCAGGTGCTCCGGACGAGCAAGCCGCAGGCCGTGGTGACGCTCGCACCGGGCCAGGCGGCCTACGCGTCCATCGGCCTGACGGGCGAGCCGAACGGCCGGAAGCCGTACCCGAGCAAGCACCTCGGCGTCACCTTCGCCGACCGCGCCGACGCGCCGCTCAACGGCTCCGCGACCGAACTGACGCTGCCCGCCGGCACCTACTGGGACGACAACGGCTTCGTCACGTACTGGCAGAGCGAGATGGACCAGGCGCTCGTCTACTGACCGCCCAGCTCGACGTCGAACCAGATCCGATGCGTGCCGTCCTCGTCGACGGCGAGCCCGCCGCCCCCGCTGATCCCGGCGAGGGCGGCGGTCCCGCTCCCCGGCACGACCGAGAAGAACTCGTTCGCCCGGTCACTTCCGCTGGTGGCGGCCGAGTGCACGAAGTTGAACGTGCCCTCGTGCCCGGCGAGCGCCCCCTCGAAGGACTCCATGGCGACGTACGTACCGACGCCCGACTCCTGGTCGAAGGCCGCGGTGAACAGCGTCGTGGACCGCCCCGCGACCTCCCCCTCGAAGGTCTTCACGATGGTCGCCACCCCGACCGGCAGCGCGGTGACGACCTCGGGCTCGGGCTTCAGCTCGGACGGCACGAAGGAGTTGACGGTGAAGGTTCCGGAAGCTCTCATGCGCCCGATCGTAGGGGCGGGGTACGACAGCCGAGCGGCGGCATCGTACGGACCCTACGATCGGCGCCATGGCCATGTTCGTCCACCTGACGCCCGCCGCGAACGCGGCCCGCATCCGCCGGTCCGGCATACGCGCCCTCAGCCGGGGCCCCGACGGCGCCAAGGGCGTCTTCTGCTTCCCGGTCCTGCCCTCGTACACCCTGACCCACCAGTGGCTGCGCGAACTCGCCCGGCACGGCGGGCCGCGCGGACTCGTCGCCGTCCACATCCGGCTGCCGGACCCCGCATCCGTCACGGTCGGCCACTACGGCAACCGGCCGGGCCGGGCCCACACCGAGGTGTCCGCGAGCGAGGCGGTGCGCAGGACGGCCGCGCTGGAGGACCCGCGCGGCTGGGAGGTGTTCGTGCCGAGGCCCGTCTCCCGGGCCGAGATCCACCGCGTACGAGCGGTCCGCCAGGTGACCGGCTGGCGCTACTTCCCGGACTCCAACGGCAGGGAGCCCTGCACCTGTCACGGCTGCCGGGTGCGCGGCGAGTACGGCTCGCGACGGCTGCGCCGCAGGCGCCCGCACCCGATCGACGGCCCCGCGCCCGCGACCCCCGTCCTGCTCCGGCGGATCGAGGAGGCGGGCGACCCGGGCGACCCCGCCGAGCTGCGCGCCGCCCTGCACTGGCTCGGCATGCGCCGGCGCGGCCCGCTGGAGCAGGTCGCCCGCCTCGCGGACCACCCGGACCCCACGGTCAGGGCGGCCCTGGCCGAGGCGGTGGGCCCCTGGCGGACCCCCGGCACCGAGTCACTGCTGCGGCGCCTGGCGGAGGACCCGGACGAGGACGTGCGCGAGGCCGTCGACTTCACGGAGCGACTGAGCGGGGACTAGGTACGCGCACTCATGCGCGGGGGCGCCGTGCCTGGTGGAATCGCACGCATGTCGCATCCCGTCGTCACGGACGACCGCCCCCGGCACGCCTGGATCGCCTCGCTGATCTCGACGGTGGTCACCCTCCCGCTCGCGTTCCTCGCGCTCGCCTACAGCATGATGGCGCCGATGGCCTGCGACTCGTGCTCGGACGAGGACTCCGACCGCTTCGACGCGAGCTTCGGCACCGCCTGGACGGTCTCCTGCTGCGGCCTGGTCCTGAGCCTGGCCGTGCTGCTCGCGAGCTGGGTGTGCACGCGCACCAGGCCGGCGGCCGCGATCCTTCTCGCCGTGGTCGCCCCAGTCACCGTGTTCCTGGCCTGGGCGTTCTTCATGGGCCTGGTGGACTGGCCGTAGGCGCCCGGACGTCGAACTCGCACCACACGACCTTCCCCGGCACCCGCTCCCCCACGCCCCACCGGTCCGCCAGCGCGTCGACGATCACCAGCCCCCGCCCCGACTCCCCGTCGGGCACCCGCACCCCGGGCTCGCCGTCCCCGCTGTCGTGCATCTCGACCCGGACCCGGCCCTCGTCCCGCAGCCACAGCATCAGGCGGTACCCGCGCCCCGGCGGCACCCCGTGCACCAACGCGTTGGTCGCCAGCTCGCTCACGCACACCACCACGTCGTCCGCCCGCGCCCCTCCGAACCCCCAGTCGGCCAGCGCGCTCCGTACGTACTCCCTGGCCTCCCGGACCGACCGGCGCTCCCGCCGGAAGAACCGCTCGCGCAGCTCTGGGAGTTGCATCGTCTCGTTCATGAGACGAGCGTCACACTCGGTGACTAGGCTGTCGCAGTGCGCAGACCCGTACACCTTTCTTGTACGGGTCGGGCGCGCGTGAAGTACGGACGCGGGTGGGAAGTGGGGACCGTATGCAACCCAGGAAGCGGCAGCGCAAGAACGCGTCCGCAATGAAACTCGTGGGCGCGCTGGTCGCCCGTTTCCGCATCGCGGCCGAACTGACCCAGCGCCAACTGGCGGAGCAGACGTGCACCCAGCCGGAGACCATCGCCTCCGTCGAGCAGGGCCGACGCGCCCTGCAACTGCCCTTGGCCCGCCGCATGGACGACCTGCTGGACACGAAGGGGGCTCTCGCGACGGCGGTGGAGAACCTGCCGGAGGTGGACCTGATCCCGGCTTGGGCGGAGGAGTACATGGACCTGGAGCGGGAGGCACTCGCCCTGTCCTGGTACGACAACCAGGTCGTTCCCGGGCTCCTCCAGACGGAGGCGTACGCGCGTGCGGTGTTCCGCAACAGGGTCCCGGTCTTCAGCGAGGAGAAGATCAGGGACCAGACCGCAGGGCGCTTAGAGCGGCAGGAGATCCTGCGGCGGGAGCAGCCCCCCACCATCAGCTTCGTGGTCTGGGAGCCGGTCGTGAGACTTCAGCTCGTCGACGACGGGGAGTACACGGAACAACTGCGGCACCTGCGCAGGTGCGCCGCACTCCCAGGCATCTGCCTCCAGGTGCTCCCCCTGAATCGCCGCACACATGCTGGACTCGACGGCCCCTTCACGCTGCTCGAAACACCCGACTACCAGCACATCGCCTACTCGGAGACACAGCGCGGGAGCCTGCTCGTCTCCGACCCCGACGAGGTCAGCATCCTGTCCCAGAAATATGCGATGCTGCGAGCTCAGGCCCTCAACCCCGAAGACACCGTGGGCCTGTTGGACAGCCTGCTGGGAGAGCAATGAGCACCGCACGCGCCTGGTTCAAGTCCAGCTATAGCGGCAGCGAGGGCGGACAGTGCCTCGAAGTCGCCTACGACTGGAAGAAGTCGAGCTACAGCGGCAGCGAAGGCGGCGCCTGCGTAGAGGTCGCCGCCCACCCCTCCGCCGTCCACGTCCGCGACTCCAAGAACCCCGAGGGCCCCACGCTCACCCTCGCCCCCAGCACCTGGACGGCCTTCGCCGCGCACCTCGGTTCCTGAACGACCGGCAGGCAGGGGTTCAGTGGGCCCTCAGCTGCTCGCGGAGCCGTCGCACGTGGTCCTGGACGTCGCACCCGGCGCCGGAGTCCTCCTCGGTGGCGAGGCCCTGGGCGCTGCGGAGGCAGGGGCCGCACAGTCCGTCGCGGAACACCTCGGCCTTCCCGTACGCACCGCAGTCCGCGCACTCGACCATCAAGCGGCGGGCCGGAGGGGCCTGCGCGGCCGGGAGGAACGGCGGGAGCTTGTCGAGCAGGCGGCGCCGGACGAAGCCCACGGGTGAGTCGACGGCTTCGGGAAGCCCGGCGATGAGGGCGCGGGTGAGGTAGTCCGCGTCCACGCCGCGTGCGAACCACCGGGCGGCCAGCTGCTCCAGCGCCGCGCAGTCGGCGGCGGAGAGCGCGAGGCGCGCATCGGTACGGCCCAGCCGTGCCAGGGCGAGGTACGCGGGTGACGGGCCCTGCGACTCCCCGGCGCGCTGCTTCGGCAGGGCCGGGGCGGATGGCGGGGCCTCCACCGCGTCCGTGGCAACGGGTTCGGCCGGCTGCGGCGCGCAGCGGCCCTCCTCGGCGGCGAGGAAGGCGGTCCACCACTCGTTGTCGCGGGCCGTACGCGACCAGAACGTGCGGGTCACCCAGCGGATGCCCTCGCCGCCATCGACCGCGCACCGGACCTGGCGCAGATGACCGGCCACGGCCAGAGCCCGCAGCGCGCTGCCGACGGCCATCTGCCCGTACAGGGGCTGGCACTTGGCCAGGGACTTGATGCTCATCGCCGCACCGTCGGGAAGGCGGTCGACGTAACCCGCGATGTACCGCTCCCGCTCAGGCAGGAACGCGAAGTCATCGGCGGTGGGCGGGCACTGGTCCGGGACGGCTCGCTTGCCGTAGCCGGGACTGGCCTTCGGATACGGAGCGGAACGCGCGGACGTCGGCCGGGCGGGGCTAAAGTTTTGGGTAGCCACGAGATCGGATCTTTCTAGGTGGTCGATCTTGAGGTGAGACCCCGGTCGGTGTGGTCCACCGCGCCGGGGTCGCTTGCGTCTGGCGGCACCGTAAGCAGCCGCGACGCCGCGTCGCAACTCAGTCACGAATAGTCACACTTGCTCGTCGCGACGGGGTAGGGAGGGCGGAAAGGTTTCCCCAACCCTTCTTTTACCTACCGGTTGTACGACAGCGCTCGACCCTCGAAGCCCGGACCCCGACTCCCGGCCCCCGAGTCCCGAGACTCGGGCGGAACCCCCTCCCCGTACACACGAAAGAGGGAACAGAGCCGTCCCGAAGCTCGCACCCCGAGACCCGAGACCCGAGACCCGAGCCCCCGGCCGTCAGCCCCGCAGCCGCCGCGCGACCTCCGTCGCCCAGTACGTCAGGATCAGCTGCGCGCCCGCGCGGCGGATGCCCGTCAGGCTCTCCATGATCGCCGCGTCGCGGTCGATCCAGCCCTTCTCGGCGGCGGCCTCGATCATCGCGTACTCGCCGCTGATCTGGTACGCCGCCACCGGCACGTCCGACGCCTCCGCGACCTTCGCCAGGATGTCCAGGTAGGGGCCCGCCGGCTTGACCATGACCATGTCGGCGCCCTCTTCGAGGTCGAGCGCCAGCTCGCGCAGGGACTCGCGGATGTTGGCCGGGTCCTGCTGGTACGTCTTGCGGTCGCCCTTGAGCGAGGAGCCGACGGCCTCGCGGAACGGGCCGTAGAACGCCGAGGAGTACTTCGCGGTGTACGCGAGGATCGAGACGTCCTCGTGGCCCGTCTGGTCGAGCGCGTCGCGGATGACGCCGACCTGGCCGTCCATCATGCCGCTGGGGCCGACCACATGGGCGCCCGCGTCGGCCTGGACCTGGGCCATCTCCGCGTACCGCTCCAGGGTCGCGTCGTTGTCGACGCGGCCGTCCTCGGTCAGCACGCCGCAGTGGCCGTGGTCGGTGAACTCGTCCAGGCACAGGTCCGACATGACGATGAGGTCGTCGCCCACCTCCTCGCGCACCGCGCGCAGGGCGACCTGGAGGATGCCGTCCGGGTCGGTGCCCGCCGTGCCCCGGCCGTCCTTCTTCTCGTCCAGCGGGACGCCGAACAGCATGATCCCCGAGACGCCGGCCGACACCGCGTCCACGGCCGCCTTCCGCAGGGTGTCCAGGGTGTGCTGCTGCACCCCGGGCATGGCCGAGATCGCGACCGGGGCGTCGATGCCCTCGCGGACGAACGCGGGCAGGATCAGGTTGGCCGGATCGAGCCGTGTCTCGGCGACCATCCGCCGCATCGCGGGGGTCGTCCGCAGCCGACGGGGCCGCGAGCCGGGGAAGTTTCCGTACACAGTCATCCTTCGAGCGTAGACCCGCGCGCACCGGGCTCTTACCGACACCGGTGCCGGGAAAGAGCCGGGAATCCCGGAAACACGGCGGGCCCGGCCCCCTCCGAAGAGGTGGCCGGGCCCCTGTCCACGGACCGGTCAGGTCGTCGTACGCCGCCTGCGCGCACCCGGACGCCGCTCGCTGGGCCGGGTCACCGGGTCACCGGCCTCCCGCGCCGCGTCCCGGCGCCGCGCGCCGAACTCGGCCAGCGCCTCGGCCAGCTTGTGCACCGAGGGCTCCGGCGACAGGACGTCCACGCGCAGCCCGTGCTCCTCGGCGGTCTTCGCCGTGGCGGGGCCGATGCACGCGATGACCGTCACGTTGTGCGGCTTGCCCGCGATGCCGACCAGGTTGCGCACGGTCGAGGACGAGGTGAAGAGCACCGCGTCGAAGCCGCCGCCCTTGATCGCCTCGCGGGTCTCGGCCGGCGGCGGCGAGGCGCGGACCGTGCGGTACGCGGTGACGTCGTCGACCTCCCAGCCCAGCTCGATCAGCCCAGCCACCAGGGTCTCCGTGGCGATGTCGGCGCGCGGCAGGAAGACGCGGTCGATCGGGTCGAAGACCGGGTCGTACGGCGGCCAGTCCTCGAGCAGCCCGGCGGCGGACTGCTCGCCCGACGGCACCAGGTCCGGCTTCACGCCGAAGTCGATCAGCGCGGCAGCCGTCTGCTCGCCGACCGCGGCGACCTTGATCCCCGCGAACGCCCGCGCGTCGAGCCCGTACTCCTCGAACTTCTCGCGGACGGCCTTCACGGCGTTGACGCTGGTGAAGGCGATCCACTCGTACCGGCCGGTGACCAGGCCCTTGACCGCCCGCTCCATCTGCTGGGGCGTACGCGGCGGCTCGACGGCGATCGTCGGCACCTCGTGCGGCACGGCGCCGTAGGACCGCAGCTGGTCGGAGAGCGAGGCCGCCTGCTCCTTCGTACGCGGCACGAGGACCTTCCAGCCGAACATCGGCTTGGACTCGAACCACGCGAGCTGGTCGCGCTGGGCGGCGGAGCTGCGCTCCCCGACCACGGCTATGACCGGCTGGTGCCCCTCCGGCGACGGGAGCACCTTGCCCTGCTTGAAGACCTGGGCGATGGTTCCGAGGGTCGCCGTCCAGGTGCGCTGGCGCGTGGTCGTGCCGCCGGCCGTGACGGTCAGCGGGGTGTCGGGCTTGCGGCCCGCCGCGACCAGCTCGCCGGCGGCGGCGGCCACCGCGTCGAGCGACGTCGAGATGACGCACGTGGCGTCGCTCGCGCCGACCTCGCTCCAGCAGCGGTCGGTGGCCGTACGGGCGTCGACGAACCGCACGTCCGCGCCCTGCGCGTCCCGCAGCGGCACCCCGGCGTACGCGGGCACCCCGACGGCGTTCGCGACGCCCGGGACGACCTCGAAGGGAATGCCGGCGGAGGCGCAGGCCAGCATCTCGGCGGCGGCGTTCCCGTCCAGGCCGGGGTCTCCGGCCACGGCACGGACGACCCGCCTGCCGCCCTTCGCGGCCTCCATGACAAGATTGGCGGCATCCCTGAGAACGGGCACCCCGGCGGGTGTTGACTGCACGTCAACAACCGCCAGCTCAGGGGTGCTTACCCCTGCCCGCGCATGGCAGCGGACGACGCCGAGAACATCCGGTTCGGCGACAAGGACGTCCGCGCTCGCAAGCGCCTCGACGGCGCGCAGGGTCAGCAGTCCCGGGTCGCCGGGACCGGCGCCGAGGAAGGTGACGTGCCCTGCGGAGTGGACCGGGAAATCGGATGCGGCGGGGCCGGTGGGGCTCAAAGTGCTCGCTCCCCCATAAGACCGGCCGCACCCTTGGCAAGCATCTCGGCCGCGAGTTCGCGACCGATCGCCGCCGCGTCGTCGTGCGACGTGGGAACGGGACCGGTGGTGGACATCTGCACCAGCGAGGCACCGTCGGTGGAACCGACGACACCGCGCAGGCGCAGTTCGTTGACAGCCTGACCGTCGGCGAGGAGGTCGGCCAGCGCACCCACGGGTGCGGAGCAGCCGGCCTCCAGGGCGGCGAGCAGGGCACGCTCGGCGGTCACGGCGGCCCGGGTGTACGGGTCGTCGAGCTCGGCGAGCGCGGCGGCGAGGTCGGCGCTGCTCGCAGCGCACTCGATCGCCAGTGCTCCCTGGCCGGGAGCGGGCAGCACGGTGTCGGCCGACAGGAAGTCGGTCACCTCACCGCTGCGGCCCAGACGGCTGAGCCCGGCCGCGGCGAGAACCACCGCGTCCAGCTCTCCGTCGCGTACGAACCCGATCCGGGTGTCGACGTTGCCGCGGATCGGAACGGTCTCGATGTCGAGGCCGTGGCTTCGGGCGTACGCGTTGAGCTGGGCCATGCGCCGCGGCGAGCCGGTGCCGACGCGGGCGCCGGACGGCAGCTCCGCGAGGGTCAGCCCGTCCCGGGCGATCAGCACGTCGCGGGAGTCCTCGCGCACCGGCACGGCGGCCAGCACCAGGCCCTCGGGCTGCGCGGTCGGCAGGTCCTTGAGCGAGTGGACGGCGAAGTCCACCTCGCCGCGCAGCAGCGCGTCGCGCAGCGCGGCGACGAACACGCCGGTCCCGCCGATCTGCGCCAGGTGCTCCCGGGAGGTGTCCCCGTACGTGGTGATCTCCACGAGTTCGACGGCGCGCCCGGTCACCTCGCTGACCGCATCGGCGACGTGGCCGGACTGGGCCATGGCGAGCTTGCTGCGCCTGGTCCCCAGTCGCAGGGGTGAGTTGTCGGTCATGACCGCCCTCGATTCGGGTCGTTCAGGTCTGCCCGGGAGACGGCGGCGACCGTCTGCGGGTCGAGGTCGAAGAGTTCACGCAGCGCGTCCGCGTACCCGGCGCCGCCGGGCTCGCTGGCGAGCTGCTTGACCCGCACGGTGGGCGCGTGCAGGAGCTTGTCGACCACGCGGCGCACCGTCTGCGTGATCTCGGCGCGCTGCTTCTCGTCCAGGTCGGGGAGGCGCCCGTCCAGCCGGGCGATCTCGTCCGCCACCACACCGGCGGCCATCGTGCGCAGGGCGACGACGGTCGGGGTGATGTGGGCGGCGCGCTGCGCGGCCCCGAAGGCTGCGACCTCGTCGGCGACGATGGTGCGCACCTGGTCCACATCGGCGGCCATCGGGGCGTCGGCCGACGCCTCCGCGAGCGACTCGATGTCGACGAGGCGCACACCGTCGAGGCGGCCGGCCGCCACGTCGATGTCGCGCGGCATGGCGAGGTCCAGCAATGCCAGGCGCTCGGGCCCGGTGGACTGGGCCGGGATCAGGCCGCTCGCCGGATCGGGCACGTGGTCGAGGCCGAGCGCGCCGGCGACGGCCTGTGCGGTGAGCACGAGTCCGGTGGCGCCGGTGCAGGAGACGGCGATGTCGGCACGTGTCAGTTCGCCGGGGACCTCGGCCATCTCCACGGCCCGGGCGCGCACCCCCGTGCCGCCGGGCTGGTTCAGGATCTCGACCAGGCGGTCGGCGCGGGCCCGGGTGCGGTTGGCGACGGCGATCTCGGCGACGCCGGAGCGGGCCAGCGTGGCGGCGGCCAGCGAGGACATGGAGCCGGCGCCGATGACCAGGGCGCGCTTGCCCTTGGCCCAGGCGGCGGTGTCGGGGCCGTCGGCGAGCTGTTCCAGGCCGAAGGTGACGAGCGACTGCCCGGCCCGGTCGATCCCGGTCTCGCTGTGGGCGCGCTTGCCGACGCGCAGGGCCTGCTGGAAGAGGTCGTTGAGCAGCCGCCCGGCGGTGTGCAGCTCCTGGCCGAGGGCGAGCGCGTCCTTGATCTGGCCGAGGATCTGGCCCTCGCCGACGACCATCGAGTCGAGCCCGCAGGCCACCGAGAACAGGTGGTGGACGGCCCGGTCCTCGTAGTGCACGTAGAGATACGGAGTCAGCTCGTCAAGACCGACGCCGCTGTGCTGGGCGAGGAGCGTGGACAGCTCGGCGACGCCCGCGTGGAACTTGTCCACGTCGGCGTACAGCTCGATGCGGTTGCAGGTGGCGAGGACGGCGGCCTCGGCCGCGGGCTCGGCGGCCAGGACGTCCTGCAGCAGCTTGGCCTGGGTGTCGGCGGCCAGCGAGGCGCGTTCCAGTACGGAGACGGGGGCGCTGCGGTGGCTCAGACCCACGAGGAGCAGGCTCATGCCGGCATCACGGCGGGCATGTCCCCGTCGGGTCCCTTCCGGCCGGTGGGGGTGGAGCGCACGGGCGGCGCGGCGGGGTCGGGCGCGGTGTCGACGCCCTCCTCACCGGCCTTGCGCTGCTCGTGGAAGGCGAGGATCTGGAGCTCGATGGAGAGGTCCACCTTGCGCACGTCGACGCCGTCGGGCACGGAGAGGACGGTGGGCGCGAAGTTCAGGATCGAGGTGACCCCGGCGGCGACGAGCCGGTCGCACACCTGCTGGGCGGCGCCGGGCGGCGTGGTGATCACGCCGATGGAGACGCCGTTCTCGCTGATGATGCGGTCGAGGTCGTCGGCGTGCTGGACGGGGATGCCCGCGACGGGCGTACCGGCCATCGCCGGGTCGGCGTCGATGAGCGCGGCGACGCGGAAGCCGCGGGAGGCGAAGCCGCCGTAGTTGGCGAGGGCCGCGCCGAGGTTGCCGATGCCGACGATGGCGACCGGCCAGTCCTGGGTGAGGCCGAGCTCGCGCGAGATCTGGTAGACGAGATATTCGACGTCGTAGCCGACGCCGCGCGTCCCGTACGAGCCGAGATAGCTGAAGTCCTTGCGCAGCTTCGCGGAGTTGACCCCCGCCGCCGCGGCGAGCTCCTCGGAGGAGACCGTGGGGACCGAGCGCTCGGAGAGCGCGGTCAGCGCGCGGAGATACAGCGGAAGTCGGGCGACGGTGGCCTCGGGAATTCCTCGGCTACGGGTCGCCGGTCGGTGATTTCGGCCAGTTGCCACGGTGCTCCTGCGGGATGAGCGGGGCTTTAGGCGGCCGTGTGTCCCTAGACCGCCCCGTCGAATGCAGGCTATGTCTTTGTGAACGCGTGCACAAAGATTGTGTCCGGTTTGTCCGGTCAAAGTGACCGGGGTCACGCACATCCGTCGCGCGATCCAGGAACCATGGATCGCATCAGCCCGTTGCAGGCCCGAAGGGGGCAAAGCGGCACACACTCCTCACGACTACGCCCCCGAGACCACTCAAAACGCCCACGATGGTAACCGGGTTTCCCTCAGGAAAGCAGCGCGCTGCGCAGTCTCGCCGGGTCGACCCGCCAGAACGTGTGCTGTTCGTTATCCACGAGGACCACCGGGATCTGCTCCCAGTACTCCCGGTACAGCTCCTCGTCCCGGGTGATGTCCTTCTCCTCCCAGGAGGCGCCGGTCTCCTCGCAGACCGCCCGGACCACCGCGCGGGCGTCGTCGCAGAGGTGGCAGCCGGGCTTCCCCACCAGGGTCACCACGCGCTCGGCGGGGTTCTTCTTCCTACGTCGCAGCAAGGCACTCATACCTCTCATTCTCGGCCCCCTCCCGGAGCCCGCGGACACCAGGAGTTCACACCACGGGACCACGGTGGAAGCGGAACGACCGGGCCGACTGGCTATGCTCGACCGCATGGCCGCTCTTGGATGGCTCACCCCCCGCAGGCGTTCCGCCACGGCCCGCAGCGTGCTGGCGGGCGAGGCGGCGGCGGAGGCCGCGCGGAAGACCTCGCTGGAAGCCGAATCCGCGGCCGAGGAGACCGAACCGGAGGAGCCCGAGTTCCCCGTCGTCGGTGACGACCGGGCCGCCGCCTTCTTCGACCTCGACAACACCGTGATGCAGGGCGCCGCGCTCTTCCACTTCGGCCGCGGCCTGTACAAGCGGAAGTTCTTCGAGCGCCGCGAGCTCACCCGGTTCGCCTGGCAGCAGGCGTGGTTCCGGCTGGCCGGCGTCGAGGACCCGGAGCACATGCAGGACGCCCGCGACAGCGCGCTGTCCATCGTCAAGGGCCACCGCGTCTCCGAGCTGATGTCGATCGGCGAGGAGATCTACGACGAGTACATGGCCGACCGCATCTGGCCCGGCACCCGCGCCCTGGCCCAGGCCCACCTGGACGCCGGCCAGCGGGTCTGGCTGGTCACCGCGGCCCCGGTGGAGACCGCCACGATCATCGCCCGCCGGCTCGGCCTGACCGGGGCGCTCGGCACGGTCGCCGAATCGGTCGACGGGGTGTACACCGGACGCCTGGTCGGCGAACCCCTGCACGGGCCCGCGAAGGCCGAGGCGGTCCGCGCCCTGGCGGCGGCGGAGGGCCTGGACCTGGCACGCTGCGCCGCGTACAGCGACTCGCACAACGACATCCCGATGCTGTCCCTGGTGGGCCACCCGTACGCGATCAACCCGGACACCAAGCTCCGCAAGCACGCCCGCGCCCGCGACTGGCGGCTGCGCGACTACCGGACCGGCCGCAAGGCGGCCAAGGTCGGCATCCCGGCCGCCGCCGGCGTCGGCGCCCTCGCGGGCGGCACGGCCGCGGCCGTCGCCCTGCACCGCCGCCGCCGCTGACTCTCCGCGCCCGCGCGCGTCAACACCGCACACCCTTTTCACCGGCCACAACCCGTCGCCCCCGCAGACAGATTCCGAAGCAATTCGATCAACAAGCGGTCACGACGTGCGACTTGTTGTGCCGGAAAGTTGGCACAGAAGCGACGCAATCGATGATTTGTGCAACTGGGCGTAGCGCGGCCTGTACGAAGCGTTATTCTCCTCAGACGCATTCCGGACCCGCCACTCACTACGACGAGTGATGGTTTCGCACTGCTCGTGATGGAAGCTCTGCCTCTGGGAGTCCCGTGTACCCACACGTCGGGGTTGACGCCTCGGGCCTGGCTACGCTGCGCGCATCCGTAGCCGAACGCATGCGCGGCTTCGTCCCCACCGCGTACGCCGTACCCGCATTCGCCGCCCCTGCACCTGCCGGCCCCTGCTATGCCCTGGCCGAACGCGCCGCGGCGGTCGGAAGACGCGGCAACCGCGGGGCGGCGACCGCCGCCCCGGTCCGGCGGCCCGCCGCCGACAGCGACAGCGCGCGCATGATGGAGCTCGTCGAGCGCGCCCAGGCCGGCGAGGCCGATGCCTTCGGACGCCTCTACGACCAGTACAGCGACACGGTCTACCGCTACATCTACTACCGCGTGGGCAGCAAGGCGACGGCGGAGGACCTCACCAGCGAGACCTTCCTGCGCGCCCTGCGCCGCATCTCCACGTTCACCTGGCAGGGCCGCGACTTCGGCGCCTGGCTGGTCACGATCGCGCGCAACCTGGTCGCCGACCACTTCAAATCCAGTCGATTCCGGCTGGAAGTGACCACCGGCGAAATGCTCGACGCCAACGAGGTCGCCCGCAGCCCCGAGGACTCCGTCCTGGAATCCCTCTCCAACGCCGCGCTCCTCCAGGCCGTGCGCCGCCTCAACCCCCAGCAGCAGGAGTGCGTGACCCTGCGCTTCCTGCAAGGGCTCTCCGTCGCCGAGACCGCCCGCGTCATGGGCAAGAACGAGGGCGCGATCAAGACCCTCCAGTACCGCGCCGTCCGCACCCTCGCCCGGCTCCTCCCGGACGATGCCCGCTGACGGCTCCCCCCGCCGGACCGGCCCCGGCGTCGCATGCGTCACGCACTGGTCCGATCATCTTTCGTGCGTAACCCAAGTGCCGCGCCACTCGTTGTGCCGGTTGCAGGCCCCCTGTCGTCACACCATGTCCGCAGACGCTCACTCGATCGTGTGGAAGCGCTCAAGGTGTGCAACCTTCCGGATTCCCAGGGGAGTCGACCGTCATGACGAGAGGAGGTGCCGCCAGTGATCGCAAACGTCTCGGCACACCGGCGGGCGAACGCCTTCGCCCAGGCCCTGGAGGAGCAGTCGCTCCGCGGTGCGGCGGCCGTACAGCCCGAGGACCCGGCCGGACAGGCCGACCAAGGACCGCTGTTGGCCCTGGCGAACGGCCTCGGTGAACTGCCGAAGCCGGAGTTGGACCCCGAGGTCAAAGTGGTGCAGCGAGCCCAGCTCGTCGCCGCCATGGAAGCCATGTTCGCCGAGGGGGGCGCGTCCGCGGACCCTACGGTGCCCGAGCAGCGGAGCAGGGGCAGCCACCGCGCCTCCCCGCTCCGCAAACTGCGCCCCAGATCCCGCTGGTCCAAGGGCCTTGCCGCGGGCGGGCTCACCGTCGGGGTGGCCGCCGGCGCCTTCGGCGGAGTGGCCGCCGCCAGCTCCGACGCCCTCCCCGGTGACTCGCTCTACGGCCTGAAGCGCGGCATGGAGGACCTCCACCTCGGCCTCACCCGCGACGACACCGACCGCGGCGAGATCTACCTCGACCAGGCGTCCACCCGCCTCGGCGAAGCCCGCCGCCTCATGGAGCGCGCCCGCTCGGGCCACCTCGACCACGAACAGCTCGGCGAGATCAGGCGCACGCTCAACGGCATGACGCACGACGCCACCGAGGGCCACCGCCTCCTCCACGCCGCGTACGAACGGGACGGCGCCCTCGGCCCGATCCAGACCCTGGACTCCTTCTCCCGCTCCCACCGCGACACCTGGGCCGGCCTCCGGGACCGCCTCCCCGTCCAGCTGACCGACGTGGGCAACCAGGTCAGCTCGGTGTTCGACGCCATAGACGAAGAGGTCGCACCGCTCCAGTCGCTGTTCCCGCGCGCGCCGGAGAAGGGCCCCGAGTCCCGCCGCTCCGACTCCACCGGCACCGGCGCGGGCCCCTCCACCGACACGCGCACCCCGGCGCCCTCGTCCTCCGCCCGCCACGAGGACGGCGGTACGGGCTCCAGCTCCTCGCCGCGCCCCTCGGACGCCGGCTCCAGCCCGGCCGGCGGCCTGATCGGCGGCGGCGCGGACGGCCTCTTCGACCCGCCGTCCCCGGACGCGACCGGCCCCTCCGACGCGGCCCCCAGCTCGACGCCGTCGCCGGACATCACCATCCCGCCGCTGCTCCCGGGCCTCATCGGCGGCCTCGGCATCGACGCCGAGGACGAACGGGGCTGACCCGGCCCCACGGTGCGGCGGCGGCCGTCAGAAGAAGACCGACCGCCGCTGCACCAGCAGCTTGTACAGCGTGTGCTGGATCTGCTCCCGCACCTGGTCCGTCAGGTTGAACATCAGCATCGGGTCCTCCGCCGCCTCCAGCGGATAGCCGTCCGTCGGGATCGGCTCACCGAACTGGATCGTCCACTTCGTCGGCAGCGGCACCGCCCCCAGCGGCCCCAGCCACGGGAACGTCGGCGTGATCGGGAAGTACGGGAAACCCAGCAGCCGCGCCAGCGTCTTCGCGTTCCCGATCATCGGGTAGATCTCCTCCGCGCCCACGATCGAGCACGGCACGATCGGCACCCCGGCCCGCAGCGCCGTCGACACGAAGCCGCCCCGCCCGAAGCGCTGGAGCTTGTACCGCTCGCCGAACGGCTTGCCGATCCCCTTGAAGCCCTCCGGCATCACCCCGACGACCTCGCCCTTGCGCAGCAGCCGCTCGGCGTCCTCCGCACACGCCAGCGTGTGCCCCGCCTTCCGGGCCAGCTCGTTGACCACGGGCAGCATGAACACCAGGTCCGCCGCGAGCAGCCGCAGATGCCGGTCCGCCGGATGGTGGTCGTGCACCGCGACCTGGAGCATCAGCCCGTCCAGCGGCAGCGTCCCGGAGTGGTTGGACACGATGAGCGCCCCGCCCTCGGACGGGATGTTCTCGATGCCCTTCACCTCGACCCGGAAGTACTTCTCGTACACCGGCCGCAGCAGCGACATCAGGACCTGGTCGGTCAGCTCCTCGTCGTAGCCGAACTCGTCCACGTCGTACTCGCCGGTGACCCGCCGCCGCAGGAAGGCGAGCCCGCCCGCGATCCGCCGGTCCCAGGCGCCCCGCCCGGACGCGCCGCCCCCGCCCGGGTCCTCGGACTCCGGCGCGGCGTCCTGGGCGGCCGAGGGCCCCGGCAGGGCGCTCACCGACCCCGTGCCGCGCACCGGAGGCCGCCGGCGCGCGGCGCGCGGCACGCCCCCCGACCGCGAACGGTCGTCGTCGAACGGAATGACCTTGGCATCCGCCATCGTCGCTGCGCTCCTCTACCTGGCGCTTGGGGTCGGGTGGGTGTCACCGGAGCCGCCGGGCCCGGCGATCCGGGGCACGCTCGCGGCCACGCGGTCCACGGCCCGGCCCACCGCCCGGGGCGGCAGCAGCCCCGGCGCCCGGCTGCGCGCGAAGTCCGCGAACGTCTCCCCCGTCGTGTACCTGGGCGCGAAACCCAGCGTCTCGCGCATCTGGACCGTGGAGACCACCCTGCCATGGGTGAGCAGCCGGATCTGCTCCGGCGAGAAGTCCGTCATGCCGACCGCCCGCAGCGCCTGCCCGACCCAGGTGACGGCGGGCAGCAGCATCGGCACCGTCGGCCGTCCCAGCCGCCGCGCGCACTGGGAGAGCAGCAGCACCCCGTCCCCCGCGATGTTGAACGTGCCGCTGTTCAGCGTGCCGCGCCTCGGCTCGCTCGCCGCGATCGACAGGACGTCCATCACGTCGTCCTCGTGGACGAACTGGAGCCGGGGGTCGTACCCGAAGACGGTCGGCAGCACCGGCAACGACAGGTAGTCGGCGAGCGGCGAGTCCGCGTCGGGCCCGAGGATGTTCGCGAACCGCAGCACGCACACGGCCACGTCCGGCCGGCGGCGGGCGAAGCCCCGGACATACCCCTCGACCTCGGCCGCGTCCTTCGCGAAGCCGCCGCCGGGCAGCGACTTGGGCGGAGTGGTCTCGTGGAAGACCGCCGGGTCGCGGGGCGCCGAGCCGTACACACCAGTGCTGGACTTCACCACGAGCCGCTGCACGGCAGGCGCCTTCTGGCAGGCGCCGAGCAGCTGCATGGTGCCGATGACGTTGGTCTCCTTGACCGCCGCACGCCCCTGGGCCCCGAGCGCGAAACCGCTCACGTCCAGGTGGACGACGGTGTCCACGTCGTGCTCGGCGAGCACTCTGGCGACGGCGGGCCCGCGGATGTCCGCCCGTACGAAGACGGCATCGCCCAGTTCGTGCTCCGGCTCGGCCGCGTCGAGGGCGATCACCCGCTCCACGTCCGGATCACGCTGGACGCGCCGGACGAAACGGCCGCCCAGCTGCCGGGCCGCTCCCGTGACGAGCACGACCTTCCCCAAGATCAGCGCCTTCCGTCGGTCTCCCGTATTCGGTCGGTCAGGACGTCACCGTAACCGGTGGACACCCCCCGCACACAGCACCGCAGCCCTCCCGCCGGGAACGGCGGAAGGGCTGCGGATTCTCGAACTGCGTTCGCTTACTTCTTGTTGCGACGCTGAACGCGCGTGCGCTTGAGCAGCTTGCGGTGCTTCTTCTTGGCCATCCGCTTGCGCCGCTTCTTGATAACAGAGCCCACGACTACCCTCGCTCACTTCTTCTTCACTGGTGCGGGGCGTCTGGGCCCACACGACCTACGTCGGCCTAGCCTACCCGCCACCGCGTGAGGGACGTAATCCGAGGGGAATGTCAGGCCGATGCCACCCCCACGAAGGACTCGCGCAGATACTCGTGAACCGCTTGCTCCGGCACCCGGAAGGACCTGCCCACCCGGATCGCCGGCAGATGACCGCTGTGCACCAGGCGGTACACGGTCATCTTCGACACCCTCATGACCGAGGCGACTTCCGCCACGGTCAGAAACTTGACCTCGCTCAGAGGACTCTCGCTGTCAGCAGCCATGACTCACCTGTACCTTCCGCACGAGACGCGCACCGGCTTCCCCTCCGGTGACTCTTCGTCGTTGTGCGCTCACTCCCCAGGTTAGGGGCGGGTGATGCGAGTGGGGAAGAGGAGAGACGATCGGCCGCTACTGTGACAGACACGCCCGATTGAGTACATAGCGCGTGAGCGGCAGGTAATACGCGGACCGCACCGCGTCGTCCAGCGGAACGGTCACCGCCACCCGCCCCTCGGCCTCCCCGACGAACAGCGCGGGATCGTCCGTATCGGCCAGCCCGATCGCCTCGATGCCCAGCTGACCTGCCCCGCAGACCCATCCGTGGTCCCCGACGACCAACTCCGGAACGGGCCCGCGTCCGGCTGCGGCGGCCTCCAGGGCCACCCGCACGGGCAGCGGCGAATGGGAGTGTGCGCCGGTGCCACCACCGGCCGCCCCCGCGCCGGGTTCACGCACCAGCGCGACACCCCGTACGTAGTCGAGGCTGTACGTACGTACGCCAAACCGAGTCGTTATGTCGATACATCGCCCCTGCGCCGGGGTGAGGACAGGGCAGCCGGCCGACGACAAAGCGTCTGCCAGCGCCGCGTAGAAACCGATCAGCCGATGCGGATGCCCCGTCCCGAACAGCACCGGCACCCGCCGGGCCGCCGCATCCGCCAGCCTTACGGCGAACGCGTCGAGCCCCGCCACCGTCCGCTCCGGATCGATGACATCGGGCCCGGACACATGCGCGGGATCGTCCGAGACCCCGCACCTGTCCGCCATCAACGACAGCAACGCGCGCTCGTCCCAGCCCCGTTCCGGGTCGAGGCCGAGCGTCACCCGGGGGTCCCTGGCCGCGAACAGCCGATAACTCCGCAGGCTCACCTCACGCGAGGTGGCCACGGGCCCGGCCAGCCGGGCCGCCAGCAGATGCGCACGCAGCGCTCCGGTGCTCAACACCCCACCGATGCTGCCCCACCCGGCCCGCCCAGGGGCCAAAAGCCCGATTACGCCCCACAGTCGGCGTAAACCGTGCTCGCCCCCGTAACCGAACCCGTCAGGTGAGCAGCCCCCGCAGCGGGAACGCCGCCCGCCGCGTCGCGAGCACCGCCTGGTCCAACCGGTCCGCCGGGTCGTACCCGTCCTCCCACGCCGACCACGACGGCGTCCGCCCGTCCGTCATCCGCGCGGGACCCGGCTGCCGGGTCCGCGCGTACACCTCGTCCCGCCACGACGACGGGATCACCGACTCCGGGTCCACCGGGGCGTGCGCCGCGATGCCCACCAGATGCGTCCAGGACCTGGGCACCACGTCCACCACCGCGTAACCGCCGCCGCCGAGCGCCACCCAGCGCCCGTCGTCCGCGTACGTGTGCGCCAGGTCGTGGCACGCGGCCATCACCGAGCGCTGCGCGTCCAGCGACACCGCCAGGTGCGCCAAGGGGTCCTCGAAGTGCGTGTCCGCCCCGTGCTGCGTCACCAGCACCTGCGGCCGGAAGTCCGCCAGCAGCTCGGGCACCACCGCGTGGAACGCCCGCAGCCACCCCGCGTCCCCGGTCCCGGCCGGCAGCGCCACGTTCACCGCCCCGCCCTCGCCGCTCCCCGCCCCGGTCTCCTCCGGCCAGCCGGTCTGCGGGAACAGGGTGCGCGGGTGCTCGTGCAGGGAGACCGTCAGGACGCGGGGGTCCTCCCAGAAGGCGGCCTGCACACCGTCGCCGTGGTGGACGTCGACGTCGACGTACGCGACGCGCTCGGCGCCCAGCTCCAGGAGCCGGGCGATGGCGAGCGCCGGGTCGTTGTAGACGCAGAAGCCGGCCGCGCCGCCGGGCATCGCGTGGTGCAGCCCGCCGGTGAAGTTCACCGCGTGCCGGGTCTCGCCGCGCCAGACCGCCTCGGCGGCGGCCACGGACTGCCCGGCGATCAGCGCGGACACCTCGTGCATCCCGGCGAACGCGGGGTCGTCCACGGTCCCGATGCCGTACTTCTGGTCGGCCGAGCGGGGGTCGGCGGACGCGGCCTTCACCGCCGCCACGTAGTCCGGCCGGTGCACGAGCCGCAGCGTGGAGTCCCCGGCCGGCTTGGCCGCCACCACGTCGACCGCCCGGTCGAGGCCGAACGCCCGCACCAGGCCCATCGTCAGGGCGAGCCTGACCGGGTCCATCGGGTGGCTCTCCCCGAAGTCGTAACCCGTTACTGCGTCATCCCACATCAGCTGTGCGCGGCCGCTCATGCCCGCCACCGTATCGGGCGGGTTCCGCGCCGAACGACTTGGCGTACAGGAGCGTCGCGAGGACCAGCACCATCGGGACGAGCATCGCGCCCCGGTAGCTCCAGGCGTCCCCGAGCGCCCCGACGAGCGGGGAGCCGACGAGGAACCCCACGTAGTTGAAGATGTTCAGCCGGGCGATCGCGGTGTCGCTCGCCCCGGGGAACATCCGCCCGGCCGCGGCGAAGGTCTGCGGCACGATCACGCACAGCCCGAGCCCCAGCAGGGTGAACCCGAGCATCCCGGTCCACGCACCGCCGGCCGCGGCCACCACGGCGAACCCGCCCGCCGCCAGCACGCTCCCGCTCCGCACCACGGCCACCGCCCCGAACCGCCGCACCCCGAGGTCCCCGACGGCCCGCCCCAGCAGCGTCGTCACCATGTAGACGTTGTACGGGACGGTGGACAGCTGCTCCGAACTGCCCAGCACGTCCTGGAGGTACTTCGCGCTCCAGTTGGAGACCGTCGAGTCCCCGATGTACGCGAACGCCATGACCAGGCACAGCGGCAGCAGCAGCCGGAAGGACACCGCCCGGGCCGCCCCCTTCTCCGGGTCGGCGCCCGGTGTCCCGTCAGCGCCCTCGACGTACCACCGGCTCCCGGCGAACGCCGCGGGCAGCATCACCACGACCGCCGGAAGGTACGAGACCAGCAACGACAGGTCCCAATGCGCCCCGGCCCAGGCCATCGAGGCCCCCGCGATCCCGCCCAGGCTGTACGCGGCGTGGAACCCGAGCATGATGGAGCGCCCGTACGCCCGCTGGAGGCTGACGCCCATCATGTTCATGGACGCGTCCAGCGCGCCGACGGCCAGCCCGAACACGCCGAGCGCGAGGGCGGCCTGCCAGAGCTCGCTGCCGGCGCCGACGCCGAGGAGCGCGAGGAGGACGACGGGCTGCGTCCACCGCAGGACCACCCGCGGCCGTACCCGGGCGACCACCTTCTCGGTGAGCACACTGCCCACCCCGGCCAGGATCGGGACGGCGGCGAGGAACACGGGCAGCAGGCCGTCGGATATCCCGTACCGGTCCTGGATCGCGGGAATCCGCGTCACCAGAAGGGCGAAGGTGGCCCCCTGCACGAAGAAGCTCAACGCGAGGGACGCCCTGCCGTGCCGCAACCGTGCATCTGTCATGGCGGCGAGCGTAGGGCCAGTTTCTACCCGTGGGTAGACGCGTCAGGCAAGCAATTCCGGCAGCTGGCTCATGTCGGAGAAGTACCCGGTCACACCGGTCAGCCGGTCCGCGGGCATCATCGAGGTGAACCCGTAGACGTCCATGCCGGCGGCCCGGGCCGCCTCGACCCCGAGCGGGCTGTCCTCGATGACGACGCACCGCTCGGGCGCGACGCCCATGCGCTCGGCGGCGTGCAGGAAGAGGTCGGGGGCCGGCTTGCCCACCCGGACGTCCTCGGCGCTGAAGATCCACTCCTCCTCGAACCACTGGTCGAGCCCGGTCTTCCGGTGGCTGACCCGGATGCGCTGGTGGCTGCTGGAGGAGGCGACGCAGTACGGGACGCCGTCGGCGACCAGCTTGCCCAGCAGGTCGTCGACGCCGGGGACGGGCTCCAACTCCTCCTCGAACGCGGCGAACACCCGCGAGTGGAGGGTGACGTCGAAGTCCTCGGGCAGCTTGCTCCCGGTCCGCTCCTGGACGAGGTCGTGGACGCGGTGCACGGCGGACCCCATGTAGTCCCGCAGGGATTCCTCGTACGAGGTGGGGTGGCCCAGCTCCGTGAGGTAGCCGGCCAGGATGGTGTTGGAGATCGGCTCGCTGTCCACGAGCACACCGTCGTTGTCGAAGATGACAAGTTCGTAGCGCATGGCACGACTTTAGAGGGTCGGAACGCGAAAAAGCCCCGTGCCACAAGGGCACGGGGCTCTTCCAAAAGGAGTTCGGCGGCGTCCTACTCTCCCACAGGGTCCCCCCTGCAGTACCATCGGCGCTGAAAGGCTTAGCTTCCGGGTTCGGAATGTAACCGGGCGTTT